>NZ_CP042823.1:1615000-2215000 GCF_008000895.1 Methylobacterium sp. WL1 | reverse complement strand
GAGGGCGCCCTGCGCCTGCTTGAGCTGCGCCTCGTAGGTGTTGCGCTGGATGGAGAAGAGCGGCGCGCCCTTCTTCACCACGGCCCCGTCCGTGTAGCTGATCCCCTCCAGAAATCCCTGGACGCGGGCCTCGAGATCGACGGCCGCGAACGCCTTGGTGTTGCCGGTGAGCTCGAAGTAGCGCGTCACGTTGCGCACGACCGGCTGCGCCACCGAGACGCTCGGCGGCGGCGGCGGAACGTACTGGTTGGTGTCGCGGCACCCGGCCGCCAGCGCCGCGATGGTCGCGACGACCAGAACGCGGACGGGTCCGGAAAGCAGTGGCGCGATCGGCACGGGCGGCCCCTCGACTGGGATCGTTACGGGACGGTCGTGGACAGAGATCCTGCCGCGGCTACCACGTGTCTTCCGCCTTGGCCTCGCGGGCGAGGGTCAGGCACTCGAGCAGATCGACGTAGCTCGGCAGCCCATCCAGCTGGGCCTCCGCGGTGCAGCGCGTCCGGTCGACGGCCGCATAGCGCGACCATTTCTGGGCGACCTGCGCGCGTGCCGACGCCTCATCGTCGAGGCAGAGTTTCTGCCGCCTGGGATCGAGGGTCATCAGCGTGGTGGCCGCCCGGCACCCCGGCCCGACATCGAAGACCGGCACGCGGTCCGCGACCGGCACCGACAGGGTCGCTCCCATCAGCAAGGCGGGAATAGCGATCATCATCGTCGATACGCCTCCGGTCACTGCGCCGACCGGGCCAACTGATCGATCCAAGCCGCGACCACCCTCCTCAGGTGTCGCGCGCCCCGCGATGCCGCGGTGTCTCTGCGCAGGACAAACCCGATTCGGCCGCCGGTTTGCAATGGATACCACAGGCCGTGCGCGCGCCGACTTCAAAAGGCGGGCCATCAGAGCGGATTTCTACTGATAATCGGCATTCGCGCCGCGGAAACGATCGGCTTCGTTTGAATTGATTACCGAATGTGAAATGCCAATCTTGAAGCCCGGACGCGGGGTGGCTCGCCAGGCCCGGCTATCCCGATGGGAGAACGACCGCCATACTGAGCGGGCAGGTCGCCGTTATTGCATTCGAGACGCCGCATCCCATCGTCGACGCGTGCCCCCGTCCGATCCGGTGGCGCGACCGTGTCGAGTACCGCGGCCGCCAGGAGGTGCCTCGGGACGCGGCGCGCGGCCGATGCTGGCGAGGGAGGCCGCGTCGTGAGCTAGCCCGTGCCGCTCGACGGATCGGAACGGAGCCGATCCGCTGCCGGGAGGCGGCTGGCGTATCCGCGTCCCGGATCGCGCCCGGCACAGGTGGGCCCGAGTCGCGGCGTCCCCTCGCAGCGGACCCGCTCCAGCCCGAGCGCTCGCCAGCCACGTGGATGCCGGCTCGGCGCAAGCCAGAACGATGCGTCGAGGCCGTGGCATTGCGCCGGACTGCCGTTTCGCGGTTTGCCGCGCGGCAACATCGAGCAGCGGCCGCCCGGTGGATCAACCGCCGGCGACCGTCTCGTACCGGGAGGCAACGGGTGCCGGCAGGCGCCGGGCGCGACCCTCCGGGCCACACCACGCACCATCCCGCCGGCTGCGGACATCCGCAGGTCCCGGTGAGCGAAGCGGCCCGCGCTCGCAGGCGCCTTCAGAAACCGCGTTCGAAAGCTGCGCCTACCAGAGATGCATCAGGATGTTGGACAGTTTGGTGAACCAGTCGGTGGTCGCGGGTGCGCTGGCTTCGCCCTTGTTGATCTTGGCCATCAGGGCGATCGCGGCTTTCCGCTGGCTCTCGGGGACGGAGAACGTCTCATAGGTGGGAGCCTTGCTCACCGCCGGGACGGCGGGACCCTGCGGGCTCGTGGCGCCCGCGGATGCGGCTGGGGACGCGCTCGTTACGCTGCCCGGATTGATGGGGGCCGTCGGCGCGGCGGCGATCGGGTTGCCGGTCGGCGGGTACGGGTTCTGCGTGCCGGCGGGAGAACGGGTTGCGCTGCCCAGCACCGGCCGCGCCGTACCGCCGGAGCCGGGTGCCACCGTCGAGGCCGGGTTGGTCGGAGCGGTGGCCATGGCCGGCTGCACGGTGGCGCTGCTCGCCACCGGGACTACGCTTGCCGGGCTCGCGACACCGTTTGCGCCGGACCCACCGGGCGGGGTCGTCACCGCCGTTGTGTCGAGGGCCGCCGGGGCCGCCGCGCTCGGTCCTGCGGTCGGCGTGTGGGCCATGCCGTTTGCCGGCGTTGTCGAGGCGGCCGCGGACTGACCCGACACGGGGGACGCGGACAGATTCGCCGTCCCCGCGGAGTTCGTCGTCGGGGCAGGGGCCTGAGGCGCTGCGCCGACGGTGGTCGGAGGGGGAGCCGAACCCGTGGCCGCAAGAGTCGCACCGCCCGAATGGGTCGCACCACCCGAGTGAGTCGTCTCCGCGGCGGTCTGGGACGGCGCGCTCGCGGTCGTGTGCGATCCGCCGCTCGTGCTGCTCACCGCGCTGGAAGCGGCACTGGTCGGCGCGCTGGCGGTCACCGTCGAGGGCGTCGTGCCGGCGGCATTCGGCGTCGGCGCGGCAGGTGCTGCGCTGAGGGTGGTCGAAGGGGACCCCGTCGTCGCACTGCCGCCTGCCGGGCCGGTTCCGCTCCCGGTGCTGGCCGGCGCAGACGCGGCGGTGGAACCCGTGGTCGGAGTCGCCGAGCCGCTCGCACTCGTCGTGGAGGTTGCAGCCGGCGGCGTCGCGCTCGCGGTGGACGCCTGCGTTGCACCGTTCGCACCGCTGCCGGTCGCGCTCGGAGCAGTGCCGGTCGATGCGACCGGGGCGCTGCTTTGCGCCGTCGTGGGGGTCGTGCTTGCGGCAGGGACCGTCGATGAGGCCGTCGTGGGCGCAGCGCTGGCGGTGGGCGCGCTCGTTCCCGGCGTGGCGTTGGTCGAGCCCGAAGACGCGCCGACAGGCGGGTTCTGAACGGCTGACGGCCTGGAGGCGCCGGACCCCGTCGTCGGAGCGGCCGGTGTCGGTGCGGCGGCGGGGGACACGCCTCCGTTCGGGCTGACGCTCGACGGGGAGGCAGCCCCGGTCGGCGCCGTCGAGACGGTGGGCTTGGGGGTCGCGGCAATCGTGACCGTGGAACTCGTCGTCGGCGCGGCGGCCGAGCCGTTCGTCGGGTTGGTTGTTCCTGATGCCGTCCCGGTGGTCGAACCGGTCGCCGGCTTGGTGGCCGACGCTGCCGACGAAGCCACGCTCGTGGCCGTGGTCGTCGTGCCCCTCTCCGCGCTTGCCGTGGTCGCGGCGGCTGTCGTCGTGTTCGTCGAGGTTGCCGCGGCGGCGCCGTACAGGCCCGGATCCCGGCCGTCGGGGCTCGACACGGTGTCGCGCTTCACGGCGGCTGCGGTCGGATCGTTCGAATAGGCTCGGACGTAGTCGATCTTCGAGCTGATCGGCACGCCGGCGAGATCGGCGTTGTTGCTGCCGCCCCCCTGGGTGGCCAGGTTCACCAGCATGTACATCGGGCTGTGCAGATCCGACGGCGTCGCCTGCGAGCCGGTCATCTGGCCGTCCACGTAGAAGCTGATCCGGTCGGCCTGCCAGTTCATGCCGTAGGTATGATAGCCGGTCTGGTCCGGCATTACGCTCGTGACCTGGCGGTTCTGCTGCCAGGGGATGTTCGGCGTCTGATCCGTCGTGTGGATCGTGCTGTAGACGGTGCTCGGCCCGTCGCCGTAGCGCTCGACGACGTCAAGCTCCTGGTGCTGGCCCGCGTTGTAGGGGTCGGCCTTCTGCTGGTTGGGCAGCAGCCAGAACGCGTCCCAGGCGCCGACCTGCTCGGAGAAGTCGGCCCGGACTTCGAAATACCCGTAGGTCTGCGAGAAATTGCCCTGGGTCGTCAGCAGGCCGGATTCCCAGCTGCCCGGCACGCCGGACGAAGTCCTGTCCGGGACCGCCGTGATCGACAGGGCGCCGTCCTGGAGCTGAAACGGGTCGTAGCCAGACCCCTTGTCCACGAAGGACGAGTGGCCGAACCCGACATCGGCATTCGCGTCACCACGGTCTTGCGCGCGGATATCGGCCCAGGTGGTCCCCGCGCCAGTCTGTGAAATGCTCCGGGTGTTAAACTCTTCGTCGAAGGTTAGTTTATAACCGGTCAAGTCGACCATGAATGTTTCCCCAGACTTGCAGCAGGGCGCGATTGATCCATCGCAGCACAAGAGAACTTGCCTACGTCGCGTCAGCCACCCGAGTGGACGGGCAACCTACTCAGCTATTTTTCCTAAATTTAACACTGTGGAAACATTACGTACGTGGTTGCGCTGCTGTCAAGATTTGTATTTGTGCAGCATTCAAGATCCCGTTTTCGGCCTATGAAGATCAGCTCGGTTCGATGCTGCATTCGGGATTGACAGTTGCTGTCGAGCCATACCGCGCACAAGCCTATCTTCCTATTCCCAGTCCGCCCGAGACCTGTCGGAATGAAGATAGGTGTTGCCGGGGATAGCCGGTCCGGAAGCCCCGCTCAGCGGATGAAATCCTGCGTTGAGAGCGGGTTATCCTGCGGGTCGGTCCGCGCGGAATGACCGGCGTGCGGTCGCGGCGCGACTTCGCTTTGGATGGGAATGGGCGGATCCTGCCCAGCTCGGATTTCGCCGGGCCCAGGTCGAGCGGAGCGGATCCGAAGCGGATTCGGGGGTTCGACACGAAGCCGCAGGGGCGACGATCAGGAGCCGCCGGTGGCCGGCCTCCGGACGCCGGTTGGCGCAAGCCGGAGAAGGGCCAAGGATCGATTACCTACCAATCGGGCCGCACCGGTCCGGGGAGCCCGGCGGGTAACAGCGAGCCCGTCGCCGTGGCGGATCCGCTTTTCTTGCGATCGACCGGGGAACGCGCGCAGGAACGGCGGGCGCCGACATCATGGGCGGTCGGGGCGGTGCACGAGTTCGGTATCGGGACGAAGCCTGCACTGTCGGGCGGACTGCCGACGCGGCATCGCGTTTTGCACTGCAACCGTTCGCACCCTGTCAGGCGCGTCGATCCGCGATTCCGACTGGGTCTTATGGGGGCGCGCGCCTATGCGGCCTGGGGATCTTGCATCCCGGGCCGCCGGTCCGGCACCCGCCGGGCGCAGGGGTGGTGCGCTCGGTCTGCGGCATCCCGGAGCAGGGCTGGGGGCTCCGGGATGCGTCTGAGCGATGCGCCGTGAAGATGCGCCGGGAGGCGTCCGGCCCGCATCAGCGGGTCGGCATCGCGGTAGCGGTGACGACACGGGTGGTGGTCTGAGCCGCCGGGACGAGGCGCGGCGTGGTCGCCAGTTCGGTCGCGGGACGGGTGGTCGAGATCACCCGGGCCTGCTCCCGGTAGAGCGGCGGCGTCAGGTTGATGGCCTCATCGGCCAGGGCTGAACCGATCATCGGGATGGAGGCCAGGGCGGCCAGGATCAAGGAACGCGTGGTCATGGTGGGATACCTCTTGCTGTCCGGGTCCGAAGCCCGTTGTCGAGGCACTATCTACGCTGCACTGCGTCATGATCCAAACAGATAGGATCGATAATAGAAATCGATATGATCAATGACGCAAGCGACCCGAATGTAGGGCGTGACCGGTGCCGGCTGATGCGAACCGCCGATCGCCATGCTAGGCGTATCTGGCAGTCGAGCTTGCACGGATACTGATCCTCGAACCGGGACGTCACATGCTGGGCTGGTTTCGTGCGTTGATGCCGAAGGAAGACCGGTTCTTCGACCTGTTCGAGCGCCATGCCGCCACCCTGGTCGGCGGCGCGGCCGCGCTCCGGGCCCTGCTCGATGGCACCCAGGACGTCCCGGTGGCCTGCCAGGCGATCGCCGACCACGAGGATGCCGCCGACACGATCACCCGGGACGCCCTGCTGGCCGTGCGGCGGACCTTCATCACCCCGTTCGACCGGGGCGACATCCAGGCCCTTGTCGGCTCCCTTGACGACGCCATCGACCAGATGCTCAAGACCGCCAAGACGGTGCAGCTGTTCGAGGTCACCGCCTTCGAGCCGTCAATGCGCGAGATGGGCGCGGTGATCCAGGAGGCCGCCGCCGCGACCGCCGAGGCGATGCCGAAGCTGCGGGCGCTGGGCGAGAACGCGACCGTCCTGAACACTCTGACCGAGCGGGTGATCCAGCTCGAAGGCCGGGCCGACGACCTGCACAATGCCGGGCTCAAGGCCCTGTTCAAGGCTTCCCGGCAGGATCCCATGGCCTTCGTGGTCGGGTCCGAGCTGTACGACCACCTGGAGAAGGTCATGGACCGGTTCGAGGATGTCGCGAACCAGATCAGCAGCATCGTGGTCGAGCATGTCTGAGCCGGCCGCGTGCCCCTCCTGATCGTCCTCATCGCCGTCGCCCTGCTCTTCGATTTCTTGAACGGGCTGCACGACGCCGCAAACTCGATCGCCACCATCGTGTCGACCCGGGTGCTCGCGCCCCGCTACGCCGTCATCTGGGCGGCGTTCTTCAACTTCGTGGCGTTCCTGATCTTCGGCCTGCACGTGGCCGGCACGGTCGGGTCGGGCATCGTCGATGTCGACATGGTGACCGACCGGGTGATCCTGGGGGCCCTGGGCGGCGCGATCAGCTGGAACCTGATCACGTGGTACGCCGGAATCCCATCCTCGAGCTCGCACGCGCTGATCGGCGGCCTGCTCGGGGCCGGCATCGCCAAGGCGGGCCTCGGCGCGATCGTCTGGCCCGGCGTGATCGCGACCAGCGCCGCCATCGTGCTCTCGCCCGCCCTGGGCTTCGGCCTCGGGCTGCTGCTGATGCTGGCGGTATCGTGGATCTTCGTGCGCTCGACCCCTCACGCGGTGGACCGGCTGTTCCGGGGGATGCAGTTCGTCTCGGCCTCGCTCTACTCGCTCGGCCATGGCGGCAACGACGCGCAGAAGACCATGGGCATCATCGCGGTGCTGCTCTACGCCCACGGGGAGGAGGGCGGTGCGTTCCACGTGCCGCTCTGGGTGGTGCTGTCCTGCCAGACCGCCATGGCGCTCGGCACGCTGCTCGGCGGCTGGCGCATCGTCCACACGATGGGCTCGAAGATCACCCGGCTGTCGCCCATGCAGGGCTTCTGCGCCGAGACCGGTGGGGCCGTCACCCTGTTTGCCGCCACCGCGTTCGGGATCCCGGTCTCCACCACTCACACGATCACCGGGGCGATCGTCGGAGTCGGTGCGGCCAGGCGGGTTTCGGCGGTGCGCTGGAACATCGCCCAGGGCATCGTGATCGCCTGGGTGGTCACGATGCCCGCGGCGGCGCTGGTCGCGGCATTGATCTACGGCGTCTCCGGCCTGGTGCTGCCGTGACCGGCCAGGAAAAATATGCGTCGCGCGCACGAAACCGAATTTAAGAGGCTTAATATAGCAACATGCGTAGGATTGAGCTATAAATCTTACTATTACGCCATACAGGGTGCTGCTTGTTGCTTATCGCGGCCCTCTTATGCGCAGCAGGAATTCTGGAAGGATGGCTCTATCGGGCCCCGGCTGTCGTGGCGAGTTCGGTGCTGATCGCCCTGATATGCCTGCCCCTCTGGGCACTGACGTCCACGATCGATGCCGTGAAGGTCCTGGTGCTGCTCGCCTATCTGGCGGCCCACCAGTCCGGCTACCTGATCGGAGCGTTTGTCGGCGCGAGCCGTCACGACGATCGCTGAACCCGGTCACCAGGTCCAGATCACGCGGCCGGAATAGGCGTAGATCACGACCCACATCCCGACCGACACCGCCAGCCACGAGACCACCAGGGGCAGGGGCGGCCGCTTCGTCTCTTCCCGGCGCAGCCGCGCGAATGTGTCTCTCACCATCAACCTCCCGGACGCGCCTTGTGGTTGAAGACGCGAACGGAGGCGATTCGACAAAAGTTTCAGGACGGCGCCGCGCACCGTCGCAAACTACGGGTTTCCGAGGCCGAGGTTCGGCGCATCGTCGTGTTCCGAAAGCCGGCGGCCACCTTTCGGAACGATGCTCTAGCGCCCGAACTGCACCGGAACGCTGAGGTCGGCGACCCCGTCCTCGGCCAGCAGCTCGACCGGGGGCGCCCTGAACGGGCTCGCCCCCTGCACCGCCCGGAGCGCCCGACGGTCGAGCCCGCGGGAGCCCGAACTACGCTCGATCTCGGCCTGACGCACCGAACCGTCGGCGGCGATCTCGATCCGCACCAACACGGTGCCGGCTGCCCGGCGGGTGTTCGCGTGCCGATCAGCGCGATCGACCGCGTCGATCCGGGTGACGAGGCCGGACAGCCAGGTGCGCACCGCCGGCGAGACCCCCATCCGCGCCGCCGCCGGCCAGGGCAGCAGCAGAACGCCGAGGAGCGCGGCGGTCCCGTAAGTCAACACGCGTGACGACATGCTGGAACAACGATCCTGTGCCTGATGGTAGCCCGGCTATCCTCACGCCGAAGGGTTTACCGGCCGTGACCCCGGCCCCGGTGTCCGGGGGCAAAGCCTGCGGTGCCGCGGGGCCCGAGCAACCGTCAGGACGGCCGGTCTTTGCGATCTCGATCCGTTGCGGATCGTCAGCCGGCCGGATGGAAACCTTGATCCATGATGTGAAACCCACCTACCGTGACGCTTATGAGGGTCGATTATCCGGTTTCGACGCAGACCAGCGCCGCCGGCATCGTCCCGGTTCCGGGACACAGGCGCGGCACCCCTTGAACCGTCCCCGCCGATGGGTCCAAAGGCTCCGGCGACGCCGCAGACAACACACGTGATCCAGGAGAAAGCCTCAGATGACCCGATTGGCGGAGCTGCAGAACGACCCCGCGTTCCAGCAGGCCGTGCTCGCCGTGCGCGGAGCGGCCAGTACGCTGAGCGGTCGGGCGGTCACCGCCGAGGAAGCCAGCTTTCTGGTCGGTATCGCGTTGGCCACCTTCGCCAATGCCGGTGGCCTGAACGAGCCGAGCCTTAGCCGTCTCGGACGGTTCTCGGACACGCTCGGACAGAACGAGACCCTCGACAGCCTGACGAAGCACTGAGGCGATCGGGCGCCGGTTCGGTTCGGCGTCCGGCATCGCTGCTGGTCCTGCGGGAGACGCAGAGACTCCGATGCCCCCGATGGGACGATGCGGCACTTCGAGATAGCCGTCCGACGACGCTCTCGTGGGCCTCCGGCTACAAGAACCCCATCCGCCGGGCCAGCATCACCGCGAAGGCGAGGCACGCCGCGAGGCTGACCACCAGCATCGCGACATTCGTCCAGAACCGGACCGGCCGACTCGAGCCCTCGATCCCGCTGGCGCGCAGCCTGACCCAGGGCACATAGAGGAACAGCGCAACCACGGTCAGGACCATGAACGCGAAGGTGGCGATCCGGCCCGCCAGCAGCGCGGCCCCGGCCAGGACGACCCAGCCGAGGACGATACCCAGCATCGTGAAGAGGGCCGTCGTGTTCAATCCTGCATCATCCCCAAACGGATGGAACGGCGCGCCATCCTAGGCGCCACGGGAAGCCGACAGGCTCGACGACGCCTTTCCGGCGATCCTTCAAGCAAACCCGAGGATTGGCGCAGCGAGAGCCCGCTGTACCCTTGAAACGATCAGTCAGTCAGGAGAAATTCTGGTGCTGCGAGACAGGATTGAACTGTCGACCTCTTCATTACCAATGAAGTGCTCTACCACTGAGCTACCGCAGCAAGCGCCGTGGCGACCCCGCTTGGGGGCGTGTCCGTCCGGCTGAGAGGGGCAATAACGGATCATCGCCGGCTTGGCAACGGTGGGTTACGCGTCCGTCGCCTTAACTTGCCGGCATGTGGCGCGAATGATCGCCGCGAGGCCCGGTTCGGACACGGCCTCGGCGGCCTCGGCAGGCGTGAACCAGCGCAACTCGCGCTGATTCGCCTCCGGGAAGTTCTTGAGCTGTTTGCGAACCTTGAGCGGGAAAACCTTGACCTGGCACAGGACCGCGTCGAGGTTCTTCAGGCGCTTCTGGTAGACGTAGTAGCCGAGTGGCCGCTTGCCGACATCGCCGCGCAGGCCGGCTTCCTCGTAGGCTTCGCGCGCCGCTGCTTCGAACGGCTTGCGGCCCTTCATCGGCCACCCCTTCGGGATGACCCAGCGCCGGCTTTCCCGGGAGGTCACCAGGAGGATCCGGTTCTCACCGTCGCGCCCCTGCTGAAACGGCAGAACGCCCACCTGCCGGCGCGGTTCGGCCGTGTCCTCGATCGCGGCCGTCACGACAGGACCGGCCGGGTCGGAACCCGCGTTGCGCCCCGCCGGATCGGCGACGCGACAGGGAGATGAAGCGGAGGGCAGATTGTCTGATCCTCGGTCGGCGCGGGCGTGCATCAGCAACAGGGTACGCATTATCAACAACTGACGTCAACGTAAGCGCGCGACCGAGGGAAAAGTTCAGTACAAGACTGATATCTCCCACTCTTCTCTCGTTATCCGGCTAAGGCCGGACCAGCCGATCCGTCATGCCGTCCGCCGCGCGGCCCGCTCGCCCGAGGCCGGGACCGCCGCAGAGGCCATGCCGGCGGAAACCGCGTCGGCCCCCGGACCAGCCGGCGGGCTGGCGGCGGGGATGATGGTTGGAAGCGGGGCGGGCGACATCGGTTCGGCCGGGACGAGGACGGGCTTCGGCAGGTCGGGCTCCTCCGGCTCCACCGCGGGCTCGGAGGGTGCCAACGTGTTCGGCGGCTCGCGCCACGCGAACGCGTCGAGGCGGCCGCTGACCGGCGAGACCGGTGCCCAGGTGTCGGACGCGATGCCGTCGGCGATCCAGACAGGGTCGCGCGGCGCCCGGGCCGCCCGGGACAGCCACTCGCGGGCCTGACCGGACGCCGCGCCGTGCTCGGCCTCCTCGATCGCCGCCATCATCAGGCTGGAGCGGACGGTCGGGCGGTCGGCGAGCAGCGGCTTCAGGGCCTCCCGAGCCCGGCCGTATTCGCGCGCGTCGAGGGACGCCTGCGCCACGGCGAGGCGGGATTCCGGATCCCAGGACGTGAGTTTGGCCAGGGTCTCGGCCCGGGCTAGGCGGTCGCGGACCGAATCACCGGGGCGCAGGCCGAGATAGACCTTGGCGAGGTCGGGGTGCGGATTGGTCTTCCAGGCCGTCTCGACGACCTTGGCGGCCTTGCGCAGGTCGCCCCGGCGCGAGAGCAGGCGCCCCGCGATGCAGGCTGCCGGTACCAGGTCGGGGGCGAGCTTGACCGCCTGCAGGGCGCGCTCGGCGGCGAGTTCCGGCTCACCGGCCTCGCGCTCGCCGGCGATCGCCGTCAGGAGCACGGCCCGCTGGCGCCGGGCGGTCGGCTTGTCGATCAGCCCCAGGGAGGAGCGCCGCTCGATGGTCTCGAGAGCGGAGCCCCAGTCGCCGTCGGCGGATTGCGCCTCCAGCATCGCCTCGTTGGCCCAGGTCACGCTGGGAGCGAGGCGGGCCGCCTCCACCGCGTAGGCGCGGGCGGCGGTCTCGTCCTCGCGGCGGCGCGCCTCGACGAACAGGCCGCGCAGGCCGAGCACCCGGGTCTCGGGGTCGTCGACCATGCGCTGGAAGGCGCTCTCGGCGGCGTCGCGGTCGCCGGAGATCTGTGCCGCCTGGGCCTTGAGCAGGAGGGTCAGCGGCTCGGGGCCGAGCAGCCGCTCGGCATCCCCGGCGTAGCGGCGGGCGGCGAGCGGGTCGCCCGAGCCCACCGCCACCATCCCGCGCGAGAGGGCGGAGAAGCCCTTCGCCCGGCGGCGTTCCGCCGAACCGCGCACCAGCGCCTCGGGTAGGCCGATCACGCCGCGCACGATCGCCCAGAGCAGGCCCAGGACGATGGCCGCGGCGATCACGCCGACCAGGGCGACCGCGAGGCTGGTGCCGATCTGGTAGCCGTTCCAGACGACGGTGACGGTGCCGGGCCGGTCGGCGATCCAGACCGCCCCGAAGGCGGCGAGTGCGAGCAGGGCCAGGAAGGCGAGGGCGCGCCACATGGGGTCAGTGTCTCCTGTCGACGGCCGCCGGGCGGCCACCGCTGGGTGCGGGAGAGGCGGGGCGCCTGGGCGCCCGACCGGAGAAGATGCAGCCGCGCGAGGCGCGGATCGACGCCGTCACTGCCTAGCGGCCTGGCGCCGCCGGGGCGGCACCGGAGGCCGCATCCGTAGGCAGGGCCTTGAAGACACCGGCGAGCAGGGCCCGTACGGACTCCTCGGCGGCGGCCCGGGCCTTGAGCTTGGCGGCGAAATCGCCGGCCTGGTCGCGCATCTCGGGCGGCAGGGCCGCGAAGGCCGCGGACGCCGCCGGCAGGTCGCCGCGGTCCAGCGCCGCCTGGACCTTGGCCTCGGGTTCGTCGGACGCCTCCGGCGTGGTGGCGGGCGCATCGACCTTGCGCACCTGCACGAGGCCGTCGGCCATGCTCAGGAGCTTGGTGCGGAAATCGCCGGTCTCGGCGGCGCTCCGGGCCAGCTGCGACCGGCGCTTGGCGGCGACTTGCTCGGCGACCGGCCGGAACGCGTTGGCGAGTTGAGCCGTGGTCGGCGCGCCGGTCTCGGCGAACGGCGCGAGCGCCGTGGCCTGGGCTTCCGCACCCGGATCCAGCTTGCGCAGCGTCGCGAGCGGCTCCGCGTAGGGCATGCCGGCCGCGAGCGCCGAGGCGACGCGATCGGCCACCACCACCCGCAGCGCCGCCTGAACGGTGGAGATTTCGGCCCGCTGGGACACGCTCTTGTCGAGCGCGGCGATCTTGTCGGCCTGCTCCTGCAGGCGGCGGTCGACCGCCTTCGCGGCCTCGGCGGCCTGGGTCTGACCCGCCTCCGCGGCGGTGCGGCTCGCCTGCGTGGCCGCCTGAACCGCCTCGGTGGCGGCCTTCACGCGGGCGTCGAGGGCCTGCTGCAGGCTGTCGAGGCGCTGGCCCAGGGCGGCGTCGGCCGTGGCATTGGCCTTGGCCCGCTGCTCGACCTCGCCCTGCAGGGCGGCGATCGTCTCCGACGCCTCGGCCGCGGCCCCCTTGTCGGGCTGATCCGCCTCGAGCGCCTTCACGCGCGCATCGAGATCGGCGACCTGCTTGGGATCGGCCGCCTGGGCCGCGCCGAGCTTGGCATCGCCCCCCTGATCCCGGCCGGGCTCCTCCTGGAGCGCGGCGACCCGCTGATCGAGGCTGTCGAGGCGCGCGGCGAAATCGGCTGGCACCGCCGCATTCGTCCCGGGCGCCTGCCCGTCCGTCGCAGCGCCGCCGGGGGCCGGGGACTTCTCCAGAGCCTGCCGGGCCGCGGCCTCTGCGGCGGCGACACGCTTGTCGAGGTCGGCGACGGCATCGCGCGGGGCGAGCCCGTCCACCCGCTTGTCGAGGGAGGCGACCTGGCCGGACAGGGACGGATCGGAGGCGTTCGGCCGCACAGTGCCGAAGCCGGCGCGCTCCGCGCCGAACAGCGCACCCGCGCCGATCAGGCCGCCGATGAGGCCGGCCGCCGCCAGGGAGCCGAACCCGGCCCGGGCCCGCCCGGCCGGCGGGGTCACGGGGTTCAGGGCCGTCGTCCCGGAGCCCTTCGGGGGCTCCTTCGCGGCAACCTTTGCAGTGTCCTTGGCAGTTTCCTTGCCAGTTTCCTTCGCAGCGTCCTTCGACCCGTCCCTGGGCGCATCCTTCGGGGCGTCCTTGCCGGGCTGCGGCGGATCGGGAATGCGCTTGGCCTTCAGGTCCAGGATCGGCCCGGCCGTGACCGCAGCGGCCGCGGCACCGGTCGCCGCAGCACCGGGCCGGGGACCACCGCCATTCTGCGCGCCCGCACCCGGCTGGCCAGCCTTGGTGGGATCCGGCTTGGTGGGATCGGGCTTAACCGCCTCGGGCTTGCCGGGTTCGACCTTGCCGGCTTCGGGCTTGCCGGGTTCGGGCTTGCCGGGCTCGAGTTTGCTAGGTTCGGATTTCGGCCCGGCGATGCCGGACGCCAGCTTGGCCTCGGAGCCCGAAGAGGCCGTGGCGCCCGGCTGGGTCGCGGCAGGCTTGCTCTCGCCGGGACGATCCGTTCCAGCGGCGGACGGCTTGGCGCCGTCGCCAAGTAGTTTGCCGGCTTCTGGCTTGCCGTCGGCCGCGCCGGTGCTGCCCGGCTTGACGGTCAAGACCGGTTCGGTCGCCGGCTTGGGCGGAGTGGCCGCCGGAGATCCAGTGCCGGGTGCACCCGGCTGATTCGGTGCGACCGGCACGGGCTTGGCGCCCCCCACCGCGGGGGCGGGCGACTTCGCACCGGGCCGGGATTCGGTCCGGCCCGGATCGGGTTGCGCAGGGGTGGACGGAGCGCCGCCCGGCTTCGGACCGCCGGCTCCGGGCTTGTCGGCGTCGCTGGGTGGTGGCGTCACGGGCAAGTCCTCCAACTCTTCGGCGTCGCCGCGCCCCCGTAGCACCGCGGCGGCACCGGGCGCGAGGGCGAGATACGGCGGCTCTGTCCCGCTGTCACCGCGCGCCGTCGCCGAAGCGTGGCGCGAGGGCATCGAGCAGATCCGTTTCCCGCGGCCGTGCCGCAACGAAATGGACCGCGATGCCGGCGGCTTCCAGGGGGAACGCGACATCAACAGACAGGCAGTAATGCCTCAAGCGGCGGAAAGCTCCGCCGTGTCCCGATCCATCCGCGAGCGCGAGCGCGGCGGCCGCACTGCGGCGGGAGTAATGCAGCGCGGCATCGAGCGCCCCGGCGGCGAGTGCGTCGCCCACGGCAGCAGGCAGGGTCGGGACCAGATCCGCCGTGTAGGCCTCGACGATCACGATCGTGAATCCGGCGGCCGTCAGGGTCGCTTCGGGCTCGGGCTTGCGGGCGGTCCCGGTGGCGTGGAGCAGGCACGCCCCGGCCGGCAACACCTCGGCCACGAGGGCGGCGAGCCCAGCCGCGTCACCCGTCCCTCCCGAACAGGCCCGAGCCCCGCCGCGCGCACACGCTCGGCGGTCCGGGGGCCGACCGCGAAGACCGGCAGCCCGCGCAGGCTTTGCGTGTCCCGGAGGGCCGGCACCGCGTGGGCGCTGGTGAACAGAAGCGCGTCGAACGAACCGGCGGGCGGTTCCGCGCCGGTCGGCCCGATCGCCAGCACCGATGCCACGAGGGGGGCGTGCCCGCGCGCGGCCAGGGCCGCGCCGGTGCGGGTGGCCCCCGGCTCGGGTCGGGCGACCCAGACGCGCAACCGCTAGGTTTCCAGGGTCAGGCGGACGCCGTGACGAGCCTCGTCACCCGGTGGCAGCACGCGTTGCGCGTCGCGCTCCTGAAGCGGGCCGGAGAAATCCGCCCAGTCGGCGTAGCCGGTCCAGCACTCGAGCGACAGGAACGGCGCGGTCGGCTTCGTCCAGACGGCGAGGTGCGGGAAATCCTCCATCTCCATGCGGATCGCCTTGACCGCCCCCTGGCCGGGTCCGGTGAAGCGCATCCATCGGCTCTGCGCATTCCGGAACACGAAGGCTTCGGTGAAGATCGCCGGGTCGAGGGGCAGGGTATCGCCGGCCAGCGGGATCGGCTGCTCGTCGCGCAACAGCAGCCCGCCGGGGCCGACCTGCGGGGCGAACGGGCGCTCGGGCCGCTCGAACGCCACCGCGTAGCCGCCGTCCCGGGCCCGCTCGCCACCCGCGAAGGGCCACGGGAAGGCCGGGTGGAACCCGAGCGCGTAGGGCAGGGGAACGTCGCCCGTGTTGACCACGGTGACGGTGAGGTCGAGCCCGGACGGCTTCACCCGGGCCGCGATGTCGAGGCGGAAGGCGAACGGGTAATGCACCCGGGTCTTTGGCCCGTCGGTCAGCCGAAGCGTCACCGCGTCGGCGCCGCGATCGACGACCGTGAACGGCAGGTCCCGGGCGAAACCGTGCTGCGCCATCGGGTAGCGCGCGGCCCCGACCGTCACCTGGCCGCCGGCCGAGGCGCCGACCACGGGGAAGAGCCAGGGAGCGTGCCGGTTCCAATGCGCCGGATCGCCGCTCCACAGGTACTCGGTGCCGCCGACCCGCCAGGAGACCGGCTCGGCCCCGTGGGTGGAGAGCACGGCCGTGGTGCCGTCCGGAGCGGTCAGGTCGATGCGCGTGCTCAAGCGTGCCTCCCGGGCGATCCTCGAACCGGCGAGGTAATGGACGCGGACCGGGACGCAAGGGGAGGGCGCCACCTCACGCCGCATTCCCCAATCCCGGCAGGATCGTCTCCGGTGGCCCGGAGGCCACTATCCGGCCGGCCTCCAGCACGTGGACCGCGTCTGCCCCCTCCAGGGTCGAGAGCCGGTGGGCGATCAGGATCACGGTGCGCCGGCCCGAGAGCGCCCGCAGGGCGCGCATCACGGCCCCTTGCGTCTCGTCGTCCAGCGCGGAGGTCGCCTCGTCGAACACGATCACGTCCGGATCGTGGTAGAGCGCCCGGGCGATGCCGAGGCGCTGGCGCTGGCCGCCGGAGAGCCGCGCGCCGCGCTCGCCGACGCGCGCGGCGTAGCCGGGGGCAGGGCGGCCACGAAATCATGCGCGCCCGCGAGCCGGGCCGCGCGTTCGACGGCGGGCAGATCCGGCGCGTCGAGGCCGAGGGCGATGTTCTCGGCAACGGTGCCGTCCACGAGAAACACGTCCTGCGGGACGTAGCCGATGCGGTTCTGCCAGGCGGGGAGGGCGCTGGCGTCGAGCACGCGCCCGTCCACGGTGATCCGGCCCGTGCCCGGGGTGAGCACCCCCAGCAGCAGGCCGGCCAGGGTCGACTTGCCCGAGCCGGTGCGGCCGGCGAGGCCGATCGTCGTGTTGACCGGGATCGTCAGGTCGATCTCGGCCAGCGCCGGCCGGCCGGTCCCGTAATCGAAGCCGACCCCCTCCAGCCTGATGGCACGGCCGAAGGGCAGGCGCTCGCCGGTGCGTGGGCCGGGGCGGCGCTCGCCGGAGAGTTCATCGACGATCACCCGCACCACCGGGCTGTAGAAGCGCATCAGGGAGACGGATGTGAAAATGTTCTGGAAGGCCGGGAGCATCCGGTAGCCCGCGAAGGCGAACAGGCCGAGCAGCGGCAGGATCCCGGCCACATCCAGCCCCTGGGCCAGGGCGAACAGCACCACCACGATCACCCCGCCGAAGGCCAGGGCCTCGATTACGAAGCGCGGCATCTGGCCGGTGAGCAGGCTCTCGGCGGTGGCGATCGCGTAGGCACGCGCCGGGGCGTCGAACCGGCCCGCGAAGGCCTCCGCCCGGCCGTAGAGCTTCAATTCCGTGAGCGCGCCGAACGTCTCCTGCACGATCCGGAACCTTGCCTCGTTGTCGGCCACCGAGCGGCCGCCGAGCCGGGCCAGCCGAGCCCGCATGATCAGGTAGATCCCGACATAGAGGCCGCCGAAGCCGCCGCCGAGGATCAGGGCGAGCTGCGGCGCGTAGGCCAACAGGAACGCGATCACCGCGAGCGCCGAGGTCGCCCGCGAGGCCAGCACGGTGGCCGGGGTCAGCACGCCGACCACCAGCCGGTCGGTCTCGGACAGGACGTTCTT
Organism: Methylobacterium sp. WL1; assembly: GCF_008000895.1. Taxonomy (NCBI): domain Bacteria; kingdom Pseudomonadati; phylum Pseudomonadota; class Alphaproteobacteria; order Hyphomicrobiales; family Methylobacteriaceae; genus Methylobacterium; species Methylobacterium sp. WL1. Next base: position 2,197,618 of record NZ_CP042823.1, on the reverse strand, counting down.
GGCAAGCTCGGCGCTGTTGGCCTGGGCGAAGAACAGCCGCTCCCGGTCGAGGTAGCGGAACAGCATCCGCCGGCTGAAGCCGTAGCCGGCCAGATGCGTGAACCGGAGCTGCGCGTAGGTCAGCCCGGCATTGACCACGGCGGTGGTCAGGATCGCCAGCAGCGCCGCCCCGCCGGTGACCAGCAGGAAGCTGCGCGCGTCGGCGAGCCCAAGGGCCTCGCGGGCCTGGGCCAGGTACGGCACGCGGGTCGCCGCCGATGGGTCGCCGACCAGGGTCAGGAACGGGATCACCGAGGCGACGCCGACCACCTCCAGCAGCGCCGCGCCCGCCAGGCCCGCCGCGATCAGGACGAGCCGCCGCCGATCGCGCGCATGCATGATGCGAACGAGATCGATCAAGGCGCGCATGGTTCGGGACGGATCGGCGGGAGGGGTCGCATGGCCGGGCCGGGCTTAGAGGGCCCGGCGCCGGAGGGAAAGGCGGCTGGGCTTCCCGGCCCTGGGTCGAACACCCGCAGACATCGTCCCAAACTCGAAACGCCTGGTTTCCGAATGGCCCGAACCCAGCCCCTCTGGCGGGTTTGAATCGCGTTCTGTGCCGCTCGCCCGACGAGGCTGACCTTAGGCTCAGGCCTTTATGAAGCCGCCCCTGTCATCCCGGGGTCGCGGAGCGGAACCCGGGATCCAGAACCACCGTGGGATCAAGGCTTCGCATCGTCGGCGGCTCTGGATCCCGGGCTCGCCTCCGGCGCCCCGGGACGACCGGGAGGTCGATAGGGCAGCCTCGGTCGTGAGCCGCCCATCCAGGCTGACCGAACCTGTGCGGGCCAGCACTTTCAACGGGTTGGGTGCTGGGCCTTATCAGACCTGGACGGTCAGTCGAGCTTCTTGAGCGAGCCCAGATCCACGTCGCCGTTCTGGCTCGAGAAGGTCAGCGACTTGGTGCTGCCGTCCGACTGCGAGACGCCGCCGATCCGGTGGTCACCGCTATCGTAGGTTGAGACCTGGCCGTCGCGCTCGATCAGGAGACGATGTTTGTCCGGGAAGAACGCGTATTTCATGCCGTTCTGGGAGCCGCTGGTCGAGGGATCGCCCAGGTCCTTCGGCCAGAAGGGCTCCATGCCCTTCATCGGCTCCATGGGCTTCATGGGTTCCATCGGCTTCATCGGTTCCATCGGCTTCATCGGTTCCAAGGGGTGCCTCCTGTTCAGCTGGGTGACAGGAGGACGCGGCAGGGGGGAAACGGTTGCATCGTGCCCTGACCGCCGGGCCGGAGATCGGTCCGGCGGCGCGCACATGCAGGCGACCGAGGCCTTAGAGCCGGGCGCCCGGGACCGGCCGCTCGCGAACCTGGCCGTCGAAGCCGATATGGAGCTGGTGCTCGCGCCCGTCCCGGTCCTTGGCCGCGACGTCGAGGTGGCGCGGCCCGCGGCCGGTCACCCGCACGTCGCCGTAGCCGGCGGCCTGGACGGCGGCGGTCAGCGCCGGCACGTCCGGGTTCGGCCCGAGGCCGAGCTTGTCCTTGGCCCAGTCGAGGCTGCCACGCGGAGGTCCACCGGCCGGCCCGATCACTACCTTGCGGCCGTCACCATGGGTCAGCACGCTCGCATGCAGGAACCCGGTCTCGAACCGGCCCTGCACCGTCACGGCCTCGCCTTTGGCCACGAGGTTGCCGCCCTCGCCGGCGGGGCCGGTCTCGACCAGCGCCCGGCCGGTGGAATCCTGGACCACGAACTTGTTGCCAAAAATCTCGGCGACCTCGCCCTTGATGGCAGTGGCGCTCGACGGGGCCAGCGCCTGAATCGCCACCGGATCCACCGGGGTCGGCTGGAACGCGGTGCCCTGCGCCAGGGACAGGCCGGCGGCACCCAAAGCCAGGGGTGCGGCGATCGCGGCCACAACCCAGGTCCGCCCCGGGACCTTTCTGGTTGACTTGGCGGAGGCCGGCTCGCGGATCTCGCGGGCGGTGCCGTCGATGGTGTTGTCGTCGCTCATCGTTGTCGTCCTCTTGAGAAGGTTCGGGACCCGATCGGTCCGTGGCGCCTTCGTAAGACGCCCCCTCGAATCCGGCCTGAACCGCCCGGTTCAGCCTCGGTTAAAGCCGTCCGCCTATGGCCGGATCGGCGCCGAGACGCGCGGGCGATCAAGGACTTGGCCGCGGGTGCAGATCCGGGGGCCGGATGGATGGGCAGCGTGAGAGAGCGGCCCTAACTTCCGGCAGCGCCACGGTGTCGGGCGGGCCGGGGCACGAGGGGGCAAACGTTTGAAAATCCTGCTGGTGGAGGACGACGCGGCCCTGGCTGCCGAACTGGCCAAGGTCCTGCGCGCGGAGAACTTCGTCCTCGACCGGGCCGCCACCGGCGAGGACGCGCAGCATCTCGGCGAGACCGAGGGCTACGACGCGGTGGTGCTCGACCTCGGCCTGCCCAAGGGCGACGGCGTCTCGGTGCTGCGCGCCTGGCGGGCGGCCGGGCGGACCCTGCCGGTGCTGGTGCTCACCGCCCGGGACGGCTGGAGCGACAAAGTCGCGGCGTTCAAGGCGGGAGCGGACGATTACCTGGTCAAGCCGGTCCGGGTGGAGGAGCTGGTGATCCGCCTGCGCGCCCTGGTGCGCCGGTCGCAGGGCGGCGGGGCGAGCCGGATCGCCTGTGGCCCTCTCAGCTTCGATACGGGGCTCGGCGCCTTCGAGCACGAGGGCCTGCCGCTCAAGCTCACGGGCCTCGAATGGCGGGTCCTGTCCTGCCTGATGCTCAACCGCGACGCGGTGGTGCCGCGCCCGCACCTGATCGAGCGGGTCTACGAGGGCGACGCGGATGTCGATTCGAACTCCGTGGAGGTGATCATCACCCGCCTGCGCCGGAAGATCGCCCCCGCGCGGATCGAGAGCGTGCGGGGCCACGGCTACCGCCTGCACGCGGATCCGGCCTGATGCCGCCGCCGAAGAAGAGACCGCCGCCGCACCGCTCCCTGCGGACCCGCCTGCTGGTGGCCGCCCTGGCGCTGGTGCTGGCGGCGCTCGTGGTGGCCGGGCTCGCCATCGGGGTGATCCTGCACCGCTTCGTCCGGGGGCAGATCGAAGGGCATCTCGACGCCCAGATCGTCGCGCTGCGGACCGGCCTGGAGGCGGGCCTTCTGCCCCGGGATCGCGACGCGCCGCCCTTCGACCGGGACGGGCCCGGCTGGGCCTGGGAGGTGCGCCGGGGGGCAGAGACCTTCGGCTCGGGCTCCCTGCGGGGCGGCCATATCACCGTCACCGAGCCGGGCCCCGACGACGAGCCCGACCGCCCGCATCCGGCGGACGGCACCGGGCCGCGGGGGGAGCGGCTGATCCTGCGCATCCTCGACGTGCCGGGCACGCCCCCCGCCACGATCGTCGCGGCGGCGCCCCGGGCGGCCCTGTACGGCCCCTTGCGCGAGGCCCTGACCAGCCTGGCCCTGGCGCTCGGCGTGCTCGGCCTCTGCCTGATCGCCGGACTGGCCCTGCAGGTGCGCCTCGGCTTGGCGCCGCTGCGGCGCCTGCGCGGCGACCTCGCCGCCGTGCGCACCGGCACCGCGAGCGGGTGCCGGAGGAGCAGCCCGCCGAGATCAAGCCGCTGGTTGCCGAACTCAACGCGCTGCTGGACCAGAACGCGCAGAACCTGGAGCGGGCCCGCGGTCACGTCGCCAACCTCGCCCACGCCCTCAAGACGCCGCTGGCGACCCTGTCGATGGCGCTGGCCGAGCCTGCCCGCGATCCCGGGGGCGCCCTGCGCCTGCAGGTGGACGCCATGGACCGGCGGGTCCGCCACCACCTGCGCCGGGCCCGGGCGGCGGCGCTCGCCGGCTCGGCCTGGGGCGCACGCCCCTGGCGCCCCGGGTCTCGGACCTGCGCGATGCGCTGGTGCGCCTCTACGCCGAGAAGGGCGTGGCGATCGAGCTGGCGGTGCCGGACGACCTCACGGTGCCCTGCGAGGGGCAGGACCTCGACGAGATGCTGGGCAACCTTGTCGACAACGCCTGCCGCTGGTGCCGCAGCCGCGTGCGGGTGACGGCACTCCCGCAGGCGAACGGCGTCCGGGTCGCCGTGGAGGATGACGGGGCCGGCCTCGCGGCCGAGGCCGCCGAGGCGGTCATGGCCCGCGGACGGCGCCTCGACGAGGGCGTGCCGGGCCACGGTTTCGGGCTGCCGATCACCCTCGAACTCGCCGAGCTCTACGGCGGCGGCTTAAGCCTCGGGCGATCGGATCTCGGCGGGCTGAAGGCGGAGCTGCTGTTGCCGGCGTGAGGCCGACCTCAATCTGTTCGTTGCGCCGCTCACCGTCATCACGCGCGGTTGGGACGTGATCGAGGGTTTGGACGCGATCCGCTTGGCGCTGGTGATGTCTGAGAAGGGTGGTTTCGAGACAAAGCCGTGTGATCGGAACGAGGGTTAGCTGTCTCTCGGCGTACCGATGCCCAGGTGCTTGAACTCGGCACTCAGCCATTCGGCGCAGCGTCTGCGTTCCGCCGGGTTGCCGGCCTCCCCGAAGGCGCGCAGGAACCTCGCCAGCACCGTCAGCAACTTCTCCTCATCGATCGGGCGAGCGTTTGCGTCCGGGCGTCCGTAGAATGTCGAAACCGGCACGCCCAGGACGGCGGCGATGAGCTGGAGGGAGCCCGCACGGGAGGCTTCGTCTGCCATACGCGATCCCTCCCAGGAACGGTCAAGGCGTGTCAACTTAGAACGACACCCGCTGCCTTGGGGCCCATCTGTGCGGCGATGTGGCGGCCGATGGACATCAGCGCGTCTCTCAAAACGTCCTGTACCTCGTCGTCCCTGGCCACAGCAGCTTGGTATGCGGCGCACATGGACGTGGCCACGTCGTCGAGATCGCCTTCATCGAGGCCGGCAAGGTTCAAGGCTTCGAGAATGGATAAGCGGTGGTCGGGCGCCTCGGGTTCAGCGTCAGCCGGCGGTGTCAGCCCCCACTGAGCGGAGATGCTGGCCCAGGCCTGTTGCAGGCGGAAACGAGACTGCGTGTTCGCTTCGCGCATGACGGCTGCCTCCCGGCGCACCGACCGCGCCTCAGCCATAAGCGCGCGGAGTTCGGCCTGCTTCGAGTGGAGCCAGTCATCACATTCCGAGGCATCGAAAATCGCGCTCATGACTAGGTCCCCGAGAAGCGATACACGCAACTCAGGATCGATGTGTCAACTCGGGTTTTCGACCATGAGTGTTCTGCGCGCGATACGCGGGAATGCTGTGGGTCGGAGGTGGAATGTCCACTTCGGGTCGCGAGGTCCGGGTTTGGTGGCCACCCCGAGCCGAAGTTGCCAGACGGCCAACGAATGACCGCTATCGGGAAGCGCCTGTGGCAAACCAGGCGGCCAAGTTGGGTCGAACGCTGTCACCCTAAGCTCAAGCTTATCGGGCGCAGACCCATTGGGCGCCGTACCCCGATCAAGCGAGGAACCCCGCCAGGTCGCTGCGCTGCGCGCGCAAAGCCACCATGGCACCGGAGCGATCACGCCAGCGCCGCGCGCAGGATCGGCCGGATGCGCGGGTCGACGCAACGGGCGACGTTGAAGCGCATGTAGCCGTTCCAGTGGTCCGAGAGGCTGAACGCGGTGCCCGGCGCCAGGACCATGCCTTGCGCCATCGCCCGGCGCGCCACCTCGGCGCCGTCGCGCCCGTCCGGCAGGTGCATCCACAGGAAGAAGCCGCCCCGGGGCTGCGCCCAGGGTTTCAGGCCGCAGGCGCCGAGCTCGGCCGAGGCCTGGACCATGGCGCCGGCCAGCCGCCGCTTGGTCTCGGCCAGATGCCGACGATAGCAGCCCTCGGTGATCAGGCTGTGCACCAGGGCCGCGGTGACGTGGCCGTTGCCGAGGCTCAGGGCCAGCTTGAGATCGACCAGCGGCTCGACCCAGTCGGCCCGCAGCGCGATCCAGCCGCAGCGCGCGGCGGCAGACAACGTTTTCGAGAAGCTGCCGATCTGGATCACCCGGTCCAGCCCATCGAAGCCGGCAAGCCGCGGCGCGGGCTCGGGCTCGAGGTCGCCGAAAATCTCGTCCTCGACGATCAGGGTGTCGTGCGCCTCGCACAGCTTCAGCAGCCGGTGGGCGATGACCGGGGCGAGGCTCGCGCCGGTCGGGTTCTGGAGCGCCGCGTTGGTGAGGTAGAAGCGCGGGCGGTGCTGCTCGAGCAGGGTGCCAAGAGCCCGCAGGTCCGGTCCCTCCGGGGTCAGCGGCACGCCGACCACCGCGACCCGGTGGGCTCGCAACAGCGCCAGGAAATTGAAGTAGCAGGGATCGTCCACCAGCACGGTGTCGCCGGGCTGGAGCAGGAAGCGGCAGACCAGATCGAGGGCCTGCGTGGCCGATTCGACCAGCACGATCTGGTCCGGCTCGGCGCCGACGCCCTTCTCGGCGATCTTGCGGGCGATCTGGATCCGCAGGGGCTCGTAGCCGAGCGGGCGGTCGTAATTGGTCATCTCGGCCAGATCGGCCCGGGCCACCCGGCGCAGGCCGCGCCGGATCGCCTCGTGCGGCATCCACGAATCCGGCAGCCAGCCGGCCCCGGGCTTGAGCTGGTCCGCGCCGGCCTGCTGGGCCTGGCGGGTGATCCAGAGCGGGTCCACGATCCGGTCGAGCCGCGGACCCATCGCCTGGAGGGAGAGCGGCCGGGTCTTGCCGGCGACGTAGAAGCCCGAACCCGGCCGCGCCACCAGGGTGCCCTCGGCGGCCAGCCGGTCATAGGCCTCCACCACGGTCGATTTCGACACGCCCATGGATTCCGCGAACGCCCGCACCGACGGGATCCGGACCCCGGGCACGAGATGGCGCGCCGCGATGCGCTCACGGATCTCACCGGCCACGGTCTCGACGCGCGTTCCGGCCGGCCTGCTCGCGACCTTCATCCGTACCGCCTTTCCGACCGGACAATTCTTCGAAACCGTACCGAACTGTTCCTGTCGCCGCCAGCCCCATGGCCGCAGGATCGCGGAAATCCGCACGGACGAAGGATCGAACCATGGACCAGTGCCTCACCCAGACCGCCCACGCGCCGGGCAGGCCGTCCTGGCTCGCCCGGGCTGCCCGGGCGATCGCCGAGGCCGCGGCCGAGGTGCGGACGGGCCTGTCCCGCGCGGCGATGAACCGGCGCGTCCTGCACCGACTCGCGACCCTGTCCGAGCGGGAGCTGAAGGATATCGGCCTGACACCGCAGGACGTCGCCGACGCGGCCGTGCCGGACCCCCGCGACGCCACCGACCTGCTGATCGGCCGGCGCAATGAACGGCGCCGGGCGCGGGGGGCGGACCGGCGTTGATTCTGCACCGGTGCGCATGGAATGGAGCCTCACGCGACCACGGCATTCAGGAGGGACCATTGATGAGCAGAGTTGCCGTGACCGCACCCGGTGCAACGGCCGTCGGCCCCTACGCGCACGCCGTTCGGGCCGGCGACACCGTCTATTTGTCGGGTCAGACTCCGATCGACGCGACGACCGGCCGTTTGGTCGAAGGCGGGTTCACAGCGCAGGTTCACCAGTGCTTTCGAAACCTCGAAGCTGTGCTGACAGCAGCGGGACTTGGCTTCGGGGACGCGGTGAAATGCAACGTGTTCCTGACGGACATGGGCGACTTCGCCGCGATGAACCACGTCTACGCCGAGTACTTCACGGCCCCCTACCCGGCGCGCACGACGATCGGCGTTGCGGCGCTCCCGCTGGGGGCACATGTCGAGATCGAGATGGTTGCCGCCGTCCCACGGCCCTGAGGGCGTACGCATGTCGAGCGGAACGTGGGCTCGGCAGGTGGTTGGGTCGGTGCGTGTGACCGTCCATGAAAGGTCGGAGGGCACACGCCAACGACGCCGCCCGACACGCGGTCGGCGATCCTGGGCGTCACGGATCCCCGGTGCCAACGTCGTGGCGATCAAGATCGGCCTCGAAACGACGGCTCCGCGCCCGCTCTGAACCGTCCGTGGCCGCTGGACTGCCACGTTGCCGCCGACATCTCACGTTCGAGGGCGCCGATCTGCCGACCGATCACGGTCCCGACGGCAGCGCAAACGCAAGAACGCCCCCGAGACGATCGGAGGCGCGGTTCGGGCATCATGTAACGGTATTGCGGAAGTGGCGCGGGCGACGGGACTCGAACCCGCGACCTCCGGCGTGACAGGCCGGCACTCTAACCAACTGAGCTACGCCCGCACGGCGTGGTCGCTTCCGAGGGGGCGTTTCGCCCGGCGACGGGGCGGGGTGTATGGGCCAGACCGGGGACTGTCAAGCGTGTCCGTGACGGTTTTGTGCGGCGATGCGCCGGACGGGCTGCGCGCTTGCGTCGTGTTGCAGGCGAGCCGCCTGCGCCCAATCTCTGCACAAGGCAGGACGTGCACTTTGTGCGACGCGACAAGCCATTGTCACGGGTCGGCGGCTCGACTAAGCCTCCGGCCGCGCGCATCCTGGCATAAGAACAATTCCACGGGCGAATCCGGTTCGGCGGCGCACCGCGGTTTCCCACGTCGATACGAGACGCTCTCGCGAGGCCCTGGCATGACCGGATTGTTGGCGGACTATCTTCCGCTCATCGTGTTCATCGGCGTTGCTCTGTTCATCGCCACCGCGCTGCTGGTCGTGCCGTTCCTGGTTGCGTTCAAGAGCCCGGACCCGGAGAAGCTCTCGGCCTACGAGTGCGGCTTCAATGCTTTCGACGATGCCCGCATGAAGTTCGACGTGCGGTTCTACCTCGTGGCGATCCTGTTCATCATCTTCGATCTCGAAGTCGCGTTCCTGTTCCCGTGGGCGATCACCTTCGGAGACCTTGGCTGGTTCGGCTTCTGGTCGATGATCGTCTTCCTGGGCGTGCTGACGGTCGGTTTCGTCTACGAGTGGCGCAAGGGCGCCCTCGAGTGGGATTGATTCGCAACAGCAGCCTGCCCGCACCGCATTCCGAGTCGCCGATGGCCTTGATCACCGACACGACCCACAGCCTGTCCCGCGCCCCCGCGGTCGCGCCCCAGCCGAAGGGGATCATCGATCCCAACACCGGCCGGCCGATCGGCGCCGACGATCCGACCTTCCTGTCGATCAGCGACGAGCTGGCCGACAGGGGCTTCCTGCTCACCACCACGGACGAGCTGATCAACTGGGCCCGCACCGGCTCGCTGATGTGGATGACCTTCGGGCTCGCCTGCTGCGCGGTCGAGATGATGCAGATGTCGATGCCGCGCTACGATTGCGAGCGGTTCGGCTTCGCGCCGCGCGGCTCGCCGCGCCAGTCCGACGTGATGATCGTCGCCGGCACCCTGACCAACAAGATGGCTCCGGCCCTGCGCAAGGTCTACGACCAGATGCCGGAGCCGCGCTACGTGATCTCGATGGGCTCCTGTGCCAACGGCGGCGGCTACTACCACTATTCCTATTCGGTGGTGCGCGGCTGCGACCGGGTCGTGCCGGTGGACATCTACGTGCCCGGCTGCCCGCCCACCGCAGAGGCGCTGCTCTACGGCGTGCTGCTGCTCCAGAAGAAGATCCGCCGCACCGGCACGATCGAGCGCTGAGGAGCGGGCATGACCAACGGCATCTCGATCCTGTCGCATACGCAGCCGGAGAGCGGCGAGTCCGCCCTCGCGGCGATGGCGGCGCGCATCACCGGCGCGCTCGGCCCGGCGGTGGTGTCCCACGCCACCGCGTTCGGCGAGCTGACCCTGGTGGTCCAGTCCTCCGACATCGTCTACGCGCTGACCTACCTGCGCGACGACCCGGCCTGCGCGTTCCGCAGCTTCATCGACATCTGCGGCGTGGACTACCCGCAGCGCGAGAAGCGCTTCGACGTGGTCTACCACCTGCTCTCGCTGCGCCACAACGCGCGCATCCGGGTGAAGGTGCAGACCGACGAGGTGACCCCGGTCCCTTCGGCGATCGAGGTGTTCCCCGCCGCCAACTGGTACGAGCGCGAGGCCTACGACCTCTACGGCATCCTGTTCTCGGGGCATCCGGACCTGCGCCGGCTGCTCACCGATTACGGGTTCGAGGGGCACCCCCTGCGCAAGGACTTCCCGCTCACCGGCTTCGTCGAGGTCCGGTACGACCAGGACGAGGCGCGGGTCGTCTACGAGCCGGTCCAGCTGACGCAGGAATTCCGGAACTTCGATTTCCTCTCGCCCTGGGAGGGCACGGATTACGTGCTCCCGGGCGACGAGAAGAAGTCGGCCTGAGGAGCGGAGCCGCCCGATGACCGAGCACAACATCCGCAACTTCGCGATCAATTTCGGCCCGCAGCATCCGGCGGCGCACGGCGTGCTGCGCCTTGTGCTGGAGCTCGACGGCGAGGTGGTCGAGCGCGTCGATCCGCATATCGGCCTGCTGCACCGCGGCACCGAGAAGCTGATCGAGCACAAGACCTACCTGCAGGCGACGCCCTATTTCGACCGGCTCGACTACGTGTCGCCGATGAATCAGGAGCACGCCTTCTGCCTGGCGATCGAGAAGCTCGCGGGCATCGAGGTGCCGCGCCGCGCGCAGCTGATCCGCGTGCTGTTCTGCGAGATCGGTCGCCTGCTGTCGCACCTGCTCAACGTCACCACGCAGGCGATGGATGTCGGCGCCCTCACGCCCCCGCTCTGGGGCTTCGAGGAGCGCGAGAAGCTGATGATCTTCTACGAGCGTGCCTCGGGCGCCCGGCTCCACGCCAACTACTTCCGGCCCGGCGGCGTCCACCAGGACCTGCCGCCCAAGCTGATCGACGACATCGAGGCCTTCTGCGACCCGTTCCTGCAGGTCGTGCAGGATCTCGACGACCTCGTCATGGCCAACCGCATCTTCAAGCAGCGCAACGTCGACATCGGCATCGTCTCGGTGGACGAGTGCATGGAGTGGGGCTTCTCCGGCGTCATGCTGCGCGGCTCGGGCATCCCGTGGGACCTGCGCAAGGCGCAGCCCTACGAGTGCTACGAAGAGATGGCGTTCGACATCCCGGTCGGCCGGAACGGCGACACCTATGACCGGCAGGTGATCCGCATGGAGGAAATGCGGGAATCGGCCAAGATCATGAAGCAGTGCTGCGCCAAGCTGCGCGAGCCGGCCGGTCAGGGCCCGATCGCGGCCATCGATGGCAAGTTCGCGCCGCCGCCCCGCCGGGAGATGAAGCGCTCGATGGAAGCGCTCATCCACCACTTCAAGCTCTACACCGAGGGTTTCCACGTCCCGGAAGGCGAGGTCTACGCCGCCGTGGAAGCACCCAAGGGCGAGTTCGGCGTCTATCTCGTGTCCGATGGGACCAACAAGCCGTACCGCTGCAAGATCCGCGCGCCGGGCTTCGCGCATCTTCAGGCGATGGATTGGATGTGCCGGGGGCACCTTCTGGCCGACGTGTCGTGCGTGCTGGGCACCCTCGACATCGTGTTCGGCGAAGTGGATCGGTAAGGCGTTAGCAGGATGGCAAACCGCAGACTCGCGCCGGCCTCTGAGCAGCCCCAGAGCTTCGCGTTCTCCCCCGAGAACGCCGCCTGGGCGAAGACCCAGATCGCAAAGTACCCGGAAGGCCGCCAGGCCTCCGCGGTGATCTCGCTGCTCTGGAAGGCGCAGGAGCAGAACGGCGGCTGGCTGCCCCGGGCCGCCATCGAGGCGGTGGCGACCGAACTCGGCATGCCCAACATCCGCGTGCTGGAGGTGGCCACCTTCTACACGATGTTCGCGCTGGAGCCGGTGGGGCGCTTCTGGGTCCAGGTCTGCGGCACGGTGCCGTGCGATTCCTGCGGCGCCCGGGGCCTAAAGGAGATGCTCGAGGCGCGCCTCGGCCCCGCCGGCCACGTCTCGCCCGACGGCAACTTCTCGTGGCTCGAGGTCGAGTGCCTGGGCGCCTGCTGCAACGCCCCGATGGTCCAGATCAACCAGGACTATTACGAGGATCTGACGCCCGAATCGCTCGGCACCCTGATGGACGACCTCGCCGCTGGCCGGCCGGTCAAGGTCGGCTCGCAGGTCGAGCGCCAGGCATCCGAGCCGCTCGGCGGCCCCGACACGCTGACCGATCCGGCCCTGTTCGACGGCTCGCGGGTCGGCGCCTGGCGCAAGCGCTTCGAAGACACCGCGAAGTCCGGCGCCGACGAGGCCGCGAAGGCGGACGAGGCGAAGTCGAGCGAGCAGCAGCGGGCGGCGTCGCAGCCCAAGCCCGCCCGGCCCGACGCCGGACGCGCCGCCGAGCGCCCCGTCACCGATGCGCCGGCCCAGCGCGCGGCAAACGGCGAGACGCCGGTCAAGCCCGAGGATCGGGCGGACGCGGCCGAGACCGGCCGCTCGACGGCGAAGGGCGGCGCCCCCGGGAGGGTGACGCGGACGTGCGCGAGGCGCCGGCCGAGGCGGTCTCCAAGGACGAGCGGGCCGGGGGCGACCAGGGCAGCCAGGCTGTGCCGGATCGCGGCACGGTCCCGCCGCAGCCGGAGGCGTCCGGCGCCAGCGAGGGCGAAGTCGCGGCGGAAGCCGAGGAGGCGCGCGTCGCGGACGCCCTGGCGGCCCTGCCGACGGACGCGACCCCTGAGCAGAAGGCGAACGCGGGCGGCACCCGTCCGCCCGGCCTGGATGCCGCCCGCGCCGGCCAGCCGGACGACCTGACCCGGATCAAGGGCATCGGCCCGGGCGACAGCCAGCGCCTGAATGCACTCGGCCTCTACCATTTCGACCAGATCGCCGCCTGGGGCCGCGACGAGATAACCTGGGTCGGCACCTACCTCGCGTTCCCAGGTCGCATCGACCGGGAGGACTGGGTGGGCCAGGCTCAGGCGCTGTCGGGGACGGGAGTTTGACCACCATGACCGCGGTGACGAACGAACGGATCTACGAGGTGCTGAAGGCCGTGCAGGCGCGCGTCGGGAACATGGACGGAGGCCTGCGTGAAGTGCGCGGCGAGTCGAGGGGCGTACGCGGCGATCAGCAGGCGCAGCAACTGCAGATGAACCCCGTGCAGACCGATATCGGCACCCTCTACGAGACGTTCGGCGCCCTCGACTCCCGGCTCGCCCGGATCGAGCGCCGCCTCGACATCACCGACGCTCCGGTCAGCTGAGGAACGAAGAACATGCTGTCGGATCAGGATCGCATCTTCACCAACCTCTACGGCCTGCATTCGCCGGGCCTGGAGGCTGCCAAGCAGCGCGGCGCGTGGGACGGGACCAAGTTCCTCCTGGAGCAGGGCCGCGACTGGATCATCGAGGAGATGAAGGCGTCGGGCCTGCGCGGCCGCGGCGGCGCGGGCTTCCCCACCGGCCTCAAGTGGTCGTTCATGCCCAAGAAGTCCGACGGGCGCCCGCACTACCTCGTGGTCAACGCCGACGAGTCGGAGCCGGGCACCTGTAAGGACCGGGAGATCATGCGGCACGATCCGCACCTCCTGATCGAGGGCTGCATGCTGGCCTGCTTCGCGATGGGCGCGCATGCCTGCTACATCTATATCCGCGGCGAGTACGTGGCCGAGAAACACGCCCTGCAGCGGGCGGTGGACGAGGCCTACGAGGCCCGTCTCGTCGGCCAGTCGAACGTCCACGACTTCCCCTTCGACATCTACGTCCACCACGGCGCCGGCGCTTATATCTGCGGCGAGGAGACGGCGCTGATCGAGAGCCTCGAGGGCAAGAAGGGGATGCCGCGGCTCAAGCCGCCGTTCCCGGCGAATATGGGCCTCTACGGCTGCCCGACGACGGTCAACAACGTCGAGTCGATCGCGGTCGCCGGCACGATCCTGCGCCGGGGCGGTTCGTGGTTCGCCGGCCTCGGCGGCAAGAACAACACCGGCACGAAGCTGTTCTGCGTCTCGGGGCACGTCAACAAGCCGTGCAACGTCGAGGCCGAGCTGGGCATCACCTTCCGCGAGCTGGTGGACCGGCATTGCGGCGGCATGCGCGGCGGCTGGGACAACCTGCTGTGCTCGATCCCGGGCGGCTCCTCGGTGCCGCTGGTGCCGGCCGATCAGATCATCGACGCCAAGATGGACTTCGACACCCTGCGCAACCTCGGCTCCGGCCTGGGAACCGCGGCGGTGATCGTGCTCGACCGGTCCACCGACATCGTCGCGGCGATCACCCGCATCTCGTACTTCTACAAGCATGAGTCGTGCGGCCAGTGCACGCCCTGCCGCGAGGGCACCGGCTGGATGTGGCGCGTGATGCAGCGCATGACCGAGGGCCGCGCGCAGAAGCGCGAGATCGACATGCTGTTCGAGGTCACCAAGCAGATCGAAGGGCACACGATCTGCGCGCTCGGCGACGCGGCGGCCTGGCCGATCCAGGGCCTGATCAAGCACTTCCGGCCCGAGATCGAGAAGCGGATCGACCGCTATACGGCCAACCCGCATTCCGATCCCATCCCGATGGCGGCCGAGTAGGCCGATGACGGGCCGGCCGGAAAGCCTGAATCTCGTCGATCCGCGGCGCATCGACCACGCGGTCGATCGCCGGGGTGACGCTGCCCGCGCATGGAAGGGCCGGATGGCCGCGGTCGAGAATAACTCTGCCGGCGTTCACCGGCCGATCGACAGGATCGAGCGTCGCCTCGATCTCGCCGACGCCCCGCACTGAGATTGCACCGATGACAAAGATCCTCGTCGACGGCACCGAGGTCGAGGTACCGGCCGAATACACCCTGCTCCAGGCCTGCGAGGCCGCCGGGGCCGAGATCCCGCGCTTCTGCTTCCACGAGCGCCTGTCGATCGCCGGCAATTGCCGGATGTGCCTGGTCGAGCTGAAGGGCGCGCCCAAGCCCGTGGCGAGCTGCGCCTACGCGGTGAAGGATTGCCGCCCCGGACCGAACGGCGAGCCGCCCGAGGTGCTCACCCGCTCCGGCCTGACCAAGAAGGCCCGGGAAGGGGTGATGGAGTTCCTCCTCATCAACCACCCGCTCGATTGCCCGATCTGCGACCAGGGCGGCCATTGCGACCTGCAGGACCAGGCGATGGCCTACGGGGTCGATTCGACCCGCTACCAGGAGAACAAGCGCGCGGTCGAGGAGAAGCATATCGGTCCGTTGGTGCGGACCGCGATGAACCGCTGCATTCACTGCACCCGCTGCGTGCGCTTCCTGGCGGAGGTGGCGGGCGTGCCCGACCTCGGCGCCATCGGCCGCGGCGAGGACATGGAGATTACGAGCTACCTCGAGCAGTCGATGGCCTCGGAGCTCCAGGGCAACGTCGCCGATCTGTGCCCGGTGGGCGCCCTGGTCCACCGCCCGCAGAGCTACAACGTCCGCCCCTGGGAGCTGAACAAGACCGAATCGGTCGACGTGATGGACGCGGTCGGCTCGTCGATCCGCGTCGACACCCGCGGCCGCGAGGTGATGCAGATCGAGCCGCGGGTCAGCGAAGAGATCAACGAGGAGTGGATCTCGGACAAGACCCGCTACCACGTCGACGGGCTGCGGATGCAGCGCCTCGACCGGCCCTACCTGCGCGAGAACGGCCGGCTGCGGCCCGCCTCCTGGGGCGAGGCGTTCCAGGCCATCGCCGCCAAGGTGAAGGGCACCGATCCGAAGCGCATCGGCGCCGTGGTCGGCGACCTCGCCGGCGTCGAGGAGATCTTTGCGCTTCGCGAGCTGATCAAGAGCCTCGGCTCGCCGAACCTCGACTGCCGTCAGACCGATGCCGGCCTCGATCCGGCGCTCGGCCGCGCCTCGTACCTGTTCAACCCGACCATTCCGGGCATCGAGGCCGCGGACGCGATCCTGATCGTCGGCGCCAACCCGCGCACCGAGGCCTCCCTCCTCAACGTGCGCATCCGCAAGCGCTGGCGCATGGCGCCGCTTGCGGTCGGGGTGATCGGCGAGCCGGTCGACCTGACCTATCCCAGCCACTACATCGGCGCCGGCCCCGAGTCGCTCGCGGGCCTCGCCCGCGGCGAGCACAGCTTCCTCGAGACCCTCAAGGCCGCGAAGGCTCCGCTCGTCATCGTCGGCGCCCATGTCGAGGCCGGTATCCTGGCGGCGGCCGCGACCCTCGCCAAGGAGATCGGCGCGGTGACGCCGGAGTGGAACGGCTTCGCCGTGCTGCACACGGCCGCCGCCCGGGTCGGCGCCCTCGATCTCGGCTTCGTGCCGGGGGAGGGCGGCCTCGATTTCCCGGCCATGCTGGCCACCGGCGGCGTCGACGTGCTGTTCAACCTCGGTGCCGACGAGCGCGACGTCGCCCCGGGCGCCTTCGTGGTCTACCAGGGCACCCACGGCGACCGCGGCGCCTCCCGGGCGGACGTGATCCTGCCGGGTGCGGCCTACACCGAGAAGTCGGCGACCTGGGTCAACACGGAGGGGCGGGTCCAGATGGGCAACCGCGCCGGGTTCCCGCCGGGGGATGCCCGCGAGGATTGGGCGATCCTGCGCGCCCTGTCGGACGTGCTGGGCCGGCGCCTGCCGTTCGATTCGCTCACCGCGCTCCGCCGGGCGCTCTACGCAGCCCACCCGCATCTCGCGGCGGTCGGGACCGTGGAAGCCGGCGATGTCGCGGCGGCCGTGAACCGGCTGGCCGGTCTCGGCGGCGGCACGGGCGGCCCCGCCTTCGCTTCGCCGGTGACCGACTTCTACCTCACCAACCCAATCGCCCGTGCCTCGCGGGTGCTCGCCGAGTGCTCGCGCCTGGCTCGCGAGCGTGCCGCCGAAGCGCGGCCGCTCGCGGCGGCAGAGTAGGGATCTCACGATGACCTCGCTCGAAATCCTCGGGACCGTGCTCCTGATCGTGCTGAAGAGCTTCGTGCTGCTCTCGGCGCTGCTCGTCTTCATCGCCTACGCGCTGCTGGCCGACCGGAAGATCTGGGCGGCGGTGCAGCTCCGGCGCGGACCCAACGTGGTCGGCCCGTTCGGGCTGCTGCAATCCTTCGCCGACCTGCTCAAGTTCGTGCTGAAGGAGCCGGTGATCCCGGCGGGCGCCAACAAGGCGATCTACCTGCTGGCGCCGCTGGTCTTCGCGATGCTGGCCCTGTCGAGCTGGGCGGTGATCCCGCTCGCCGACGGCTGGGCGATCGCCGACATCAACGTCGGCATCACCTACATCTTCGCGATCTCGTCGCTCGGCGTCTATGGCGTCATCATGGGCGGCTGGGCCTCGAACTCGAAATACGCGTTCCTGGGCGCGCTCCGGTCGGCGGCACAGATGATCTCCTACGAGGTCTCGCTCGGCTTCGTGATCATCTGCGTGCTGCTCTGCGCCGGCTCGCTGAACCTCTCGCGCATCGTGATGGCGCAGGACACCAGCCTCGGCCTGTTCGGCTGGTACTGGCTGTGGCTGTTCCCGATGTTCGTGGTGTTCTTCATCTCGGCGCTCGCCGAGACCAACCGCCCGCCCTTCGACCTGCCGGAGGCCGAGTCGGAACTGGTGGCCGGGTACATGGTCGAGTATTCCTCGACGCCCTACCTGCTGTTCATGCTCGGCGAGTACGTCGCCATCATGAGCATGTGCGCGCTGGGCACCGTGCTGTTCCTGGGCGGCTGGCTGTCGCCGATCCCGTTCGCGCCGTTCACCTGGGTGCCGGGCGTGATCTGGTTCATCCTGAAGGCCAGCTTCCTGTTCTTCCTGTTCGCGATGGTGAAATCCATCGTGCCGCGCTACCGCTACGATCAGCTCATGCGCCTCGGCTGGAAGGTTTTTCTGCCCATTTCGCTCGTCTCGGTGGTGGTCGTGGCCTTCGTGTTGAAGCTCACCGGCCTGGCCCCGGGCGCGTGATCCAACGCAAACCGGAGATCACGGCATGAAGCTGGATCAGGTCGCCAAGAGCCTTCTCTTGAAGGAGTTCGTGTCGGGGATGATCCTCGGCATGCGCTACTTCTTCAAGCCGAAGGCGACCATCAACTACCCCTTCGAGATGGGCCATCGCGGCCCGCGGTTCCGGGGGGAGCATGCGCTGCGGCGCTATCCCAACGGCGAGGAGCGCTGCATCGCCTGCAAGCTCTGCGAGGCGATCTGCCCGGCCCAGGCCATCACCATCGAGGCGGGGCCGCGCCGCAACGACGGCACCCGCCGCACCACCCGCTACGACATCGACATGGTGAAGTGCATCTATTGCGGCATGTGCCAGGAAGCCTGCCCGGTGGACGCCATCGTGGAGGGGCCGAACTTCGAATTCTCGGTCGAGACCCGCGAGGAGCTGCTCTACGACAAGCAGAAGCTCCTGTTGAACGGCGATCGCTGGGAGCGTGAAATCGCGCGCAACATCGCGATGGATGCGCCGTACCGCTAGGGCATCATCCCGAAAGGCGGTTGCCGGCTTTCGAAAAAAGATGATGCGACGCAAAGAGATAGCGCGTCGTACCGGTTCCGTTGCCCGGGATGATGCGCTAGAGCCATGCCGGGGGTGCTGTTGTGCCACCGGCGACCGGGTTCTATAGACGGGCCGCCCGCTGCGGCCCGTTTCCACGCAAGGCAGAAGGGGCCGCTCCGGCGGCCGATCCCGACGAGCGCATGACTGCAGCAGCCGCCTTCTTCTACCTGTTCGCGAGCGTCACGGTCGCGTCGGGCTTCATGGTGATCGCCTCGCGCAATCCCGTCGCCTCGGTGCTGTTCCTGATTCTCGCCTTCGTGAACGCCGCCGGGCTGTTCGTCCTGATGGGCGCCGAGTTCCTGGCGATGATCCTGGTCGTCGTCTACGTCGGCGCGGTCGCGGTGCTGTTCCTGTTCGTCGTGATGATGCTCGACGTGGACTTCGCCGAGCTGCGCCAGGGCTTCCAGCAATACCTGCCGGTCGGCGGCCTGATCGGGGCGATCTTCCTGGTGGAGCTGCTCCTGGTGGTGGGCTCCTGGACCATCGATCCGGGCCTCGTGCAGGCACCGCTGGGCAACGTCGCGGCGGCCGAGAACCTGACCAACGCCCAGGCGCTGGGCCGGGTGCTCTACACGGATTACGCCTACTTCTTCCAGCTTGCGGGCCTGATCCTGCTGGTGGCGATGATCGGCGCGATCGTGCTCACCCTGCGCGACCGCCCGGGCGTCAAGCGCCAGAACATCGCGGTCCAGAACGCCCGCACCCAGAGCATGGCGGTGGAGACCCGCAAGGTGCCCTCCCGCCAGGGTGTCGAGGTCTGATGCGCGATTTGATGCAAGGCGGGGGATACGAACGATGATCGGCCTGAGCCACTATCTCACCGTCGCGGCGATCCTGTTCACGCTCGGCGTGCTCGGGATCTTCATCAACCGCAAGAACATCATCGTCATCCTGATGTCGATCGAGCTGATCCTGCTCGCGGTGAACATCAACCTGGTCGCCTTCTCGACGCAGCTGAATGACATCACCGGACAGGTCTTCGCCCTGTTCGTGCTGACCGTCGCGGCCGCCGAATCAGCGATCGGCCTCGCCATCCTCGTGGTCTTCTTCCGCAACCGCGGCACCATCGCGGTCGAGGACGTGAGCATGATGAAGGGCTAGAGCACCCTTCTCCACGCGACCCGATTTCGCGGCCCCGCGTATACGGGCCTCGCGCATACGGGCCCCGAGTGACAATCCGGACGCCGCCCCGCGGCCGGCCCGGATGACGGACTGCAAGAGAGCGATGTATCACGCGATCGTCTTCTTCCCGCTGATCGGCTTCCTGATCGCCGGCCTGTTCGGCCGGTACATCGGGGCCCGGGCCTGCGAGTACATCACCACCGCGTTCCTGGCCTTCACGGCCCTGATCGCCTGGGGCGTGTTCCTCGACGGCGGCCATGCCGAGCGGGTGCAGGTGGCGTCCTGGTTCTCGGCCGGCGACCTCCAGGTCGACTGGGCCTTCAAGGTCGACGCGCTGACCCGGGTGATGCTCGTGGTCGTGACCACGGTCTCGACCCTCGTGCACCTCTACTCCGTCGGCTACATGCACGAGGATCCGCACCGGCCGCGGTTCTTCGCGTACCTGTCGCTGTTCACCTTCGCCATGCTGATGCTGGTGACGGCCGACAATCTCGTGCAGATGTTCTTCGGCTGGGAGGGCGTCGGCCTCGCCTCCTACCTGCTGATCGGCTTCTGGTACGAGAAGCCCTCCGCGAACGCCGCCGCCATGAAGGCGTTCATCGTCAACCGGGTCGGCGATTTCGGCTTCTCGCTGGGTATCTTCCTGGTCTTCGTTCTGACCGGCTCGGTGGCGTTCGACGCGATCTTTGGCAAGGTCGATGCGATCAAGACCCTGAGCTTCCACTTCCTCGGCTATGACTGGAACGCCCTGACGCTGGCGTGCCTGCTGCTGTTCATGGGTGCCATGGGCAAGTCGGCGCAGTTCCTGCTGCACACCTGGCTGCCCGACGCCATGGAGGGGCCGACCCCGGTCTCCGCGCTGATCCACGCCGCCACGATGGTGACCGCCGGCGTGTTCATGGTCGCCCGCCTGTCGCCGCTGTTCGAGGAGGCGCCGAACGCGCTGATCGTCGTCACGGTGATCGGCGGCATCACGGCCTTCTTCGCCGCCACGATCGGCCTGGTGCAGAACGACATCAAGCGGGTGATCGCCTACTCGACCTGCTCGCAGCTCGGCTACATGTTCGTGGCGCTCGGCGTCGGCGCCTACTCGGCCGGCGTGTTCCACCTGTTCACCCACGCCTTCTTCAAGGCGCTGCTGTTCCTCGGCGCCGGCTCGGTCATCCACGCGATGCACCACGAGCAGGACATGCGGAACATGGGCGGCCTGCGCTCCCACATCCCGTTCACCTGCGCCATGATGGCGATCGGCTCGCTCGCGCTGATCGGCTTCCCGTACACGGCCGGCTACTACTCGAAGGACGCGATCATCGAGGCCGCCTACGCCTCGACCCGGCCCGGCCACACGCTGGCCTTCCTGTGCACCGTGGTGGCGGCGTTCTTCACGTCGTTCTACTCCTGGCGTCTGTTCTTCATGACCTTCGAGGGCCCGGCCCGCTGGGGCATCCACGGATCGCATGATCACGCGGCCCCGGCTGTCGCGCATGCCGGCACCTCCCATGCCAGCACCACCCACGCCGCGATGGCGCACGAGGCCGACGGCGCCCCGGGTCATACCGAGGGCGTGGCCCACGACGATCACGGCCACGACGTCGAGCCCGCCCACAAGAGCGACCTCGTCGCGGACGACCATCACGGGCACGGCCATCACGGCGACCACACGCCCCACGAGAGCCCCCTGGTGATGACGATCCCGCTGGCGATCCTCGCCTTCGGCGCCCTGTTCGCCGGGATCATCTTCCACGACCGCTTCATCGGGTCCGGGATGGACGCGTTCTGGGGCCATGCCCTGGCGCACGGCCCCGAGAACCACATCATGCACGAGATCCACGAGGTCCCGGCGCTCGTCTCCTACGCGCCGCTGATCATGCTGATCCTCGGCTTCGTCCTGGCGTTCTGGATGTACATCCGCCGTCCGGAACTGCCGGGTACGCTCGCCGCGCAGCATCCGTCGCTGTACCGGTTCCTGCTCAACAAGTGGTACTTCGACGAGCTCTACGACCGGATCTTCGTGCGTCCGGCCAAGGATTTCGGCCTGTTCCTCTGGAAGCAGGGCGACGGGAAGATCATCGACGGCCTCGGTCCCAACGGCATCGCGGCGCGGGTCGTCGACGTGACCCGCGGCGTCGTCCGCCTGCAGACCGGCTACGTTTACCACTATGCCTTCGTCATGCTCATCGGCGTGGCCGGCCTGATCAGCTGGTACCTGATGGCCGGCCTGCCCAAGGGTGTTCACTGACATGCTCGGCCTCGGAATCCTCTCCGGCCTGCTGATCGTCCCGCTCTGCGGCGCGGCCTTCATCCTCACCCTGAAGGGCGACGAGGAATCGGTCGCGCGCAACACCCGCTGGGCTGCGCTCGCCACGACGATCGTCACCTTCGTGCTCTCCCTGGTGGCCTGGGGCCGTTACGACGCCACGTCGTCGAGCTTCCAGCTCGTCGAGTCGCACCCGTGGCTCGCCGAGACGATCCGGTTCAAGCTGGGCGTCGACGGCTTCTCGATGCCTCTGATCCTGCTCACCACGTTCCTGATGCCGTTCTGCATCGGTGCGTCGTGGACCTCGATCCACGTCCGGGTGAAGGAATACTTCGTCGCGTTCCTCGTCCTCGAGACGACGATGATCGGCGTGTTCGCCTCCCTCGACCTGGTGCTGTTCTACCTGTTCTTCGAGGCCGGCCTGATCCCGATGTTCCTGATCATCGGGATCTGGGGCGGCCAGCGGCGGATCTACGCCAGCTTCAAGTTCTTCCTCTACACTCTGCTCGGCTCGGTGCTGATGCTACTCGCCGTGATGGCGATGTACTGGCAGGCCGGCACCACCGACATCCCGACCCTGCTGCAGTACCGCTTCCCGGCGAACATGCAGACCTGGCTGTGGCTGGCCTTCTTCGCGTCGTTCGCGGTGAAGATGCCGATGTGGCCGGTCCATACCTGGCTTCCGGACGCCCACGTCGAGGCGCCCACGGCCGGCTCGGTGATCCTGGCGGGCATCCTGCTGAAGATGGGCGGCTACGGCTTCATCCGGATCTCCCTGCCGATGCTGCCGGTGGCGAGCCACGACTTCGCCCCGCTGGTCTTCGCTCTCTCGGTGATCGCGATCATCTTCACGTCGCTCACCGCGCTGATGCAGACCGACATCAAGAAGCTGATCGCCTACTCGTCGGTCGCCCATATGGGCTTCGTGACGCTCGGCCTGTTCACCTTGAACGAGCAGGGCATCCAGGGCGCGCTGTTCCTGATGATCTCGCACGGCATCGTGGCGGCGGCGCTCTTCCTCTGCGTCGGCGTGGTCTACGACCGGATGCACACCCGCGAGATCGCGGCCTATGGCGGCCTCGTGAAGCGGATGCCGCTCTACGCGGTGGCGATGATGGTGTTCACCATGGCCAATGTCGGCCTGCCCGGCACCTCCGGCTTCGTCGGCGAGTTCCTGTCGATGCTGGGTGCCTTCAAGGCGAACCCGACCGTCGCGTTCTTCTCCACCTTCGGGATCATCCTGTCGGCCGCTTACGCCCTGTGGCTGTTCGCCCGGGTGATCTACGGCAAGCTCGAGAAGCCCAATCTTCAGGGCATTCTCGATCTCGACACCCGCGAGAAGATCATCCTGGCGCCGCTGGTGGCGCTGACGATCTATTACGGCGTGCACCCGGCCCCCGTGCTCGATGTCTTCGCGCCCTCCACGGAAGCGCTGATGACCGGCATGAAGGCCGCCCTCGCCAACACCCAGACCGCGGCCGCCGCGCTGCCGCTCCCACGCTGAGACGGAACAGATGCCCACCGTCCACTCCGTCCTGCCCTCGCTGGCGCCGCTGCTGCCCGAGCTGATCCTCAGCGTCGGCGTGCTGCTCATGATCCTGTACGGCGCCTGGCGCGGCGACCGCTCCGCCGAGACGGTGAGCATCGGCGCCCTGGTGCTGCTGCTGCTGGCGCTGTTCGTCGTCCTGTCGCAGCCGACGCACGGCCGGGTCACCACCCTGTCGGGAGCGTTCGTCTCCGACGCGTTCTCCAAGGTGATGAAGTCGCTGGTGCTGCTCGGCTCCGCGTCGACGATCCTGCTGGCGCATGACTTCTTCAAGCGCGAGCGGATCGACCGGTTCGAGTTCCCGGTGTTGATCGTGCTCTGCACCATCGGCATGATGGTGATGGTCTCGGCCAACGACCTGATCGCGCTCTATCTCGGGCTGGAGCTGCAGTCGCTCGCCGCCTACGTGATCGCCGCGTTCCACCGGGACGACGCCAAGTCGACCGAGGCCGGCCTCAAGTACTTCGTGCTCGGCGCGCTGTCCTCCGGGATGCTGCTCTACGGCGCCTCGCTGATCTACGGCTTCACCGGCACGGTCTCGTTCCCCGGCATCGTCTCGGCGCTGAACGAGAATGCGGGCCTGGGCATCGTGCTCGGCATCGTGTTCGTGGCCGCGGGCGTCTGCTTCAAGATGTCGGCGGTGCCGTTCCACATGTGGACGCCCGACGTGTACGAGGGCTCGCCCACCCCGGTGACCGCCTTCTTCGCCACCGCGCCCAAGATGGCGGCCGTCTCCATGACGGTGCGGGTGTTCATCGGCGCCATGCCGGACGTGACGGCGATCTGGCAGCAGATCTTCATCTTCGTCTCGGTGGTCTCGATGGCGCTGGGCTCGTTCGCGGCCATCGGCCAGCGCTCGATCAAGCGCCTGATGGCCTACTCATCGATCGCCAATATCGGCTACGCGCTGATCGGGCTCGCCTGCGGTTCCGAGGAGGGGATCAGCGGGCTCGTCACCTACATGATCATCTACCTGGCGATGACGCTGGGGACCTTTGCGATCATCCTGTCGCTCCGGCGCCGGGACGTGATGTTCGAGTCGATCGAGGACCTGTCGGGCCTGTCGCGCACCCATCCCTGGCTGGCCTTCTGCCTCGCCGCGATGATGTTCTCGCTGGCCGGCATCCCGCCGCTCGCCGGGTTCTTCGCCAAGTTCTACGTGTTCGCGGCCGCCATCAAGGCCGGCCTGGTTACGCTGGCCGTGATCGGCGTCGTGACCAGCGTGGTCGGCGCCTACTACTATCTGCGGCTGGTCAAGATCATGTATTTCGACGAGCCGAAGGAGCCCTTCGAGGCGATGGCGCCCGGCCTGCGCGTGGTGCTGGCCCTGTCGAGCGTGGTCGTGGTGCTGTTCTTCCTGCTGCCCGGACCGCTGGTCGGCGTCGCCGGCCGGGCGGCCCGGTCGCTGTTCTAGGCCCGGTGCGTCCTGCGGCCCTTCCGATGCACCTGGGGCCTGCACGGAAACGAACGCCTTGAGCTACCGTCTCGGACCCGAGGCGCGTGCCCAGGGCCACCGCCTGCACGTTCACGGCACGCTGGGCTCGACCAACACTGAGGCCATGGCCCAGGCCCAGGCGGGTGAGACCGGTCCACTCTGGGTGGTGACCCAGCGGCAGGAGGCGGGCCGGGGGCGCCGTGGAAACACCTGGGCGTCGCTGCCGGGCAACCTCGCGGCGAGCGTGCTCTGGCCGGTGGCCGGGGTGGCGCCCGAGCACTTGGCCGAGCTCGGCTTCGTCGCCGGCCTCGCCCTGATCGAGGCGCTGGAGGCGACCTGCGGCACCCTGCCGGATACCCGGGGCGCGCCTTGCGCACGATCTCTGGCGTTGAAATGGCCGAACGACGTGCTGCTCGGCGGCGGCAAGCTGGCAGGGTTGCTGCTGGAAGCCGAGACGCTGCCGGGGGGGCGCAGAGCCGCGGTCGTCGGCTTCGGCGTCAACGTCGCGGCGGCCCCGGAGGGACTCGGCGCAACGAGCTTGGCCGCGACGGGTTACGCGGGCGGCTCCGAAGCGCTACTGGAACATCTCTCGGACCGGATGGCCGTGCGAGCACGCGCCTGGGACCGAGGACGGAATTTCGCTCCCCTGCGCGAGGATTGGCTCGCGCGGGCCGCGGGTCTTGGGTCGGAGATCGCGGTGCGGAGCGGCGGACACATCCTGCGGGGCGTGTTCGAGACCATCGACGAGGGGGGGCGGCTCGTGATCCTCGCCCCCGACGGAAAACGGCATACCGTGACGGCGGGCGAGGTGCATTTTGGAACGGCCGCGACGGCGGCATGACGTTGGACGACGACAGATGGTGATGGGACAGGAGGAGCTGGTCTTCCTGCCGCTCGGCGGCGTGGGCGAGATCGGGATGAATGCGGCCCTCTACGGGTTCGGTCCGGAGAAGGGCCGGAAGTGGATCATGGTCGATTGCGGCATGGGCTTCGCCGGCGAGGAGCAGATGCCGGGGATCGACCTGATGTTCCCCGACCTCTCCTTCATCGAGGAGAGGCGGAAGGACCTGCTGGGGATCTTCATCACCCACGCACACGAGGACCATATCGGGGCGATCTCGGAGCTGTGGCCTCGCCTCAAGGTGCCGGTCTACGCGACCCGCTTCGCCAAGAACCTGCTTGAGACCCGCCGCCTCTCGGAGCCCGGCGCCCCGAAGGTCGAGCTGCGCGAAGTGAAGCCGGGCCGCCGGGTGACGGTCGGCCCGTTCGAGCTCGAATACGTGCCGGTCTCGCACTCGATCCCCGAGTCGAACGCCATCGCGATCCGCACCGCCGCGGGCCTCGTGGTTCATACCGGCGACTGGAAGATCGACCCGACCCCCGTGGCCGGCGAGGTCACCTCGCCCGAGGCGTTCACGGCGCTTGGCGACGAGGGCATCCTGGCGCTCGTCTGCGACTCCACCAACGTGGTGCGCGAGGGCTTCTCGCCGAGCGAGCGGGAGGTCGCCGCCACCCTCAAGACGCTGATCGCGGAGTCGCCCCACCGGGTCGCGGTCACGACCTTCGCGTCAAACGTGGCGCGCATCCGGGCCGTGGCCGAGGCGGCCGTGGCCTGCGGCCGCGAGATCGTGGCGGTCGGCCGGGCCATGGACCGGGTGATCGATGTGGCCCGCGAATGCGGCTACCTCGACGGCCTGCCCGAGTTCCGCCGCTCGGATTCCTGGAAGAACCTGTCCCGCGAGCGGGTCGTGGCCCTGCTCACCGGCTCGCAGGGCGAGCCGCGGGCGGCGCTCGCCCGAGTCTCCCGCAAGGACCATCCGGATATCAGCCTGGCTGCCGGCGACCGGGTGATCTTCTCGTCGCGGGCGATCCCCGGCAACGAGCGCGACGTCGGCTCAATCATCAACGACCTGATCGAGCAGGGCGTCGAGGTGATCACCGACCGGACCGAGCTGGTCCACGTCTCCGGCCACCCGAGGCGGGACGAGATGGTCGAGATGTACAAGTGGACCCGGCCGGGCACATCCATCCCGGTCCACGGCGAGGCGCTGCACCTCGACGAGCACGCCCGCTTCGCCCGGGCCCAGGGCGTCCAGAACGTCGTCAAGGCCCGCAACGGCAGCCTCGTCCGCCTGAGCCCCGGCAAGCCCGAGGTGATCGACCACGTGAAGGCCGGCCGCCTGTTCAAGGACGGCAACGTCCTGATCGACGAGAAGGACCGGGCGATCCCCGAGCGGCGCAAGCTCATGCAGGCCGGCCTGGTCTCGGTGGCCATCGCCATCGACGAGGACGGCGTCGTGCTGGGTGATCCGGCGGTGGACATCATCGGCCTGCCCAATCGCGGCCGCTCCGGCGAGCCGTTGATCGAGACGGTGGTCGATGCGGTCTCGCGCACCCTGTCGGGGATGTCGCGGGGCAAGCTCAAGGACTCGGAGGGCGTCGAGAAGGCGGTCGACCGGGCCGTGCGCACCGCCGTCAACGAGGTCTGGGGCAAGAAGCCGGCCTGCCACGTGCAGGTGGTGGAAGTCTGAGCGGTCATCCCGAAAGGCCGGTTCCGGCTTTCGGAAAACGATGCCGCGCAACCAAAGACCGAGCGCATCGTCCGGGTTCTGATATCCAGGACGACGCGCTAGGATAAAAGAACGAGACGACGGACCACGGCAGGTCCCACCCAATCCCCTCATCCTGAGGTGCCCGGCGATCGGAGATCGCTGGGCCTCGAAGGAGCCCTCCAGCCGGCCGCGCGATCCCTGGAGGTCTCCTTCGAGGTTGCTGCGCAGCACCTCAGGATGAGGTCGGCATGAGGGAGACGCGGGACCAGCCGATCGGGGCGTCAACGGGAGGAACCAAAAATGATCGGTCGGCTCAATCACGTGGCCATCGCCGTGCAGGATCTCGAGGCGGCCTGCGCCGTGTACCGCGACACCCTGGGCGCGACGATCACGCCGCCCCTGCCGCAGCCCGAGCACGGGGTCACGGTGGTGTTCGTCGAGCTTCCCAACAGCAAGATCGAGCTGATGGCGCCCTTGGGCGAAGGGTCTCCGATCGAGGCCTTCGTGGCCCGTAACCCGGGCGGCGGCGTCCACCACGTCTGCTACGAGGTCGAGGACATCCTGGCCGCCCGCGACCGGCTGAAGGCCCAGGGCGCCCGGGTGCTCGGCACCGGCGAACCGCGGATCGGCGCTCATGGCAAGCCGGTCCTGTTCCTGCACCCCAAGGACTTCCTCGGCACGCTCGTCGAGCTGGAGCAGGTGTGAACCGGATCCTGACCGCCCTGACCCGCTCGACGCCGGCGACCCTGGCCGCCGTCGCCGTGCTGGTGGCCGCCTTCGTGACCGTGGCCGTGAGCCAGTTTCGGCTCACGATCGGCGGGGCGATCGCGCTCTACTTCGTCGTGTGGTGGACGCTGCTCTTCGCGGTCCTGCCGCTGCGCAACCAACCCGAGACCCGGCCCGGGCACGTGGTGCCGGGCCAGGATCTGGGCGCCCCGGCCCGTCCGCGTCTGCGCGAGAAGGCGATTTGGACGACGCTGGTGGCCGGCGTCGCCTTCCTCGCCGCCCTGGCCATATTCCCGCTGACGGGGCTGTAGGGGGCGCGCCGCCGACGCGGCGACCGGTTCGGCGGCAGAGCGCGTTCCAGCGAACATTTCGAGCGTACGGGCAGCGGCCCCGAAGCTCCGGACCTCCCTGTCCGCCGAGAGGCGGCGACGTCACGCATCGCCTTCCGCGAAGTGCACCCTCGCGGCTCCGGCCTAGGCAGGTCGGAGGCAGCGTGCGCTCGTGCGGGAGGACGGACCCGCGCAGATCTCGGCCGGCGCCTGGGTCCCCGCGTCCCGTGTGGCTGGAGCGTCCTGGGCCATGCCCCCGGCTCCGCGGGCGCATGAGGACCAGGACACGCGTGCGGACGCGGCACGACGAACGTGGCGACGGACAAAGGCCCGCAAGCACCGGCGGCCGGCGGATCCGGCCACCGGCGTAAAACAACGGTGATCGGGCAGCACACGCCCTGGGCCGATCCCTCGCCAAGGAATAAAAAAACGTCTACACGGCCGCTCCCCGAACACGCCGACATGACGACGCTTACCTGCCGCGTATGCAGGACTGAGCCTGGAGAGCCTGAACCATGCCGATTCTCACCTTCCCCGACGGCAACACGCGGGAGGTCGCCGCCGGCACCACCGGCCGCAGCGTGGTCGAGGGCATCGCCAAGTCGCTGGCCAAGCGGACCGTCGCCATGGCGCTCGACGGCACGGTCGCCGACCTCGACGATCCGATCGCCCGGGACGCCCGCATCGAGTTCCTCGACCGGACCGACCCGCGCAGCCTTGAGCTGATCCGCCACGATTGCGCGCACGTGCTGGCCGAGGCCGTCCAGAGCCTGTGGCCGGAGACGCAGGTCACGATCGGCCCGGTGATCGAGAACGGATTCTACTACGATTTCTACCGCGAGACCCCGTTCACGCCCGAGGATTTTCCGAAGATCGAGGCGAAGATGCGCGAGATCATTGCGCGCGATGCCCCCTTCACGAAGGAGGTCTGGAAACGCGAGGACGTGCGCGCGCTGTTCGAGGGCAAGCAGGAGAAATTCAAGGTCGAGCTGGTCGACGCGATCCCGCCCGGCGAGGATCTGAAGATCTACCGGCAGGGCGATTGGTTCGACCTGTGCCGCGGCCCGCACATGACCTCGACGGCCAAGGTCGGCGCCGCCTTCAAGCTGATGAAGGTCGCGGGCGCCTACTGGCGGGGCGATTCGAACAACCCGATGCTGACGCGCATCTACGGGACCGCCTGGGCGGCCCAAGCCGACCTCGACGACTACCTGCACCGTCTCGAGGAGGCCGAGCGCCGCGACCACCGCCGCCTCGGCCGGGAGATGGACCTGTTCCACTTCCAGGAGGAAGGGCCGGGCGTCGTCTTTTGGCACGCCAAGGGCTGGACGATCTTCCAGGAGCTGATCGCCTATATGCGCCGCCGGCTGCGCGGCGACTATGCCGAGGTGAACGCCCCGCAGATCCTCGACAAGGCCCTGTGGGAGACCTCCGGCCACTGGGGCTGGTACCGGGAAAACATGTTCGCCGCGCAGTCGGCGGGCGACGAGGCCGAGGACAAGCGCTGGTTCGCCCTCAAGCCGATGAACTGCCCGGGCCACGTGCAGATCTTCAAGCACGGCCTGAAATCCTACCGCGACCTACCCCTGCGGCTGGCCGAGTTCGGCGTGGTGCACCGCTACGAGCCCTCGGGGGCCATGCACGGGCTGATGCGCGTGCGCGGCTTCACGCAGGACGACGCCCACGTGTTCTGCACCGAGGACCAGCTCGCCGACGAGTGCCTGAAGATCAACGACCTGATCCTCTCGACCTACGCGGATTTCGGCTTCGACCAGATCGTCGTGAAGCTCTCGACCCGGCCCGAGAAGCGCGTCGGCTCGGACGCGCTCTGGGACCACGCCGAGGACGTGATGACCCGGGTGCTCGCGCAGATCGAGGCGCAGTCGGCCGGCCGGATCCGCACGGAGGTCAACCCGGGGGAGGGCGCGTTCTACGGGCCGAAATTCGAGTACGTGCTCCGCGACGCCATCGGGCGCGACTGGCAATGCGGCACCACGCAGGTCGACTTCAACCTGCCCGAGCGATTCGGTGCCTTCTACATCGACGCCGACGGCACCCGGAAGCCGCCCGTGATGGTGCACCGGGCGATCTGCGGCTCGATGGAGCGGTTCACCGGCATCCTGATCGAGCACTTCGCCGGGCATTTCCCGCTCTGGTTGTCCCCGGTCCAGGTGGTGGTGGCGACGATCACGGGCGAGGCCGATGCCTACGCGCGCGACGTCGTGCGGGCCCTGGAGCGGGCAGGGCTGCGGGTCGAGGCGGATCTGCGCAACGAGAAGATCAACTACAAGGTCCGGGAGCACTCGCTCGCCAAGGTGCCGGTCCTCCTCGCGCTCGGAAAGCGCGAGGCCGAGGAGCGCACGGTCTCGATCCGGCGGCTCGGCAGCCAGCAGACCCGCTCGCTGCCCCTCACGGAGGCGGTGGCGGCCTTCGTGGCGGAAGCGACCGCCCCGGACCTGCGCCGGGCGCAAGCCGTGGCCGACACGGTCCCGACCAGCGACACAATCCTCGACGGGCATCACGGCGTCCACGCGACGCCGTGACGTTTGGGGGCGGATGGACCGTCGGCCCGCCAAGATGAATCGGCGCAGAGTGAAGAATCAACCGATCCCCGCGGCGGGCATTCGCGGGGATCAGTTGGGGCCGGCGCAGGCTTGCCCGGTCGAGCCGGGCAACCCTAAGTCATCGACCCTGATCGCCCACACGCGTCGATTCACGCGACTTCCAGAGGGATTGGAGCCTGTGTCGCGGAGTTTCGGTGCGAACGCCGTTTCGTCAAGGTAGGCGAAAGGAATCCCATTCTAAGTCGCCCCGGTAGCAGTCTTCGGCGGATCCTCCGGCCATCGAGCAGGAGCCAGGATCCCGC
Organism: Methylobacterium sp. WL1; assembly: GCF_008000895.1. Lineage (NCBI taxonomy): Bacteria > Pseudomonadati > Pseudomonadota > Alphaproteobacteria > Hyphomicrobiales > Methylobacteriaceae > Methylobacterium > Methylobacterium sp. WL1. The sequence continues at coordinate 2,166,536 of NZ_CP042823.1, read as the reverse complement.
CGGGTGCTTGAAGGGGGTCGCCATGAAGGCGCGGGCGGGCAGGGTTTCGGCGCGGCTGGAACGCCATGAGCGGGCGCCGATCGCCGCCTCCGGGGGCTACGGGTTCCGTCGCGACCGGCGGCTCGGGGCCCGGATCGTCCGGGCCCTGGACAGCCTGCCGCTCGGCTTCTGCCTGTTCGATGTCGGCGACTGCCTGGTCTTCGCCAATGCCGGCTACCGGCGGATCTTCGGACAGACGGCCGGGCAGGCGCGGCCCGGCATGCATGCCCGGACCCTCATCGCGCTCAACACGGCGCGGGGCCTCAAGGCCGATCAGGACCCGGCCAGGATCTGGGCGGAGCGGCGCCGGATCCTGGCCCGGCGCGATCCCGAGACCGTACTGCAGATGCTCTCGGACGGGCGCCAGGTCGCCCTCACGCTTCAGCCGCAGCCGGATGGCGGCTGGATCGCCCTCTACGAGGACGTGACCGAGCGCCGGCGGATGGAGGCGCTGCTGCGCCACAGGGCCGATCACGACCCGCTCACCGGCCTGCCCAACCGCTCCCTGTTCGAGACCCGCCTCGACCGGGCGGCGGCCGAGCCGGGCGGCTGCGCCCTGCTGTGCATCGACCTCGACGGCTTCAAGCCGGTCAACGACGTCTACGGCCACGCCACGGGCGACGCACTGCTGCGGCAGGTGGCCGAACGGCTCCGGGAGGGTCTCGACGACCGGGATACCGCGTCCCGCCTCGGCGGCGACGAGTTCGCCCTGCTGCTGGACGACACCCCGCTCGCGACCGTGCTGGACTTGGCCCACCGCATCCACCGACGGCTCACTGAACCCTACGATGTCGGGGCCGATCGGCCGGTCCTGATCGGGGCCGCCATCGGCATCGCCTGCGCACCGGTCCACGCCACCCAGGCGCAGATCCTCGTCGCGCAGGCCGACGCGGCGATGTACCAGGCCAAACGGCTGGGCCAACCCTGCCTGTGGGACGCCACGCTGCGCCTCGGCCTCGCGCCGGTCGGTCCGGTGGCCCCGTGACGGCCGGCGGCCCCGCTCACCGGGCCTTGTCGTGCTCGGCGAGACCGACGGCCTTGTAATCGTAGGTGGGGTAGAACTCGGTGCGGTATGCGCCCCAGGCGGTATCCTCGAGGACGCGGTTGATTTCGCGGAGCCGGGTCGCGGGCAGCCGCAGGACAATGATCTGCCCGATGCCCATGACGACGTTCCAGGACACGACCTCGACACCCGGCGGCGGGAAGGCCTTGTAGAAGCCCTGCTTGGCCAGCTGCGCGTTCAGCTCGGAAAGCGGACGCGACTGGTCGTGCCGCAGGAAGACCGTGAGCAGGATGGCGTTGTCCGGCGTCGCCGGGGCCGAGCCCGCCTGCGGCGGCGGCGGCGTCTGGGCCATGGCTGGAAGCGCCGTCGAGCAGGCCAGCAGCGCAAGCGCCGCCAGACCCGTCCGGGTCGCGATCCTCAAGCGTCTCATGCGTTCTCCCCGCTCCTCCGAACCGGCGCGACACCAACGCGCCACGCCCGCTTTCGTCGCAGCACGCGCGACCGGCGGCCCGGGTGTTCAGTCCGGCTCGACATCGTAGGACAGGCGCAGCCGCAGGCGGACGGCGCCCTGCTCGTCCCGGACGGCGATCACGTAATCCTGCCGCACCCGCGGGTCCGAGAGCCCCTGCGCGATCCGGGTCATCATGCGCACCGCCTGCGCCTGCGCGGCGGCGAGATCGGGCAGGTCGAAGCCCTTCTGGTCACGAACTAGGTTCGCACCATCGTGGAGATCGATGAAGTATCGGGGCACGGATATTGGCTCTGGAGACGCGATCGCGCGCCAGCATCGTGCTACGTTGTTTCTACGTAGTGTCCAGTGGGCGAAAGATGCATTTCGCCCCCGGCGTATACCTGCCGCGGTCCAGGCCTCGGTGAGATGCGTCAACCGCCCTGCAGGCTCTCGGCGAAGTCTTCCGGCACCTCACCGAACTGGCCGAGGATGGTCACGCCCTCGAGCTCGCCGGTCTCGTCGTCGGCGACCACCTTCAGCGCCGCCGCGCCCGGCATCCGGGCGGCCAGCGCCTCGGCCTTCTTGAGCGCGCCGAACTCGCTCTGGGCGGGCTCCTGCCGGGCCGGCCTCAGTCGCTTCCGATGCAGCTCGAACGGCTGCACCACGAATGTCGTCTTCATCGCCATCCGCTTCCTTTGAAGCACGCGGCGCGGTTGCGATAGGGCGTCCCCGCGAAAGATGGCCGCCGGCTCGCCGGGGGCGGCGACGCGTCCGGCCGTCCCCGGTCAGAGGCTGCGGGTCGTGACGCCGAGCGCCAGCAGCAGGTAGGCCCCGATGAAGAACCATTGCCGGTGCGCCACGACCGTCCGCCCGACCATCGGGATGCGGGTGTAGAGGCTGGCGACGGCAAGGCCGATGAGCACGGCCGAGACCAGGAAGGTGAGCAGGCGCGGGGCGGACAGCGTGGGCATGCCCCATGCTCGCGCCGGGACGGTTACCGGCGCGTTACCGGTCGAGCCCCGGAATGCGGGGCCGGTCCGGTGTGAGCGGGCCGGTGGAGCCCGGCAGCAACCCGACCTGAGCCAGCCACAGCGCCATGATTGCCCCGGCGATCAGGGTCGCCAGCGAGGCCAGCCGGCCGGTCCAGCGCCGCGTGATGATCATAACGGCCAGGACGACCAGAAGGGCGAGGAGGAGAACGAGCAGGAGCATGGTTGGCCAATGCCATGCCCGAGCCCGCGCGTCACCGCGGCGACGACCGCCTTTCAAAGACTAATCGCCTTGAAGTTGAGAATATCGGGGCACCCCAATCATGCAAGGTGCGGAGCCGGGGAGGGCTGGCGCCGGACGCCACCGGGGGATCGCGGCTGTGCCTTAACCATGACGCTCGATCCCCTCTGCGCCCCCACCGTGCAGGTCCAGCCGTGGTCGGAACGTCGGGCGCACAGTCCTGCACACACACTCACCGTGTCGCAACCAACGCCGGCAGGCCAACGCCGAGATGCTGCGGAGGCCTGACAACTTCCCCTGATCCAACGATCACTCTGTTGAAGAAGAATATTCCACGCCTGCGCTGACAAAGCATGTGGTGCTACGCTCGGGCCGGCGGACGCATCATCGGGTCTTCGACCAAACGGTTCGAATCACGGGCCGGACCAGGAATCCGTATAATCTCAGACGCGGCAAACGATTGGGCGCGGGCCGGAAACACTGGGGCAGTGATTTTTTAAATCTGCAGACCGCCAGGATAGTTCACCTGACGGTTGTGTCAGAATTCCCTACCCGGGGGCGCGAGCATGCACAGCGATCATGTCCGTTACGCATCCAGAAGAATGATTTTGTAACTTGCATTCGGGTGGGAGAAGTAGCAAATCGCGTGTGAGGGGTACATCGGGAACCATGAAGTGACAGAAGAAGCGATTGTGCACACGCCTGACCTTATCGGCTTGGCGGGCGACGTCGTCGCCGCCTACGTATCGAACAATCCCGTTCCGGCCAGCGAGCTGCCGGCCCTGATCGCCCGGGTGCACGGCGCGATCGCAGGTCTCGCCTCCGGGACGAGCGCCGCCGCAGCCAGTGCCGAGGCGCCCGTGGCCGTCGACAAGCCGAGCGCGGGCCAGATCCGCAAGTCGGTCCAGCATGACGGGATCGTCAGCTTCATCGACGGCAAGACCTACAAGACGCTCAAGCGGCACCTGACCGCCAACGGTCTCAGCCCGCAGAGCTACCGCGAGCGCTACGGCCTCCCCACCGACTACCCGATGGTCGCCCCGAGCTACGCCGAGCAGCGCTCCGCCCTCGCCAAGGCGATCGGCCTGGGTCAGCCCGGTGCCATGGCCGACCGCGAGCGCAAGGGTCGCAAGGCGGCCTGAGCGACATCGACTTCGACGCCTCCGGCGGCGGATGCCGCCGAGGTCGTCCCGGCCCTGCACGACCGGTGCGCGCCCTCCGGATCCCTCATCCGTCGCCAGCGTGCCGCCTTCGACAAGTCCGGGCCGTCACGTCATTCGGTCCGGCCCGTAGTCGTTGCCCCGTAGCCACACATGTCTGCGACGTGGCCCGACACGGACAAGCTGCCACACTCTGCACAAAGCTGATGCCCACGCCGGTACCTGTGAAGAACAGGTGCTGGGTCGAAGCATGATGAAGCGTGAGCAGACGAACTCCGTGGTGGCCTTCCCGACGCATATCGCGCCGACCGTGGCCGACGAGGACACCGCTTCGGTGATCGCGGTGCTGCAGGAGCAGCTCGCCCTCGCCCGCGAGGGGCGGCTGCGCTCGGTGGCGGTCGTCTCGGTCTCGACGGATGGCGAGGCGATCGGCACGCACTGGTCGTGCAAGGGCGCCGACATCTCCAGCCTGATCGGCAAGCTGACCGTGCTGACCCACGACATGATGTCGGCTAGGAAATAATCGGCCCGGAAATACTCGGTTTGGAAATACTCGGCCCGCACGTCGTTGGCCGGAGAGTCGCCGGCCGGAGAGTCGCTGGCCGGAGAGTCTTCGGTTCGCACGCGATCGGTGCTTCAGGGGCGTAGGGTCCAACCGGTCCTGCCGGAGGCCGACCCGCCGGGGACGGACAGGTCCGCTCGCGCGCCCCATCGCGCAGGGCCCAGGACGAACCGGGCCTGCGTGCCGCGATCCGATGCCGCTTCGCCGAGTCTCGGGCCCGGGGGGCATCCGGAAGCGGCAGCCCTATCTCTCTGTGTCGCGGGGTCGGCGCCGCGCGCGCTGCGTCGTTCCCCAGCCCACAGAGGATCCCCACACCGATGAGACGCGTTCTGCTCGCCGCCGCGCTGGCCGCGTCGACCCTGCCGTCCGCACCCGCGATGGCCGAGGACGACAAGCGCACCGAGACGATCGAGGGGCTGGTGCGGATCATCGGCGCCCAGGCCGGCATCGTCCTGTATTGCCGCAAGATCTACACCGTGGACGACACGGTGTCCGAGGGTCTGTCCCGGACGGTGCGAAGGGCCCTCGACGCCGCCCTCGGCCGTCGAAGGGCTCAGGCCGCCATCGCGGAGGAAGGCCAACGCGTCGCCAAGACCATCGCGGAGGTCGGAGCGGACCAATGGTGCGCCGACCAGCGGGACATCCTCAACACGGACGGCGTTCGGGTCTTTGTGGATTGAGGGGCTCGGCCCACCACCGTAAGCAGAGGGACCTTCCAGGTTTTTCGCCTGGAATAACCGCCGCGGGTGCCAGATAACGCGGCGCGCTCCACCGTCGTTCTGCAGTGCAGAACAGATTATGGCCTTGTTCCCACTTGGAACGTCTGTCATGTTTCGAGGACGGACGTCCTGAAAGCAGATCACGCCGGCTGCAATCGTCCTGACAAGAGCCCAAAGGGCCAGCAAGCCGGCGTCGGAGGAACACGCCATGTCCACACCGATCACCATCGCCGTCGCCCTCATCGTGTGCGGCGTCGCGGTCACCGCGTTCGCCTTCACCCGCGCGCCCCGGTCGAAGGACTTCGCGGGCTGGGACGTGATGTTCATGAGCGGGATCGGCGCCGTCGCCCTCGGGTTCCTGGCGACGCTGGTCGGAGTGGTCACCGGATAGTGAGGCCTCGCACCCTCCTTTGAGGGCGGACGCGGACAATCCGATGCATTTCCGGAACCGGTTCTGAACCCGACGCGCCGATCCTGCGCGCTTTGCAGTTCACGAGACGGCAATGCTTGATCGACGGAGCGCCCCGCGCACGGTGCTGAACGAGACCGGCAGCATCTCCATCGACGAGCACCGCAGCCTGCCTTGCATCGTCTACGATCGCTCGCTGGGCGGCGTCCGCGTCGCCCTTCCGAACGCCGAGATCGTGCCGGAGCACTTCGTGCTCAACATCGACGCCAGCGCCGAGATCCTCGTCTGCCGCTCCGTGTGGCGCAAGGCGGAGGAGATCGGCGCGACGACGAACGAGCCGGAACCCGACCGGCCGAGCCTCCGTCGCCGGCCGGCCTGAGATCCCTCCGACCGGAGATTCCCCCGGCCGGCGCGCCTGTCAGCCGGAGCGCCGCGCGTTCCAGCGGCCGCTGCAGGTGACGATCCCGCCGGTCGACCGCCACGTGCCGCTGCCGGCGCCCTGCGTGTCGAGGCTGCCGTCGATCGGCACCGTGTTCGAGCCGCTGGTGATCGTGGCCGCGACGCGACCGCTCGACGAGACGCCGCCGTCGATATCGACGTCGTCCCCCGGGATCGAGGCGTCGCTGTCCTTGATCTGGACCTGATAGCTCGTCGAGGCCGCGCAGGGCCCTTCGGAGGTCGTCGCCACGATGGTCCAGGCGCCGTCGTAGCGATTCGGTATCTTGATCTTCTTCGTACCCGCGAGGGCTGGTGTCAGGACGCCGACGATCAGGGTCGCGGTCAGGATCGGGACAAGGCAACGGGGCACGGGGTCACTCTCGCTCGCGCCGCCGGGACCGACCACGCCGAGACAGAACCGTGAGAGGCCAAAACGGTTGCCTTGGCCATTCGGCGGGCACCTTCGCGCCGGACAACCGTTCTGTCCGTGCCGGGCCCGCCGATCGCGGGACGCGGCACCGCCCCCGGGGGGACCCGCCATGCCCGATCCGAGATCACCCGGCGCCGACGAGGCGCCTGAACCCGAGCTGCCCCAGGGCCTGCCGATGCCGCCCAATACCGGCGACATGCCGCCGCCGCGATTGCCTCCGGCTCCGGAGGACGATCCCGCGCCACCGGGACGAGAGCCGGCGCCGGACATCGACGACGTGTCGGGCCTGTGAAGACCGCCGGTATCAAGCGGGCGCCCCGGCCGATGCGGGTGTGCCTGGGCCTGGCCGCCTCGCTGGCGTCGGTCCTGGCGGCCGACGCCGCCGAGCCGCTCACCGTCGAACGGCTCAGCGCCGACGGCTGGGAGATCGCCGGCTACACCGGCACCTTCGACAACCGATCGTCCCTGATCCTGTTTCGGAGGAAGGACACGCGGTACCTGGTTCAGTGCTCGATCCTGTACGACGTGACCCGCAATCCGCGCGTGATCACCAACTGCTACGAGCTGCACTGAACCGGCTGGCGGCGGATCGGGTCGAACTTCGGCGGCCCGCGACCGTTGGCGTCCGACCGCAAGGAACGGACGAACCCATGACCCGTACGACGTTGGCGCTCTCGGGCGCCCTGACCCTCCTGCTGGCCGGACCGGCAGCCGCGCAGGTGACCACCGGGGGGGCCGGCAATACAGGGGTCACCGCACCGCCCACCACAGGCGGCGTCGGAGCCGGCACGGTGGGCAGCGGACCCGGCGCCCCGATCACCACGGGCGCGACGGCCAATCCCAGCAACTCCTCCGTCCCGGGCACGACACCGGGGGTGAATATCGGCGGCACGCCGACGAGCGGCCCGCCCGGCACCGGCGGCACGGCGGGCGGTCCGGCACTCGGCAACCGCTGAAGCCGCGTTCCGGAAGGCGGCCGCCGGCTTTCGGACAAGGACGATGCGCGCGAGGCGCATCCACGCAGGCGGGTGCCGGCACCCGCCCCACGGCGCCGCGAAACGAACGTCGCGCGCCGGGGCGGCTCACTCGCCCCAGTCGATATCCAGGGACCGCTCGAACGCGGCCGCCGACATCTCCTTACCCTTGGGATCGGCGACCACGATCTCCCGGAACCCGCGCCGGACGAGTTCCCAGGTCTTCTCCATGGCCTGCTCGTCGGTCCCGCACGCGAAGGTCATGACGCGGCCGGACGGATCGATCCCCTTGACGGTGAACACGACGCTCTCCTCAAATCCCCGCCCGCATATAGCGCGGCGCACGCGATACTGCCCACCGACGCGGGCGCCCCGGGACCCGCAAGGCGGTCGCGACGTTTCCCCGGACCAGGGAGGCCACGCATGACTGATTCGCGAGAGCCCACGAGCGTACCGGATCGGACATTGCCTCCGGTCGACCCGGAGGTGGAGACCGGCCCCGCGGAGGCCGAGCCGGGCGCCTCCAACAAGCCCTTGCCGACCAGCGACGACGCGCCCGAGGTCGGGCTGTCGCAGAAGGGCGGTGGCGAGGACGCGGTCGTCCGGCGCGAGACGGAGATCTGACAGAATCGGGGGTCCCGTCACGCGCCCATCCCTGGACCTTATCGCTTGTGCAGTGCACAACAGCCATGGCCGCGGCCAGACGTGCGGCCGAAGGAGACCAGTCATGGCTAACATTCCCAGCTTCGAGGTCCCGCCGCAGATGCGCGATCTGGCCGAAACCAGTGTCGAGCAGGCCCGCAAGGCGTTCGGAACGTTCATCGGTTCGGCACGCCGCGCCACCGATACCCTTCAGGGCTCGACGGACCTGACCCGGACCAATGCTTCGGACATCTACGCCCGCAGCCTGGACTATGCCGAACAGAACGTCCGTGCGGCGTTCGACCTCGCGCAGAAGCTCGCAGCCGCCAAGTCCTTCCCGGAAGCGATGCAACTCCAGGCCGAATACGTGCGCGAGCGGTTCGCCGCGATGCAGTCCCAGGCCAAGGAACTCGGCGGCCTCACGCAGGGTGCGATGCAACAGGGGGCCGAGCGCGCCAAGGCTGCGATGCAGCAGGGTGTCGACGAGACCCGCAAGGCGGTCAAGCAAGGTCAGGATGCGGCCCAGCAGATGGGCCAGGAGACGCAGAACGCCGCTGACCAGGCGTCGCACTGAGCGCAGGCACCGGAAGACCCGGCCCTTCGGGGCCGTCGCCTCCGGTCGCGTTCGGACGAGACATGTCCTGACGCCGTCTGCGGGAGCCGTTTCCGATCACATTGCGATCGGGAGCGGCTCTCAGTCCTCGATGCCACGCGCTCGCTCACGCTGAACGGGTCTCTCCTTCGGCGGCGCGCGCTCTATCCGGGACGTGGAGGTGCCGATGATGTACGGCGAAGTTGGACACCTGATGGACGAAGCCATCCGGCTCGGCATCCGCCAGGCCGAGAACGCGGCCCTTCTCGCGGTTGCGATGCACTCTGCGTGGCTCGACCTGTGGCTGGAGAGCTACCACGCCACGAGCGCTGTGCTGAACACAGGACCGGAGCAGCGCGCCCGGACCCGCCGCCTGATCGAGCGCGGCGTCTCACCGAGTCTCGCTGCGCAGGACCTGCACCTCGTCCGATAGCCGATACGCCGAACCGGATCCCGGTCCGGCTCAACGCGGCGCGACGAGTTCAGCGAGCCGATTCGGCCGAGGCCTGGTCCATCGGCCGGACGACGGCGGCCACCGGGATGCGGCCGGCATGCGTGGCCGACACGGGCTGGGGGGTGGTGGTCAGATCGTGAGCCGAGCGCGCCTGCGTGGTCGCGCGGGCCTGGTCGCGATACAGCGGCGGCGTCAGGTGGAGGTCGTCCTGCGCGAAGGCCGGGGCGGTGAAGATGGCGGCAGAGGTGAGCGCCGCCGACGCGAGGATGAGGATCGTGCGCATGGTGCGACTCCGGTTCGATCGCGGGATGCAATCGCTGAGTGCATGAGACCACGGATTTGTGCGCTGCGGTATGCTCATTTCGCATTGCAACACAACGCATCGCCGGAACGGTTATGCAGTTTTCGCGCGCTCGTCCGAGCGATACCCGTGTTCCGGGGCAGATCGCGCCATGCATTCGAGACAATTGAACTAAATTGCCGCCCATGAACTGGAAAAGATAAATTGATCTCGCGCGAAAGTTTATTTCACCACGCAGGTCTCGGCGAGGGAAGCCTGCGGTTCCTTCGGGCAGCACTGCCGCCCTCCGCCGTTCGGCGGCCGTGATCGCTCACCCTCGAACACGTGCTCGCGCGCCCGCGCCGGCACCACGACGGTCGGACTGGGCAGACGAAACGTGAAGCGCCGCCCGGCAGCGTAGAAAAAAGTTCTCCCGAACCTCGGCGCCTCCCCCTTGTAGGAGGTCGGCGGCGCGCGACATCTCCTGACGAGGCGTCGGTTCGGAGCCGGATGCTCCGGATCGTGAGGGGCCGGCCCGGGCGCCACGTCGCACGGATCGCGGCGGTGGGCAGGCCTCGCAGCGTTCGCGACACGAACCGGCAACACGAACGCCAGGCTCACGTCACATGAGCCGGTTAGACAGAGTTCAATTCTGACGTCATCCGGAGCGCGCCCATGACGCCCGCAGACCTCGACAAGCGTGCCGAGTTGACCGTGTGGCCGAACCGCTCGCGTGGGCGGTCCGCCGAAGGGCGCCCCTACGCGACCCTGCGTGAGGCGCTTGCGGCGGCGGCCGAGGCGATCGCCTTGGAGGACGCGCAGCCCTGGATCATCACCGAGGAGGGCGACGTGCTCTCACCGGGCTGGATCCGGGCCAACACCCGATCGAGCGCCCTGCAGTGATACCCGGTGTCAGACGGCGGAAGGCGAGGGGATCCGCTCAGCACCCGATGCAGATGTCGTGCACCACATGGGCCCGGCGGGGACCGGTCCGCTGGTTCGGCAACTTTCCATCCGTCGCAGGAAAGCCGCTGCCGAGCACCTGAAACCGTCTGCGGCCGGCGGCTGGGTCGGCGGTCGCAGGTTGCACCGGCGCCGGGGCGCCCGCATCGGCCGGGGGCGCCTGGCTCGGCACGCTGTTTGCCATGCCGGGATCCGGCGGGGGCATCATCATCCCCTGCGCGGGCGCCGTCGGCGCGAACTCGCCCGCCAACGCGGAGACGGGGGCGCAGACCAGGACGACCAGGATCAGCCGAGACCGCACCGGCATGTCGCTCTCTCCGCTTCTCCCCGCAGGACGGTGACCGGCACGCCGGGGCGCGCCGGCCGGGTGAATCTCAGTATGCCCGGCCGTAGAACGGCTTGGAGACCGGATGATATCGGTCCCTCACCGGCCACGTATAGGGCTGGTCTTTAGAGGTACGGAGATCGGAGCCGAATCGCGGGGCGTTGAACCCGATGCCGTGGAGGGTGCCGGTCCGGCCCTTGGCACCCTGGGTCGCGGACGCGGCATCGCGGGCCAACGCTGCGCTCGCCAGGCCCATGGCGAGAACGGCCGCACATGAAACGCGGCCCAGCATAACGGCTCTCCTGACGTCTCGCATCGTCGCCTCCCATCCCGGCCGAGGTGCCGGACCTGAAGCAACGGCAGCCCTTTCGCGAGGGTTCCGCCAGTCCTCGCGACGGCCTCAGAACGCGTTCGCGGCGCCGAAGCAGGCCACCGCGAGCGGTCCGTTGCAGGCGGTGTCGGTCTGGCCGGTCCCGGCCGCGATGCCGGCGCCGCCGACCGCTCCGCCGCCGCCACGGGCCACGGTGTCGGCCCCGGCGAGGTCCTGGACCGGCGGCGCGTTCGCAGCGCCCGCGATGCCGGCGCCGCCGAACGCGCGCCGCCCGGTGGCGGTGGCTGTGGCGGACGCCGCGGTCACGGCCGGGTCGACGGCGGTCAGCCCTGTCGAGCTGGCGCCGATCCCGGCCCCGGTCCCGAATCCGCCCGCCCCGGAGGCCACCGCCGAGGCCGAGGTCGCATTGGTGTTCAAGCTCGTGCCGATGGCCGAGCCGCCGCCGAAGCCCCCCGTCCCGAAGTTCGAGAGCGCGTTGCCCGAGATCGACCCGATCGCCGAACGCGTCGACGTGTTGAAGCCGTTGCGCGTGCCGGTCGCGCCGATCGTGCTCCCGGTTCCGCTCGAACTCGACGGCGTTCCGGTGACGCCGGCGCCGCCGGTCGATCCGGATCCCGAGAGGCCCAGCCGGGCCGTGCCGGCGCTGGTGGCGCCTGTCGGCGGCGCGATGCTGCCGCCCCCGGAACCGCCGCCGCCGAAGCTCAGCTGCCCGGCATTCACGAGGCCGCCGCCCTGGGCCGAGAGGGTCGGGAACGGGCCGGAGGTGGAGCCGCCGCCGAGGCTGAGCTGTCCCGGGTTGGCGGTCGCCGTCAGCGGCTCCAGGGAGGCCGCCGCGGGGACCGTCGCGGTGGCGGACAGGTTCTGGGCCCAGGCCGGAGCGGCGAACGGGACCAGCAGGGCGGCGGCGAGGATGACCCGCATGGCTGTCGGATTCCACGAGACGGTGTGTCCTGGGCCAACACAACCGATTTGGGTGGGTTCCGCCGTCTCGGTTCCCGCCGCTGATTCAAGGGCCGGGTCGGGCCGTCGCGTCAGGCCGCCCGCACCCACACCGCGGTGTCGTGGAACGTGGCGCCGTCGTTGGGGGCGGCCGGCGTGTCGCCGATCAGCGCGTTGATGCCGCGCCCGCCCGAGAACGAGGCCGCCGGCCACAGGCTCTCGACCACCACGATCCCGGGCGGCTGCCCCTCCGCGAGGCGCGCGTGCAGCCGGACCTGGCCGCGGGTGTTGCCGATCTCCACCGCGTCCCCGGTGGCGATCCCGAGGCGGGCGCCGTCCTCCGGATGGAGCAGGCAGGTCGGGCGGCCCTCGCGCCGGATCGATTCCGGGCTGTTCGAGAAGGTCGTGTTGAGGAACTGGCGGGCCGGGGGCGCCACCATCCGGAACGGACGCTCGGCGTCGGCCGGCTCCGAGACCGCCCAATGGTCGGGCAGGGCCGGCATGCCGGCGGCGCGCGGACCGAGCGCCGACCAGTCCGGCCCGAACCGGAACCGCCCGTCCGGGTGGCCGAAGCCGGTGAGGAAATGGCTCTCGGCAAAGCCCGGCTGCGCGTCGATCCAGCGCTCCTGCTCCAGCCGGCCGAGGCCGCCCCAGCCCGAGCGGGCCAGGGTCGCGTCGGCCAGATCCCGGGCGTTCAGGTCGAAGCCCGCATGCCCGGCCCCGAGCCGGCCGGCGAGGGCGGCGATCAGGTCGTGGTTGGAGCGGCATTCCCCCGGCGGCGGCAGGAGGGCCGGCCCGGACTGGATGTGGCTGTGCCCGCCGGCCCCGTAGATGTCGTCGTGCTCCAGGAAGGTGGTGGCCGGCAGGACGAGGTCGGCGAGCGCCGCCGTCTCGGTCATGAACTGCTCGTGCACGGCCACGAACACGTCCGGCCGCAGCAGCCCGGCGCGCACCCGGTTGCTGTCGGGAGCCGAGGCGGCCGGGTTCGCCGACTGGATCAGCATCGCGCGCACCGGCGGCCCGCCCTGCAGGGCGTCGGGATCGTCGGCCAGGATCGCGCCGATCCGGCTCATGTCGAGTTCGCGCACCCCCGGGGCCTTGGCGTCGAGGCCCTCGGTCAGGGTCTTGTCCCAGTTGAAGATCGCGGCGTTCTGCCAGAGGGCGCCGCCGCCCTCGTGCTGCCAGGCGCCGGTCACGGTGGGCAGGCAGGTCACCGCGTGCAGGTTGACCGCGCCGTTATGCGTCCGGGTGAAGCCGAAGCCGCAGCGGATGTAGCTGCGCGGCGTCGACCCGTAGAGCGCCGCGAACGCCTCGATCTCCGCGACCGTGAGGCCGGTGATCGCGGCCGCCCACGCCGGATCGCGCGTGGCGAGATGCGCCTCGAGCGCCGCCGTGTCCTCGGCATGGGCCGCGAGGTAGGCCCGGTCGGCGTGACCGTCGCGGAACAGCACGTGGAGCACCGCGCAGGCCAGCGCCCCGTCAGTGCCGGGCCGGGGGGCGAGGTGGAGGTCGGCCGCCGCGGCGGTGCCGGTGCGGTAGGGATCGATCACCACCAGCTTGGCGCCGCGCGTCTTGCGGGCCCGGCAGATGTGGCTCATCGCGTTGACCTGGGTGCTCACGGGGTTGCCGCCCCAGACCACGATCAGGTCGGAGAGCGCCATCTCCCTCGGGTCCGGACCCGCGATGCGGCCGATCCCGGCGCTCCAGCCGGCGATGGCGATGGCGGTGCAGATGGTGCGCTTGCGCCGGGAATAGCCCATCACGTGGGTCAACCGGTGGATGCTGTCGCGCTGGACCAGGCCCATCGTGCCGCCGGAATTGTACGGCCAGACCGCCTCCGGACCGTGGCGCTCGGCCGTCTCGCGGAAGGCCGCGGCCAGTCGGTCGAGGGCCGCGTCCCAGGTGATCGGCCGCCACTGGCCGCTGCCCTTCTCGCCGACGCGTTCCAGCGGCCCGAGAATCCGGTCCGGGTGGTGGACCCGCTCGCCGTAGCGGCTGACCTTCGCGCAGATCACCCCGGCCGTGTAGGGGTTGTCGCCCCCCTTCACCGAGACGACGCGGCCGTCCGCTACCTGCACGTCCAGGCTGCAGGCCGAGGGGCAATCGTGCGGGCAGACGGTCCGGGCCAAGCGACACACTCCGTGGCGTAGTCTCGTGGTGATGGCCGGGATGATGCAAGCGCCGTGCTTTTTTGAGGCGGGCGCACGCGAAAGCCGCGCGCTGGCTGCGATCCGTCCCTGCGGCTGGTCTGCCGGCCATCGAGGAATTCCAGCCCGGTCCCTCAAAGAAAAGGCCTTCATCCTGCCGGATTGCCGGTATGGTCTCGCGGCCCGGATCCGCTTTAACCAACGATTGTGCCGTTGCCAGAAGAGTTCGCTCAAGGCTTGCGCCGCGCCGGCTGGCTCGCCGGCCTGCCCGCGCTCGCGCTGATCTGGGCCGGCGCGACGCTGTTCGCCACCCCGCAGATCGCCGACGCCCTCGACGCGGCCGGCGCGCGGGTCGCGTCCGGCACCGCCACGGCCGCCGGCGAGCCCTGGCTGCGGCTGGAGGCGCGCGGACGCGACCTGGCGGCGGAGGGCGAGGCTCCGGATGTCGGCGAGCGCGAGACGGTGCTGGCCAAGCTCGCCGCCCTGGACGGCCCCCGGCGAATCGTCTCGGAGATCGGCCTGGTGGAGACCGCCGCGCCGTTCCTGTGGGCGGCGATCCGCACCGGCTCGGCCCGGGTGGCGCTGGAGGGCAGCCGCCCGGCGGAGATCGGACGGCAGGCCCTGGAGGCGCGGATCACCGGGGCGCTGGCGCCCGGCACCGCCCTCGACGACACCGCCCGGGCGGCCCGGGCGCGCCGCCCGATTTCGCCAGCGCGGCGGCGTTTTGGCAGCGCGGCTGTCCGGGCTCGCCAAGGGCGGCCGGGCGGCGCTCAGCGACACGGTGCTCAGCCTGTCCGGCGAGGCCCTGGACGTGCCGGCCTACGAGGCGCTGCGGACCGCCCTGGCGAACCCGCCGGCCGGGTTCAGCGTCGGGCGGATCGAGATCGTGCCGCCCGCGGTGGCGCAGTTCCGGTTCTCGGTGGCGAAGTCGGCCCGGGGAATCGTGCTCGACGGGTTCGCGCCCTCCGCGGCGGACCGGGAGGCGGCCCTGCGGGCGGCCGCCGAAGCGGTCCCGGGGGCAGCGTGAAGGACCGGCTGCTCACCGCCCGGGGGCTCGACCCGGCGATCGACCCAAAGACCCTGATCGGCTTCGCGTTCCGGCTGGCCGAGCTGATCCAGTCCGGCACCGTCACCTTCGCGGACGATTCCGTCTCGGTCACCGGCGACGCCATCGACGCCCAGGCGATTCCCGACGCCGCCGCGCTGATGCGCGAGGCCCGGCCGGCCGGCGTGAAGCCCGGCCCGGTGACGCTGGCGGCACGGCCGCTCTCGCCCTACCGGGTTGCGATCCGCCGGACCCCGGAGGCGGTCACGCTCACCGGCCACCTGCCCGACGACGCCACCCGGGAGCGGGTGCTGGCCGCCCTGCGCCCGCGCCTATTCCGCGAGCCGGTGATCGACCGGACGCGCCTGGCCGACGGCGCCCGCCGGACCTCGGCGCCGCGCTGGCGGCGGCCGCCCCTGGTGGCCAACCTCGCGACCGGGGAGGTGGCGGTCTCGGACCGGGCTCTGACGCTCACCGGCGAAAGCCTCTACCGCGAAGCCGCGTCCCGGACGCCGGAGCGCTTGGCCGAGGTGCTGCCCCCGGCTGGACCGGGCGGGCCGCCGTCACGGCCCGCCAGCCCGCCGAGACCCGCGACCCGGCCGCCTGCCGGGCGGAGGCGGGCGCCGCGATCGCCGGGCGTCCCTGCGCTTCCCAACCGGCAGTGCGACCCTCGGGCCGGCCTTCTACCCGGTGCTCGACACCCTTGCGGCCCTGGCCAAGGCCTGCCCGACCCTGCGCATCGCGGTCTCGGCCCCGGCCGACCCGGCCAAGGCGAAGCCGGCCCAAGGGGTTGGGGGACGGCTGGGGGGGCCGGGGCAGTGGCCGGGGGGGCCGGGGCGGGGCCGGGGCGGGGCCGGGGCGGGGGCCGCGGTCGAGGTCCCGCCGACCCCGATGGCCTCCCAGCCGGCGGCGACCGGTGCGGTCAAGGATGCGCCGAAGGAGCCCGCGAAGCCCGCCCCGAAGGCGCAGGCCGAGACGCACGCGGCCCCGAAGAAACCCGAAGCCGCCAAGAAGGCGGATGGCAAGAAGGCGGATGGCAAGAGTTCGGAGGGCAAGAGTTCGGAGAGCAAGTCTGCCGCCTCCAGACCCGCGTCGTCCCAGAAGTCCGCGAAGCCTTCGCCCCCCAAGGAGGCCACGGACGACCCGCCCCTCGACCTGACGCGCCTGCGTGCCCAGGCCGTGATCGAATATCTGCTCCAGGCTGGCGTGCGGCCGGACCAGGTCGGCGCCGGGCCGGACGCGCCGGCCGGCCCCGTCACCCTGGCGCTGCTGCCGTGAGGGAAGGACCGCGCGCCCGCGCCGGTTTGCGCCTATGATCGCCGCCACATGACGTTCGTGACCGCCCCCTATTCCGACCCGCCCAGTCCTTCCGAGATGCCGCGCAGCGGCTTCGAAGGAGGGCGCCGGGGATCGCCGCGGCATCCGGGGGCCTCCTGCGACGCGACCGCGGCGAGGCGGCTCGTGGGAGGCTGTGAGGCGTTCGATTCATCGCTCGCGGCAGACGATGCCGCGGCGGCGTTGCTCGGAAGGGCTATCCCGCCGCGCGAACCGAGGTGGGACGTCTCCCGCAGGTTCGGGGCCGTGGTCGACGACGGACCGCGACAGGCCTGCTCTCCGGTGCGGAAGAGGGGACCGGCGCGGTATCCCGAGGCGCGATCGCGATCGGCGCCCGGGAGACCGACGGGCGATCAATCGAAGGCCTCACGGCCTCTCAGGATGCGGGAGCGGGGCGGGCAGCCCTGCCGCAGCGCCGCCGGGAGGGCCGGACGGCCGTGACGCTGCTGATCGCCGGCTTCTGGCCCGGACTCGCCGGGGCGTCCGCGCTCGGCCTGCTGGTTGGGGCGCTCGCGGGCTGGCCGGCCCGGCCGGGGGTGCCGCTCGCCCTGTGCGGGTTGGCCGTGCTGCTGGCGGGAATCGCGCTCGCCGGGATCGTGCCGGGGCTGCTCGGCCTCTGGCTGGAGGGCGCCGCCCTGATGCTGCCGCCCTACCTCGCCGGCTGCGCGCTCGGCGCCCTGGGCCGCCGCCTGGCCGCGCGGCCCTGACGCCGCGGCGTCGAACGGCACGGGAACCGGTCCACCCCCCGCCGACGTTGCGTCAGCATGCATGGCCCATGAGGCCTACAACCGGAAGAGGCGATCCGATGCCGAACCTGACGCGCTCCGCCCGACGCTACGCCCTTCGCCTGCCGCGCCCCCGGGCCGGTGCGGCCGCCACCGGCCTGTTCCTGGCCGCCCTGGCGCTCTCGGCCGCCACGGTCCCGCTGGTCGAGCCGACGAACGCCAGCACCGCCCAGGCCTCGCTGGCCCGCTGAGGATCCACGGGGGCAGCGTTCCAAAGAAGGTTCGCCCCGCCGACGACGCGCGCGCTCCCTCCCCTCTGCGGGGAGGGAATGAGCGCAACATCCACTCCGGCCTGCAACCCCCACCCCTCCGACGCCGTTGTCAGCCCGGGCGGAGCCCGCCCCGGAGGGACGCTTATGGGTTTGCTCGAATCGGCGATCGGCGGCGTGCTCGGTCAGATGTTCGGCGGCCAGAAGCAGGGGGCCGGGGGGATGTCGCCCCTGGTGAAGGCCCTGGTGATGCTGCTGCTCGCCAAGGGCGCCAGCGGCGGCTTCGGCGACATCTTCGGGCGCGGCCATCAGGGTGAGCCAGGGCCCGAGGCCGACCGGTCCGGCGGCGCCGGCCCCTACGGGCGCGATCCGGGCCAGCACCCGGCCGATTCCGGCGGGCGCGGCGACCCGGGCGACATCGGCGGCTGGGACCAGTCCGGCCAGCGCCGGGAGGCCGGCCCTTCCGACCCGTCCCTGCCGCCCGGCGATTTTTCCGACCTGTCCGGCATGCTCGACGGCCCGGGCGAGTCCGGCCCGGCCCGGACCGGCGCCGACCCGGCCCCGCGCGGCGGTTTCGGACAGGATGACGGACAGGGTGATCTCGGCGGCCTCGACGGCCTGGTCGACCGCTTCCGCCAGGGCGGTTTGGGCGACGTGATCGAATCCTGGATCGGCCACGGCGGTAACCGCCCGGTGGCCCCGGCCCAACTCGCCCAGGCACTCGGCCCCGACACCCTCGACACCCTCCAGAGCCAGACCGGGATGGACCGCGAGACGCTGCTCTCGCAGCTCGCCCAGGCGCTGCCGGAGGTGGTGCACGCGCTCACCCCGCAGGGGCGGGTGCCGGGAGCGGAGGAGCAGCGGGGGTGGTGAGAGCTGCAGTCACCCGCGTGAAAGCCGGAATGACTTGGTGGGTCGTAAGCGACCCGAAGCTTCGATCTTCTGAAGCATAAGAGCTCAAGCGATCACCGACTGCCACAGGCGGATTTATCAATCTCTCTACTCATCCTGCGGTGCTGCGTAGCAGCCTGGAAAGAGCCCGCCAGGGATCGCTGTGACCTCTGGAGAGCTTTTTCGAGGCCTACTCTTCGGCACCGCAGGATGAGGGGGAGGTTGGTACGATCATCAAACATATTCGGCGCGTCGCCGACGTCCACCTCCAGCGGAGACCGAATCGCCCGTCAGGACTTCCAAGGGTAAGCGGTGAGGAACCGCCACTGCGTAGCGCTGGTGATTTCTCAAACGCTGCGGAGCGACATGACACGTCCATCCGGTGCTTCCAGAAGGCCTTCGAACACGCGGCGCGGCAAGCCGAGGGGAAGCACCACGGCGCGCCCCGGCCAATGATCGACCGCATGTTTCACCAGATCACCGGCGAGCCGTTCGGGCTCCTCCGCGGCATAGCCGAAGGCCAGCAGATACTTGGCTTTGGAGGCGCCATCGGTATGCAGAGGGTTGAGCAGATAGCTGACGATCTTGGGCCATTCGACGGTCCAGACGACCGCTTCGACGTCGCCGATCACACCGGCGCGCGCTCGACGAGTCTGATGTCCCCGGGCCGAACCGTCGCAAGCGCGCCGACGGGTGTCGGAAACTCGACCACGTAGGCCTCACCGTCGCGATAGACGCCGACGATGGTTCCCTCCGTGCCCGGTGCCAGCACATCGCCATCGTCGCTGGTCGCAGCCGTCATCAATGCAACCCGGTCGAGATCCCGAAGATCCGACCGCGATGCGTCCTGCCGAAACCGGTAGGCGAATTCCAGCGTCATGGCGGCATGTTAGGCGCGTGCCGGGATTGCGCAACCACCGTTTCAGAAGACCAAGCTGAAGACTATCGGTCTCCCGAGAGCCGGTGTCCCTGGTCTTTCCCACCCGCAGCCTCATCCTGAGGCGCCGAAGCGAAGCAGAGGCCTCGAAGGAGGCCTCCAGCCAGCAACGCAATCCCTGGAGGCCTCCTTCAAGGCTGCTGCGCAGCACCTCAGAATGAGGTTGAGGTTTGGGATCGCACAGTCAGAAACGCAGCTGAGACCCGCGATCCTGCTTTTAATCACGCAAGACTAAGTAGCTTCGGCCGTCAGGCGACCCGCCGCATCACCAGCGACGCATTCGTCCCACCAAACCCAAACGAGTTCGACAGCACCACGTCCACCTGCTTGCGCTTCGCCTCGAAGGGCACGAGGTCGATCTTGGTCTGGACGGAGGGGTTGTCGAGGTTGAGCGTCGGCGGGATCACGCCGTCGCGCAGGACAAGGATCGAAAAGATCGCCTCGACCGAGCCGGCGGCGCCGAGCAGGTGGCCGACCGAGCTCTTGGTGGAGGACATGGTCGCCTGGGCGGCGGCATCGCCCAGGAGGCGCTCCACGGCCTTCAGCTCCAGCTCGTCGCCCATCGGCGTCGAGGTGCCGTGGGCGTTGATGTAGCCGATCTCGGCGGGCGAGATGCCGGCGCGCTTCACGGCCGCGGTCATGCAGCGGAAGGCGCCGTCGCCGTCCGGGGACGGGGAGGTGATGTGGTAGGCGTCGCCCGAGAGGCCGTAGCCGACCACCTCGGCGTAGATCTTGGCGCCCCGGGCCTTGGCGTGCTCGTACTCCTCGAGCACGACGATGCCGGCGCCCTCGCCCATGAGGAAGCCGTCGCGGTCCCGGTCGTAGGGGCGGGAGGCCTTCTCCGGGGTGTCGTTGAAGCCGGTGGTCAGCGCCCGGCAGGCCGAGAAGCCGGCGATCGACAGGCGGTTGACCGGCGATTCGGCCCCGCCCGCCACCATCACGTCGGCGTCGCCGAGCGCCACGAGGCGGCTCGCGTCGCCGATGGCGTGGGCGCCGGTCGAGCAGGCCGTGACCACCGCGTTGTTCGGGCCCTTGAGCCCGTAGGCGATCGAGACCTGGCCGGAGGCGAGGTTGATGATCCGGCCCGGGATGAAGAACGGCGAGATCCGGCGCGGGCCCTTCTCGTGGAGGGTGATCGCGGCGTCGTAGATGCCGCCGATGCCGCCGATGCCGGAGCCGATCAGCACGCCGGTGGCGCACTGGTCCTCGTGGCTCTTGGGCAGCCAGTTGGCGTCCTTCAGGGCCTCGTCGGCCGCCGCCATCGCGTAGACGATGAACGGATCGACCTTGCGCTGCTCCTTGGGCTCCATCACCGCGTCGGGGTTGAAGGTGCCGTCGGTGCCGTCGCCATACGGGACCTGCGCGGCGACCCTGCAGGGCAAGTCGGCGGATTCGAAGCCGCGGATCGGGCCGGCGCCGCTGTCGCCCGCGATCAGACGGCTCCAGGTGTGCTGCACCCCGCTGCCGAGCGGCGTGACCATCCCCAGACCCGTGACCACCACCCGCCGCATGCTACCTGTCCCGTCTCAAGAACCGTCTTGGGAAGCGCTCCCCCGCCGCCATCGACGCCGGCCCGGTGCCGGAGCGCATCTCGAACAACCGATCGCGGCCGGATCGGTGCCACCGAACCGCGAAACGCAGAACGGCGCGGGGGCTGCTTCGCCTCACCCGCGCCGCGTGAAACCGAATCCGGCGCCTTAAGCGGCCGAGTTCTTTTCCAGGAACTTCACCGCGTCGCCGACCGTCTGGATGGTCTCAGCGGCGTCGTCCGGGATCTCGACGTTGAATTCTTCCTCGAAGGCCATGACCAGCTCGACGGTGTCGAGGCTGTCGGCACCGAGGTCGTCGATGAAGTTGGCGCTCTCGACCACCTTCTCGGGCTCGACGCCCAGATGCTCGACGACGATCTTCTTCACGCGCTCAGCGATATCGCTCATCGGTCTTCCGTCCTCGTCCTTTTGGTCTGTCAGTCTTCTCGGGGTGCCGTGGCCGCGCCGCGCCCCTTCGGGCTTGTTGGCGAGCCGGTGTCGATCGCGCGTGTTTCGAGGTGAACTGGGAGGGCCCCGCCGGGGGGCCTTGGACTGAAAACCCGCTGAACCGTCAACCCCCTGTACGGCTGCGGGGCGTGGTAGCACAGGGTTCCCGCCCTGGCGAGAGCCGTTCAGAATCCCTTCATCGGTGTGGCCTGCGCGTGTCTAGGGCATCGCTTCGGACCTAGAACATCGCCATCCCGCCGTTCACGTGCAGGGTGTGGCCGGTGACGTACGCGGCCTCCGCGGACGACAGGTAGATGCAGGCGGCGGCAACCTCCGCGCCCTCGCCGAGGCGCCCGGCCGGCACCCGCGCCAGGATGCCCTCGCGCTGCTTCTCGTTGAGCGCGTCGGTCATCGGCGAGCTGATGAAGCCCGGCGCGATGCAGTTGACCGTGATCCCGCGCGAGGCGACCTCGGCGGCGAGCGCCTTGGTCATGCCCACGAGGCCGGCCTTGGCGGCGGCGTAGTTGCCCTGGCCGGGATTGCCGGTCGCGCCCACCACCGAGCCGATGTTGACGATCCGCCCGGAGCGGCGGCGCATCATGCCCTTCACCGCCGCACGCGAGAGCCGGAAGGCCGCGGTGAGGTTGACGGCGAGCACCTGCTCCCACTCGTCGTCCTTCATCCGCATGAACAGGTTGTCCCGGGTGATGCCGGCATTGTTGACCAGGATGTCGAGGGGCCCGATCGCCGCCTCGGCCGCCGGCACCAGGCCCTCCACCGAGTCCTTGTCGGAGAGGTCGGCCGCCACCGGGCTCGCCCGCTCGCCGAGTTCCGCGGCCAGGGCCTCCAGCGCCGCGGGCTTGGTGCCGGACAGCGCCACGGTGGCGCCCTGGGCGTGCAGCGCCCGGGCGATCGCCTGGCCGAGGCCGCCGGTGGCGCCGGTCACGAGGGCTTTCCGGCCGGTGAGATCGAACATGCGGGACTCCCTTTGTCCTAGAGCGAGAACGCCGCCACGTCCGCGGGCGTGCCGATGGCCGCGGCGCGGGCCTGGGGCGCGATGCGCTTGACCAGCCCGGTGAGCACCTTGCCGGCACCGAGTTCGTAGAACTGGTCGGCCCCCGCGCCCGCCATGGCGGCGACGCTCTCGCGCCAGCGCACCGTGCCGGTGACCTGCTCGACCAGGGCCGCCCGGATCGCGTCAGGGTCCGCGACCGGGGCCGCGGTCACGTTGGCGTAGAGCGGCACCCGGGGGGCGTTCAGGGTCACGGCGGACAGCGCCCGCGCCATCGCGTCGGCGGCGGGCGCCATCAGGCGGCAATGGAACGGGGCGGAGACGTTGAGCATCACGGCGCGCTTGACCCCGCGCTCCGTGGCGATGCCGACGGCGCGCTCCACGGCCGCCCGGTCGCCCGACAGCACCACCTGGCCGCCGCCGTTGTCGTTGGCGACGTCGCAGGCCGCACCGTCCGATTCGAGCGAGGCCGCCTCCGCGATGCCGCGGGCCGCCTCGACATCGGTGCCGATCAGGGCCGCCATCGCGCCGACGCCGGCGCCACCGCCGCCTGCATGGCCTCGCCGCGCAGGCGCAGCAGCCGGGCCGCATCCGCGATCGACAGGCTGCCGGCAGCCGCGAGCGCCGCGTACTCGCCGAGCGAATGCCCGGCCACGCACGCGACGTCCCGGGCGAGGTCGAGGCCGCGCTCGGCCTCCAGCACGCGCAGGACCGCGAGGCTCGCCGCCATCAGGGCCGGCTGGGCGTTGGTGGTGAGGGTGAGTTCCTCGACGGGCCCCTCGAACATCAGCCGGGAGAGCGGCTGGGACAGGGCGTCGTCGACTTCGTCGAGCACGGCCCGCGCCTGCGAAAACTCCTCGGCCAGCGCCTTCGCCATGCCGACCGCCTGGCTGCCCTGGCCGGGAAAGATGAGTGCGCGCATGGCTTGTCTTGATCGCTCTCGCCGGGCGGCGCGCGAACGCCGCCCGTGTCGGCCGAAACTCTCGAATGGGGCGCGCACTCGCACCCGGGGCAGCGGGTGTCAACAATGCGTCGCACAATCCGCCACCCGCCCGGACCCTGCCCGCCGCGAAGCACCGCAGCCGCCCCCGTCCCACGCCCCTGTCCCCGCGCCCGCCAGACGCGCGCCCTGCGCAACCCGCTGTGCTTGTTGCACAACGCCATTCCGTGTAGAGTGCGGCCACACCCGACATCACCCGTCGCTTTAGCTGAGGAGCCGCCCCGCATGGCGCGCGTCACCGTCGAAGACTGCATCGAGAAGGTCGAGAACCGGTTCGAGCTGGTGCTCCTGGCGAGCCATCGGGCCCGCCTCCTGGCCGCCGGCGCCCCGCTCACCATCGACCGCGACCGCGACAAGAACCCCGTCGTGGCCCTGCGCGAGATCGGCGACGAGACGATCACGGCCGACGACCTCAAGGAACAGCTGATCCACTCGATGCAGAAATACGTCGAGGTCGACGAGCCGGAAGCCGAGACCGTGCCGCTGCTGTCGAGCTCGCCGGCCGCCGCCGCCGTGGCCCCGCAATCCTCCAGCGACGATGGGGCGGTCCAGTTCGACCGCATGAGCGAGGAGGACCTGCTGCGCGGCCTCGAGAACCTCGCTCCGCCGGTCGAGACCGACGACGAGGGCGAGTGAGCCCGAGAATCACCGAGGCGCGTGTAAGCCCACGACAGCGAGCCGTACCACGTGGGTCTGGATGATCACGACCTGACCGCGACCGGACCCGGCGGAGACGCCGGGTTCTTGCGTTCGAACGGCGAAACGCCAGCCCCCGGCGCTTTTCCCTCGCCGGGGGCTGGCGCCGGCACGCCCGTTGCGGGAGAGTCCGCCGTGATCCCGACTCCGCGCGCCCCCCAGGAACCGACGACGTCTCGGCGGATGATGCGCCAGTACGAACTCGTCGAGCGGGTCAAGCGCTACAACCCGGCCGCCGACGAGGCGCTGCTCAACCGCGCCTACGTGTACGCCATGCAGGCGCACGGCACGCAGAAGCGCGCGTCCGGCGACCCGTTCTTCGCACACCCGCTCGAAGTCGCCGGGATCCTCACCGACCTCCACCTCGACGACGCCACCATCGTGGCCGCGGTCCTGCACGACACCGTGGAGGACACCGAGGCGACCCTGGAGGAGATCCGCCGGCTGTTCGGGCCGGAGATCGGCGCGCTGGTCGACGGGCTGACCAAGCTCAAGCGGCTCGACCTCGTCTCCAAGCAGGCCGCCCAGGGCGAGAACTTCCGCAAGCTGCTGCTCGCCGTGGCGGCGGACGTGCGCGTGCTGCTGGTCAAGCTCGCCGACCGCCTGCACAACATGCGCACCCTCCACCACATGCGGGAGGACAAGCGCCACCGCATCGCCCAGGAGACCCTGGACATCTACGCGCCGCTCGCCGGCCGGATGGGCATGCAGGAGCTGCGCGAGGAGCTGGAGGACCTGGCCTTCCGCAACATCGAGCCGGAGGTCTACGCGACCATCGAGCAGCGGCTCGCCCGCCTCACCGCCAAGTCCGAGCGGGTGGTCGAGACCATCGCGCAGGTGCTCACGGAAAAGCTCTCCGCCCAGGGCATCACCGCCGAGGTCAGCGGCCGGCAGAAGCGGCCGTTCTCGATCTGGTCGAAGATGGAGCGCAAGTCGGTCGCCTTCGAGCAGCTGTCCGACATCTTCGGCTTCCGGGTGATCGTGGATACGGTCCAGGATTGCTATGCGGCGCTCGGGATCGTCCACACCAGCTGGCCGATGGTCCCGGGGCGCTACAAAGATTACATCTCGACGCCGAAGCAGAACGATTACCGCTCGATCCACACCACGGTGATCGGGCCGAAGAGCCAGCGCGTCGAGTTGCAGATCCGCACCTGCGCCATGGACGACATCGCCGAGTACGGCATCGCGGCGCATGCCCATTACAAGGACCTCGGCAAGGACGCCGCGAAGGATCCGGGCCGGGACCCGTCCAAGGAGCCGGCCGCCCGATCCGAGGGCAGCGTGCACCCGAAGCTGGCGGCCGAGAGCGGCGCCTACCAATGGCTGCGCCGGACCATCGAGCTGCTCGCCGAGGGCGACAGCCCGGAGGAGTTCCTGGAGCACACCAAACTGGAGCTGTTCCAGGACCAGGTGTTCTGCTTCACCCCGAAGGGCCGGCTGATCGCCCTGCCGCGGGGCGCGACGCCGATCGACTTCGCCTACGCGGTGCACACCGATGTCGGCAACTCGGCGGTGGGCGCCAAGATCAACGGCCGCATGGCGCCGCTGCTGCACGAGCTCGCCAACGGCGACGAGGTCGAGATCAGCCGCTCGGACGGCGCCTCGCCGCCGGCCGCCTGGGAATCCCTGGTGGTGACCGGCAAGGCCCGGGCGGCGATCCGGCGGGCGACCCGGACGGCGGTCCGCCGGCAATATGCCGGGCTCGGCCGCCAGATCCTCGACCGGGCGTTCGAGCGCGCGGCCAAGACCTTCTCGGAGGACAAGCTGCGCGGGGCCCTGCCGCGGCTGGCCCGTGCCACCACCGAGGACGTGTTCGCCGCCGTCGGGCGCGGCGAGATGTTCTCCGGCGACGTGGTCCGGGCGGTCTATCCCGACCACCGCGACGAGCGCCGGCCCTCCTCGCTGGGGGTGCTGAACGGGGCCGGCCGCCTGGTGCGCTCGGCCGACCAGACCATGCGGCTGACCTTCCCGGCCGGCGAGGGCAAGCCCGAGGACCGCAGCGACGCGATCCCGATCCGGGGCCTGGCCGGCGACCTGCCGGTGACCTTCGCGCCGAACGGCGGCGCGGTCCCGGGCGACCGGATCGTCGGGATCCTGACCCCCGGGGTCGGTGTCACCGTCTACCCGATCCAGTCGGCGGCGCTCGCCGCCTTCGACAACGAGCCCGAGCGCTGGCTCGACGTCCGCTGGGACACCGAGGCCTCGGGCAGCGAGCGATTCCCGGCCCGCCTGGCGCTGAAGTCGATCAACGAGCCGGGGGTGTTCGCCCAGATCGCCCAGGTGATCGCCGACCACGACGGCAACATCGACAACATCTCGATGAAGCGCCGCACCCAGGACTTCACCGACATCACCATCGACCTGTCGGTCTGGGACCTGCAGCACCTCACGGCGATCATCGCGGAGCTGCGCGGCAAACGGCCGGTCAACAGCGTCGAGCGGGTGAACGGCTAAATCCGGCCGGCACCCCGGCGCGGGGCGGAGCTCAGGTTTTCCGGCGCAACCTCGGTAAAGGGTCGTCGTGGCCCGGCCGGATACGCCGGGATACGTTATCGCAATCACTTCGGCGCGCGATCGGCGGCCCAAGAGGCTCATATCCTGCGATTGACTTGACACAGCTGCGTTTCAACCGAATGGTCGATGCACCCGGATGACGGTCGCCCGGAAGGGGACCGAGCTTACGCGTCCCGGATTTCAATCCGTCTCGGCATTCGATCGCGACGATGCGGCCCCGGGTTTTCAGCCCCGGACCTCGACCAGCCGTTTCAGCACACGATTTCCGACAACCCGTATTCTTCAGGATTCGACCCATCCATGGCAGCACCGCAACGCAGCGCCCTCTTCATCGACGGCGCGAACCTCTACGCGACCACCAAGGCCCTCGGCTTCGATATCGACTACAAGAAACTGCTCAAGGAATTTCAGGCCCGCGATAATCTTCTGCGCGCGTTCTACTACACCGCGATGATCGAGGATCAGGAGTATTCCTCGATCCGGCCGCTGATCGACTGGCTCGACTACAACGGCTATCGCGTCGTGACCAAGCCCGTGAAGGAGTTCACGGACTCGATGGGCCGGCGCAAGTACAAGGGCAACATGGATATCGAGCTGGCGATCGACGCCCTCGAACTCAGCCCGCATATCGACCACATGGTGCTGTTCTCCGGCGACGGCGACTTCCGCTCGCTGGTCGAGGCGATGCAGCGGCGCGGCGTCAAGGTGACGGTGATCTCCACCATCCAGACCCAGCCGGCGATGATCTCGGACGAGTTGCGCCGGCAGGCCGACGAGTTCGTCGATCTCGCGAGCCTGTCGAACCGCATCGGCCGGGAGCCGAGCGAGCGCCCGGTCCGGGCCCCCGGCGAGACCGCCAGCCGCTACCGCGGCGATTCCCGCCCGAGCCCGAGCCTGGAGAACCGCTACGGCATCCGCCAGCCGGACGCCGAGGAAGGCTGAGTGCCTGTTTGACCGGTCATTCTCATCCTCGACCTCATCCTGAGGTGCCGGAGCGCAGCGGAGGCCTCGAAGGAGTCCTCCAGCCTGCCGCGCGATCCCTGGAGGGCCCCTTCGAGGCTGCTGCGCAGCACCTCAGGATGAGGGGAGAGATGAGGATCTCCGTCGAACAGAGCCGTCATGCGAGTTCGACCGCGCAGTCAAACAGGCTCCGAGATCGGGGCTGATTTTCAGGCGCTGCCGCCGTCGAGCCAGTCGATCACCTGCCGGGCGCTGCGATCGGGCGGGAACACCGGGTAGAACACCCACGTGACCACGCCGTCGTCGATCACCAGGGTGAGGCGGCGCAGCAGCACCTGCCCGCCCGCCTCGAACACCGGCAGGCGCGCGGCCATCGCGAAGGCCCGGTGCGGGTCGGCCAGCAGCGGGAACGGCAGCCGCAGCCGCTCGGCGGCTTCGCGCTGGTCGGCGCCGGTCTGGGTCGAGAGGCCGAAGACCTGCGCCACGCCGCGCTCTCTCAATGCGGCGTGGTGATCGCGGAAATCGCAGGCCTGCGGGGTGCAGCCCCGGGCGCCCGGGATCGCGTCCCAGTCCGGCGTCAGGGCCGGCTTCCCCGGCACGCCGGTGCGCGGATAGGCATAAGCCACCGTGCGGCCGGAGAGCTTCGCGAGCGAGACGGTCCGGCCATCCGTGGTGGTGAGCGCCACATCGGGCAGCTTCATCCCGCGCAGATGATCGGCCGCGCCGTCATCCACGGGGGCGGGGAGCTCGGCGGGCAGGCTGTCGGGATGATCGGTCATGGGCGGCTCCTCTGCTGCCGCCAGAGTAGATCGCCGGCGGCCAAAGGCGAATTGCCGGTCTTCGGGCCTCGCGCCCACCGTCATCGCGCGCGGAGCCGCTCCGAACCGATCCCCCGATGCCCCGCTCTACCCCCGGTCCCGCAACAGCCGCGCCCGGTCGCGCTGCCAGTCGCGCTCCTTGGCGGCCTCGCGCTTGTCGTGGGCCTGCTTGCCCTTGCCCAGCCCCAGCTCGATCTTCGCCCGGCCCTTGTCGTTGAAGTAGATCTTCAGCGGCACCACCGTGTAGCCCTGGCGCTGGGTCGCGCCGATCAGCTTGTTGATCTGGCGGCGGTGCAGCAGCAGCCGGCGCGGGCGCTTGGGCTCGTGGTTGAAGCGGTTCGCCTCCAGGTATTCCGGGATGTAGCAGTTGAACAGCATGAGGTCGCCGCCGGAGGGGCCCGCATAGGCCTCGCCGATGGTCGCCTTGCCGCCGCGCAGGGACTTCACCTCGGTGCCGGTCAGGGCGATGCCGGCCTCGAGCGTATCCTCGATCGTGTAGTGGAAGCGCGCCGCACGGTTGTCGGCGACGACACGCCGACTGGGCTCCGGTTTCGGGGCCATGTTTCGTGACTCTCCTCAGCCTTCCAGAAGGCCGGCGTGGCGCAGGGCGTCGTCCACGATGCGGCGCGTCGCCTCCGAGACCGGCACCAGCGGCAGGCGCAGATCCTCGGTCATGTGGCCGAGCTTGGCCAGCGCGTACTTGGTCGGGCCCGGGTTGGCCTCGGCGAACAGCCCGCTCTGGAGCGGGAACAGCCGGTCCTGGAGCGCCAGCGCCTTGGCGTAGTCCCCCGCCAGCGAGGCCTCCTGCAGGTCGGCGCAGAGGCGCGGGGCCACGTTGGCCACCACCGAGATGCAGCCGTGGCCGCCCTGGGCGTTGTAACCGAGCGCCGTCGCATCTTCGCCCGAAAGCTGGAGGAAGTTCGGCCCCATGGCCTGACGCTGCTGGCTGACGCGGTCGATCTTGGCGGTCGCGTCCTTCACGCCGGCGATGTTC
Organism: Methylobacterium sp. WL1; assembly: GCF_008000895.1. Taxonomy (NCBI): domain Bacteria; kingdom Pseudomonadati; phylum Pseudomonadota; class Alphaproteobacteria; order Hyphomicrobiales; family Methylobacteriaceae; genus Methylobacterium; species Methylobacterium sp. WL1. The sequence goes on along the minus strand of NZ_CP042823.1, from coordinate 2,137,273 downwards.
TTCAGTTCGAACAGGCGGGTCATCGTCTCGACACTCATGTCGACGACGGAGCGCGGCGGGATATTGTAGATGATGATCGGAATGCCGACCGCGTCGTTGACGGCCTTGAAGTGGGCGTAGAGACCCTCTTGCGTCGGCTTGTTGTAGTAGGGCGTCACCACCAGGACGGCGTCGGCGCCGGCGCGTTCGGCATGGCGCGCCCGCGCCACCGCCTCGGCGGTGGAGTTGGAGCCCGCGCCCGCCACCACGGGGACGCGCCCGCCGGCCTCGTCGATGCAGGACTCGACCACCCGGTCGTGCTCGGCATGGGTGAGGGTCGGGCTCTCGCCGGTGGTGCCGGTCGGAACGAGGCCGTGGCTGCCCTGCTCGATCTGCCAGCGCACGAAGTTCCGGAACGCGGCCTCGTCGAAGGCGCCGTCGCGGAACGGCGTCACAAGCGCGGTGAGCGAACCCCGCAGGCGGCTCCCGGTCATCTCGGTCATCTCAGGCGTCCCAAAGAGGCTCAGCTGGGGTCTCGGCGGCGTGGCGTGTCCCGGCGTTCTCGGGGCCGCGCGTCCGGCACGCCGTTCGGCGCCGGACGGGCAGACATAGGCGGTCGCGCCACGGTGCGCAAACAGATCGTGGCGAGGGTTTACGGGTTCTTAATGCCCCCGCGCCGATCTTCATTTCTTTCCACTCCGGTCGCGAGAAGGGGGGAAACGTGATCCGAGCCCAGTCGATCCGCGGTCCACTGATCCGAGCGCTGGCCTCGACGCGCACGCCCCTGGCGGCGGTCGCGCTGGTTACGACCTTCGGGGTCGTCACGACCCTCATGGTCGACACGACCCTCGGGGTCGCGCGCGCCGGCCAAGGCGCTCACGCCGAAACCGATGCGCCCGCCTCGCAGCCGACGCCGCCCTCGAGCGACGCCGCCCTGTCGCCCGCCCAGACCCGGAGCACCGAGGCCGAGCTTGTCGCCGACCCGGTCGCGGCCGACGCCCTCAAGCTCGATCCGGCCCAGACCGCCAAGGGAAGCGAGAAGGGCTCGGACCGGGGCGAGGAGGCCGCCAGCAAGATCCCGGCCGCCGCCACCGCGTACGCATCCGCCGATCCCGACGCCCCCGTGGCGTTCCCGCTGCCCGACGCCGCGGTGACGCCGGCCGCGCCGGTCCCCGAGGTCCCCGACCCGGGCAAGCCGAAGAGCGCGGGCGACACCGATCCGACGCTGCTGCGCGGCGCCATCGACCTCTACCGCAAGGGCCGGGTCGCCGACGGCGACCGGATGCGCGACGGCTTCACCGATCCCGCCGCCCGGGCGCTGCTCGAATGGGTGGCGATCCGCGCCGGGGCCGGCATCGGCTTCGCCCGCACGGTCGCCTTCACCCGGGCCAACCCGACCTGGCCGGCCGGGCCGCTGCTGCGCCGCCGGGCCGAGGAGGCGCTGCTGTCCGAGCGCAAGCCCCCGTCCGTCGTCCGGGCCTATTTCGCCACCGCCAAGCCGGTGAGCGCGCCGGGCAAGTTCGCCCTGGCGCTGGCGCTGCGGGCCGACGGCTTCGACGGCGACGCCGCCGAGATCGTCCACGACCTGTGGCGGACCGAGAGCTTCGGGAAGAGCCTGGAGGCCAAGGTCCAGGACGCCTTCCCGGGGGTGCTCACCCGGATCGACCACCGCTACCGGATGGAGCGGGCGCTCCTGAAGGACGACTGGGAGAGCGCCGGCCGGGCCGCCGGCTACGCGGGCGGCGGCTATGCCAGCCTCGTGCGCGCCCGCCGGGCCGTCGAGGACAAGGCCGGCGGGCCGGCCGCGCTCGCCGCGGTGCCGCCCTCGTTGCGCGGGACGCCTCCTACATCTTCTCGCGGGCGCAGTTCTTCCGCCGGGCCGACAAGCCCGAGGAGGCCGCCGCGATCCTGGCCACCGCGCCCAGCAACCCGGACGTGCTGGTCGACGGCGACGAGTGGTGGGTCGAGCGCCGGATCGTGGCGCGCAAGCTCCTCGACCTCGGCGATTCCAGGACCGCCTTCACGGTGGCGAGCGGCCACGCGGCCCGCACCCCCGAAAAGCGCCTGGAGGCCGAGTTCCACGCCGGATGGATCGCCCTGCGGTTCGCCGCCGACCCGGCCAGCGCCGCGCAGCACTTCGCCCGGATGGCGACCATCGCGGAGAGCCCGGTCTCGCTGGCGCGGGCCGCCTATTGGCAGGGGAGGGCGGCCGAGGCGCTGGGCCAGCATGATGCGGCCAAGGGCTTCTACGAGCGCGCCGCCCTGCAGCCGATCGCCTATTACGGCCAGGTCGCCCGGGCCCGGCTCGGCCAGACCAGCCTGCCGCTGCGCGCGCCGGCCGACCTCGAGGGCGCCGAGCGGCAGGCCTTCGACGAGCGGCTGTCGATCCGGGCCCTGCGCCTGCTCGGCGAGGCCGGTCTCAAGGACCTGGCGCTGCCGCTCTACATCGACGCCGCCCGGGACCTCACCGATCCGCGGGAGATCCAGGCGCTCGGCGACCTCGCCACCGAGATGAAGGACGCCCGCGCCCTGGTGGCGGTCGGCAAGCTCGCGGTGCAGCGCGGCCTGCCGCTCGACGCCCACGCCTATCCGACCATCGGGATCCCCACCTACGAGACCTTCACGGCGGTGCCGCAGGTGGAGCGGGCCATGGTCTACGCCATCGCCCGGCAGGAGAGCCAGTTCGATCCCCGGGCCCAGTCCGGCGTCGGCGCCCGCGGCCTGATGCAGATGATGCCGGCCACCGCCCAGCGCACCGCCCGCAGGGTCGCCACGACCTTCGACGTCGACCGCCTGACCAGCGATCCTGCCTACTGCGCCAAGCTCGGCCAGGCCCACCTCGGCGAGCTGATGGAGGATTGGCGCGGCTCCTACGTGCTCGCCTTCGCGTCCTACAATGCCGGCGGCGGCAACGTGAAGAAGTGGATCGACGCCTACGGCGACCCGCGCAAGGGCGAGGTCGACGTGATCGACTGGGTCGAGCGCATCCCGTTCACCGAGACCCGCAACTACGTGCAGCGGGTGATGGAGAACCTGCAGGTCTACCGCTCCCGCCTGGACAACCGCAGCGCCCTGCTGATCGACGGGGATCTGCACCGCGGCGCGCGGTAGGGACCCGAACACGACGGCGCGGTTCGAGGCGGGCGGGGCGAAAAGTCCCTTCGAACCGGATACGCGCATTCCCTTCCCCGCAGAGAGGGGAGGGGGACGCGCGTGGGTCCGGCCGCCTCCTTACCGCCGCTCGTCCTCGATGATGCCGCGGATGACGGTCAGGGCGCGCGCGCGGCCCTCGCTGGTCCGGATCGCCGACCAGAGCCGCAGGCATTCCTGCGCCTCGGCCTGGCCGTCGGTCGCGCTCTCGTCGTCGAAGAACTGCTCGACCGGGATGCCAAGGATTCCGGCGAGCGTCAGCAAGGTCTTGGTCCCCGGCTTGTCCGAACCGCTCATGACGGACGATCCTCTCCCTCCAAGTCGGCTGCGATCACGGCGCAATCGGGCTCGACCCTGGGTCCTCGATTCCATGCGCGCGCTGATGCTGAGCAGCCATTCCTTTCGGAGACGCACGTAAGCCGGTATAAATTCATCACCGGCATAGTATAAAATATTGTATAAAGATCAAGGCTGCTATCTTTATTTAATTCTCACAGTTAGCTTTCATACCAACCGAGCCCTCCCGGAAGGCGGCAATGATTTTTTCGACCGATGCATCTGGTCGGTTCGTCTATCTCAGCAGTGAGTGGTCCGAAATCACGGGGCAGGACCGGTCCGCCGCGCTAGGTCTCGGCTGGCTCGACCGCGTCCCCGAGACCGACCGGGCGACCATCCAGGACGTGTTCAGCCGGGCCGCGGCCGCCGTCAGCGAGTTCAGCCTGCGCTTCCGGCTGCGCTGCGCCGACGGGAGCGTGCGGTGGCTGGGCGCCGGGGGCCTGCCCTCGTTCGGCCCCCCGGATTCGACCTTCCTGGGCTATCTCGGCTCGATGATCGAGATGACCCCGAGCGCGACGGACGGGATGCAAGCCTACGGCCATGTCGGCCGCTACCTGCCGCCGCCGACGCATCATGCGACCGCGCCGCAGGATCACCTGGACCGGATCGCCGACCACCTGATCATCGCCCACTCGCTGATCGAGGGCGACGGTGCGAAGAGCGCCCTGCCGGGCCTGCGCGCCGCCCTGTTCGAGGTCGGGCGCGCCATCGCGCGCCGGAGCACGGAAACGCCGAACGCCTACAACTGACCGGCCCCATGGGTCAGGGTCCACGACGGGGCGCCGCCGCCGGGTGCCGGTCCGGCGCGGCAGGCGAGGCCGGCGACGGGCGCGACACGCCGCCTCTCGCGAGCGGGACGGGGCAGGTCAGGGGAAAGTCGCCCCAGGCGGGGGTCGAAAGACGGGGCCTGCGCATCGGCCCGTCCCATAAACCTGTCCGGGGGCGCCCGGGCGTCCGGGGCGCGCATCTCGGGATGACGCTACCGGTCCCCGCGCCGGAGCAAGAACACCCCCTGGGCGCCGAACAGGTTCCAGACCCACCAGGGCATGGCGAAGCGCATCGGCCGGCCCCGGCCATCGAGGGCCGTGGCGCTCTCGATCTCCGCGCCGATCAGCCGGCACAGGCCGACGAAGTCGCGGATCGTGCAATGGTGGATGTTGGGCGTCTCCCACCACGCGTCGGGCATGATCTCCGTGATGGGCATCCGGCCGCGCAGGGCCAGCTCCGACCGGACCCGCCAATGCCCGAAATTCGGGAACGAGATGATCACCTGCCGGCCGATGCGCAGCAGGTGCTCCAGCACGATCCGGGGATTGCGGGTCGCCTGGATGGTCTGGGACAGCACGACCACGTCGAAGGCGTCGTCCGGGTAGTTCTCCAGGTCGGTGTCGGCGTCGCCCTGGATCACCGACAGGCCCCGGGCCAGGCAGGCGTTGACCCCGTCCCGGGACAGCTCGATTCCGCGGCCGTCGATGCCGCGCCGGTCGCGCAGCAGCGCCAGCAGGGAGCCGTCGCCGCAGCCGATATCGAGGACGCGCGCGCCCGCCGGCATCAGCCCAAGCACGACGATGTGGTCGACCCGGGCGCCGCCGCCCTCGGCGGTGCGGGGCAGGGTGTCGGTGGATTGCCACGGCGCGCCGTGGGTCGCCTTGCCCGAGGAGCCCTTGAACAGCATCGAGCCGCTCATAGGCCGCGAGCCCGAGCGGCGGCGTCGATGAAGCCCCGGGCGGCCGAGAACATCGCCGGCTCGTCGAGCAGGAAGGCGTCGTGGCCCTTGTCGGTCTCGACCTCCACGAACGCGACCGGCGCGGCGGCGGCGTTCAGCGCGTGCACGATCACCCGGGATTCGGAGGTCGGGAACAGCCAGTCAGAGGTGAACGAGACCAGGCAGAACCGGGTCTTGATCCCCCGGAACGCGTTGGCCAGCGCGCCGCCATGGTCCTCGGCGAGGTCGAAATAGTCCATCGCCCGGGTGAGGTAGAGGTAGGCGTTGGCGTCGAACCGCTCGACGAAGCTCAGGCCCTGGTGGCGCAGGTAGCTCTCGATCTGGAAGTCGGCGTTGAACGAGAAGGTCGGGGCCGAGCCGCCCTGGAACCGCCGGCCGAACTTCCGGTGCAGCGCCGGCTCGGACAGGTAGGTGATGTGCGCGCCCATCCGGGCGACGCCGAGCCCCTTGGACGGCCGCGTGCCCTCCTCGAGGTAGCGCCCGTCCGCCCAGGCCGGGTCGGCCATGATCGCCTGCCGGCCGACCTCATGGAACGCGATGTTCTGCGCCGAGTGGCGCGGGCCGGTGGCGATCGGCATCGCGGCGAAGACCCGCTCCGGGTAGAGCGCCGCCCATTGCAGCACCTGCATCCCGCCCATCGAGCCGCCGATGCACAGGAACAGGTCGCGCACGCCGAGCCGTTCCAGCAGCATCATCTGGGCCCGGACCATGTCGCGGATCGTCACCAGCGGGAAGTTCAGCCCGTAGGGCCGCCCGGTGGCGGGATCGATCGAGGCCGGGCCGGTGGAGCCCATGCACGACCCGATCACGTTCGAGCAGACGACGAAGTAGCGGTCGGTGTCCACCGGCTTGCCGGGGCCGACCAGCGTCTCCCACCAGCCGGGCTTGCCGGTGAGCGGATGCGGATGGGCGAAATACTGGTCGCCGGTGAGCGCGTGGCAGATCAGCACCGCGTTCGTGCCCGCTTCGTTCAGGGTGCCGGCGGTCTGGTAGGCGATCTGGAAGGGCGCGAGTTCGACGCCGGCATCGGTCAGCAGCGGCGCGTCCGCGCCGAACCGCATGACCAGGCTCTTCGGGTCGAGCGCCTGCGAAGGCTCCGACAGGCGCCCGGCCGTCTCGTCGATCGGGTCCGGCCGCAGCGCGGTGTCCGGTTGGGTATCCATGCGGGACTTGACGACCGTGTGTCGGCGATCCCGGTCCGCGGCAGGGGGCACGGTGTCGCGAGACCCGCCCCACTCGCCCGACGCGGCCAGCGAGACCGGGAGGTAATGCGCGCGGCCGCGAGCGTCAACGCGCGCGGTTTGCGCAGGGGGCAAAAGAGAAGAGGGGCAGCGGCCCGGCTCAGGCGAGCGGCGCGGCCATCAGCGCCAGCCCGAGGGGCGGGCAGGCCGAGCGCCAGGACGGCCCTCGCGTCGAGCCGGTCGGCGCGCACGCCGCCGCGCCAGCTCCGGCTCGCGACGTTCTCGACGCAGAGCCCGGACAGGACGAGCGCGCATCCGACGATCGCCTGGATCGAAACCATGGAAACCTCATCGCGCCGGCCGCGCCAGGGAACGCGGCCCAGGATCACGGCTGGGGAAGTGCGCGGGGCCGCCGCAGGTTCCTCCGAATCCGCGCCTTGGCGGTGATACCTTTGGCCCCCCCTCCGGCTGGCGCGCGCATGCCCATGGACTCACCGGATCGCGGCCGCGCAGGCGGCGAACACCATCGCGGCCCCGACCACCGCGATGCACCCGTTCGCCCACGGGGCGGCCTCCGCCCGGCGCAGCCGACAATCGGCGGCCACCGAGGTGAGGATCCCGATCAGGAACAGGCTGCAGGGGATCAGGTCACCGGGCATGTGGATCCGTCCAGGGGAACGCGGGACGCGACGCGCCCGACGCGGCCCCTTCTCTGGGATCAACAGGCCGAAACGTGGCGGGTGCCCCGCGGCATTTGCGCGTCGCCGCTTTGCCGCGCCGCGGGGCTTCCTCACCGAGGCGCGGGGCTTCTCGGCCGCCCCACAGGGACCGGCCCCGCCGGCTTCAGAGCGTGGCCGCACCCGGAGGCGTCGCGAAATCTTCCGGGCCCATGTCGAGCAGGTCGTTCGGCGTCGCGGTCTTGTCGTAGGCGGCGCTGGCCGCGGCCTCGATCGCCGCCTGGTTCCGGGCGAACAGGTCGAGGGGCGCGAGGTCGGCCCCGCCGGCGAACGTCTGGCGCAGAACCGGGATCGGAACGTCGATCCCGATCACCCGCTCGCCGTTGGTCATGGCGAACCGGATCAGGGTCTCGTCGGCCGGCAGGATGTGGGCGCCGCCGTCCAGGTAGCGTGTGAGGGGCATGGGATCGGTCCTCCGTGGCAAGCTCAGGTCCCCGCCGAACATAGCGACCGCCGGCGCACCAACCAGTGCGTGTCCACGCCCCGAAGGCGCCGAACCTCCCGGCGTGACGCGGGGCGCCCGGCTTCACCCACGGAGGAAATGCTGTAGACCGACCCGGCACACGAACCGTCGCACGCGCATCCGAGTCGCCAGAGCCATGTCCGCCCCCCTTCTCGCCCGCCCGGAACCGCGCCCCGGCGTTCTGGCGATCGACACCTACGTGCCCGGCAAGAGCGGACGGCCCGGCGGCGGCAAGGTCCACAAGCTCTCGTCCAACGAGACGCCGCTGGGGCCGAGCCCGGCGGCGCTCGCGGCGCTCCACGAGGCCACGGCCAAGCTGGAGACCTACCCGGACGGCCGCGCCACGGTGCTGCGCACGGCCATCGCCAAGCGCTACGGGCTCGATCCGGAGCGGATCGTCTGCAGCGCGGGCTCGGACGAGTTGCTGTCGCTGCTGGCCTACGCGTATGGCGGCCCCGGCACCGAGGGGATCTACTCGGAGCACGGCTTCCTGGTCTACCGGATCGCGATCCTGGCCGCGGGCGGAGAGCCGGTGGTGGCGCCCGAGCGCGACTTCACCACCGACGTCGACGCCATCCTGGCCCGGGTCACCGAGCGGACCCGGATCGTCTACGTCACCAACCCGAGCAACCCGACCGGCACCTACCTGCCGTTTCACGAGATCCGCCGCCTGCACGCCGCCCTGCCGGCCAACGTGCTGCTGGTGATCGACGGCGCCTACGCGGAATACGTGCGGGCGAACGACTACTCGGCCGGGCTCGAACTCGCGCTCGAATCCGAGAACGTCGTGATGACCCGGACCTTCTCGAAGATCCACGGGCTCGCCGCCCTGCGGATCGGCTGGATGCTGGCGCCAGCCCACGTGGTCGACGCGGTCAACCGCATCCGCGGCCCGTTCAACGTCTCCGGGCCGGCCATCGCGGCGGGCGCGGCGGCGATCGCGGACGAGACCCACATGGCGGCAGCCGCCGCCCACAACGCCGAATGGCTGCCAAAACTCACCGCGGGCGCCCGGGCGCTCGGCCTGACGGTGACGCCGAGCGTCGCGAACTTCGTGCTGATCCACTTCCCCGACGCGCCGGGCCGGTCGGCCGCCGACGCCGACGCGTTCCTGACCGAGCGCGGGCTGATCACCCGCCGGGTCAGCGCCTACGGCCTGCCCAACGCCCTGCGGGTGACGGTGGCGGGGGCCGAGGCGAACACGGCCTTCCTGGCCGCGCTCGGCGACTTCGTGCGGGGCGCGCATGCCTGAAGCCGGCCCCCCGCCCATCGGGCGTCTCACCATCGTCGGGCTCGGGCTGATCGGCTCCTCGATCGCCCGCGCCGCCCGTCGCTACGGCCTCGCCCGGACGATCGTGGCGCTGGACCGCGACGCGGCCGTGCGCGCCCGGCTTACCGAACTCGGCATCGCCGATCTCGTCACCGGCGACCCGCAGGCGGGCGCCACGGATGCCGACCTGGTGATCCTGTGCGTGCCGGTGGGCGCCATCGGGGCGGCGGCGGCCGAGCTGGCGCCGTACCTGAAGCCCGGCGCGATCGTGTCGGATGTCGGCTCGGTCAAGGGCGCCGTGGTGGCGGCGGTCCAGCCGCACCTGCCGGCGGGCGTCGCGCTGGTGCCCGGCCACCCGATCGCCGGCACCGAGTTCTCGGGGCCGGATGCCGGCTTCGCGACCCTGTTCCAGGGCCGCTGGTGCATCCTCACGCCCCCCGAGGGCACCGACCCGGCCGCCGTGGCGCGGGTCCGGGCCCTGTGGGAGGGCATGGGCGCCGACGTCGAGACCATGAGCGCCGAGCACCACGACCACGTGCTGGCGATCACCAGCCACCTGCCGCACCTGATCGCCTACAACATCGTCGGCACCGCCGCGGATCTCGAATCGGCGACCCAGTCCGAGGTGATCAAGTTCTCGGCCAGCGGATTCCGCGATTTCACCCGCATCGCCGCCTCCGACCCGACCATGTGGCGCGACATCTTCCTGAACAACCGCGAGGCGGTGCTGGAGATGCTCGGCCGGTTCAACGAGGACCTGTCGGCGCTGGCCAAGGCGGTGCGCTGGGGCGACGGCGACGCGCTCCACGCGATGTTCACCCGCACCCGGGCGATCCGGCGCAGCATCGTGGCCCAGGGCCAGGAGACCGCAGCCCCGGATTTCGGCCGCCCGCGGCCGCCGGAGGAATAGGGCGGCCGACGGGCTCGTCCCACCAGCGCCGTCCCGAGGTGCCGCCCGAGGTGCCGAATCGGCGGCCCCGCAGGAGCCCTCCGGCCGGCCGCGCGATCCCCGGACGGCTCCCTGCGGGGCCTCCGCTTCGGTCCGTCACCTCGGGGGCCACGAGTCGTGCGATCGATCGCCCTTCGACAGCCTGCGGGCCGAATGCCCGGGACGGGCCGGCGACGACGGACCCCGGATCCGCAAGCCCGTCCGGGGAGGGGGCAAGTCGCGCATCGCGGGGGGCGATGCGGAATCGATCGGCCCCCGGTCGACGACACGAAACGCTCAGGCCGCGAGGTCTTCCCGGGCGATGCGGCGGCAATGTTCCAGGTAGCCGCGCTGGTGGGCGCCCATCAGGTCGGTGACCGCGGACCAGAGCCAGCCGGGGGTGCCGGCGCCCTGTCCGGGGGCGCGGACGGTCTCGCTCCAGGCCTGCCGGTCGGCGTCGCCCATCTGGCGGCCGTGGGCGCGGCCCAGGATGGCGGCGAGGTGGCCGGAGACCCGCACGGCCTCGCCGCGAGAGAATTGCTCGGCGTCGATCTTGAGATCCTGCGGCATCAGCTCGCGGACCGTGACCGGGGCGCCCTGGAACGTCGCCGCGACCATCCGGTCGCCGAGGTTGGGCGAGAGGGCGCGGGCGCCGGCCACGACCCGGGCGGCGGCGTCGGCCGGCATGTCGGCCCCCCGGGCGGGCGGGGCCAAGTACGGCACCGCCTCCTTGACGTCGAGGAGCGCGAGATGCGGGCGGTCGCCGCCCACGATCTCCACGAGGCCGGCGTAGCGCAGCCGGCCGAGCGAGCTGCAGCCCTTGATCCAGTAGGCGGCGTCGCGGAGCCGGATCTCCGCCCCGGCCTCGGCGCCACCGAGCGCCAGGACCAGCCGGTGCACCTCCGCGTCGCGGCTCAGCGCCTCGAACGCCTCCTGCTCGGCGCCGTCGAGGTCGAAGAACCGGTCGCCGCGGGGCAGCCGCGCGTCCTTGCCCTTGAGCCGCTCCCGGGACAGGTGGCGCCAGCGCCGGCCGAGCGCGCGCCGGCGGGTGGTGGCGACGATGTCGGATTGGGCGATGCCCCGCTCGGCGCCCTCGGGGTCGAGGATGCCGTCCGCGTAGCCCACCGCCATCGCGTCCATCATCCGGGCGGTGACGATGCCCGGCAGGGTCGCGTTGAGGGCGGCCGTCACCAGCGACAGGGCCAGCCGGACCAGGTCGAAGGCCGGGTTCGAGACCAGGGTCTGGTCGAGGTCGCGGATCTGGATGTCGATCCGCCCGTCAGGGCCGGCGACCGCGCCGAGATTGCCGAGATGCGCGTCGCCGCAGATCCAGACCGGCGGCCCCTCCGGCAGCGTGCCGGCCGGCATGGCGGCGATCAGATCGTAGAAATGCGCGGTGCTGCCCCGGACGTAGGCGTGCGGCGAGGAGGCGATCTTGCACAGGCGGCGCTTCTCCAGCACGCTCGCCGCACGCCCCGACCGGGCCGGCACCTGCATATCCATCCGCGTCGTCCGTTCCTCTGCCGCGCCCGATCCGCAAGGGGCGGGATTCGATGTCGGGCGCGAAGCTAGAGTTTCATCCTTAAGCGCGGGTGAGCGTTTTGACTCAGCCGCGGCGCCGGCACGGACAGCGAACGCCGGATGAAACGACCTCAGGCCGCCTGCTGCTCGACCCGGTTCCGCCCCGCGGCCTTGGCCCGGTACAGGGCGATGTCGGCGCGCTTGAGCATGTCGCCGGGGCCGGTGTCGTCCGGGTGCCGGACCGCGACCCCGATCGAGACCGTCACCGGGATCGCCCGGGTGGCGCGGTGCACCGAGAACGGCATCGCCTCGACCTTCTCGCGGATGCGCTCGGCGATGGCCCGGGCCTCGGCCAGGCCCGCCTCCGGCAGGACCACGACGATCTCCTCGCCGCCGTAGCGGGCGACGGTGTCCACCGGCCGGGTGTGCTGGCGGACGCGCTCGGCGAAGGTGCGCAGCACCTCGTCGCCGGCCTCGTGGCCGTAGCTGTCGTTGATCGCCTTGAACCGGTCGATGTCGAGGATCAGCGCGGCCAGACCCGGGCGCCGGGTGGTCTCGTCGGAGAACAGCGCGCCGAGGTGGTTGTCGAGGTAGCGCCGGTTGTGCAGGCCGGTGAGCGCGTCGGTGACGGCCAGCTGCAGGGAGGCCTGCATGGCGCCCCGCAGGGCGTCCGTGAAGCGCTTGCGCTTCACCTGGGTGCGGACCCGGGCCATCAGCTCGTTGCGGTCCACCGGCCGCATCAGGAAGTCGTGGACGCCGAAATCGAGGCCGCGCACCACCCGGGCGCGGTCGTGCTCCTCGGCCAGCATGATCAGCGGCATCGCCCGGGTGCTGTCGAGCGAGCGGAGCTGGCTGCACAGGCGCAGGCCGTCCGACCCGTCGAGGTCGAGGCTGACCAGGGCGAGGTCGAACACGCCCTCGGCGGCCAGGCGCATCGCCGCCTGCGGGTCGGGCTCGATCGTGACCGCGTGGTGCTGGCGCAGGGCGCCGGCCATGCGCTCGGCCGAGCCGGGCCGGTCCTCGACCAGCAGGATCCGGGCGTCGAGGCCGGTCTCCGCGGTGGCGAGCGCCAGGGGATCGCCGATGCCGAACTCGCGCGACGCCAGCGCCCGCTGGCGCAATTCGTCGGTGACCGCCTTGAGGCGCACGAGGCTGCGGACCCGGCTGAACAGGGCGGTGTCGTCCACCGGCTTGGTCAGGAAGTCGTCGGCCCCGGCATCGAGCCCGCGCAGGCGGTCCGAGGGCTGGTCGAGGGCCGTGACCATCACCACCGGGATGTGGGCGGTGACCGGATTGTTCTTGAGGTAGCGGCAGACCTCGAACCCGTCCATGCCGGGCATCATCACGTCGAGCAGGACGAGGTCGCACAGGCCCTTCTCGCAGATCGCGATCGCGTCGGGCCCGTTCATCGCGGCGATCGTGTCGAAATACTCCAGCCCGAGCTTCGTCTCGAGAAGCTTCACGTTCGGGAACAGGTCGTCGACGATCAGGACGCGGGCCGACATGCTTCCTCGCTGACGCGCGATGTCCCTGTCCCGCCGGAGCGGGCGGTCATGCGCCGCTGATGGTGCGCCCGTGCGGCGTCACCGGGGCTCAAGATACGCGCGAACCGTTGCCAAAAACTTCGCGACCGAGATCGGCTTCGACAGGTAGGCCTCGCAGCCGCCCTCGCGGATCCGCTCCTCGTCGCCCTTCATGGCGAAGGCCGTGATCGCGATGACCGGAATGCTCTTGAGGTCGTCGTCCTCCTTGAGCCATTTGGTCACCTCGAGGCCGGAGACTTCGGGGAGCTGGATGTCCATGAGGATCAGGTCGGGGTGGTGTGCGCGGGCCAGCTCGATCGCCTCGATGCCGTGGGCGGTCTTGAGGGTCGCGTAGCCGTTCGCCTCCAAGAGGTCGTTGAACAGCTTCATATTCAGTTCGTTGTCCTCGACGATCAGCACCGTCTTTTTCATGATCCGATGTCCCGGTGCGCGCCGATCATGATTAGCGGGCCGTGAAGCCCCTTGGTGACCTTTGTAGCGATCACATGTTGATGAATGGCAAACCTCTTCAAGGGGCCGAATCTGCGGAACGGCTCGCCCTCGATGTTCTGCTGTGGATCGTCGCGGAGGACGACCGGCTCCTGCCGTTCCTGGCGGCGAGCGGCCTGAGCGCCGACACCCTGCGGGAAAGCGCCCAGGAACCGGCCTTCCTGGCCGGTGTGCTCGATCATGTGATGGGCGACGAGAACGTGCTGCTGGCCTGCGCGGGCGCCCTCGAGATCAAGCCGGAGCGGATCGCCGCGGCCTGGCGGATCCTGTCGCCGCAGCCGGAGGATGACTGGGCGTGAGGCGGCGGTTTGCCGCGCCGGGGGTCGAGCCGCGGACGGGCTTTTGGCGCGGATGCGGCCAGGGTGTCAGGCGCGGGAGGCGCGGCTTCCCTCCCCCCTCTGCGGGGGAGGGTGGCCCCCGAAGGGGGTCGGGAGAGGGAGCGACGGCGCAGGAAAGAGCGCTGACCCGCACATCGGCTCTGCCTCATTCGGACGCCGGGTTCCCCTCTCCCGACCCGGCCTGCCGGCCGGCCCACCCTCCCCCGCAGAGGGGGGAGGGAGATGCGCGCACGGCCTTCCGCCTCATCCTCGATCCGGTATGACCCTCGGGCCCGTCCTCACGGCGTGCAGCCCTTGTCGCCCTCATTGCCACCCTCCTTGGCGGCGGCGCGGCCGGATTGGACGTCGATGTCGAGGGCTGTCATGTCGCCTACGATGGCGAACTCGCCGTAATCGAGCTTGAGCGCGCCGCTGACCCCGTTCTCGTAGAGGTCGAAGCCGAGGGTGTAGATCGGCGTCCGTTCCCCCGCCCCCGGGGTGTAGTAGCTGAGGCGCACCGGCCAGTGCGGCATGCTGGAGAGCGGCCCCGTCCGCAGGGGCTTGTCGCGGGCGGTGTCGGCGGCCGGGCCGGCCCCCGCATGGCCGATCACCGCGAAGGTATCGTAGACCTTCCGGCCGTCGTCGGAGCCGTCGAACACCTTGGCCGAGAGGGTCGCCTGGCCGCCCCGCGCCGCCTCGATCAGGTGGCGCATGTGCTCGCTCGGGAACAGCACCGGTCCCTCCACGGTGAAGGACTTGGCGCCCTTCAGCTTCACCGTGACGGACTCCCCCTGTCCTTGGCCCTGCTCTGAGGCGGTGCCGTCCACCGGGGCGGCGGGCTGGTTGTTGGTCAGCGTCGTGGTCTTGAACCGGAACTCCCGGCCCTTGCCGCCCTCGAAGGTGGTGCTGCGCATGTCCGACAGGCGCGGCCCGCTCTCGCCGGAGGAGAGCTCCGTCACCTGCCGGGTCAGCATGGTGTAGCCGCGGCAGGCATCGCCCCGGAAGTCGATGACGATGCGGCCCCGGGCGCTCTCCACCGAGCGGGTGCCCCCGCCCTCGGCCAGCGACAGGTCGTAGACCGCCCGGTGGTTGGCCAGCACGATGTCCTTGGCCTCCTGGGCCGGCGCGGGAGCCTTGGCCTCGGGCGGAGGCGGCGGCTCGGAGACGGCCGGCGCAGCCTGCGCCCCCCAGGCGGAGACGAGAAGGCCGGTCGTCAGGAGGTGCGAGAGGCGCATGGATGATCCCGGTTCAAGGTCCGCCAGATAGCAGGCGACGCGAAAGGGGCAATCGTCGGACCGAACCGTGTACGGCAATCGCCGCACGGACGAACGGCCCCGACAGGCTCGATCATGTCTGGATCGTCCCTGCAATCCAGCGCGACGATCGGCCCGATGAACCACTCCGTCGTTCCGGCGCGCCGCAGGCGGGTACGGAATCCAGAGCCGCCGACGGTACCGGGACTTGCTCCACCTCTGGTTCTGGATTCCGGGCTCCGCTTCGCGGCCGGGGATGACGGGGTTGATGCTTCTGCGGGGTGGATCGTCTCCGACGTGCGTCCGATGCGCCTCTGCTGTCCCTCATCGGTAGCCTTGGGCCTGCAGGGTGAACAGCTCGGCGTAGCGGCCGCCCCGCGCCATCAGGGCGGCGTGGCTGCCCTCCTCGAGCAGCCGGCCGCCCTCCAGGACCAGGATCCGGTCGGCCATCCGCACCGTCGAGAACCGGTGCGAGATCAGCACCGCGGTGCGGCCCGCCGACAATTCGCGGAACCGGGCGAACACGTCGTGCTCGGCCCGGGCGTCGAGCGCCGCGGTCGGCTCGTCGAGGATCAGGATCTCGGCCTCGCGCATGTAGGCCCGGGACAGCGCGACCTTCTGCCACTCGCCCCCCGACAGGTCGAGGCCGCCGGCGAAGCGCTTGCCGAGCGGCTGCGCGTAGCCCTGCGGCAGGCGCGCGATCACCAGGGCGGCGAGCCCCGGACGGCGGCCGCCGCGATGCGGTCCTGGTCGCCGGCGGCCTCGATCCGGCCGACCGCGACGTTCTCGCCCGCCGTGAGATCGAACCGCACGAAGTCCTGGAAGATCGCCGCGACCCGCGCCCGCAGGGCGTCGAGGTCGTAGGCGCCGAGCGGCAGCCCGTCGAGCAGCACGCGGCCCTCGTGCGGATCGTACAGCCGGGTCATCAGCTTGACGATCGTGGTCTTGCCGGCGCCGTTGCCGCCGACCAGCGCCACGGTCTCCCCCGCCCGCACCGCGAAGGACAGGCCGCGCAGGGCCCAGGTGTCGGTGCCGGGATAGCGGTAGCCGACATCCTCGAACACCAGGCCGTCGCGGATCGGGCTCGGCACCGGCGCGGGCTGCGCGGGCGAGCGGATCTCCGGCCGGATCGCGAAGAACGAGAAGAAGTCGTCGAGATACTGCGCCTGGCCGCTGATCTGGGTGAGGCCGAGCAGCAGCCCCTCGATGCCGCCGCGTAGGCGCTGGAAGGCGCCGGCCAGGAAGGCGAGGTCGCCGATCGAGAACGCCCCGGCCACGGTCCGCCAGACGATCACCGCGTAGGCGGCGTAGTAGGCCAGCGTCCCGAGGCTTGCGAAGGCGAAGCCCCAGCGCGCCCGGGCGGTGGCCAGCGCCCGGTTCTCGGCGAGCAGGTCTTTCGCGAGGCCGGCGTACAGCGCCGTGATGTAACCCGAGAGGCCGAACAGCTTCACCTCCTTGGCGGTCTCGACGCTGACGCCGAGGTAGCGCAGGTAGTCGATCCGCCGCCGCTCCGGGCTGCGGATCCAGGCCAGCCGATAGCCGGCCTTGGTGAAGTGCCACTCGTTGAGCAAAGCCGGCACCAGCGCGGCGGCGATCAGCACCACCAGCCAGGGCGTGAAGGCCGCCACCCCGGCGGTAAGCGAGGCGAGCGTAACCAGGGCCTGGAACTGGCCGAACACCGTGCCGATCAGCCCGGTGCGGCCGCTGACCTGCCGCCGCGCCCGCTCCAGCCGGTCCTGCTGGGCGCTGTCCTCGAACTGCGCGAGATCGAGCGAGGCGGCATGCGCCATCAGCCGCACCGAGGCGGCGTTGGCGTAGAGGTCGCCGATCAGCGTCTCGGTCAGGCTCGCGAGCCGGCCGGTGAGGTCGGACAGCAGGGCGAGGCCGAGTTCGGCGGCGACCAGGATGGCGAGGCGCGCCCGGGCCGGATCCGCCAGCCAGTCCGCGAGGCCGGCCTCCGCGGCCGGGCGGGCATGCTCGGCCACGATCCCGTCGAGGATCAGCTTGGCGAGGTAGAGCGACAGGATCGGCAGGAACGCCGCCACCAGGCGCAGGGCGAGGCTCGCCGCGAGCAGGCGCGGGCTCGCCGCCGCGATCTCGCGGAACAGGGCCGGCAGGTAGCGCAGCGCCCCCAGGCGCTCGCCGAGGCGCGCGATCGGGTCGGTCACCGCCGGCCCGTCCGGGTCCGCGCCGGGGCGGAACGGCTGTTGACGGCGGGGCCCGTGCGGTCCGCGGAATGGCCGTCCGGTTGGCCGACAGGTCGGGAAAGCATTATCTGAGGCCTGAGACTGAATTTCATCGTCGAGTGACGCGTGCTGAGCGGCCCTGCAATCCTGCGTATTTCCATCTTACTGATCGTGGCCGGTATCCTGGCGGCACTGGTGCAGTTCATGTTGCCGCATCCGGCCCCCGCACCGGATCCCGCTCCGGTGGCCGAGGCCCCGCGCGCGCTCCCGCCGAGCCGGTCCCGCCCTCCCGGGCTCCGGATCCGACGCCCATGCCCGCCGCCCCGGCGGCTGCGCCAGCAGCCCCGCCGTCCCCGGCACAGCAGATGCCCCCGGCACAGCAGATGCCGGCCGACGCCCTCGCGTTCCCGGCCGAGCCCGTCCCGACTCAGCCCGGCCTGCAGCAGGGCGAGGCCGAGATCGACCGCGCCGAGGACGATGCCGGCCCCCGGGCCCTCGCGATCCTCGACCTGAACACCGCTTCGGTGGCCGACCTCAACAAGCTCCGGGGCGGCGGCGCGATCGGCCGGGCGATCACCGCCAAGCGCCCCTACGCGTCCGTGGACCAGCTCCTGTCGAAGCGCGTCCTGAGCCGGGCGGTCTACGAGAAGATCAAGGATCAGGTGACGGTGCGGTGATCGCCTTGGGGCCGGCCACCAGCGAACACCCTGGTGGCACCCGCCGCGATGTGCAAATAAATACACATCGCGGCGGAACCTTCCATGCCCAGGGTCGAGACGGATCGCAGGACCATCGTGGATCGGTTGATCGCTGCGGGCTCGGTCCGCGAAGGCGGAACCAAGCATGAGAAATTCTCTCACCCGAGCCGGCCAGGCATCAAGATCATGGTGCCGCGACAGGGTACTGACGCCGGGCGTCGCCCGCAGCATCGCCAGCGCCGCAGGCTGGATCTGAGGAGGACGCGTATGTCCCGCTACACCGTGCTGATCGATGGCGAGGCCGGCTCCTACGGGGTCGCGTTTCCCGATTGCCCCGGTTGCACCGCCATGGGGGCGACCATCGATGAGGCGATGGTCAACGCGACGGCGGCCCTCAGCGAGTGGATGAGCGATCGGATCGCCGCCGGTTTGGCGCCGCCGGCACCGCGGGCGCCGGAGGTTCTGAGGGCCGACCCGAGCGTGGCCGAGGCCCTGACTGAGGCCACGCTCGGCGTGGTTCCGCTGCTGCTCGATTCCGGCCGGCCCGTGCGCGTCAACGTCTCGCTGGATGCCGCGGTGCTGGCACAGATCGATACCGCCGCCCGGGCGCGGGGCCTCACCCGCTCGGCCTTCCTGGTCTCCGCTGCGCGGGACAAGATCCGGGCCGAGGGCTGAGCCGCTCCGCGCTCAGAGCTTCGTCCCGAAGATCTCGGCGACCTGCGGGATGTCCTTGTCGCCGCGGCCCGACATGTTGAGCACCATCAGGTGGTCGGTCGGGCGCTGGGGGGCGATGTCCAGCACCTTGGAGAGGGCGTGGGCCGGCTCCAGGGCCGGGATGATGCCCTCCAGCATCGAGCAGAGCTTGAACGCCTCCAGGGTCTCGGCATCGGTGGCCGAGAGGTATTTCACGCGGCCCATCTCGTGCAGCCAGGCGTGCTCGGGGCCGATGCCCGGATAGTCGAGGCCCGCCGAGATCGAGTGCGCGTCGGAGATCTGGCCGTCCGCGTCCATCAACAGGTAGGTGCGGTTGCCGTGCAGCACGCCGGGCTTGCCCCCGGTGAGCGAGGCGGCGTGCAGCCCGGACCCGACCCCGTGGCCGGCGGCCTCGACCCCGAAAATCTCGACCTCGCGGTCGTCGAGGAACGGGTGGAACAGCCCCATGGCGTTGGAGCCGCCGCCGATGCAGGCGATCAGCGAATCCGGCAGGCGGCCTTCCTGCGCGATCATCTGCTCCCGGGTCTCGCGGCCGATCACCGACTGGAAGTCGCGGACCATGGCGGGATACGGGTGCGGGCCGGCCACGGTGCCGATGCAGTAGAACGTGTCGGCGACGTTGGTGACCCAGTCGCGCAGGGCCTCGTTCATCGCGTCCTTGAGGGTCTTGGTGCCGGATTCCACCGGGATCACCTCGGCGCCGAGCATCTTCATGCGGAAGACGTTGGGCGCCTGCCGGGCGACGTCGACCGCGCCCATGTAGACCACGCATTTCAGCCCGAACCGCGCGCAGAGCGTCGCGGTGGCGACGCCGTGCTGGCCGGCGCCGGTCTCGGCGATGATCCGCGGCTTGCCCATGCGGCGGGCCAGCAGGATCTGGCCCAGGACGTTGTTCACCTTGTGGGAGCCGGTATGGTTCAGCTCCTCGCGCTTGAAATAGACCTTGGCCCCATGCCCGGCCGGCGCCGTGGCGCGCACGTGCTCGGTCAGGCGCTCGGCGTAGTAGAGCGGGCTCGGCCGGCCGATATAGTGGGTGCCGTAGCTCGCCATGTCGGCCGCGAAGGCGGGATCGACCTTCGCCGCCTCGTAGGCCGCCTCAAGCTCGAGGATCAGCGGCATCAGCGTCTCGGCGACGAACCGGCCGCCGAAGATGCCGAAGCGGCCGCGCTCGTCGGGGCCGGTGCGGAAGGAGTTCGGTTCGGGGGCGATGGTCACGGGGCGGGTCCTTCGACGGGGCGGTTCTTCCGGACGCGGAGAGCGGTCTGTTGCCGGGTGCCTAGACCCATGCGGGCGCCGCCGCAATGCGGCCTGCCGCCCACACGCCCGCCTCACAGGATGGCGTCGATGCCCTTCCGCTCGGCGAGGGCGAGCAGCTTCAGCGACGGCCCGCCGGGCTTCTTCTCGCCCCGCTCCCATTTGCTCACCAGCGCAGTGGTCACGTTGAGCGCCCTGGCGAAGATCGCCTGGCTCATCTGCGCGGTCTCGCGGATGGCCCGGATCGCCTCCGGCGCGAGGTCCTCGACCGGCGTCAGGCACGACACGTCGAACCGGCGCATCGTGGCCTTGTCGATGGCCCCGGCGGCATGGAGGTCCCGGGCCACCAGGTGCGCCGACCGGAGCGCGTCACTGCCGTAGGTCGTCTTCGGCTCGGTCGTCTTCGGTTCGGTCATCGTCGATTCGTCTCCAGCCGTGCGCGGCGGCGGATCGCGGTCAGCGTAACCCGTTCGATCCGGGCAGCGAAAGGTCTGGCACAGCAAGCCGCGCATCTTGCCGGAGGACAGCATGGCTCTTCGCATCACGCTTCGCCCGCTCCTCGGGGCGGCCCTCGGGCTCGGCCTGGCCGGGGCGCTGCTCCTGCCCCGGCTTCCGGCCTTCGCCGAGGAGGCGCCGCGCCGCCTGCCGGAGGCCGCGACCGCTGCGCACGAGACGCCCGGCGCGCAGGTGGCGGTGTTCGCGGGCGGCTGCTTCTGGGGCGTGCAGGGCGTGTTCCAGCACGTGCGCGGGGTGCGGGGGGCGGTCTCGGGCTATGCCGGCGGCGCGTCCGCCGACGCCGACTACAAGTCCGTCAGCCGCGGCGGCACCGACCACGCCGAGGCGGTGGCGGTGACCTACGATCCGGCCGTGATCCGCTACGACGAGCTCCTGCGGATCTTCTTCTCGGTGGCGCTCGACCCGACGCAGGTGGACCGGCAGGGGCCCGATGCCGGACGGCAGTACCGCTCGGCGCTGTTCCCGCAGGATGCCGAGCAGGCGCGGGTGGCGCGGGCCTACATCGCCCAGCTCGGCGCGGCGCACGCCTACGCGAAGCCCGTCGCCACCCGGATCGAGCCCGGCGCGGCCTTCTACCCGGCGGAAGCCTACCACCAGGACTTCATGGCCCTGCACCCCGGCCACCCCTACATCGCAGCCAACGACGCGCCGAAGCTCGACGCGCTGAAGCAGCTGTTCCCGGAGCGGACGGCGGCGCAGCCGGCGCTGGTGAACCGGCCGCCGGCTTGAGGGCGGCATCCGTGCGGGCGCCGTGACCGCAGGCCCGCATCCGCGGCCATCCTCCGCAGCGGTCGGCGCCGAGCGCGAAACCGCTTCTACCCGAGGCACCAGTCCAACCCCGCCACCGCAACCGCCCAACCTTAAAAAACGCCCGCGCGGCGCTCGCGCAAAGCTGCTCGAACCCGGGGCCGGTTGACACCACCCCCGCCATCGCCAACACCTCGCGCCCGCCGCTTCCGGAGCGGCGAACCCGGGAAGACCTGTGACACGATGGCGGTGACGCGCACCTACCTCGACTTCGAGAAGCCGGTTGCCGAGCTGGAGGCCAAGCTCGAGGAATTGCGCGCGGTCGGCGAGCGCGACGGCGCGGTCTCGATCTCCGAAGAGGTCGGCCGGCTGGAGGCCAAGGCCGGCCAGGCGCTCGCCGAGATCTACGCGAGCCTCACGCCCTGGCAGAAGACCCAGGTCGCCCGCCATCCGCAGCGCCCGCATTTCGTGGATTACTGCGCCGGGCTGATCACCGAGTTCACGCCGCTCGCCGGCGACCGCACCTTCGGCGAGGACGAGGCGATCCTGGGCGGCTTCGGCCGGTTCCGCGGGCGCCCGATCTTGGTGCTCGGCCAGGAGAAGGGCGCCACCACGGAGGCGCGGCTGCGCCACAATTTCGGGATGGCCCGGCCCGAGGGCTACCGCAAGGCGGTGCGCCTGATGGAGACCGCCGACCGGTTCGGCCTGCCGGTGATCGCCTTCGTCGACACCGCCGGCGCCTATCCGGGGATCGAGGCGGAGGAGCGCGGCCAGGCCGAGGCGATCGCCCGCTCCACCGAGGCGTGCCTGGCGCTCGGCGTGCCGAACGTCGCCGTGGTGATCGGGGAGGGCGGCTCGGGCGGCGCCATCGCGCTCGCCACCGCCAACCGGGTGCTGATGCTGGAGCACGCGATCTACGGCGTGATCTCCCCCGAGGGCGCCGCCTCGATCCTGTGGCGCGACCAGGGCCGCGCCCACGAGGCCGCCACCGCCATGAAGATCACCGCGCAGGACCTGCTGCGGCTCGGCGTCATCGACGGCATCATCCCGGAGGCGACCGGCGGCGCCCACCGCGACCGCGAGGCGGCGATCCGCGGCGCGGGCGACGCCGTCTCGGACGCGCTCGCCCAGTTCGACGGCCTGACCCCGGTGGAGATCCGCGACCGCCGGGCGGAGAAATTCCTCGCTATCGGCCGGACCCTGTGAGTCCAACCGGCGCGACGGGCGGCCTTCTGGGCGCCCTCGGGCGGCTCCTGGGGCGGCGCGACGCGCGCGAGCCGGGCGGGCACAACCACGTCTCGCTCGGCTGCAATTGCCAGATGGCGCACGTGCTCAAGACCCTGGACCTGCGCCACTGGTCCGGCCCGCTGGACTGGATCTTCTCCATGCCCGGCATGGTCCGGGATTGCCTGGACGACGATTTCACCGCGCTCACCGACCGGGCCCAGCTCGAGAGCATCCCGGAGGCGGAGCGGCGCGGGCCCGACATCTGGCGCGGCCGGCACCGGCTGTACCGGGAGCGGCACGGGCTCGAATGCGTGTTCAACCACCACGACCCGGCATCGAACGGGGCGGATTACGCCTTCCTGACCGAGGGCGTGCGCCGCCTGCGCCAGGCCCTCGACACGCCCGGCACCCAGAACCGGCTGTGGATGATGACCCACCTCCACACGCCCCGGGAGACGGTCGAGGCGATCGACGACCTGCTGGGCGCGCGCGCCAGCCGCAACCACCTGACCTTCCTGCAGCTCCAGCCGGACCATCCGGGCGTCGCGGTCGTCGAGGCCACCGACCTCCGGCCGACCTTGCGCTGGCTGACGGTCCAGACCCGCTCGACCCCGGTCGGCCTGCGGCTGGCCGACCCGGCCGAGGACGCGCAGCTCGTGGAGATCATCCGCACCGAGGCGGCCCGGCCGCCGGAGGTGTTCGGCTGAGGGGGCGCCGCGCAACGGAGCCCTCGAAGGAGCCCTCCAGCCGGCCCCGCGTTCCCTGGTGCCCTCCATCGAGGCCCGCTGGCGCGGGCACCCCAGGATGAGGTGGGGGATGGGATTCCGCTTGCCACGCAGGCCTTTCCCCGGCCTGCAGGCCCACCGCCTCACCCGTCCTGAAACAACCGCGCGCCGACGAAATCCACGAAGGCGCGCAGCCGCGCCGACATGTGCCGGCCGGACGGCCACAGGATCGAGAACTGGCCGGGATCGGTGAGGTAGAGGTCGAGGATCCGGGTCAGGACCCCCTCGCGCAGGGCCGAAGCCACCAGGAAATCCGGCATGCAGCCGATGCCCAGGCCGCCGATCGCGGCGGCGCGCAGGGCCTCCATGTTGTTGCAGGTGAGGGCGGTGCGCAGGCCCGCGGGCGGCGGCTCGGCGAGGGTCCGGTCCTGCAGCTTGCCGGAGGTGGGGAAGCGGAAGCGCAGGGCCGCGTGCCCCGCGAGGTCGGCCGGGCGCAGGGGCGTGCCGGCCCGGTCGAGATAGGCCGGCGCGGCGCAGAGCACGAACCGGAACAGGCCGAGGCGCCGGGCCATCAGGCTCGAATCGATCAGGGTGCCGCTGCGGATCGCGGCATCCATGCCGGCTTCCACCAGGTCCACCTGGCGGTCGTTGAAATCGAGGTCCAGCTCGATCTCGGGGTAGAGTGCCTGGAACTCGGGCAGCACCGGCAGGAGGAAGCGGTAGCCGACGATCGGCAGGCTGATCCGCAGGATGCCGCGGGGCGACCGCCGGCTCTGGGTGACCAGCGCCTCGGTCTCGCGCAGGTCGTCGAGGATCGCCCGGCACCGCGCCTGGAGCAGGACGCCCTCCTCGGTGAGCGACACCCGCCGGGTCGTGCGGTGGAACAGGCGCACGCCGAGCCCGGCTTCGAGCCGCGCCACGGCCTTGCCCACCGCCGAGGCCGACAGGCGCAGGTCGCGCCCCGCCGCGACGAAGCTCAGCCGCTCCGCGCTCCGCACGAAGGCCGCGATGTCGCCGAGGTTGTCCATGCCGGCGGATTAGAGCGCGCCCGTCCGGAATGAAAGGACCGGAGACCGGATTAACGGCGCGCAGGCTCCACGCGACGGTGCGGTGCCCTCCCGGCGGCGACCGGCCCGGGGACGCGCGAACGCCCAGCCGAGGAAGCCGAGCCATGACCGAAACCCCGAACCCCGCCCCGACCGGCGATCCGCTGGTGCTCGGTTCGGTCTGCCTGGCCGCCCTGATCCTGCCGCTCAGCTTCTCGGCGGGCGCGGTGGCGACGCCCGCCATCGGGCGCGCGCTCGGCGGCAGCCCCGAAGCGCTGACCTGGATCACCAACGGCTTCATGCTGACCTTCGGCAGCCTGCTGATGGCGGCCGGGACCCTGGCCGACCGCTACGGCCGCCGGCTGGTCTTCACCCTCGGCGTCGCGATCGTCACCGGCTTCTCGCTGGCGCTGGGCCTGGCGTCCTCGGTCTGGCTGATCGACCTGCTCCGGGCCGGGCAGGGCGTCGGCGCCGCGGCGGCGCTGGCGGGCGGCACCGCGGCGCTCGCCCAGGACTTCGAGGGCCACGCCCGCACCCGGGCCTTCAGCCTGCTCGGGACCACGTTCGGCGTCGGGCTGGCCTTCGGGCCGGTCATCACCGGATTCCTGATCGCCGGCGCCGGCTGGCGCTCGATCTTCCTGGTCGGCGCACTGGTCGGCGCGGCCGCGCTCGTGCTCGGGCCGCCGCGGATGCGCGAGACCCGCGACCCCGCGGCCCGGAGCCTCGACTGGCCCGGGACCGTGAGCTTCACCGCGATGCTGACCGCCCTCACGGTGGCGGTGATCGAGGCGCCGGGCCTCGGCTGGGGCAGCCCGGTGCCGTGCTTGCTGCTCGCCGCCGCCACGCTCCTCCTGATGGCCTTCGTGGCGATCGAATCCCGGGCCGCCCGGCCGATGCTCGATCTCGGCCTGTTCCGCTACCGGCGCTTCGTCGGCGTGCAGATGCTGCCGGTGGCGACCTGCGCGTGCTTCGTGGTGCTGCTGGTGATCCTGCCCCTGCGCTTCATCGGCCTCGAGGGCCGGAGCGAGCGGGAGGCCGGGCTCCTGATGCTGGCCCTGTCGGCGCCGATGCTGGTCGTCCCGATGGCCGCCGCCGCGCTGGCCCGGCGGGTCCCGCCCGGCCTGCTCTCGGGCCTCGGGCTGCTGGCGGCCGCGTCCGGACTCGTGTGGCTGGGCTTCACCGAGATCGGCAACCGCGCGGTGCTGGCGCCGATGCTGCTCATCGGCCTCGGCAGCGGACTGCCCTGGGGGCTGATGGACGGTCTGTCGGTGGCCGTCGTCCCCCGGGCGCGGGCCGGAATGGCGGCGGGCATTTTCGGCACGGTCCGGGTCGCCGGCGAGGGCGTGGCGCTCGCGCTGGTCAGCGCCACGCTGGCCGGCCTGGCCGCTGTCGCGCTCCGCCGGGCCCCGGGCAGGCCGACGGCGCCCTGTTGGCCCAGGCCGGCCAGCGCCTGGCCGTGGGGACCCGGACGCCGCCCGGCGCTGCTGCCGGGGCTCGACGGCGCCGCCCTGATCCAGGCCTACCAGGCGGCCTTCGCCACCCTGTCCTGGACGCTGGCCGCCGTCACGGTGGTCTGCGCCGTCGCGGTGTTCGGGTTACTGGCGGAGCGGACGGACAACGTGGCCGATGCCGGCGTCGGTCTCTGACGGCGCCCACTACCCCCCGCGCATCCGCGCGGCCACAAGGCCCCGCCCCTCGCCGGCGCCGCCATGGCGGCACTGGGCCTCGCCTGCCTGCCGTGGCTGCGCCGGGACGGGCGGGTGCGTACGACCGCGGCGGCGAGCCGCGGTTCAGTTTTCAGAACAATGGTTTAGCGCCAACCGTGAAGGTCCCGGATTCAAAAGCCCCGGGACCGTTTGCGGGTGCAGGACGCAGCCCTGCCGCCGGGCCGGAGACGGGCCCACGTTCCCTCATCCACCGGAGAGTCCGGTGCAGTGTTGCGCCCCGGTCCTTGCGGTAACGAAGGCGCAAGCTTAACGAGCCTATTGGGTTGGGGAGTGGCGCCCGATGTCGGCTCGCAAAAGGCCGCCGGGCGCAGACTGAAGACGACGAGGTTCCCCATGACGGCGCGTCTCGCGACTGCGCGACTGCTGGCGGCGGCGTCCCTGCTGGCCCTCGCGCTGGCCGGCTGCCAGGACGGCTCCGGGATCAACGGCCCGAGCGCGCGCAGCATCGCGCCGATCGCCCCGCAGACGGTCGCCCTGATGCAGACCAAGGGCATGCAGCAGACCGACCCGATCCTGATCCGCGCCTACAAGAAGGAAGCGGAGATGGAGGTGTGGAAGCGCGGCGGCGACGGTCGCTACGCGCTCCTGAAGACCTACCCGATCTGCCGCTGGTCCGGCCAGCTCGGGCCGAAGGTCCGCGAGGGCGACCGGCAGGCCCCGGAGGGGTTCTACACGATCACCCCGGGCCTCATGAACCCGAACTCGTCGTACTACCTCTCGTTCGACACCGGCTTCCCCAACGCGGTCGACCGGGCCAACGGGCGCACCGGCAAGTACCTGATGGTCCACGGCACCTGCTCGTCGGCGGGCTGCTTCGCCATGACGGACGCGACCATCGCGGAGATCTACGCGGTGGCCCGGGAGGCGTTCATCGGCGGCCAGCGCAGCTTCCAGTTCCAGTCCTACCCGTTCCGGATGACGGCCCAGAACATGGCCAAGTTCCGCAACGACCCGAACATGCCGTTCTGGCAGAACCTCAAGGAGGGCTCGGATTACTTCGAGGCCCTGCGCGAGGAGCCGAAGGTCGGCCAGTGCGGGACCAAATACGTGTTCGGCGGCTCGGACGCGGCGGCCGGCGCGTGCAAGCCGCGACTCGACCCGGTGGTGGCCGAGAAGCGCGAGCACGACGAGCGAGAGGTGGCCGAGCTGGTCGCCAAGGGCACGCCGGCCGTGCGCGTGGTCTACCAGGACGGCGGCCAGAACCCGGTGTTCCGGCCGCAGAACAACAGCAGCGCCTTCGCGAGCCTCGGCGGCACCGAGACGGTGCTGCCCTACGACGCCAAGGAGTTCGGCCGGCACAATCTCGGCGACGTCAGCCGCCCCGAGACCCTGGCGGCCGGGCCGCAGGAGATCGAGATCGGCCCGAAGGTGCAGCCGACGATGATGGCCGGGGCCGAGCCGGCGAAGGCCGCCACCAAGGCCGCGACGAAGGCCGGCCGGGGGCAGAATCCCGTCGCCACGACGCTGATGGCCAACCGCACCGATCCAGACCTGCGGGTCGAGACCACCGCGTCGGTCGGCGAGAAGCCCGCCCGGATCACCGTGGCCGACGCGGACGGCGATCCGAGCAGCTACCAGAAGCTGATGGGCTCGCTGTTCAGCAAGGAGAAGCCGGCCGCCCCCGCAACCCCGGCGGTGGATGCGGCGGTGGTGCCGGAGCCGGTCAAGCTGGCCCATGACGCGGACAAGCTGGCCCCGAAGGCGACGGCCAAGCCGCATGCGGTGAAGACCGCGAAGGTCGAGGGCAAGGTCGAGGGCAAGGTTGACGCCAAGGCCGCGGCCTCCCCGAAGCTCGTCCTGCGCAAGGGCGAGCCGGACGTGAAGGCCAAGCCGTAGCGGTCAGATCAGCGGCCGGTCGCGGTTCATCAGCCACAGGGCGTGGACCGTGCCGGGCAGCCAGAAGATCAGCCACAGCAGGATGTTCAGCAGGAACTGCAGGCCGAAGCCCGTGGTGACGAGCACCGCCACCGGCGGGATGAAGATCGCGAGCAGGATTCGGACGAGGCTGGACACGGGAACTCCGAGTTGAAAGGTCCCGGCTCAAACGAAGCGCGACCGTGTCCGTTCCCGGAGGGAAGGACGTCACATCCGAGTTCCCATCGGGCGCTTCCGCCACCCGCCCCTTCGTGCAGGGGCTGACGCGACCCCTCCGGAACCCTTTTCCCGCTCCTGATATTTTGATACGTGTTACGTATAACGTAGCACGCGGTGATGATCCGGAGTTTCGCGGACAAGGAGACGGAGGCGCTCCACCTCCGCGACGTCTGTCACCGGCAGTGGCGTGCCTTCAAAGCCGTCGCCGTCCGCAAGCTCGACATGATCGACGCCGCGGCCGCGTTGGGCGACCTGCGTTCCCCGCCCGGCAACCAGCTCGAGAAGCTGAGCGGCAACCGCAACGGACAGTGGAGCATCCGCATCGACGACCCGTGGCGCATCCGCTTCACGTGGGGCGACGCCGGACCCGAGTCCGTCGAGATCGTGGATTACCATCGAGGATAGTACCCATGCCCCGCCTGCGCACGCATCCCGGTGAGGTTCTCCGCGAGGAGTTCATGGCGCCGCTCGGACTAAGCGCCAACCGCTTGGCCGCCGAGATCGATGTCCCGCCCAACAGGCTCAGCGAGATCCTCCGCGAACGCCGCGGCGTGACCGCCGATACAGCGCTTCGCTTGAGCATCCGGTTCGGGACGACCCCCCAGTTCTGGCTCAACCTTCAGACCGCGCACGACCTCTCGCACGCGGAGGCCGAAAGCGACCTTTCGAAGGTACGGCGCTACGAACCGGCCTGAGCGCCTCTATTACGCCGGGCGCGATGGCACGTCAGGGAGGCGCCGGCTGGAGGTGGCCGAGGCGGCGGCGTTCGACCTCCGACACGTCGGGGACGTGATCCACGACGAGCTTCCGCCACCCGCCCTGCCATTCCGGAGCCGCAAAACGGGGCCCGGAAACCAGAACCGCCGTGGTTGCCGACTGTGAGCCGCAGCGTTCCGCGCTCTCCGTGCGCGTCGGCGGATCTGGGTTCCGGGCTCGCCTGCGGCGCCCCGGGATCCATAGTCGCGACTGTCGCGGACTTGAGCAGTCGCGTTCCAACCCGTCCGTAAGACGCGGTGGTTATGGATCCCGGGCTCCGCTACGCGGCCCCGGAATGACGGTGTTAAACCCAAAAACCTCAGTTCTTCGCCGGCGGCGTGGTCGCGCTGGGCACGGCCGCCGCCTGCTTCTCCGGGTTCTTCACCTGGCTGTAGGCGACGTTGGCAAAGGTGCCGATCACCGCGGGCCAGCTCGGGTTGGCGTATTGCGGGTCGTCGCGGCCGACCTTGCAGAAGGCCGTGGTGAGGGCGTTGACCACGTCCTCGTCGGTGGCTCCCGCGTCGGCCGCCTTGATCTGCGGCACCACCCGGACCAGCGTCGGCACGAAGTCCTGCTGCTTGAGGCCGGTGAGCGTCGCCGCCACCCCGACCTTGTCGAAGGCGGCCTTGAGCGCGTCCTGCTCGATCTCGGCGCACGGGGCGGTGCCGGCCAGCATGGTCTTGGTGGCGGCCCGGGCCTCGGAGGCCTTGTCGCCGGTCACCGGCGGCGCCTTGTTGCCCCAGGAATTGCGGATGTAGTCGGTGACGTTCCTGACCTCGACATCGGTCATCTGCTGGCCGATCGCCACCATCGGGGCGTAGCCGCTCTGGGCGGCGAGCCCGCCGTAGATCACCCGCAGCACCGTCTCGGGGCCATCCGACATCACCGAGGTGTTGCCGGCGAGCGCCGGCACCGCGCCCTCGATGCCCTTGCCGTTGGGCTGGTGGCAGGAGGAGCAGTAGGTCAGGTAGGTGGACGCGCCCGGCGCGTCCGCGGTGTCGAAGGCGGTGAGGTCCTTCGGCTTGTAGGTCTGCTTGGCCGGGACCGTGCGAAGGTAGGCGACCATCGCCTTCAGGTCCTCCTCCTTCACCTTGGAGAGGGATTCCATGATGGTCTGGCGCATCGGGCCGGCGGCGACGCCGGGGCGGTCCCCCGGGGCGGTGCCGGTCTTGAGGTAGGTCACCACCTGCTCGTCGGTCCAGGCGCCGATGCCCTGGTGGCCGTCCGGGGTGATGTTGGGGGCGTACCAGCCGTCGATGACGCCGCCGCCGAAGCGGCCGGCGAAGCTCGAATTGCCCACGAGCTTGTTCTCGTTGTGGCACATCGCGCAGTGGCCCAGCCCCTCGACCAGGTAGGCGCCGCGGTTCACCTCGGCGCTGGCGCTCGGGTCGGGCTTGAAGCGCTCCTCCGTGAAGAACGCGGTCCGCCACGTCACCAGCGCGGTGCGGACGCTGAACGGGAACGGGATCTGGTTGTCCTTGCGCTTCTCGTTCACCGGCGGCAGCGATTGCAGGTAGGCCCAGATCGCCTTGGTGTCCTCGTCGGTGACCTTGGTGTACCAACCGAACGGGAAGGCCGGGTACAGGTAGCCGACATGCTTGCTGTAGCCCTGCCGGAACGACTTCTCGAAGTCGGCGTAAGCGTAGTCGCCGAGCCCGGTCTCCTTGTCGGGGGTCAGGTTGGGGGTCATGATCACCCCGAACGGCATGTTGAGCGCGTAGTTGCCGGCCAGGAACTTGCCGCCCGGGGCGGTGTGGCAGGCGGCGCAATCGCCCATGGTGACGAGGTACTTGCCGCGCTCGACCGGATCGGACGCGTCCTGCGCCAGGGCCGGCGCGGCGAGCAGCAGGCCCGCCAGGAGGGGGGCCGCGCCACGGGCCGACGAGAGGGCGTTCCTGCGCTGCATGGCGACCTCTCCCGAGCCGTCTTTATAGGTTTTCTAGGGTGCTGCGCGTGAACGCAGCGCTTTGTGGCGTTGTTCCTGGCTGCGGCCGGGTGCGGCGATGCGCCGTGGCGCCCTGACGGAACCGAAAACCAAGATCGGCGAGGTGGGCCAGGAGGCCCGCCAGCATCCAGCCGGCGACCACCGGCCAGCCGGATCCGGTGAGGGCGGCCCGGAGCGCCAGCATCAGTGCCGCACCGGAGCCCAGGTTGGCGAGCAGCGCCGCCGGGGCCATCCCGCGGCGCCGCGCGAACCAGGCGAGCAGCAGAGCCTCGGCGGCGACCAGCGCCAGGATCGCGTCGACGATCCGGCCCGAGGCGAACAGCGCCTCCATCAGGCGAGCCCCCGGAACGGCGCGTTGAGGCGCACGATCCGCAGGTTCAGGCAGGCGGCGACGCTGACCCAGGCGAGATACGGCAGGTTCATCAGCCCGGCCATCGCCGAGACCCGGCCGGTGACCAGCACCAGCACGGCGATCGACAGCCACAGGGCCGCAACCTCGGCGAGCGCCCAGTCGGGCCGGCGGAACCGGAAGAACAGCACGCTCCAGGCGATGTTGAGCACGCCGTTGACCGCGTAGGCGGCGACCAGCAGCACCCGGGCGGTGGGATCGGGATCGCCGTTCCAGGCCGTCACCGCCGCGATGGTGGTGAGCAGGAAGATCACGGTCCAGACCGGCCCGAAGGCCCAGTCCGGCGGCTTCCAGGCGGGGAACCGGAGATGCCGGTACCAGCCATCCGTCTTGGTCGCGACCCCGCCGGCGACCGCGACCAGGATCGCCAGCACGGCCGCCACCGCGGGCGGGCCCCAGCTCGGATCGAGCCCCAGAACAGTCACGGGGAGACCCAGCGGAACAGGTGGGCGAGGTCCTTGAAGAAGATCCGGGCGTGGGCGGCGGGCTTGGCCCGGACCAGCTCCTTGTTCATGTAGCTGTCCCAGGTGAGCTGCTGGACGTCCTTGTCCCGGCAGATCGAGACGAACCGCTCGCGCAGGCCGTCGCTGCGGTACCAGACCCACTGCATCATCCCGAGGATCCAGAACACGCGGCCGTGCAGCTTCATGAACCGCTTCCGCGCGCTCGCGAGCGCCCGGACGTCGCCGGTGGCCAGGAAGGCCTTGGCCGCCTCGGCCGAGAGCTGGCCACCCAGCATCGCGTAGTAGATGCCCTCGCCGGAGGCCGGGGCGACGACGCCCGCGGCATCGCCCGCCAGCAGCACGTCGCGGCCGTTGTCCCAGCGCTTGAGCGGCTTCAGCGGCAGGGGCGCGCCCTCCCGGCGGATGGTCTCGGCGCCGTCGAGGCCGGTGGCGACGCGCAGGGCCCGGATCGAGGAGCGCAGGGAGAAGCCTTTCTTCGCGCTGCCGGTGCCGATGCTGGCGGTCTCGCCGTGCGGAAAGATCCAGCTGTAGAAGTCCGGCGAGTGCCGGCCCTGGTAATAGACGTCGCAGCGGGCGGCATCGACGGCGCCGCCCCCCGGCGCGTCGGGGGCCGGCACCCGGACGATCTCGTGATAGGCGAAGACCTGCTTCATCCTGTCGTGGCCCGGCACCTCGGCCCGGCCGACCGGCGAACAGGCCCCGTCGGCGCCGATGACCAGCCGCGCCCGGACTGCGTGACGGGCCTGGGCCTCGCCCTTGCCGGTGGTGAAATGCACCAGCGGCGGGCCGTCGTCCGGCCGGGTCATCTTGTCGTAGGCCGCCTCGCGCAGGTCGGCGCCGGCCTCCTCGGCGCGGGTGCGCAGCCACGGGTCGAAATGCTGGCGGTCGACCATGCCGACGAAGCCCTCGCCCACCGGCATGTCCACGGCCTTGCCGCTCGGCGCCACCATCCGGGCGGAGCGGATCTTGGCCACCAGCAGCGCGTCGGGGATCGCGAAGTCGCGGATCAGCCGGGGCGGGATCGCGCCGCCGCAGGGCTTGATCCGCCCGGGCTTGTCCAGCAGCAGCACCGCGTGCCCGGCCCGGGCCAGCTCGGTGGCCGCCGTCGCCCCCGCGGGGCCCCCGCCGACCACGACGACGTCGTAGGGGGCGTCATCATTCAACCGAGCCATCGCGTCACCTCGCGCCGAGGATGGGATTGAGCGGGATCGCGCCCCGAGCGGGAGCCCGGACGGGCTCGAGCCGCAGGGCCAGCACCACCGCGACGAGGAACAGCACCCCCTCGGCGGCGAAGACGGCGGCGTAGGCCTGGACCGGCTGGGCCGTGAAGAGCCGCACCAGATCCACCGCGGCCGCGCCCAGGAATCCGCCGGCCCCGAACGCGATGCCCTGGGCCGCGCCCCAGACCCCCATGCGGGTGCCGCGCTCCCGTGCGTCGCCGCGGCCGGCGAGCGCCATCATCGACCCGATGGCGGCGACCGCGTAGGCGCCGTTGGCGACCCCAACGCGAACACCACCGGGCGCAGGGGACGACGCCGCCGCCGGCGGCGAGCGCGAACAGGGCGGCGGCCGAGCCGGCGCAGCCGAGCGCGATCCAGAGCCGCAGGGAGGCCAGCGCGGTGCCGCGCGCCGCCAGCGTGACGCCGGCCACCAGCAGCATCCCGGCGAGCACGCCGCCGTGCTGGAGCCCGGCGAGCTTGGTGGTGGCCCCCGGGCTCATGGCGAAGACCAGCCCGGCATAGGGCTCCAGGATCAGCTCCTGGGCGCTGTAGGCCAGCATCGAGACGAACACGAAGATCGTGAAGGTCCGCGCCACCGGATCGGCAAGCACCTGGACCAGCACCGTGAAGAACGGTTTTTTGGCCGCCGCGGGCTCGGGCGCCCGGGCGGGCAGGCGTCGCTCGACCCCGATCAGCGCCAGCACCGCGACGCAGAACGCGATCGCCGAGACCGTGCCCGACACGGCGACCAGCCGCAGGCCGGAGAACGGATCCAAAAAGTGCCCGGCGAGCGGCGCCGTCAAGGCGAAGCCCAGGATCATCATCACCCACACGATGGTGGCCGCCGCCCCGCGCCGGGCCGGCGCGACGCCCCCCGAGAGCAGGACGAGCAAGGAGGTCCCGGCGGCCCCGGCCCCGATCCCGACGCACAGGAACGACAGGGCGGCCAGCGCGAGGCCGAGCACGAGGTCGGTGGCGGCGAGCGCCGTGCCGCAGGCCGCCCCGAACCCGCCAAGGCAGAGCGCGGCCATGCCGCCGACGATCCAGGGGGTCCGGGTCCCGCTCCGGTCGGAGCCGTAGCCCCAGCGCGGGCGCAGAACCTGCGCGGCGTAGTGCAGGGCGACCAGAAAGCCCGGCACCAGGGCGGGGAGCGCCAGCTCCACCACCATCACCCGGTTCAGCGTCGCGGTCATCAGCACGACGACGCTGCCCAGGGCGGTCTGGACCAGGCCGAGGCGGACGATCTGGGGCCCGCCCAGGGTCGTCTCACCCGCGCTCGAACCGGATTGCCGCATCACGCCCCTCCCACCAGAGGCCGCAGCGCGAAGGCGGCGACCAGCATGCCGAGCACGTAGAGGGTCGTGCCGGTGCCGTTGTACCAGGCCGCCCGCTCGCGCGGGCTCTTCAGGAACCGGACCATCAGGGCGAGCTGCCCGGCGAGCAACGCCGCCACCAGGGCGGCGTGGGCCTCGCGCTCCCAGGCGACCAGCAGCCCGATCACCACCACCTGCGGCACCGCCATGACCAGGCAGGCGAAGCGGGCGGCCCGGTCCGAGCCCATCTGCACCGGCAGGGACCTCAGCCCCATGCGCCGGTCGCCCTCCACGGACTTGAAGTCGTTGAGCGTCATGATCCCGTGGGCGCCGATGGAATACAGCAGGGCGACCAGCAGCACCCGCCGGTCGGGCAGGGCGGCGGCCATCACGGCGGCCCCGGTGAACCAGGGCAGGCCCTCGTAGCAGAGCCCCACCGCGGCATTCCCCCACCACCCGTTTTTTTTGAGACGCAGGGGCGGCGCGGAATAAATCCAGGCCAGGACCAGGCCGAACAGGGCGGCCCCGAGGATCCAGGGCCCCAAAGCCGCCGCGACCAGCAGCGACAGCAGGGTCCAGCCCAATGCCAGGTAGAGGCCCCAGCGGCCCGGGATGCGCCCGGACGGGATCGGCCGGTTCGGCTCGTTGATCGCATCGACGTGCCGGTCGAACCAGTCGTTCGTCGCCTGGCTCGTCGCGCAGACCAGCGGCCCGGCGAGCACGATTCCCGCGGCGATCACCGGCCACTGCCCGTGGGCCGGCTGCCCGGACGAGATCACCCCGCAGGCGAACGCCCACATCGGCGCGAACCAGGTGAGGGGCTTGAGTAGCTCGACGACTGCGCTCGGTGCGGGCGTGGCGGCCATGGACGCAGGCTACCGGGGCCGCCGAGCGTGTCAAGCTGGATTTACACTTGGCGAAAACGTGTCGCGCCGGCTTGGCGAACGAGGTCCGCCGAAGTTTACGAATACAAAATCCATTATCAGTCTATCCCGAACACGAAGGCGCGATCAGCGACCGCTCGACTGTGCGCGGGAACGGGTCGATCCGGGCCGATGCGGGCCAGCCTTCGTGAACTCCGCGAAGTCTGACGGTGCCAATTCTTCGTGAATCCCGCACGCTCACGAGGCGCCAGACGCGGCAGCGCGCAGTCTGGCGGCCCGTGAACCGGCCGGGGCCCCGCATCCGGCATCGACCGCAGCGGATGGACCGACCGCGCCCTGAACGAAAAACAGCCCCGGGCTTGCGCCACGAGGCTGGAAGGTTGCCCCTCACTTTATTGCAGCGTGGCTGAAGCACAGGGCGCCACCTGAAGACACCCGCGCCGACGGATCGAGGGGAATGGACGTCGGCGCGGGCGGTGCTGGCTCGTCGCCGACAACTCGATTTTGCACAATCGATCCCGGAATGCACGGCGGAAAACCACGCAGACACAGAGATAATTCTCAGTCGTCGATCAAATTTTCGTCAGGCTTCGCCCTGCGATACTGCAACGAATTGAATACAAGATCACATATTCCGGCATGGCCTCGGAAGAGCGCTGCGAATGCTACCTGTGATCTGCAGCAATCCCATGATTCTCGCCGCATGATCCATACGAGCCCGCCATGTCCTTGCCGGCCCGGGATGCCGGAGCCGATCATCGAACCTGGCGCGCTTCCCCGGGGACTCCAAAAGACGTGTCGTGCAAAGGACTTGCATCGATGCGCGCGGGGGCATCCGTGCGGGCTAACGCGTCCCCACATCGCCTTCGAGCGAGGCTCGTCCGGCTCTCCTCCCTGGCAACCGACGGACTATGCCCTCCGGACGATTCATCCCCTGAGGATCGATACCTCAGGCCTCAAGACCCGCGCCGTCATTCCGGGGCGCCGGAGGCGAGCCCGGAACCCAGAACTGCCGTCGGTGCAAGAGCTTGCCACGTCGGCGTCCCTGGATCCCGGGCTCCGCTGCGCGGCCCCGGGATGACGGGCCGCGGCTGCATCGGCCCAGCCGCCGCTCGAAGATGAAATCCGGTCCGCCGCGCAGGAAGCGCAGGCGTAACAGCCCGGATCGCAGGCACCGCTACGAGACCGTGCCGGGCACGCGGGTCGACCGGGAGTTGAGCCGGCCCAGGCTTTCCGCCAGCCCGGACGCGGCGTCGGACACGGCGCCCGCCACGGCGGCGAAGCCGCGTGCCCGCAGCGCCTCCGTAAGGTCGGCCAGGGCGGCTTCGAGCTGGCGGGTCAGGACATGCTCGCCGAGGCTCGACAGCGCCCGGCTGGCGACGTCGGCGAGCCGGGCCGCGGTGGCCGGATCGACATGGCGCAGCAGGATCGCCACGCTGGTGAGGGCTTCGGCAAGCGTCTGGGACTGCATCGATTCCGAGGCCACCAGGATCACGGCCTCCAGGGCGTCGGTGGCCGCGATCGGGGCGGCATCGCCATACACGATGCCGGATCGCGCATCCTCGCCCGTTGCGGTCGCGCCGTCGCCCCAGTGCGCGATGATGTCCCGCAGGGCCTGGATGACCGAGAGCCCCGGGCTGGGATTCGACTTCGACGTGGACACCGAGGTCCACGCAATGGTGGCGAGCTGGTGCAGACCGTAGGTGGCATCGTTCCGGAGGTCGCGCCCGTCATCGTAGGACAGCGCCTTCAGCGCCTCCCCGACGACGGCCTCGCGCGCCGCCGCTTCGAGCGGCGCGCCGGGCCGGCCGCGCAGCCGGAACAGCGGATCGTGCAGGGCCCGATAGGTCCCGACCGCGATCTCGAACTCGATCTCCACGGCCCCGCCTGCATGCCGGTCCAGGGCCGCCTGGATCCGTTCGAGGTCGAGGTCGACGATGTAGCCGCACTCGCGGGAGCGGATCACGGCGACGACCGGCCAATCGCCCCGGGCGGTCCTGCGCGTCGCGGCGAGCCGGCGCAGATCGGTCGCCCTGGCCTCCAGCACGCGGCCGTGGATGAACTGGATGATCTGGGCGGGCCGCATCTGGTCGATCGTGTTGTAGATCATCACGATGATCAGGCAGAGCGCCGAAGTGGTCAGCACCAGGGCCAGGGATGTACCGAACACCGGCCGGTGAAAGCCTGTATTGGTCACGAGGGTCATCAGGACGAAGACCGACAGGCCGACGAAATACCCGAAGTAGAACTGGTTGGTGCGCCGGGCCATGAACTGGTCGGTCACCTGGGCGGTGAGCGCGGCCGCGCCCTGCTGCACGGCGATGAGCAGAAGGGAGAAGGTGATCGACGTCACCGTGATGATGCTCGACGCCACGGTGGTCAGCAGGCTGCCCAGGGCGGCACTGTCGCCCAGCAGGTCGCCGAGCCACCGGAACCCCGCCGGCGCCTGCCCGGCGGACCACGACCGGTCGGCGAGATAGATCAGGGCGTTCAATCCCACGAAGCCGAGCACGGTGGCGAGCGGCAGGGCGAGGAATTGCCGGAACGACCGCTTCACGGCGTTGAGGAACCGGTTCGGCAGCGACGTGATGGTGGCCATGCTCGACGTTCGCTGTCGCGCGGCGTGCGCTCGGGATGCGTATGGCACGGATGCGGGGGACCGTCCGCCCTCGGGGTGATGCGGATCGGACGGCTCGCGGCCGTTCACGCACCGGCTGTCGGAGAAGGCGACAACCCCTATCCCGTGCCGGGTTGCAGATTTACGGAACGTGGTCCGGATCGTTCATGGCGGCCGGAGACGGCGCATCGCAACCGACAGGCGCTCTCCCTCCCCCAATGCGGCCTCCGGGCTGGAGAGCTTGGAATTCCGATCTCTGCTCGGGGCGGAAGGCCCGGTCTTCATCGGATGTCGGCTTGACCGGTACAGCCACGCACCGTCATCCGGGGCCGCGCAGCGGAGCCCGGGATCCAGAGACGCAGACGTACCAACCTCTTGCATCGACAGCGTTTCTGGGCTTCGGGCTCGCCTGCGGCGCCCCGGACTGACGGCGCGGGCTATCACAGATGGGGGATCAAACCCTGGGAGATGGATCTTCCGACCTGTCTAACCCACGGCGCAGAGGGGGAGGGAGACGCGCCCGCGTCCGGTCATCGCCCTCATCCCGTGTGAAGCGCCACCCCTATCCGGCGGAGTAAACCGTTGTCTTGTCTGTGCTTTCAGCCAAGCCCGCTGGACGCAGCCGTCAGCCGCGCCTTCCCCAGGTCAAAAAGAATCACGCGTCCTCGGCCGGCGAGTCGAGGTCGCCGACGCCGTAGCGACGCATCTTGGCGTAGAGGCCCTGGCGGCTGAGGCCGAGCATCTCGGCCGCGGAGGCGCGGTTGTCCCGGGTGATCCGCAGGGCCGCCTCGATGCACAGCTTCTCGATCAGGTCGGTGGTCTCGCGGACCAGGGTCTTCATCGAGACCCGGCCGACCAGCTCGGCCATCTGCTCCACCGAGCGCGGCACGTCGCGGCTGCCGGCGAGCCGCCCCTCCGGGATCCGACGCGGGGCGGAGCGGATCGCGAAGCCGAGGCACGGGCGGGACCCGGGCACCGAGACGGCGGCGACCTCGACATCCTCGACGCCGCCATAGGTGCCGCGGATCACGGTGGCGAAGCGACGCACGGAGCCGTGGTCCACCAGGCTGGCGAACAGGGCCTGCGCCTCGGTATCCTCGCGGCCGAGCCACTGGTCGAGGGTGCGGCCCCGGGCCTGGCTCTCGGTGGCAAGCTGCGCCAGCTCCAGGAAGGCGGCGTTGGCCATCAGGACCCGGCGGGCCGAATCGGTGACCACGAAGCCCTCGGGCATCGCCTCGATCACCGCGCGGGTCGGCGCCTCTTGGTCGGAGCCGACCTCGGCGGCGGCCGAATCGGCCACGATCCGCATCAGCGCGCTCGGGCCCCCCTCGCCGCGGAACAGCGACACCGAGACCGTGACCTCGCCGCGCCCGTGCGGCAGCGCGGCGCGCAACTCGCCGGCCTGCCCGGTCGCCCGCAGGGCGGCGAACTGCGCCTCCAGGGAGCGGGCGCTGCCCGCCTCGAACAGGTCGACCGCGTCCTGGCCGGCCAGCCGCTTGGCCGGGCGGCCGAGCAGGCGCGCGGCGGCGGGTTCGCCTCGATCACCCGGCGGGTGCCGGCATCGAGCACCAGCACCGGCTCGCCGGAGATCTGGAACAGCAGCCGGTACCGGGTCTCGGCGGCGCGCAGGCGGTCGTAGTCGCGCTCCAGGGCCTGCTGGGCGTCGGTCAGCCGGCGCTGGAGCGCGGCCACCGCCCGCATGTCCCGGCCGAGGATCAGGATCGGGCCGCCCTCCACCGAACGCAGGGAGGCGTAGCGGATCGGCAGGTCGACGCCGCTGGGGGAGGGGTGGTTGATCTGCCGCCAGCGGGTGATGCCGCCGGTCTGGGCGTCGCGCAGCAGCGCGTCGACCTTCGGCCGGCTCTCGATCGTCACGGTGTCGATCCAGCGCCGCCCGAGCCAGCCGGGGATGTTCTCGGCGTCGAGGTCGGCCGCCGCCGTGGCATCCCGAATCACCCCGTCGGCATCCACCACCAGGGACAGGTCGGCCGATGCCGCGACGAGACGTCCGACCGCCTCTCCGTCGAGGTGGCCGGCCACCTGGAGCAGCGCCTGGGGCGGCGGCTGCGGGGTGGGGTGAGGCTGGGGCGTCACGATCACCATTACGTGAGAGTTGAAAATTTTGCCCCTTTCAGCAGGCCATGGCCCGTCTGTCCAGCAAGGCTTCTGCGGTTGCCGGCGCCAAGCAGCCGTCCGGAGCGCACGCATCCGCCCCGACGATGCCCGCCTCGCCGCCGTAGCGCGCGAAATACGGGCCGCCGACGATGACCCGGACCTCTGGATTGCAGGAGGCCTTCCGGACATCCGTCACGGTGCCGGACAGCGCCGGCAGGAACACGTCGCAGGACAGGGACAGGCCGACCACGTCGAACCACTCCGCGCGCAGCAGGGTCAGGGGATCGACCCCGGGGCCGGGGACCGCCGTGGTCACGTCCCAGCCGGCCTCGCGGAAGAAGCTCGCGACGATCGACAGGCCGAAATGGTGGGTCTCGCCCGGGCAGGGCAGCAGCAGCACGCTGCGGCCGTTGGCCGGCACGGTCTCGTCCTCGAGCTGGGCGCAGAGGCGCCGGCTCACCGCCTGCAGCCGGCCGAGCCCCTCGGTCACGGCCAGGAAATCGCAGGCGTCCTCCTCCCAGAGTTCCCCGAGATGGCGCGCCGCCGGGGCGAGCAGGTCGAGCAGCAGGCGCGGCAGCGGCAGCCCGCCCTCGCGCAGAGACGCGACCTGGCCGTCCAGGTCGATCGGCCCGGGGGCCAGCAGCAGGGCGCTGAAGGCCGCGATCTCCTGCGGGCTGGGCGCCCGGTCGCTCTGGGCCCGGCGCCCGACCGGCCGGTGGGCCATCATCAGGCGGGGCAGGATCTCCGCCTCGACCAGGCGGGCCAGCGCGTCCGGTACCGCCTTGTCGTCGGGGGAGGGGCGCGGGATGGCTTGGTGGCGCACCCGCGGCCCGTCGCCGTAGGCCGACAGGCCATCGCCGATCGCGCCGCAACCGCCAGCGATCGGACCCGGATCCAGACGCTCGCCGAAATGCCTCCAGTCTCCCATAGGCATCCCTCCCAGAAGCGGCCCCGGCCCAGGTGGGCCGGCGGTTCCGCAAGCGCGTCGAGTGCGGCGTTGCCCGCCGATCTTCTCAAGTCTTCGTCGTCGCAGATCCTCGAATCGAACCAGCCAAGCCACGGAAGGCATCGACCAGCGTTCGGAACGATACCTGAGCCGTCGATCTTGGCAATGACTTGGAACAAAGAAAATATATCAAACTCGATGTCACCGGAACGAAGCGTCAAGCGCACTTGACACTTTTGGTGCCTGGGCCCTAGCCTCTGCCAACGACGACACCCGACGGGCGTCGCCGAGCACAGGGGAGCGGATGCATGGGTCCCGGGGACCGGCCATCACGACCGCTCTACACGTCCGCCCAGCGGCAGAGGCGCGACGCCTCGCCCTGGACGCTGGTGCAAGGACTGCTCGCCCCGCTACAATTCCTGATTTTCCTGATGAGTCTGGCCCTGGTGCTGCGGGCGCTCGCCACTGGGCAAGGCCTGCTCGCCGCTCAGATCTCGGTCGTGGCCAAGACTGTGGCGCTCTACGCAATCATGGTGACGGGCTCGATCTGGGAAAAGGTCGTGTTCGACCGCTGGTTGTTCGCGCCGGCCTTCTTCTGGGAGGATGTGGTCAGCATGCTGGTGCTGGCGCTCCACACTGCCTACCTCGCCGCGTTGGTCACTGGCGCGCTGGCTGAGCGGGCCCTGCTGATCCTCGCTCTGGCGGCCTACGCCACCTACGTGATCAACGCCGGTCAGTTTCTGCTCAAGCTCCGGGCCGCCCGCCTGGAGGGCACCGGCGCCGGCGGGCCGCATCTGGCGGAGGCGCTGTCGTGAACGCGCCCGTCCAGCCCCCCGTCACTGCAACGTCGGCCGCCTGCGGCGGCATCGACCTCCATCAGGAGCACGGCCAGCGCGCGGTGTTCTGCGGGCTCACCGGCATCGTCTGGCTGCACCGGAAGATCCAGGATGCGTTCTTTCTGGTCGTCGGCTCGCGCACCTGTGCCCACCTGATCCAGTCGGCCGCCGGGGTGATGATCTTCGCAGAGCCGCGCTTTGCTACCGCGATCATCGACG
This sequence comes from Methylobacterium sp. WL1, assembly GCF_008000895.1. NCBI lineage: Bacteria > Pseudomonadati > Pseudomonadota > Alphaproteobacteria > Hyphomicrobiales > Methylobacteriaceae > Methylobacterium > Methylobacterium sp. WL1. The sequence goes on along the minus strand of NZ_CP042823.1, from coordinate 2,095,721 downwards.
AGCGCGACCTCGCCGGCATCGCCGACGCCAACGAGGAGCTCGACCGGGTCGTCACCCGGCTGATCGAGCGCCGTCCGGACATCAAGCTGCTGTTCCTGGTGGGCTCCTGCCCGTCCGAGGTGATCAAGCTCGACCTGTCCCGGGCGGCCCAGCGCCTGTCGGGACGCCTCGCACCGGTGCGGGTGCTGAACTATTCCGGCTCCGGCATCGAGACGACCTTCACGCAGGGAGAGGATGCCTGCCTGGCCGCCCTCGTGCCGGAGCTGCCCCGGTCATCCTCCGAAGCGGAGCCCTCGCTCCTGATCGTCGGCGCGCTGGCCGACGTGGTCGAGGACCAGTTCGTCCGGATGTTCTCTGCGATGGGGATCACGGACGTCCGGTTCCTCCCGGCCCGCCGCGCCGGGGCCATGCCGGCGGTCGGGCGGAACACCCGCTACCTGCTGGCCCAGCCGTTCCTGGCCGACACCGCCCGGGCCCTCGACGAGCGCGGCGCGCACCGCCTCGCCGCTCCGTTCCCGCTCGGCGCCGAGGGCACCACTGGCTGGCTGCAGGCGGCCGCCGAGGCATTCGGCGTCACCGACGAATCCTTCGCGGCAGCGACCGCGGCCGGTCGCGCCAGGGCTCAGACCGCGCTTGCGGCCCACCGCGAAAATCTCACTGGCAAGCGGGTGTTCTTCTTCCCCGACTCCCAGCTCGAAGTGCCGCTTGCCCGGTTCCTCGCCCGCGAACTCGGTGCGGAACTCGTCGAGGTCGGGACCCCGTACCTGCACCGGGCGCATCTGGCGGCCGAGATCGAGATGCTGCCGGCGGGGACCCGCGTGACCGAGGGCCAGAGCCTCGACGACCAGATGGACCGCTGCCGGGCGGCGCGTCCGGACCTCACAGTCTGCGGCCTCGGTCTCGCCAACCCGCTTGAGGCCGAGGGCCTGTCGACCAAGTGGTCGATCGAGCTGCTGTTCACGCCCGTGCAGGGCTACGAGCAGGCCGGCGACCTCGCCGAATTGTTCGCGCGTCCGCTCCGGCGTCGCGCGCTGTTGGAGGTGTAGGGCGATGCAGCTCACCCTCTGGACCTACGAAGGCCCCCCGCATATCGGCGCGATGCGCATCGCCACCGCGATGACCGGACTTCACTACGTGCTGCACGCGCCGCAGGGCGATACCTACGCGGACCTGCTGTTCACGATGATCGAGCGGCGCGATGCCCGCCCGCCCGTCACCTACACGACCTTCCGGGCTCAGGATCTCGGCCGCGACACCGCCGAGCTGTTCAAGACCTCGGTCGCCGCCGCCTACGCGCGCTTCCAGCCGCATGCGATGATCGTCGGCGCCTCCTGCACCGCCGAGCTGATCCAGGACGATCCGGGCGGGCTGGCCAAGGCCCTCAACCTGCCGATCCCGGTGATCCCACTGGAGCTGCCGGCCTATCAGAAGAAAGAGAACTGGGGGGCGTCCGAGACCTTCTATCGGTTGGTCCGGGCGCTCGCCGGAGCGCCCGGACCGCGTCCCGCGCGGGAGCCGGGCCGGCATCCGCTTTGCAACATCCTCGGCCCGACGGCGCTCGGCTTTCGCCACCGCGACGACCTGATCGAGATCCGCAGGCTGCTTGATACGCTCGGGGTCGACGTCAACGTGGTGGCGCCGCTGGGTGCCAGCCCGGCCGACCTCGGTCGCCTCAAGGATGCCGACTTCAACGTCGTGCTCTACCCGGAGACCGCCCGCAGCGCGGCCGAGTATCTCAAGAAGAGCTTCGGGCAGCCGTTCACCCGTGAGGTGCCGCTCGGCGTCGGCGCCACGCGCCGCTTCGTCGCCGAGATCGCGGGCCTCGCCGGCCTCGATCCGGCACCGCTCCTCGAGGGCCCTGGCTCGCGGCTCCCGTGGTACTCGCGTTCTGTCGATTCGACCTACCTGACCGGCAAGCGCGTCTTCGTATTCGGCGACGCCACGCACGCGATCGGCATCGCCAGGATGGCGGCCCGGGAGCTGGGCTTCACCGTCGTCGGCCTCGGGACCTACAGCCGCGAATTCGCCCGCGAAGTTCGGGCCGAGGCCGCCGAGCACGGCATCGAGGCGCTGATCACCGACGATTATCTCGACGTCGAGGCTGCGATCCGCGCCGCCGCCCCCGAGTTGGTCCTCGGAACCCAGATGGAGCGCCACGTCGCCAAGCGGCTCGGCATCCCCTGCGCGGTGATCTCCGCCCCGATCCACGTCCAGGATTTCCCGGCACGCTACGCTCCGCAGATGGGTTTCGAGGGCGCCAACGTCCTGTTCGACACCCTCGTCCATCCGTTGATGATGGGCCTGGAGGAGCACCTGCTCGGTATGTTCCGGGAGGATCCCGAATTCCACGACGGCGTCGGGCCCTCGCATCTCGGCGGCAACGCCCTCGCGGTCTCCGCGCCGCAGGAATCCGAAGCGGCCGATCCGGCACCGGCAGCGACTGCCGCGATCCTCCTGGACGAAGACGTCGTGATCACGGCCGCGCCCTGGGCGCCCGAGGCCGAGAAAGAGCTGAAGAAAATCCCGTTCTTCGTGCGCGGTAAGGCGCGCAGCAACACGGAGAAATTCGCCCGTGAGCGGCGGCTGCCGCTCATCACCCTCGAAACCCTCTACGACGCCAAGGCGCATTATGGCCGCTAGAGCGCTCACCGCCGGCCTGGCGGCCGGCTCGGCCAAGGCGGACGCATCCAAGCGCCGGCCGCCGATTCGGGTCGTCATCGTCACACTCGACAACCACCTCGCGAGCGCGGTGGAGCGGGCGCGTCTGCGCCTGCGGTCCGAGATGCCGGGTCTGGTGCTCGACTTCCACGCGGCGGCCGAGTGGGACAACGATCCTGCCTCGCTCGACGCCTGCCGCAGCGACATCGCGCAGGCCGACATCGTGCTCTCCGCGATGCTGTTCATGGACGAGCATGTCCGGGCGATCCTGCCGGCGCTCGCGGCGCGGCGTGACGCTTGCGACGCGATGGTCGGGTGCCTGTCCGCCGGCGAGGTGGTGAAGACGACCAAGCTCGGCCGCTTCGACATGAGCGGCAACAAGCGCAGCGCCCTCGACTTTCTGAAGAAGCTGCGCGGCAAGCCGGGCCAGCAGGGCAATGCCGGCCGGCAGATGGCGCTTGTGCGCAAACTGCCGAAGATCCTGCGCTTCATCCCGGGCTCGGCGCAGGATGTGCGCGCCTATTTTCTCACCCTGCAATACTGGCTCGCCGGCTCGGATGAGAACGTCGCGGCGCTGGTCCGCTTCCTGGTACACCGCTACGCCGCCGGTGCCCGCGCGGCGTGGCGCGACGGACCGGCCGCGCCGGCCCCACTCGACTATCCTGAAACCGGCCTCTACCACCCTCGCTTGGCCGGCCGGATCGGCCAGGACCCATCCCGGCTGCCCCGCGGCGCCGACGCGAAAGGCCGCGTCGGGCTGCTGCTGATGCGCAGCTACGTGCTGGCCGGCAACACCGCCCATTACGATGGTGTGATCGCCGCCCTCGAAGCCCGGGGCCTCGACGTGGTTCCCGCCTTCGCCAGCGGCCTCGACAACCGTCCGGCCGTGGACGCCTTCTTCATGCAGGACGGCCGCGCCCGCATCGACGCGCTGGTGTCGCTCACCGGGTTCTCGCTAGTCGGCGGCCCGGCCTACAACGACGCCGCCGCCGCCGAGGCGATGCTGGCCCGGCTGGACGTACCCTACATCGCCGCGCAGGCTTTGGAGTTCCAGACGATCGAGCAATGGGAGGCGGGCGAGCGTGGCCTGTCGCCCGTGGAGGCGACCATGATGGTCGCGATCCCCGAACTCGACGGCGCCACCGCCCCGATGGTGTTCGGCGGCCGCTCGTCGGCCTCCGGCAGCGACAACGCCCGGGACATGCGCGCCCATCCGGAGCGAGTCGCCCGCCTCGCCGAGCGTGTCCGGAGCCTCGTTTCTCTGCGCCGCACTCCGAAGGCCGAGCGCAAGCTCGCCGTGGTGCTGTTCAACTTCCCGCCGAATGCCGGCGCCACCGGCACGGCGGCGTTCCTGTCGGTCTACGCTTCGCTGCTCAACACCCTGAAGGGCTTGGCGGCGGAGGGCTACACCGTGGATGTTCCGGAGACCGTCGATGCCCTGCGCGACGGGATCCTCGAGGGTAACGCCAAGCGCTACGGGACCCAGGCCAACGTCCACGCCCGCATCCCGGCCGAGAACCACCTGCGCCGGGAGACATATCTGGCCGAGATCGAGGCCCAGTGGGGCCCGGCACCCGGCCGCCACCAGACCAACGGCGCCGACCTGTTCGTGCTGGGCGCCCGGTTCGGAAACGTCTTCGTCGGCGTACAGCCGGCCTTCGGCTACGAGGGCGACCCGATGCGGCTGCTGTTCGAGCGCGGCTTCGCGCCGACCCACGCGTTCTCGGCCTTCTACCGCTACCTGCGCGAGGATTTCGCCGCCGACGCCGTGCTGCATTTCGGCACCCACGGGGCGCTCGAGTTCATGCCCGGCAAGCAGACCGGACTGTCCGAGGCCTGCTGGCCGGAGCGGATGATCGGGGCACTGCCAAACATCTACCTCTATGCCGCCAACAACCCTTCTGAAGGGACCCTGGCCAAGCGCCGCTCGGCCGCGACATTGGTGAGCTACCTGACCCCGAGCCTGGCCACCGCCGGGTTGTACCGCGGGCTGCTCGACTTGAAGAGCTCGATGGAGCGCTGGCGCGGGCTCGATCTCGAAGCGACGGCCGAGCGTGGGACCCTCGCCCGGATGATCCAGGACCAGGGCGCGGCCCTCGACCTCGTCGCCGCCGAGCCGGCCTGGACCGGCGATCTCGGCGTCCGGGTCGGCAACCTCTGGTCCGCCGTGCAGGAGTTGGAGCAGACCCTGATCCCGCACGGGCTGCATGTGGTCGGCCAAGGCGTCCCGGAGGAGGAGCGGGTCGATCTGCTGCTCGCCCTGGCGGAAGCCTCGCACGGGCTGAAGCCGGACCGTGCCGGCATCGCCGCCCTGGTGGCCGGCGGCGCCATCGAGGATGCCTTCGCGGCCTCCGGGCTGCCCGAGCATCCCGAGACCCGCACCGCGTTCTCTGACCTCGCCAGGACCGAGACCCTGCTGGCGAGGGACCACGAGGTCCCGGCCCTGCTGCGGGCGCTCGATGGCCGCTTCATCCCGCCGGTGGCCGGAGGCGACCTTCTGCGCAACCCCGCGATCCTGCCGACCGGGCGCAACATCCACGGCTTCGACCCGTACCGCTTGCCGTCGACCTTCGCGGTCGCCGACGGCGCCCGGCAGGTCGAGCGCATCCTCGAGCGCTTCGCTGCGGACGGCAAACCCTATCCCGAGAGCGTGGCCTTGGTCCTGTGGGGGACTGATAACCTCAAGAGCGAGGGCGGCCCAATCGCGCAGGCGCTGGCGCTCATCGGCGCGGCCCCGCGCTTCGACGGTTACGGCCGTCTCAGCGGCGCCGCGCTGATCCCGTTAGAGACCCTCGGCCGCCCGCGGATCGACGCGGTCGTCACCCTCTCGGGCATTTTCCGCGACCTTCTGCCCTTGCAGACCAAGCTCCTCGCCGAAGCCTCCTATCTCGCCGCCACCGCCGACGAGCCATTGGAAAAGAATTTCGTCCGGAAGCACGCGCTGGCGATCCAGGCGGAGCAGGGCTGCGACCTGGAAACCGCTGCGCTACGGGTCTTCTCGAACGCCGAGGGCGCCTACGGGGCCAACGTCAACCACTTGGTCGATTCGGGGGCCTGGGACGACGATGCCGAGCTGTGCGAGACGTTCTCGCGCCGCAAGAGCTTCGCGTATGGCCGCACGGGCAAGCCCACGCCGCAGCGGGACCTGATGAAGACGGTGCTGGCCTCCGTCGACATGGCCTACCAGAATCTCGACTCGGTCGAGGTCGGCGTCACCTCGGTGGACCACTACTTCGACGGCCTGGGCGGCATGGGCCGGGCGGTGGCCCGCGCCCGCGGCGAAGCGGTGCCGATCTACATCAGCGACCAGACCCGCGGGGAGGGGCGCGTGCGCTCCCTGGAGGAGCAGGTGGCGCTTGAGACGCGCACCCGCATGCTCAACCCGAAATGGTACGAGGGCCTGCTCGGACACGGCTATGAGGGCGTGCGCCAGATTGAATCCCACCTGACCAACACGGTCGGCTGGTCGGCCACCGCCAACGCGGTCCAGCCCTGGATCTACGAGCGGATCACCGAGACCTACGTGCTCGACCCGGCCATGCGCGAGCGCATGGCTTCCCTCAACCCCACCGCCTCCGCCAAGGTCGCCCAACGGCTGATCGAGGCACACCGGCGCGGCTTCTGGACTCCGAACGCAGAGATGCGGGACGCCCTCGACCGGGCCGAGGAGGAACTGGAAGATCGTCTCGAGGGCGTCACCACAGGAGTCGCCGCATGAACATCGCCATCCGTAATCCGGTCGTTGCCCGGAAGGAAGAAGGCAGCCTCCAGGTCGCCCTCGATCCGGACCTGAAGATCGAGACCGCGAAGGTGTTCGCGGTCTACGGCAAGGGCGGCATCGGCAAGTCAACCACCTCGTCGAACCTGTCGGTGGCGTTCTCGAAGCTCGGCAAGCGGGTGCTGCAGATCGGCTGCGACCCTAAGCACGACTCGACCTTCACGCTGACCAAGCGCCTCGCCCCAACGGTCATCGACGCCCTGGAAGCGGTGAACTTCCACTCGGAGGAGCTGCGCGTCGAGGACTTCGTGGTCGAAGGCTACAACGGCGTGATGTGCGTCGAGGCCGGCGGCCCGCCCGCGGGTACGGGCTGCGGCGGCTACGTGGTCGGCCAGACCGTGAAGCTCCTCAAGGAGCATCACCTGCTTGAGGACACCGACGTCGTCGTGTTCGACGTGCTGGGCGATGTGGTCTGCGGCGGCTTCGCCTCGCCGCTCCAGCATGCCGACCGTGCGCTGATCGTCACCGCCAACGACTTCGACTCGATTTTCGCGATGAACCGGATCGTGGCGGCGATCCACGCCAAGTCCAAGAACTACCCGGTGCGGCTCGGCGGCGTCATCGCCAACCGCTCGGCCAAAACCGACGAGATCGACCGGTTCAACGACGCGGTCGGCCTGAAGCGGCTGGCGCACTTCCCCGATCTCGACGTGGTCCGCCGCTCGCGGCTCAAGAAGTCGACCCTGTTCGAGATGGACTCCTCCCCCGAGCTCGACGCGGTCACGGCCGAGTACATGCGCCTCGCCGAGACGCTCTGGGCCGGCGGGGAGCCCTGCGAAGCCCTGCCGATGAAGGACCGCGACCTGTTCGAATTCCTAGGGTTCGATTGAGATTGGGGTTCGATTGAGATTGGGGTTCGACTGATGGCGGGCGCGAGCTACGACACAAGACGGGGCGAACTGACCACCTATTTCGACCGCACCGCGGTCGAGGCCTGGTCGCGCCTGACCTCCGATGCGCCGGTGAGCCGGATCCGCGCCACCGTGCGGGCCGGCCGGGACGCGATGCGCGGAACGCTGCTCTCTTGGCTGCCCGCCGACATGACCGGCCTGCGCCTGCTCGATGCCGGCTGCGGCACCGGGGCGCTCAGCGTCGAGGCTGCACGGCGCGGCGCCGAAGTGGTCGCCATCGACGTCTCGCCGACCCTGGTCGAGCTCGCACGGGAGCGCCTGCCGGCGATCCCCGGCGCCGGCCGGATCGATTTCCGCGTCGGCGACATGCTCGACCCGGACCTCGGCCGCTTCGACCACGTGGTGGCGATGGATTCGCTGATCCATTACCGCGCCGCCGACATCGTCCGGGCGCTCGCTCTCCTAGGCGCCCGCACCGACGGCTCGGTGCTGTTCACGGTGGCGCCCCGCACGGCGCTGCTGACCCTGATGCACGCGGCCGGGCAGTTCTTTCCCCGCGGCGACCGCTCGCCGGCGATCGTTCCGGTGACGGAGGGCGGGCTCCGGCGGCGCATCTCTTCGGAGCCGGCGCTCGACGGGTTCGCCTGGGCGCGGAGTCACAGGGTCAACAGCGGGTTCTACCTGTCGAACGCGGTGGCGCTGACACGGACGCGCCCGTCCACGCCTTGCGAACGCGGGGACGCGGCCCGGCCCGGGGCGTCGTCATGAGGACCGCCTCCCGGAAACTCACCCACGCCCTGATGCGCCTCGGCCCGGCGATCCTGCCCTTCGCGGATGCCGCCACTGTCGAGCTGCCGATGGGGCGTCTGCTGCGGCTCGCGCTGTTCCAGGTCACGGTCGGCATGGCGGCGGTGCTGCTGATCGGCACGCTCAACCGGGTGATGATCGTCGAGCTCGGCGTTCCGGCCTGGATCGTCGCCGTGATGCTGGCCCTGCCGCTGATCTTCGCGCCGTTGCGGGCCCTGGTCGGGTTTCGCTCGGACACGCACCGCTCGGTTCTGGGCTGGCGGCGGGTGCCGTATATCTGGTTCGGCACCCTGCTCCAGTTCGGCGGCCTGGCGATCATGCCGTTCGCGCTGCTGATCCTGTCCGGCGACACCACCGGCCCGCTCTGGGTCGGGGACGTGGCGGCGGCCTTCGCGTTCCTGCTGGTCGGGGCCGGTCTGCACACCACCCAGACCGTTGGTCTCGCCCTCGCCACCGACCTCGCCCCCGCGCATGCCCGGCCCAAGGTGGTGGCCCTGCTCTGCGTCGCCCTGCTGTTCGGCATGATGGCGAGTGCCCTGCTGTTCGGGCTGTTCCTGGCCCACTTCTCCCCCGTGCGGCTGATCCAGGTGATCCAGGGCGCGGCCCTGGTCACCATCGTGCTGAACGGGATTGCCCTGTGGAAGCAGGAGCCGCGCGACCCGAACCGGAGCCGGACCGCTCCCACACGGGACTTCCGCTCCTCCTGGCGCGACTATGCCGGGCAAGGTGCCGCGCGGCGGCGCCTCGTGGCGATCGGGCTGGGCACCGCCGGGTTCTCGATGCAGGACATCCTGCTGGAGCCCTATGGCGGCCAGATCCTGCACCTTTCGGTCGGGGCGACCACGGCGTTGACCGCGCTGCTCGCCGCCGGCGGCGGGCTTGGCCTGCTGATCGCCGCCCGCTGGCTCGGGCGCGGCGGCGACCCGTTCCGGGTTTCGGCGGTGGGCGTCGGCATCGGCATCCTGGCGTTCTCGGCGGTGGTCTTTGCGGCGCCGCTGGCTTCGGCCGACCTGTTCGCGGCCGGTGTGAGCCTGATCGGCCTGGGCGGCGGCCTGTTCGCCCACGGCACGCTCACCGCCTCAATGAACCGGGCCGGGCCCGAGGATACCGGGCTGGCGCTCGGCGCCTGGGGCGCCGTGCAGGCGACCGCAGCCGGCCTCTCGATCGCCGCCAGCGGCGTGGTACGCGACGTCGGCGGCGCCATCGCCCAGTCGGGGGTGCTCGGCGAGGGCATGAACGAGCCCGCGATCGGCTACCTCATCGTCTACCACATCGAGATCGCCCTCCTGTTCGCGGCCCTGATCGCCCTGGGTCCGCTCGTGCGGGAGGACGCGCGTGCAACGGTTCGAGATCGCCTCGGCGGCACCCTTGCCGAACGGACGGCCTGAGACTCGGGGAGGACAACCATGCCAACCGGCGCCATTACGGGTTACGTCGACGTCGCCCAGGTCGTGCTCTACGCCTTCTTCATCTTCTTCGCCGGCTTGGTGTTCTGGCTGCGCCGGGAGGATCGCCGGGAGGGCTACCCGTTGGAGAACGAGATCGTCGGCCGTCGCAAGGCGCCGGACCCGGTCCTGATCCCGCGCTCCAAGGCGTTCCACCTGCCGGGCGGCGAGACCACTTACGCGCCGCAGGCGATGCAGGGCCGCGACGACATCGAGACCGGGATCCCGGCCCGCAAGGTCGAGCCCTGGCCCGGCGCGCCGTACGAGCGGACCGAAACGTCGCTCCAGGCCGGCGTCGGCCCCGGTTCCTGGGTCGTCCGCCACGACGTGCACGACAGGACCTGGGACGACGAGAAGCGGATCGTGCCCCTGCGGGTCGCCACCGCGTTCGTCGTCCACGAGGACGGTCCGAACCCGATCGGCATGACCGTGTTCGGCACCGATAACGGGGTGGCGGGCGTGGTCAGCGATGTCTGGATCGACCGCGGCGAATCGCTGATTCGCTACTACGAGGTCGAATTGCCCGCGGGCGGACGCCGGCTGATGCCGTCCGCGTTCTGCCGGGCCGGCGGCTTCACCAAGACGGTGAAGTCCGAAGCCCTGCTCGCCGACCAGTTCGCCGACATCCCGGCGACGCGGGATCCCGACAGCATCACCTTCCTGGAGGAGGAGCGGATCATGGCCTATTTCGGTGCCGGCACGCTCTACGCCACCCCGGCCCGGGCGGAGCCCCTGCTATGAGCGGCGATTTCCTGCCCGAGGGCACCCCGCGCGGGTTGCCGGGCCCGCTTCCTGCGGGCGAGCGCATCCTGTGGCAGGGCGCGCCGACCACCGCGGGGGCACTGGTCCGGATCTATCACGCCCGCCTGGTCGCCGCCTGGTTCGCCGCCTGCGCCCTGGCCTTTGGGATCAGCGCCGGCTCGCCCGCGGCGGCGCTCTCCACCGTGGGGCCGACGCTGGTGGTCGGCGCGGTCGGATTGGCCCTTCTGCGTCTGTTCGCCTGGCTGACCCACCGCACCACGGTCTACACGATCACCAACCGCCGGGTGGTGCTGCAGGCTGGGATCGCCCTGCCGGTGACCCACAACGTGCCCTTCGCCCAGATTGAGGGTGCGGCGTTGCGTGCCTTCACGGACGGGAGCGGAGACTTGCCGCTCCAGTTGCGGCCGGGCCTCCGCATCGCCTACCTTCAGCTGTGGCCGCATGCCCGGCCCTGGCGTCTCGGCCGGACTCAGCCCATGCTGCGATCCGTGCCTGATGCGGATGCGGTTGCGATGGTCCTGGCGCGGGCGATCGAGGCCCATGCCGAGGCGTCTCAGACGGTACGGCCCATGATCGTCCCGCGTCCGCGGGCGGTCCAAGACAATCCCGGCCGCCTCGTCGCGGCCGAGTAGGGAGAGGCGCGATGGGCGATCGGGCGGAGAGCGTCGGCCGGGCCAAAAGCTCGGCAGCCGGACCGGCACCGGCTCTGCTGATGATCGGCGCCGGCGCGCTGATGGGCTTCTCCATGCTGGCCGTCCTGATCGGGCGCAGCGAAGGCATCGGCATGATTGCCCTGCCGCCGGCCAAGCCCGTCGAGCGGCTCGAATTCCGCGCCGAGGACCAGGTCGACGGGTCGATCGCACTGCGCAACGCCGCCGACCGGCACATCGTCGCCTGGATCCGCCCCGGCGAGGACGGCTTTCTGCGCGGGACGCTGCGGGGCCTGGCCCAGGCCCGCCAGCGCGATGGCCTCGGCCAGGAACAGCCGTTCAGCCTGACCCGCTACGACGACGGCCGTCTCTCGCTCGCGGACGACGCCACCGGCCGCCGGGTGCCGCTAGAGGCGTTCGGCCCGACCAATGCCGGCGCCTTCGCCCGGCTGCTCGCCGCCGCCACGACGGAGACCCGCTGATGGGCCTGTTTGGGAGCCGCACCGTCACCGTGCCCTGCACGGTCGAGATCGAGCAGACGCCCGAGAGCCTGCACGCGCACGTGACCCTGGATTCCGGCTTCGAGATCGAGCCCGGCGACGAGGTCCAGGTCCACGACGCGCCGACCTCCGTGCCCTATGGCGAGCGGCTCACCGTCCGCCGCACCGCCACCGTCACCCGGGCCGGCCCGCTCGAGCGGGCCTGGACCAAGCTCGTCGCCCATCTCGAACTGACCGAACTCTACGAGGTCAGTTTTTCCGAGAGGAGGAAGCTGTGAACGCTCCTGTCCCGCCGCTCTCCGGCCAGCCGGTCCCGAAAACACCGGTCAACGAATCGACCAAGGCCGCGCAGGAGACGACCTTCCTGAGCCCGCGCTTCTACACCACCGATTTCGTCGAACTCGACCGCACCGATGTCGAGCCCGTGCGCCGGGACTGGGACCTGCTCATCGCCGAGTTGCGCGACGACCCCAACAAGCGCCACTTCACCCGCAACGCCGACTTCGACTGCGACCTGTCGCAGATGGAGCCCGAGCTGCGGAAGGAGTTTCTGGATTTCCTGGTTTCGTCGATCACCGCCGAGTTCTCCGGCTGCGTGCTTTACGCCGAGATGAGGAAGCGCGCCAAGAACAAGGACATCAAGGAGCTGTTCGGCTTCATGAGCCGTGACGAGGCGCGCCACGCCGGCTTCATCAACGACACGCTGAAGGATTTCGGCATCGGCGTGGACCTGGGCTTCCTCACCAAGTCGAAAAAATACACGTTTTTCCGGCCGAAGTTCATCTTCTACGCGACGTACCTGTCCGAAAAGATCGGCTACGCCCGCTACATCACGATCTTCCGCGAGCTGGAGAAGCACCCGGAGCGGCGCATCCACCCAATCTTCAAGTGGTTCGAGCTGTGGTGCAACGACGAGTTCCGCCATGGCGAGGCGTTCGCGCTGCTGATGCGCGCCAACCCCAAGCTGACCAGCGGCATCAATCGCTACTGGATCCGGTTCTTCCTGCTCGCGGTCTTCGCCACGATGTACGTGCGCGACCATCACCGCCCGGCCTTCCACGCCGCGCTCGGGGTCGATCCGACCGACTACGATTACAGGGTCTTCCGCATCACCTCCGAGATCTCGCGGCAGACCTTCCCGCTGGAGCTCGATCTCGACAACCCGACGTTCCACGCCGGGCTGGAGACGCTGCTGGCCTGCTCCCGGGCGATCGCGGAAGCCCGGGCTCAGGGCAGCGTCCTGGGCAAGCTGAAGCACGGGGTCCAGGTGCTGCGCGCGGCCGCCACCTTCGTCCGGCTCTATCTCCTGCCGGTGAAGGCGAACGCATTGCCGGCCGACATCCGCCTCCAGCCGGTCTGGTAGAATGGCGACCTACGCCGCGCCGGTGGTCTACGCGCTTCTGCTCTGGTGGTTCTCCACCGGGCTGATCCTGCTGCTCGACCATGCGCCGCGGCGCACGCATCCCTGGAGCATGGCCGGCGCGACGCTGCTGCTTGCCGGCGCCCTGGTGGCGATCCGTACCAGCGCCCAGGATACCAGCGCCGCAGGGGCCTACACGGCCTTCACGGCGGCCCTGGTGGTCTGGGGCTGGCAGGAGATGAGCTATTACATGGGCTTCCTGTCGGGCCCGAAGCCGTTCGCCTGCGCGCCGGGCCTGCGCGGTTTCGACCGGTTCCTGGCTGCGCTCGCCACCAGCCTGTGGCACGAATTCGCCATCGTGATCGGCGGCCTGGCGATCCTGGCGCTGGTCTGGGGCGGGGCCAACACCATCGCGTTATGGACCTACGGCGCGCTGGTGGTGATGAACCTGTCGGCGCGGTTGAACCTGTTCCTCGGGGTGCGCAACCTGCACGCCGAGTTCCTGCCTGATCACCTCGGCTACCTGGCCTGCTACCTGTCGCGCAAGCCGATGAACCTGCTGTTCCCGGTCTCGGTGAGCCTCGGCACGATCGCGGCGGGGCTGCTCGGGCGGGCGGCGCTCGGTCCGGACCTGCTGGCGCACGAACTGATCGGTTTCACCGTGCTGGCGACCCTGATGGCGCTGGCGACGCTCGAACACTGGTTCCTGATGCTGCCGCTGCCCTCGGCCGAATTGTGGCGGTGGAGTCTGCCGGCCCGCGGGCCGGACGGCGCGGCACGGCCGCGGGACAACGGGTAGACCCGGGCATCACAACGGGAGTTCGCGCGCGCACCAGTTTGGAACTGGTCGCGTGCGAAATCCAACCACACAGGCGGGGGCAACCCGCGAACCCATCGGGGAGAGGCGACATGGACTACGAGACCTTCTTCGGAGCCGAGATCGCCGGTCTCCACCGCGAAGGGCGCTACCGGGTCTTCACCGATCTCGAGCGCCACGCCGGCAACTTCCCGCACGCCACGCACCACCACCCGGCCGGCACGCGCCCGGTCACGGTCTGGTGCTCGAACGACTATCTCGGCATGGGCCAGCACCCCACGGTTACCGGGGCGATGCACGAGGCGATCGACCGCTGCGGCGCCGGGGCCGGGGGCACCCGCAACATCTCCGGCACCAACCACTATCACGTGCTGCTGGAGCAGGAGCTCGCCGACCTCCACCGCAAGGAGGCGGCCCTGCTGTTCACCTCCGGCTACGTCTCGAACTGGGCGGCGCTCGGGACCCTGGCGTCGCGCCTGCCGAACTGCGCGGTCTTCTCCGATTCCGAGAACCACGCGTCGATGATCGAGGGCATCCGGTTCTCCCGGGCCGAACGCCACATTTTTCGTCACAACGATCCGGAGGATCTGAACCGGAAGCTCGCCTTGGTCGATCCGGCCCGGCCGAAGCTCGTCGCGTTCGAATCCGTGTACTCGATGGACGGCGACATCGCCCCCCTCGAAGAAATCTGCGACGTGGCCGAGGCCCATGGGGCGCTCACCTATCTCGACGAGGTCCACGCGGTCGGCCTCTACGGCGCCCGTGGCGGCGGAATCTCGGAGCGCGACGGCGTCGCCCACCGCCTCGACGTGATCGAGGGGACGCTGGGTAAGGCGTTCGGCGTGCACGGCGGCTACATCACCGCCTCGGAGAAGCTGTGCGACTTCGTGCGCAGCTTCGCCTCCGGCTTCATCTTCACCACCTCGCTGCCCCCCGCGGTGGCGGCGGGCGCCGCGGCCTCGATCCGCCATCTCAAGGCCAGCGGCACCGAGCGGGCGCGCCATCAGGAGCGCTGCGCCAAGGTCCGGACCGCCCTGGAGGCCGCCGACATCCCGGTCCTGCCCAACGACAGCCACATCGTGCCGGTGATGGTCTGCGATCCCGTGCTGTGCAAGGCGATCTCCGACACCCTGCTCGACGAGTTCGGCATCTACGTGCAGCCGATCAACTACCCGACGGTGGCCCGCGGCACCGAGCGCCTCCGGATCACCCCGTCGCCGCTGCACACGGACGCGGATATCGCCAATCTGGTCGGGGCGCTCTCCACGATCTGGGCGCGGATTGGGCTCCGGCAGAAGGCGGCGGAGTAGCGGTTCCCTTCTCCCACCCGCTCCCGCATCCTGAGAGCCCGCGCGAGCGGGCGTCGACGGAGCCTTCAAGCCGGCGACCCGATCCCCGGAGGTCTCGTTCGAGGCCTTCGCTGCGCTTCGGCACCTCAGGATGAGGGGGGTGGATCGGATTCCCCAGTAGCATCGAGTCACCGCGTGCCAACCTTCCCCTTCTCGGCCATCGTCGCGCAGGACGAGATGCGCCAGGCGCTGCTGATCGCCGCCGTGGATCCCTCCATCGGCGGCGTGCTGGTGTTCGGCGACCGCGGCACGGGGAAGTCCACGGCGATCCGGGCGCTGGCTGCCCTGCTGCCGCCGATGCGGGCGGTGGTCGGCTGCCCGTACCGGTGCGACCCCGACAGCCCGGCCGAAGCCTGCCCGCACTGCGCGGCCACGCCGGGCCCGCGCAAGAGTCACAAGACGGCGGTGCCGGTGGTGGACCTGCCGCTCGGCGCCACCGAGGACCGGGTGGTCGGCACCCTCGATCTGGAGCGGGCGCTCGGCGCCGGCGTGAAGGCGTTCGAGCCGGGCCTGCTGGCCCGGGCCAATCGCGGTTTTTTGTATATTGACGAAGTGAACCTCCTCGAGGACCACCTGGTGGATCTCCTCCTCGACGTGGCGGCCTCCGGGATCAACACCGTGGAGCGGGAGGGCCTCAGCTTGCGCCACCCCGCCAAGTTCGTCTTGGTCGGCTCCGGCAACCCGGAAGAGGGGGAGTTGCGCCCGCAGCTGCTCGACCGGTTCGGGCTGGCCTGCGAGGTCGTGACCCCGCGGGACATCGCCACCCGGATCGCGGTGGTGCGCGCCCGCGACGCCTACGAGCGCGACCCCGAGGGGTTCTGTGCCGCCCGCGCCCGGGACGAGGCCGCCATCCGGAAGAAGATCCTGTTGGCCCGGGAACGCCTGCCGGGCCTGACGGTGCCGGATTCGGCGCTGGAGCGCGCCGCTCAGCTTTGCCTGGCGCTCGGCACCGACGGCTTGCGCGGCGAGCTGACCCTGATGCGCACGGCCCGGGCCTTGGCGGCCCTCGACGGCGCCGGGTCGGTCACGGACGACCACATCCGCCGGGTCGCCCCGGCCGCCCTGCGCCATCGCCTGCGACGCAATCCGCTGGACGAATCCGGCTCGACCGCCCGGGTCGAGCGGGCGCTGGCGGAGGTGTTCTCGTGACGGAGCCGCCGTCTCTCCCTCCCCGCGCTACGGGGGAGGGTACCCTGCGCAGCATAGGGGGCCGGGACGAAGTCCCGCGAGAGGGGCAGCGCGTCGGCTCAGAATGCGAGACCCGTCGCGGCTCCTCCGGCAGCGGCGCTCCCCTCTCCCGACCCTCGCTGACGCGAGGGCCATCCTCCCCCGCAGAGGGGGGAGGGAAGGCGGAAGCACCAAAAAAAACCTGGCTCGAAGCCAGCGTCGCCGCACGCCTCCTGGCCGCGGACCCGAGCGGATGCGGCGGCGCGGTGGTGCGGGCGGGGCCCGGCCGTGCGCGACCGCTGGCTCGATGACTGCGGGCGTTGCTTCCCACAGGCACGCCCTGGCGGAGGCTGCCGCCGGGCATCGGCGACGACGGCCTGCTCGGCGGCCTCGACCTCGCCGCGACGCTCGCGGCCGGCCGGCCGATGGCGCGGGCCGGCTCTCGCCGAGGCGATGGTGGGCTGATCGTCTGCCCATGGCCGAGCGGCTGCCCCCGGCGTCGCGGCCCGCCTGGCCGCCGCCCTCGACACGGTACCGCGTCGGAGCGGCCGGCGCGCTTCGGCCTCGTGCTGCTCGACGAGGGCGAGGGCGACGAGACCGTGGCGGAGTCCCTCGCCGACCGCCTGGCCTTCCGGATCGACCTGAGCGGCGTCGGGCTCGCGGATTGCGATGCCGCTCAAGTCGATCCGGAGTCCGATCCCGGCGCCCCGGAAGCCGACCCGCTCGGCGTACTGTGCCGATTGTCGGAGGCGTTCGGCGTCGCCTCCCTGCGCGGGCCAATGCTGGCCGCCCGGGTGGCCAGGTCCCTGGCAGCCGGGAACCCGGTCGGCGCGGCCGAGCTCACCATGGCGGCTCGCCTGGTCCTGGCGCCGCGGGCCA
The DNA here is from genome assembly GCF_008000895.1 of Methylobacterium sp. WL1. Classification (NCBI taxonomy): domain Bacteria; kingdom Pseudomonadati; phylum Pseudomonadota; class Alphaproteobacteria; order Hyphomicrobiales; family Methylobacteriaceae; genus Methylobacterium; species Methylobacterium sp. WL1. Next base: position 2,078,698 of record NZ_CP042823.1, on the reverse strand, counting down.
CGCGGCTGCCCATGCCGGAGGACGCGCCACCCGAGGAGGCCGAGGCACCACCTCCGCCCCGCCCGCGGAAGACCAGGCTGCCGCGGAAGACGTCGGATCCCGCCCCGCCGAGGCGGCCGACGACCGCGTGCTCGATGCGGTGCGCACGGCGATCCCGGCAAACCTCCTGGATCAGTTGCTGGCGGGGGCGTACGGCTCTCGGCCGCGAAGGCCGGGCGGGTCGGCCAGCCGGCGTCCCGCCGGGCGGCCGATCGGCAGCCGGCGGGCGATCCGCGGCGCGGGCGCCTCGACCTGCTGGCGACCCTGCGGGCGGCGGCCCCGTGGCAGACGCTGCGGCGGGCGGAGGGGAAACCCGCCCGATCGTGGTCCGGCGGGACGACCTGCGGATCCGGATCCTGCGGCAGCGGACCGAGACCACGACGGTGTTCTGCGTCGACGCCTCGGGCTCGGCCGCCCTGGAGCGGCTGGCCGAGGCGAAGGGCGCGGTCGAGCTGCTGCTGGCCGAGGCGTATGTCCGGCGCGACCGGGTCGCCCTGGTGGCGTTCCGCGGCAGCGGTGCGGAACTGGTACTGCCGCCGACCCGCTCGCTCACCCGGGCGAAGCGCGGCCTCTCGGCCTGCCGGGCGGGGGTGGGACGCCGCTGGCCGCCGGGATCGATGCGGCACTCAACGTGGCGCTCGGCGTGCGCCGGAGCGGAAGCCGACCGGTCATCGTGCTGTTGACTGACGGACGCGCCAACGTGGCACGCTCGGGGAGGCGGCCGGGCCGGGCCGGGCCGAAGCCCTGCAGGCGGGCTGGCGTCTGGGCGGCCGGGTTGCCGGCCCTGGTGATCGATACCGGGGCCCGGGGCGAAGGCGCCCGGCGGTCGCCGAGGCGATGGCGGCCCGCTATCTCGTGCTGCCGCGGGCCGATGCCGGCCTGCTCAGCGCCGCGGTACGGGTCGCGCTCTGAGCAGAGAGGTTGGGCGGGGCCGAACCCGGTCGAGGATCAGAGGTGGTAGCCGGCCCCGAGATCGGCGACGCGCTGGTTGTGGGACATCCAGGCGTTCAGCATCTCGCGGAACAGGCCTCGGAAGCTCCAGCGGCCGTTGGTCGAGCCGGCAAAGTGATGGGTCGAGGAGGTGAAGACGATCATGGCCGGTTCCAACGATGAGAGATGCGCGGTGCCTGCGTTCGCCCCTTTGATGCTCTCGATGCTGCGTCGCAGCAATCCAGGCTGTGGCAGCGGTGGCATGCGATTTCCGCATGCGTTCTCAGTGGCTTACGAAATAATTCCAACCCAGAACGATAGCGCAGCCATGATCCATGTAGCTACCTTTGGTGCGTCGCGGGACGATGGCCGGTGCTGAGGCCCCGCGACGCCGACCGGCCCGATTGGGCAGTCGAGGGCCGGGATTGGCCGCATCGGGACGCGAGCCGCTTCGTTGAGGCGGCGGGCCTGCGCTGGCATGTCCAGGAGTTCGGGCGGCCCGAGGCGCCGGTGCTGCTGCTCCTGCACGGGACCGGGGCGGCCACCCATTCCTGGCGCGGGCTCGCACCGCTCCTGGCCCAGGATTTCTTCGTCATCGCCCCGGACCTTCCGGGCCACGGCTTCACCGATCCCCTGCCGGACGCCGACCTGTCGCTGCCCGGCATGGCCAGGGCCGTGGCGGGGCTCGTGGGCGTGCTCGGACGCCCGCCCATCGTGGCGGCCGGTCACTCGGCTGGGGCGGCCGTGCTGGCGCGGATGTGCCTGGACGGGTCGATCGCGCCGCGCCTGCTCGCGGCATTCAACGGTGCGCTGGCGCCGTTGCCCGGGGCGGCGAGCCTGCTGTTCCCCGGCATGGCGAGGCTGCTGTTCCTCAACCCGTTCACGCCGAGGATCTTCGCCTGGACGGCGGACCGGTCGGCGGCCAAAAAGCTGATCGAGGGGACGGGCTCGCGGCTCGATCCGCAGGGCGTCGATCTCTACAGGCGCCTGTTCGCCCGGGCCGGGCACGTCCGCGGGGCGCTGGGCATGATGGCGAACTGGGATCTCGCCGGCCTGCACCGGGCGCTGCCGGAGCTCACGACCCGGACCCTGCTGATCGTCGGCGGCGACGACCAGGCGATCCGACCCGACACCGCCTTCTCGGTCCGCGACCGCTTGCCCGACGCCCGCGTCGCGCTGATCCGGGGGCTCGGCCATCTCGCGCACGAGGAGGCTCCCGAGCGGGTCGCCGAGGTGCTGCACGAGGAGGCCCGGGCCGCGGGCATTCTCGGCGTCTGACGGGACTGGCGCCGGGTTTGCGTGGGTCGTAGAGCCAACCGCAAGGTGCAGGGCCTGCGGCGAGGCCAAGATGAAGGAGTGGCCGGGACGATGGCGAGACCCGTGATCGGCGTCATCGGAAACGCGCGCCTGCTCGACAACCGGTTCACGGCACAGATCGTCGGCCAGAACAACCTCCGGGCGGTGGCCGAAGTGGCCGGGGCCCTGCCGCTGATGTTCGCCGGCTGCCCCGGGATCACCGATCTCGGCGACCTCCTCGACACGGTCGACGGCATCCTGCTCACCGGCGGCCGCGCCAACGTCCATCCAACCCGGTTCAGCACCGCGGCGGACCCCGCCCACGAGCCCTACGACGAGGCCCGCGACGCGACGGCGCTTCCGCTGATCGAGGCCTGCGTGGCGCGGGGCGTACCACTGTTCGGCATCTGCCGCGGGTTTCAGGAGATGAACGTCGCCTTCGGTGGCAGCCTGCACCCGGAGATCCGCAACCTGCCCGGGCGCCTCAACCACCGGATGCCACGGCTCGAGAATGGCGAGATTCACCCGGACCTCGAAGTGGTGTTCGCCGACCGCCACGCGGTCCGCCTCACCCCGGGCGGCGCCTTCGCGCGGCTGCTCGGGTGCGAGACGATCCGGGTGAACTCCTTGCACGGCCAGGGCATCTTGAAGCCGGGCGCCCGTATCGTGATCGAAGGCATCGCCGAGGACGACACCATCGAGGCGATCCGCATCCACGACGCGCCGGGCTTCGCCCTGGGCGTGCAATGGCACCCGGAGCACGACGCCGCGACCAACCCGATCAACCGGGCGTTGTTTGCGGCGTTCGGGGCTGCGACGGCGCGGAGGCGGGCCTCACGATGAGAGGCGTTGGATAGACCCTGCGACGGCCCACTATCGGCATCGCCGATCAGGCCGGCACCCTTCGATATCGCGCCGCTGCGAACGCATTTACTGCAGAAAGCAAATTGACCACACCGCGAAACGCTTTTGTTTTGATCTAGTAACAGCAGCACCGGGCGTCTGGGCGGGATCAGCACGGTCCGGCAGATGGGCAACGCGCTCGGGGACCCTGCGCGGGCGCGTCGGCTACGCCTTCGACCGCACCCTCGTGTACGGCACCGGCGACTTCGCCTACGCAGGCGAGACCTGCCGCGGCGTCTTCCAGACGGCGGCAGCTCGCGCGTCGAGACCGGCTATGCCGTCGGCGGCGGCATCGAGTTCGCCCTGTTTACCGATTCGGCGTTCAATATCTTCCACACCAACGCCGTGACCCTCAGAGGCAAGGCGCTGTACTACGATTTCGGACGCCGCACCGTCCCGGTCGTGGCGGTCGGACCGGGCGTCGGCGCCTACGTGGCGCGCTTCCGGAACGCGGGCGTGCTCGGCCGCTTCGGCTTGAACTACAAGTTCGGCAGCTAAAGCATCGCTCCGGAAGGCGGCCGCCGGCTCGTCGATGGCTTCGCGGTCCGCTCAGGACTGCAAGCGCTCGCCGCCGACAGGGATCCCGGCTCGGTCGAGCGAGGGCCTCGCATCAAGGATCTGGCGCATTCGGCAAAAGGCCGAGTAAGTATGGCCTTCTGTTTCCGTCGGTCGGCCTTTCGTCCTCCGCATCGGCCCTGACGAGCCCGAGCGGCGTTCGCATCCGCGCCTCACGGCCGCTTCGGCACCGGCCGCCGGCAATAGGCGCGCGCCTCCGCGTCCGAGAGGCCGTCCTGGGCCGTCACACATTGATCGAGGGTCAGGCCGATGCTGGCCGCGTAGGTCTGGTTCGGCGACAGGGCCTCGCGGGCGAGACCCGCCAGGTAGACCAGGAACGCGGCCACCGCGACCAGGGTCACGGCCACGACGGCGCGGTTCAGCATCGGTCCCGCTCCCGTCCACGCCGGAGGACCCAGCGGCCCATCACGGGAACCCGACCAACAGTTGCGCCAGCGCGAGCAGCACGAGGCCCGCGCAGATCAGCACGACGGCGGTGCGATCGAGATCAGGCCGGCCCATCGCGGGCCGGCCTAACCCATCGTGCCGGGTACTGGAACCGGTACGATACGCTGGCTTTCTGATGCGCATCGGCTTTTTGCCGAACACCGGTGGCCGCCTTTCAGGATGATGCTCCCGCGTCCGCCGTGGAGCGGGCGGCGCCCGGCGCGGAGCTCACTGGAGCACGCCCCACAGGCCCGCTGCCAGGCCGAAGGTGAGCGCCAGCATCGCGGCGCCGAGCAGGGCGCCATCGATCCTGCGTGCGACGCGAGCCTCAGACTGCAACACGATCATGGCGCGCCCTCCCTCGGGCCGGAGAATGGGGAGCGCCTGTTGCTGCTCGATGTCCCCGCGTCTCTGTCCCCATCGGCGCGTCGGCGCGGCACAGGAACACCCCGGTCGAGCCATCGTTGGACCCAATAACCCAACGAGAGACCCCGCATGACCACAGATCCGCTGCACAAGTATCCCCGTCCGCCGTTCGAGGCGCAGCCGCAGAGCTTTCCGGGCAAGACCGGCCGCATGGCGCCCGAGCCCGATCACGGCGAGGACAGCTACAAGGGCGCGGGCAAGCTCACCGGCAAGGTCGCGCTGATTACCGGTGGCGACAGCGGCATCGGCCGCGCGGTGGCGATCGCCTACGCCCGCGAGGGGGCCGACGTCGCCATCTCGTACCTGCCCGACGAGCAGGCGGATGCCGAGGCGGTGAGCGGCTGGATCGAGAAGGCGGGTCGGCGCGCGCTGCTGCTGCCGGGCGACCTCAAGGATCCCGCCTACGGCCGCTCGATCGTGGCCCGCACCGCAGAGACCTTTGGACGCCTCGACGTGCTTGTGAACAACGGCGCGTTCCAGCAGCCGAACCAGGGCCTGGACGCCATCGAGGACGCCATCTTCGAGGACCATTTCCGCACGAACGTGTTCGGCCCGTTCTACGTGACCAAGGCGGCGCTCGCCCACCTGAAGCCCGGCGCGTCGGTGATCTTCACCTCCTCGGTGAATTCCAAGCATCCGATGCCGTCCCTCATGGCCTATAGTGCGACCAAGGGCGCACTGAGCAACATGGTGCTGAGCCTGTCCCAACTCCTGGCCGAGAAGGGCATCCGGGTGAACGGCGTGCTGCCGGGCCCGATCTGGACGCCGTTCATCCCGTCCGGGATGAGCCAGGATTCGGTGAAATCCTTCGGTAGCCAGGTGCCGTTCGGCCGCCCGGGCCAGCCGGCCGAGCTCGCCTCCGCGTACGTGATGCTGGCCTCCGAGGAGAGCAGCTACACGTCGGGGGCGCTCGTCACCGTGGCCGGCGCGATGCCGGTGTTCTGAGCCGGACCGCTCCCGCTTTCTGCATCCGGGAACACCGCCGGGCTTGCCACCGGGCGGTGTCCCACACCCGCGCGCTTTTCGAGGCTCGCCCGCCCGTGGTATCAACAGGCCTCCTCCTCGATCCACCGGAAGACACCGACCGCGCCCCGAGGCGCGGGGCGCCGGCAGGACACGGGTCAACACGGATCTTGCACACGTGACGGCGGCTGAGACTTGCGGCGCACTTCCGGGATGGCGGTTCTCCGTCGCCCCGATGATGGACTGGACCGATCGCCATTGCCGGGCCTTCCACCGCACCCTCTCGGCGCGGGCGCGGCTCTATACCGAGATGGTGACCACGGGCGCGGTGCTGCATGGCCCGCGCGAACGGCTGCTTGGGTTCTCCGAGCAGGAGCATCCGGTCGCGGTCCAGCTCGGCGGGTCGGATCCGGCCGAGCTGGCGCAGGCGGCGCGGATCGCGGCGGAGTTCGGCTACGCCGAGATCAACCTCAATGTCGGCTGCCCGTCCGACCGGGTGCAGGACGGCCGCTTCGGCGCCTGCCTGATGCGCGAGCCGGCCCTGGTCGGCGACTGCGTGGCAGCCTTGAAGGCAGCCGTGTCGGTTCCCGTGACGGTCAAGTGCCGGATCGGCGTCGACGACCAGGATCCCGAGGCGGCCCTGGATGCGCTCGCCGACGCGGTCGTGGCCGCGGGGGTGGACGGGCTGATCGTCCACGCCCGCAAGGCCTGGCTCCAGGGGCTGTCGCCCAAGGAGAACCGCGACGTGCCGCCCCTCGATTACGGCCGCGCCGCACGGCTGAAGCGGCGGCTCGGCGCCCTGCCGGTGGCGGTCAACGGCGGCCTGCGCGACCTGGATACGGTGCGCGCGCGCCTCGCCGAGGTGGACGGCGCGATGGTCGGGCGCGCCGCCTATACCGAGCCGGCGCTGCTGCTCGGCGTCGATCCGGAGCTGTTCGGCGTGGCCGCGCCCGTCCCCGACGCCTTCGCGGCCATGGCGGCGTTCGAGCCCTACCTGGCTGAGGTCCTGGCCCGGGGCGAGCGTCTGCATGCCGTGACTCGCCACATGCTCGGTCTGTTCAACGGAAGGCCCGGCGCCCGGGCCTTCCGGCGCCACCTCTCGACCCACGGAATGCGGCCCGATGCCGGACTCCAGACCCTGCGGGATGCGGTCGCCCTGGTCTCGCGCGAAGTGCCGGAGGCGCGGGCGGCGTGAGCGGCGCCCCGTCTCAGCGTATCGTGCCGGGCATCTGTACGATGCGCTAGATCACTGATCCGCATTGTCTTTTCCGAAGGCGGCAGCCGGCTCTCGGAACGATGCTTCAGGGCGGGCTCAGGATCAGCCGGTCGCCTCGGACCTCGTAGGCCGACAGGCGCGTCAGGAAGGTCTGGCCCAGCAGGTTGCCGGCCAGCGAGCCCGGCCGCGCCACCATGGCGTTCACCCGGCGCTCGGTGATGGTGCCGATGCGCAGAGAATCCAGCTGGATTGGCGCCGCATACGCGATGCCGTTGGCCGTGGACACCCGGGCGGTGAAGTCGGCCGCGGCCGGGTTGAGACCCAGGGCGGCGGCATTCTCGGCGGTCAGCACCACGCTGCTCGCGCCGGTGTCGAACAGGAACGGCTGCACGCGGCCGTTGACCTCGGCCTCGACCCGGAAGTCGCCGTCCGCCCGCCGGGTGATCGTGACGCCGCCGCCGGGCCCGGAAACGGCCGAGCCCGGCCGGAGTTCGCCGAGCATCCGGGCCCCAACGCCCTGGAACTGGTCGCGGTAGCTGTAACCGATGACCAGGGCGAGCCCGATCAGCGCCCAGGCCAGGAGCGCCCGCAGGCTCGGGCCGAGCGAGGTCGTGATCTGCCGCCAGTAGCCGGCGACCACTAGGATCAGGATGCCCCCCGTCGAGGCGAGCCCGGCGAGGTGGTCGGGCTCGATCACGCCGCCGATGGTGTCGCTGCCGTCGCTGAGGACCAGCACGGCCATGACCAGCGCGATGGCGGCGAGCCCGAGATAGATCATGACGGCAGCGGCTCCTCGATAGGGATGAAACCCGCCGCGCGCAGCCGCGCGCCGAGACCGGCCATGATGGTGCGCCGCCGCGCCTCCGGCATCCCGCCCCAGGTGGCGATCTCGTCGCGGGTCCGACCGCAGCCGCGGCACAACCCGCTGCCGGCGTCGAGCACGCAGACCTTGGTGCAGGGGGACGAGGGTTTGGGCGCGGGCTGCATCGCGGATCCTTGGCCGACGGATCGTGGCCCGATCAAGGCCCTGAATGCCGCATCAATCCGCCAACGCCGCCACCAGGGCCAGCAGCGCGGCGATCTCGGCGAGCTGCTGGCAGGCGCCGATCACGTCGCCGGTCTGGCCGCCGATCTTGCTTCGGGCGAGCCGGGTGAGGGCGAGCGCCGCGAAGCCGGCGCACGGGATCATCAGCGCGACGCCGGCCACCGGCAGGCCGAGGAGAACGCTTCCCAGCGCGACGGCGAGGCCGCTGCCGAGGGCGATCCGAAGGTTCCCCGGTCCGGGCGGCCGACCGCGGCGGATAGCCCCAGGGGCGGGCCGGCGGCAGCAGCACCATCGGGGCGAGCGCCGCGAGCCGCGACAGGGCGGCGACCAGGACGAGCGCGGTCGCGGCGGCGTAGCCGGCGCGGTCCAGGAGCGTCGCCAGCGCGCCGATGCGCAGGGCGAGCGCCAGGACCAGGGCCGCCCCGCCATAGGCGCCGATCCGGCTGTCACGCATGATCTCCAGGCGCCGTTCTAGCGTGGCGCCGCCCCCGAAGCCGTCGGCGACGTCGGCCAGGCCATCCTCGTGGAGCGCCCCGGTGGCCAGGACCATGACGGCCACCGCGAGGGTCGCGGCCAGGAACGGCCCGAGCCCGATCCACCAGGCGGCCGCCAGCGTCAGGGCGGCGGGCAGGGCCAGGATCACGCCGGCCAGCGGCAGCATCCGGGGCAGCGCGGTGAAATCGGGGACCCGGTGCGGATCGGGCTCGCCGGGCAGTTGCGGGACGGGCAGGCGGGAGTAGAACCGCAGGCACCCGGCGAGGTCGTAGAGGGCGGCGCGCCCGGGCCAGTCGGCCTCCCCGCCGGTCTGCCTGTCCATCGCGGTCACTCCCCCACCGCCCCCGGCGGGGCGAGCCGATCGCGAACGGTCGGGCGGCGCAGGACCACTATAGTCGCCCCGCCACGTCGCCGTCTCCCCGTTCGCGGGCGCCCACAGGAAATCATCGCCGCCATGACCGACGCCGCCAAGACTGATCCGGGTCCGTTCGACGACATCCGCAACCTGCTCAAGGCGATGCCGGGCCCGGACCGGGACGCGCAGGAGGCGGTGGCCGCCCGGGACGCGAGCCTGACCAAGCCGGCGGGCTCGCTCGGACGGATGGAGAGCCTCGTCTCCTGGCTGGCGGCCTGGCAGGGCAAGGCGCCCCCGAGCCTCGACAGGCCGCTGGTCTGCGTCTTCGCCGGCAGTCACGGGGTGACGCGCAAGGGCGTCTCGGCCTTCCCGGACGCGGTCAACCGCCAGATGCTCGACAACTTCGCGGCCGGCGGGGCGGCGATCAACCAGATCTGCGCGGCCTACGGGCTCGGCTTCAAGGTGTTCGACTTGGCCCTCGACATGCCGACCGGCGACATCACCGAAGGCCCGGCGCTCGATGAGCGCGCCACCGTGGCGACCATGGCGTTCGGCATGGAGGCGGTGGCCGCCGGCACCGATTGCCTCGGCATCGGCGAGATGGGCATCGGCAACACCACGGTGGCTGCCGCCCTCTACGCCGCCCTGTTCGGCGGCGAGCCCGCCCACTGGGTCGGACGCGGCACCGGCGTCGACCGGGATGGGCTCGCCCGGAAGGTGGCAGCCGTCGAGGCCGCGCTGGCTTACCATGCCGGCCATCTCGACGACGCGCTCCAGGTGCTCGCCCGGCTCGGCGGCCGCGAGATCGCCGCCATGGCGGGCGCGATCCTGGCGGCCCGGCTGCAGCGCATCCCGGTGGTGATCGACGGCTACGTCGCCACCGCGGCGGCGGCACTGCTGCACGCCGTGGACCCGACCGCGCTCGACCATTGCCTGGCCGGCCACGTCTCGGCGGAGGGCGTCCACGCGGAGGTGCTGGAGCGGCTCGGCCTGGTGCCGCTCCTGGCCCTGGGGATGCGGCTCGGCGAGGGCTCGGGGAGCGCCATGGCGATCGGCCTGCTCAAGGGCGCGCTCGCCTGCCACACCGGCATGGCGACCTTCGCGCAGGCGGGCGTTTCAGGGAAGAGCAGCGGGTAGGCGTAGGACCGGACCTCGACGCGCTCGCCTCATTGAGGTCCGGTCTCAGGCGATGGATTTCTGCTCGATCACGCCACGCCACCCCATGCCCCGATAGGTCTCGTAACCGGGCGTCTCGTGGAACGCGACCAGGTCGCCGCGCTCGTTCAGATAATAGCCCTGCGCTTGATCCTCGGTGCGAAGTGGGTAGGTCTCGCTCAGCATGCCCTGCCCCCACGAGCAGGCGATCACCCGATGGCGCGCGTCCAGAAGCATCACGCGGGTCCGCTCCTTCTCGCCAGCCCCTAGCCGGACGCCGTCGACGATGGCCTTGGCTTGCGGCTGCCAGTCGAAATGGATCGCCAGAACGCCAAGTGGCGCGCCGTCGCTTCGACCGTCGGCGCGAATGCTCGCGCAGTAGGTGGCGACTTGCGCGCCCCGGAGCCGAGTCTCGGTCCGCACGTCGGCCACAGCGAAGGCGTCGCCGCTCCGCAGTGTCACGGCATCCCTGAACCAAGATTCTCGCCCGACCTCCGAGCCGACGACGTCCGGGTATGTGTCGGGGCGGCCGTTCGCGAGGACGCGGCCGTCCAAATCGCACAGCCACAGGTCCAGGTAGACTGTGTACGCAGAGAGGATGACGCCCAGACGTTGTGTAGCGTAGGCGACCGCCTCCGCGCTCGGGTCGGAGCCGCATGCGACGACCGCCGCGTCCGTTGCCCACCAGCGCACGTCGCAGGTCCGCTCGTAGAGATTACGGTCTATCAACTCGACGGCGTTCAGGGCCAGGTCCACGCTGCGGACGGCGGAAGCCTCGTCGGTCAGGCGGCTCACTGCCTGGGTCAGATCGTCGACGCCGGTACTCAGGTCCAGACGCAGGATCGAGGTCAGTCGATCGACCTGCGTCGACACGGCGCGGACTTCCTGAGCGACGACCGAGAAGCCCAGCCCCTTCTCGCCGGCGTGCGCCGCCTCGATCAGCGCGTTCAGAGCCAGCAGCTTCATGCGGCTGGCAATGGTTTGAATGGATGTCAGATGCGAGGTCGCTTGGCTCTTCAATGTCTGAGCCGATATGATCACAAGATCAGCAACAGCAAAATTGCTCATATCTGCCTCACGCACTTGACATAACGGGAATATTATCGAGTAAAACCGGCGTGAATAAGTAAGCATAATCTATGCCATACGATATGATGTCATGCGACCCCATCAAAAATATGACATTTCTAATATATCCATACGTTGATATATTGAATTGACGTCGTGTGTGATGTAAGAATTTTGAAAAAAAACTAATAACAATCTTGTTATTGTAGCGATAAAATTTCAACAAATATAATACTTTGCATAGATATAGGAAAACAGACGCAGAGAGGAAACGCCCATCGGCACGTCACGCTCATTTACGCCCTGGAGAGGCTGGGGCATCACAGCGGACGCTGGCGATCCGAGGGGAAATGGAGACGCGTCAGCCGGTTGCCTCCGTCGAACCATGTTTTGCATGGAGGCTATCGTCGGCGCTATTCCGGCGCTCCGACCGCCCGGCCTTGCGACCGCGACCCATGAACATCACCCAAGCCTTCACCTTCGAGGCGGCCCACCGGCTGCCGAACGTGCCCGCGACGCATCGCTGCCATCGGATGCACGGGCATTCCTACCGCGTCGAGCTGACCGTCTCCGGGCCCGTGGATCCCCATACCGGCTGGGTGATCGACTTCTACGAGATCGAGAGCATCTTCGGGCCGCTGCTGGCGCGGCTCGACCACCATTGCCTCAACGAAATCGAGGGGCTGGAAAACCCGACCGCCGAGAATATCGCGGCCTGGATCTGGCAACGGCTGCGGCCGGATCTGCCGGGGCTCGCCCGGGTACGGGTCGCGGAGACGCCGATGTCCTGGGCGGAGTACGATGGCGACTGACGACACGATCATCGGCGACCGCTCGGCGCTGGTCCTGTTCTCCGGCGGCCAGGATTCGGCCACGTGCCTCGCCTGGGCGCTCGACCGGTACGACCATGTCGAGACGTTGGGGTTCGATTATGGCCAGCGTCACCGGGTCGAGCTGGATCGCCGGGCCGTGCTGCGGGCCGGCATGGGCCGCATCGACCCCACCTGGGCGGGACGCCTCGGAGACGACCACACGGTCGCGCTCGACGCGCTGGGAAAAATCTCCGAGACGGCGCTGACCCGGGACGCCGAGATCGGGTTCGAGGCGTCGGGCCTGCCCAACACCTTCGTGCCTGGCCGCAACCTCGTGTTCCTGACCTTCGCGGCGGCGCTCGCCTACCGGCGCGGCATCCGGCACGTGGTCGGCGGCATGTGCGAGACCGACTATTCCGGCTATCCCGATTGCCGGGACGACACGATCAAGGCGCTGCAGGTCGCGCTGAACCTCGGCATGGAGCGCCGGTTCGTGCTGCACACGCCGCTGATGTGGCTCGACAAGGCGCAGACCTGGGGCCTCGCCGAGGCTCTGGGCGGGCGGGCGCTCGTCGACCTGATCGTGGAGGACAGCCACACCTGTTATCTCGGCGAGCGCGGGGCACGGCATGCCTGGGGCTACGGTTGCGGCACCTGCCCGGCCTGCCGGCTGCGGGCGGACGGCTTCGCAAGGTTCACCGCGGCCTGAGACCGTCCACCAGCACCGCCAGCGTCCCCGAAAACGCCGCCGGGCTCGCGAACAGCCGCTCCATCAGCAGCGCCCCCTCCAGCGTAGCGATGACGTAGCGGGCGAGCGCGGCCGGTTCCTGGCCACGCTGGACGCTGCCGTCGGCCTGGCCCGCGCGCAGGATCGTCTCCAGCCAGGCGAGATGCGTCTCGAAGAACGCCGCGATGTCGGCGCGCAGGCGCTCGGGCAGGGCCTCGCCCTCGATGGCCAAAGCCGCACACAGGCAGCCGAGCCCCTGCTCGACGCCGCCGAGATAGAGCCGGCCATAGGCCGCGATCCGGCCGGGACCGTCCGGCACCGCGGTGCCGATCGCCGTGAGGGCGTCGTCGTAGCGCGCCGCGTAAGCTGCCACCAGGGCGGCGCCGAGATCGACCTTGGTGGGAAAATGATGGTGGATGCTCGCCTTGCGGATCCCCACCGCCCCGGCAAGGTCGGCGTAGCTGAAACCGGCATAGCCGCGCCCCCGGACCAGAATCTCGGCTTGGCTCAGCAGCTCGGCCCGTGTGTCGCGCATCGCTCAGACATCGTTTCTGGGGCTCGCGCGAACGTGTGACGGTCCGGGGCCCGACCTCCAACATGCCACTTGACCACCGAAAGATCTACCTACTTAATGGTAGGCAAGAAGAATAGGGAGGTTCCGGCATGACGGCGTCCGCCGTCCATCAAGGCGAATCCGTCGCCGTAGGCCGCCCCCTGTCGCGGCGTCACGCCCTGTTCGCCGGCCTCTGCCTGTGCTGCCTGCCGGGTCTCGGGCGCGCCGCCGAGGGCTTCGCGATGGAGGAGGTCGGACCCGGCATCTTCATGCGCCAGGGCCTGACCGCGGACGCTTCGCCCGACAACGCCGACGCCATCGCCAATATCGGTTTCCTCATCGGCCGGGACGGCGTGCTCGTGACCGAGACCGGCGGCAGCTTGGTGGACGGCCAGTGGCTGCGGGCCGAGATCGCCAAGCGAACCCCGAAGCCGATCACCCACGTGGTGCTGACCCATGTCCATCCGGACCACGTGTTCGGGGCAGGGGCCTTCGTGCAGGACAAGCCGGTCTTCATCGGCCACGCCAAGCTCGCCGAGGCCCTGCGTGCGCGGGGCGAATTCTACCGTCAGCGCCTGATCGAGATGCTCGGCGCCGATCGCACCGGGCCGGTGGTCTACCCGACGCTGAGCGTGGCCGACACGGCCGAGATCGACCTCGGCGACCGGCGCCTGACCTTCACGGCGCACGGGCCGGCCCATACCAGCTGCGACCTGTCGATGCGCGATTCCGCCAGCGGCCTTCTGTTCCCCGCCGACCTGCTGTTCGTGAACCGGATCCCGTCCCTCGACGGCAGCCTGCGGGGCTGGCTCAAGGAGATCGAGCGGCTGAAGGCCATGGGGGCGACCCGGGCGGTGCCGGGCCATGGGCCGGTCTCTGTCGATCTCGCCCCGGCACTGGACGACTTGAGCGGCTACCTGACCGCCCTGCGCGACGGCACCCGGGCGGCGATCGCCAAGGATGTCTCGATCGAGAAGGCGGTGGCCAGCGTCGCCCGGGACCAGCGGGACAAGTGGGCCCTGTTCGACACCTATAACGGCCGCAACGTCACCGTGGCCTATCAGGAACTCGAGTGGGAATAGTCGCTCGAACCTCCATATTGAGACCAACCGGGAGAAACGCCATGACGCTCAAGACCGCCCACGCGGCAGCGCTCGCCCTGATCCTCGCAACCACCGCCCTGTCGGGACCCGTCCGGGCCGCCGGCGCCTCCGACACCGAGCAGGAGCGGACCGCGCGCTGGCAGGAGATCGCCAAGTCGATCTTCGGCGACCGCGCCATCGAGACCACCGACAACCTGGTGAAGATCGACGCGCCGGCGCGCGCGCTCGACGCCGCCCTGGTCCCCATCACCCTGACCATGCCGCAGGACGGGCAGATCAAGGCCGTGTCGCTGATCATCGACGACAACCCGGCGCCCTACGCGGCCCGGTTCGAGTTCGGGCCGGCCGCCGACCCGACGGAGCTGAAACTCCGGGTGCGGGTCAACAACTACACCGACATGCATGCCGTGGTGGAGACCCAGGACGGCAAGCTCTACGAGGCCAAGCAGTTCGTGAAGGCGTCCGGCGGCTGCTCGGCCCCGATGGGCATGAGCGACGAGGAGGCCATGAAGGGCATGGGCGACATGCGGATGAAGTTCGCCGAGACGAAGGTAGGCAAGCCCGTGGAGGCGACGCTGATGATCCGCCACCCGAACTTCTCCGGCATGCAGATGAACCAGGTCACCCGCGACTACACGCCGGCCCGCTACATCGACAAGCTCACCGTCTCGGCCGGCGACCGCAAGGTCTTCACCATGACGGGCGACATCTCGATCGCCTCGAATCCGGTGATCAACTTCGCGTTCAAGCCGGACGGCAAGCCGCTCCAGGTCGCGGCGAGCGACAATGCCGGCGGCAGCTGGCAGCACAGCTTCACCCCGCCGAGCCCGACGAATTGACCATGCGGCGCGCATCCCTGATCGGTCGGCTGGCGGCGGCGTTGGCTGCCGTCGGCTGCCTCGCCGCCGCACCGGCCGATTCCCCCGTCAACGTGCCCGAGCCGGAGGGGCTCTACGCCGGCCCGCCCAAGGGCTACACCCCGCAAACCCTGCAGGGCGCCACGGTGGTCGATGCCGACGCGCTCGCCGCCCTGATGGCGGGGCCGGACAAACCGGTGCTAATTGACGTCGCCGCCCCCGATCGCAAGCCGTCGAACTTCCCCGAAGGCCGCCTCTGGCTGCCGGTGCATCCCTCGATCCCCGGCTCGATCTGGCTGCCGCTGGCCGGGGCCGAGCCGATCGCCCCGGAGCGGGAGGCCCTGTTCTACGCCCGGGTCGCGGAGCTGACCGGCGGCGAAATGGGAAAACCTGTTGTGGTGTTCTGCCATGTCGAGTGCTGGGGTAGCTGGAACGCGGCTAAGCGTCTGGTCCGCAAGGGCTATACCGGCGTGCGCTGGTTCCCCGAGGGCGTCGAGGGCTGGCAGGAGAGGCACGAGACCATGACCCTGCGGGAGGATCCGGCCTGGAAGGCTGCCGCCGAGCCCCAGGCGGGACGCTGACCCGCGGGGCGGTGCGGTGTATGAAGGGTACCAGAAGCGCTGGGATGGGCCCGTCCTGTACGGGCTCGTTCAGCACGTGGGTCTCCTTCCCCCTCTGCGGGGGATGGTGGCTCGCGAAGCGGGTCGGGAGAGGGGAGCGCCGTTTCCGAAGGGGTCGCGGCGGAGCTGAGATCCTGCTTCGTCGTGCTGCGCATCTCCCGACCTCTGCTGACGCAGGGGCCATCCTCCCCAACGAACGGGGAGGAAAAACCGTGGTGTTTCGGGCGCCCTCCGCCGACCCCGATGAGCCGAAAGAGGTCTGAACCATGTCGCAGGTCGTGCAGTCGCGCCGGCTCCGAGCCATCGACATCGGAAAGCGCAAAGCCGAGGGGCGCAAGATCATCGCGCTCACCGCCTACCATGCCCACACCGCCGGTATCGTCGATCCCTATTGCGACTTCATCCTGGTGGGCGATTCGCTCGGCATGGTGATGCACGGGATGGAATCGACCATTCCGGTGACCCTGGAGATGATGATCCTGCAGGCGCAGGCGGTGATCCGCGGCACCGCCAAGGCGTTGGTGGTGGTCGACATGCCGTTCGGCTCCTACGAGGCGAGCCGGGAGCAGGCCTTCCTCAACGCCGCCCGGGTGCTCAAGGAGAGCGGGGCGGGGGCGATCAAGATGGAGGGCGGGGCGCATTTCGCCGAGACGGTGGCGTTCCTGGTCCAGCGCGGCGTGCCGGTGATGGGCCATATCGGCCTGACCCCGCAGGCGGTGAACACGATGGGCGGGTTCAAGGTCCAGGGCCGGGCGCCGGACGACGAGCGCCGCCTGCTGGAGGATGCCCGCGCGATCTCAGAGGCCGGGGCCTTCGCGATCGTGCTGGAGGGCATCGTCGAGCCGGTGGCGCGCGCCATCGCGACGTCCCCGCAGGTGACCGCCGCCACCATCGGCATCGGCGCCTCGGCGGTCTGCGACGGGCAGATCCTGGTGCTGGAGGATATGCTGGGCCTGTCCGAGCGCACCCCCAAGTTCGTCCGCCAGTTCGGGTCGCTGCGAGCCCATATCGAGGACGCCGTCAAAGCCTACGCCGACGCCGTGCAGGCCGGGCGGTTCCCGGCGGACGACCACACCTACGGGTAGGGGCGACCACGCGCCCTACGCCGCGCCCCCGGTCTCGGCCGCGTCGGGCAGCAGCATCGTGAGCGCGCGCAGGGCCGCGCTGGCCTCCCCCTTCCAGACCAGGCGGGTCCGGTTGACGCGCAGGTGCGGCGGCAGCGGATGGCGCTCGACCGCCGTGCTCATCACCGCATTGTCGAGCACCGCCGCCGGCACGATGGCGATACCGGTGCCGGCGGCCACGCAGGCCACGATGGCGTGGTACGAGCTCATCTCCAGAACCCGGTCGTAGGACGCCCTATCCTCCGCCAGCCACGCGATCAGGCGCTGGCGATAGGAGCAGCCGTGCGGGAACGCCACCAGGGTCCGCCGGCCGGAGCCGTTGCCGATCCCGGACGCGTTCCGGCCGGTGATCAGCACCAGTTCCTCGTCGAAGGCCGGCACCGACGACAGACTCACGTGATCGAACGGTTCGGAGACGAAGGCCGCCTCGATCTCGAAGCGCTCGAGGTGCCGGAGCATGGCGCGGCTCGTCCCGGTCTGCAGCTCGATCGTGACGTCGGGGAACTGTGCGTGGAAGGCCGACAGGATCGGCGGCAGCCGCGCGCCCGCCGCGCTCTCCAGCGAACCCAGCCGCAGGACGCCGCGGACCACACCGCTGCGCAGCTCCTGCTCGGCCAGATCGGCCATCCGCAGCAGCGTCTCGGCATGGCCCAGGAGAATGCGTCCCGCCTCGGTGAGGTTCAGGTTGCGGCCCTCGCGGCGGAACAGGGCCACGCCCAGCCGCGCCTCGAACTGCTTGATCCGGGTCGTCACGTTGGACGGGACCCGGTGCAGCCGCGTCGCCGCCCGCGTCACCCCGCCCTCCCGGACCACGCAGCGGAAAATATCGAGATCGTCCAGATCCATCGTTCTCATCAAGAGAACCGTACGTCACAAAAATTCATTTTCCAAGAACGTCTGATCGGTATTCAAGAGGTGCCGCCATGAGCACGCACCCGCACGCCCCGACCGATCCGAAGCACCCAGCCTGGCCAATCGTCGCCAGCGGCCTCGTCGCCCTCGCGGTCGCGATGGGGATCGGCCGGTTCGCCTTCACGCCCCTGATGCCGCTGATGATGCGCGACGGCACCCTCACCGCCGCCGCGGGCGCCGAATGGGCGGCGGCGAACTATGTCGGGTACCTGGTCGGTGCGCTGACGGCCCCCTGGTTCGCCCGCGCTCCGCTCCGGGGCCTCCTCCTCAGCCTCGCCGGCGTGGCGCTGACGACGGTGGCGATGGCGGCGGCCGATCACGCCGCGCCCGCCGGCCTCGGGGCGGGATTGCGGGCCCTGGCCGGCGTGTTCAGCGCGTGGGCGCTGATCTGCGCGAGCGGCTGGTGCCTGGCCGAGCTTGCCCGGTGCCACGTCGCGCGGCTCGGCGCGTGGATCTACACCGGCGTCGGCCTCGGCATCGCGCTGGCCGGCGCGCTGGCCTGGCTGGGCGGAACCCAACCGGCGACGCGGCTGTGGCTCGAACTGGGCCTCGTCGCAGGGCTGGGTGCGCTGCTCGTCGGGTTCCTGTCCCGGGGACAGGGCATGGCCCCGGCCCGGATCGAGGAGCGCGAGGGCGGGTCCTTCGCACGTCCTTCCCGGAGCGGGCAGGCGGCCCTGGTCCTGTGCTACGGCATCTTCGGGTTCGGCTACATCGTGCCGGCCACGTTCCTGCCGGCGATGGCCCGCGAGCTGGCCTCGGACCCCCGGGTGTTCGGCCTGACCTGGCCGTTGTTCGGCCTCGCCTCGGCCCTGTCGGTGGCGGCGGTGGCCCGGTGGCTGGCGAGCGTGCCGCGGCGGCTTCTCTGGGCGTCGGCCCAGGGCCTCATGGCGCTGGGCACCGGACTGCCCCTGGTCGCCCACACCCTGTGGGCGGTCGCAGCCTCGGCGGTGCTGGTGGGCGGCACCTTCATGGTTGCCACCATGGCGGGCCTGCAACTGGCCCGCGAGGCGCGGCCCGACAACCCGACGCCGCTCCTCGCCCGCATGACCGCCGCCTTCGCGGCCGGGCAGATCCTCGGGCCGGTGCTGGTGCGCCTGCTGGGTCCCGGCCGCCGCGCCGGCTTGGACGCCCTGGACTGCACCGGCGCCATCGCGACCGTGCTGCTGGTGCTGACCGCCCTGTGGCTGTGGCGCGCCGCGCGCGCATCGCCCGAGAGGCTGGTGCCCGTCTGACACGGCGTCAGATCGCACAACCCGATCTCGTAAGCCCCCTGGCCGGCACCGTTGAGCGACGCTGTGCCGATCACCCCACCCGCCGCGAGGGCAGCCGCAACCCCGGCGCCGGCCGTTCCAAGAGCACCTCCCGGCGGAAGCGCACCAGGCGTGCCGGCCGTCCGGCGGTGCCGCTGGTGAGGGCCTCGGTCTCCTCCACCAGACCCTGCTGGGCGACGAGCCGTCGAAAGTTCTGCTTGTGCAGCTGCGTGCCCGACAGGGCCTCGACGGTGCGCTGGAGCTGGAGCAGCGTGAAGGCCGGCTGCATCAGCTCGAACACCACCGGGCGATACTTGATCTTGCCGCGCAGCCGTCCGATCGCGGTGGCCAGCACCCGGCGGTGGTCGAAGGCCATGGGCACGCCGGTCGGGTCGTTCGGCACCGCCGGGCCGGCATTGCCCTTCGCCTCCGGAATCAGGCCAGCCTCGAACAGCAACTCGTAGCGCTCCAGCACGCGCTCCTCGTTCCAGGTGCCGCCGTTCATCCCGAAGGTGAGGCCGAGCCGGTCGAGGCGCCGGGTGCGGATCGCGCAATCCGCGGGCTCGGCGGCCCAGGCGGCGAGCCGCGTCTCGATCGCGTCGAGCTGGGGCGGCCGGCCTTTGCGGAAATCCTCGTACGGGAGGTAGCGGTACCAGTTCTGCCACGCCGCCTCGGCCAAGCCGGCCGGGCGCTCCTCCCGGACCAGGGCGAGGTAGGCCACCGAGAGCGAATGCGCGTCCGGCATGTCGGCGGTGCCGGAGCGGTCGCGGTCGCCGAAGGTGTAGAGCTGCTCGACATAGCCGAGGCGCTGGTGCGTCTGCCGCTCGACCCAGGCGCGCAGGCCCCGCTCCAGGGTGGCGTGCTCGGGCACGAGCGGCCCGGCCGGGAGGCCGTCGCCGCGGCCCGGGGCCTGATCCGGAACCCGAATGGTCAGGGCGCGCGGCTCCCCCTTGGTCGCCGCGACGATCACCGCGACGAGGCCCACGGAGGAGCGCTCCGGCAGGGCCTGTGCCCCGCGCGCACCCGTCTGCGCCTCGCCGACCGCCATCGTCCCTCTATAAAACCTCTCCCGCCGGGTGCGGGATCTCAGATCGATACGTCTCTATAGGGGCACAGGATCGCCGCGCGTCAACGCGGCCGTGTGACCGGACGTCTTGCAAAGCCGGCGGCCTCTGCCCAAACAGGGCCGCCCGAGATGCGCCGGCGCGGGGCCGGCGAGGGGCCAGTTCCGGCGGGGGCCGGCGACCAGAATGGCAGCGCGCGCGAACTCCGCGACAGCCGGAAGCCGGCCCGTCGACCTGCGGCTCTACGGCCTCCTCGATGTCGGCGTCTGCGGCGCCGACGGCGATCACTTGGCGCGGCTCGCCGCCGACGCGGCGACGGGGGGCGCGACCCTGCTCCAATACCGCGAGAAGGACATCCCGGACACCCGCGCCGCGCTGGCGCGGATCCGGGCGATCCAGGCTGCCGTGGGCGGGCGGGTGCCTGTGCTGGTCAACGACCGGGTCGATCTGGCCCTGGCGGCCGGGGCGGACGGCGTCCATCTCGGACAGAGCGACCTGCACCCGGCCGAGGCGCGCCGTCTCCTCGGGGAGGGGGCGATCATCGGGCTGACCGTGAAGACCGCCGCCCAAGCCGACGAGCTGTACCGGCTCCCGGTCGACTACGCCTGCATCGGCGGCGTGTTCGCCACCACCAGCAAGGACAATCCGGACCCGCCGGTCGGCCTCGACGGGTTTTCGCGCATCGCCTTCCGGGCCCGGCTTGCCCGGGGCTCCGGCTTGCCGCTCGGCGCCATCGCGGGCATCGGCCTGCACAACGCCGCCCCGGTGATCGCCGCCGGTGCGGACGGCGTCGCGGTGATCACCGCCCTGTTCGGGACCGAGCCGGTGCGCCAGCGTGCCCGGGAGCTGCGCGCGGCCATCGACGCCGCCCTGGCGGCGCGGGGAGACGCGAAGTGAGCGGCGCCAGCCCGATCGCGGTCACCATCGCGGGCTCGGATTCCGGCGGCGGCGCCGGCATCCAGGCAGACCTCAAGACCTTCTCGGCCTTGGGCGTCTACGGCGCCAGCGTGATCACGGCGCTCACCGCCCAGAACACCCGAGGCGTCCAGGGCATCCACGACGTGCCGGCCGATTTCGTGGCCCGGCAGATCGACAGCGTCTTCTCCGATCTGGCGGTCGATGCCGTGAAGATCGGCATGCTGTCGCAGATTGCGGTGATCGAGGCGGTCGCCGACGGGCTGTCACGGTGGGCCGGGACCGCCCCGGTCGTCCTCGACCCCGTGATGGTCGCCACCAGCGGCGACCGGCTGATCTCGGAGGACGCCGTGGCGGCGCTTCGCGAGCGGCTGATGGGCCGGGCCGACCTGATCACCCCCAACCTGCCGGAGGCGGCGGTGCTGCTCGGCGAGCCGGTCGCCGAGGACGAGGCGACAATCGTGGCCCAGGCCCGCCGCCTGGTCGGGCTGGGCGCTCGCGCCGTGCTGATCAAGGGCGGGCACGGGACGGGGGCGATGAGCATCGACCACCTCGTGATGCGGGAGGGTCACGCACAGACCTTCGCGGCCCAGCGAATCGCCACACGCAACACCCACGGCACCGGCTGCACGCTCTCCTCCGCAATCGCGGCTGGGCTCGCCCGGGGCCTGACGCTGCCTGAGGCTGTGACGGCCGCCAAGGATTACCTCACGGCCGCGCTCACCGCGGCGGACCGGCTCGCGATCGGCGCCGGCCATGGGCCGGTCCACCACTTCCACGCAATCTGGCGCTAGCTCCCGATCGCCCCTGTCTTGCGTCGGGGCAGCGATTGCGTTTGAAGAAGCGCACGATCGTTCGGATAATGGAACGGCCAGGGTGGACCGGTGACGATGCAGGACCAGGCGGAACGGCCCGACCGGACGCGCGGACGCGACCTGCTGACCGGGGCACAGGTGCTCTCCGGCCAGCTCGGCAAGACGATCCAGCGCCTGCGCAAGGCCTACAACCTCTCACTGTCGGAACTCGCCGAGCAATCGGGCGTGGCAAAGTCGATCATCAGCCAGATCGAGCGCAACGAGACGAACCCGACGCTGGCGACGATCTGGCGGCTGTCCCAGGCGCTCGACGTGTCGATCGACCGGGTCCTGGCGTCGAGCGACGAGGAGCCGTTCATCGAGAAGACCTCCCGGGCGGACACCCCGATCCTGGTCTCGGAGGATGGCAAGGTCCGGCTGGCGATCATCGGCTGGATCAAGACGATCGAGTGGCTGCAATGGTACGAGGTCACGGCCGACCTCGGCGGCGTCCTCGATTCGGACCCGCACCAGCGCGGCTCGGTGGAATCGCTCTCGGTCACCGAGGGCGCGTTCGAGGTCGAGATCGGCGGGATCGTGCAGCGCGCCCGGACCGGCGAGACCCTGCGCTACCGCTGCGACCGGCCCCACCTCGTGCGCTGCACCGAGGGCCCGGCCCGGGCCACCATGGTGGTGATCATGAAGGCCGCGGTGATGGAGTAAGGCGACCGAGGCCTCGGCCCGTCACCGCCCGGTATTCACCCAGCGCACCACGTCGGCCAGCACGGTGGTCAGAGCCTGATCGAGGGCGCGGGCGCCGTTGCCGGCATCGATCTTGGACACCGGCACGCGGGCGGTGAAGATCCGGGCGGCAGTGACCTTGCCGGTACCGTCGGCCACGAGCTTCAGGGACAGGTCGACCACCGCCTCGCCGGTCGTCGCCTGGATGTCGAAGGCGCGGATCTCGCTGATCAGCTGGTAATCCGCCACGACCTTGTCGCCGGGCCGGCTGACCGAACGGAGCCGGCCGGAATTTTCCAGGCTCTGCAGGAGGCGGGTCTGGATCAGCCGCGGCAGCCGGTCGGCCCATTGGCCGCCGCCCAGGAAGGCGAGGGCGCCACCGGATTCACGCACGATGATCCGGTCGGCCTCGAACGGCTGGATCCCCACCGGCTCCGACACCGCGATCGAGCGGCCGGCCGCAACCGGGCGCCCGGCCGGAGGGAGTGCCGCGAGATCGAAGGTCAGGGGCGTCGCACCGCCGCAGCCACCCAGCAGGGCGGCGAGCAGGGTGGCGGCGATGAGGTGGGACGAGCAGCGGGCCATACGCACAACCTGAGGAACCCCGCCGGCGAACGGCAGAGCTGTATAAGCTATGCCGCAGAAACTATCCCTCTCTCGTATAAGTGCCGTGCGCCGGGACACATCGGCCCGGCGCACGATGATTTCACCGGCCGCCGTTGTATTCGGGCAACGACGGCTTGCCGCCGAAGATCACCTGGCTCGGGTCGCGCTCCAGGCTGCGCACGGTGCGGTTCAGGGTGTTGAGGGTGCGCTGTCCGTCTCCCGACAGGGCCTCCACCTCCCGGCGGCCGGTCCCGCTCAGGCGGCCGAAATTCGTCGAGATGCTGGCGGTGCGCTTGTCGAGGTTCTCCGACATGACGCGGAAGGCCTTGCCGGCGTCGCGTACCGAGACCGCGGCCGCGCGGATCTCGGTGAACGTGCTGGAGCCCTCCTGGCCAGCGGCGGAGCCGAGGAAGCTCTGGGCGCCGTTGAGCACCGCGTCGATCTTGTCGGCCGAGGCGTTGAGCTTGGCCGCGAGCGAGCGGGCGTCGTGCACGGCGCCCTCGATGTCGGGGCTGGACTTGGACAGGGCCGCCGAGAACCGGTCGGCGTTGTCGATGACGTGGCCGAGCTTCGCCCCGTCCACCGCCTTGACCAGGGTCGCGATGTTCGGGCCCGCATCGGCGAGCGTCTTCGAGAATGCCTCGACATTGGTGAGCGCGCGATTGATCGCGCCCTCGTTGCCGGCCACGATCCGGTCCAGCCGGGCGAGCATGTCGTCGGCCCGCTGGGCGACCTGGCGGGCCAGCGCCATCATGTCCTGCATATCGGAGGAATCGGCGAAGATCGTCGGCGGCTCCCCGTTGGCCATCGGGGCGAGCACGGGCGCGTCGGCGTTGCCGCCCGACAGGGAGATCACCGAGACGCCGGTCAGCATCGCCGAATCGAGCCGGGCCCGGGTGTCCGCCCGGAGCGGCGTCGAGGGGTCGACCTTGATCTGGGCGAGCACCCGGCGTGGGTCCTGCGGGGCGAGGCGGATATCGGTGACCTCGCCGACCTTGATGCCGTTGAAGTTCACGCTCGACCCGCGGGAGAGCCCGCCGACCGAGCCGGAGAACACGATGCGGACGACTTGGCTCACCTGCCGCGAGGAGCCGCCGGAGAGCCACAGCACGGTGCCGAAGCCCGCCAGGATGACGGCGAGGGTGAAGGCCCCGATGAGGGCGTAGTTCGCGCGGGTTTCCATGCGATCAGCCTGCGGTTCCGCTCGGCGAACACGGTCCGGCCGAGCTGCGTATCCACGATCCCGGATGGGACCGGGACAGGATCAGGGGGAAGAAGCGGTCAGGCATGCGCCGGCACCCCGGGGGTGATGGCCCGAGCCCGCTTGCCGTGGAAGTATGAGCGCAACCAAGGGTGGTCGCTCGCCAGCATCTCCTCGATCGTGCCGGCGGCGATGATCTGCCCGTCGCCCAGCGCCGCGATGCGGTCGCAGGCGGTGTAGAGGCTGTCGAGGTCGTGGGTAACCATGAACACGGTCAGGCCCAGCGTCTCCTTCAGGGTCGAGACGAGGTCGTCGAACTCGCCCGCGCCGATCGGGTCGAGGCCCGAGGTCGGCTCGTCGAGGAACAGGATCTCGGGATCGAGCGCCAGGGAGCGGGCGAGCGCCGCGCGCTTGATCATGCCGCCGGACAGCTCGGACGGCAGCTTGTCGGCCGCATCCGGTTGCAAGCCGACCATCTCGATCTTGAGACGGGCGAACTCGTCGAGCAGGCGTTCGGACAGGTCGAGATGCTCGCGCATCGGCACCTGGATGTTCTGCTTGACGGTCAGCGCCGAGAACAGGGCGCCCTGCTGGAACAGCACGCCCCAGCGCTGCTCCATGCGGCGCCGCTCGGCATAGGTCATGCCGTCGACGTCGCGGCCGAACACCTCGATCGTGCCCGCCCGCTTCGGCGTCAGGCCCAGGATCGTCCGGGTCAGCACCGACTTGCCCTGGCCCGACGGCCCGACGAAGCCCATGATCTCGCCCGCGCGGATGTCGAGGTTCAGCCCCTTGAGGATGGTGCGGTCCCGGAAGCCGACCACGAGGTCGCGCACCCGGATGATGGGCGCGGGGCCGGCGGCGGTCTCGGGCATGACGGGGGCGATCATCACAGCGGGCTCAGAAATCGATCGCGGCGAAGAACACCGCGAACAATCCATCGAGGACGATGACCATGAAGATGGACTTCACGACTGAGGCCGTGACGTGGCGGCCCAGCGATTCGGCCGAGCCCTCCACGGCGAAGCCCTCGATCGTAGCGAGGATCCCGATGATCAGCGCCATGAACGGCGCCTTGATCAGGCCGACCATGACGTGGTGCACGCCCACCGCCGCCTGGAGCCGGACCAGGAACTGATCCAGCGTCAGCCCGCCGTACAGCATGGCGGTGAGGCCGCCGCCGGTGAGCGCGGCGATGTCGCCGATCAGCGTCAGCATCGGCAGGCCGACCATCAAGGCCAGCACCCGCGGCACGATCAGGATCTCGACGGGATCGAGGCCCATGACCCGGAGGGCATCGACCTCCTCGCGCATGCGCATCGAGCCGATCTCGGCGGTGATCGCCGAGCCCGAGCGGCCCGCCACCATGATCGAGGTGAGCAGGACGCCCATCTCGCGCAGGATCAGGAGGCCGATCAGGTTCACCACGAAGGTCTGGGCGCCGAAGCGCTGGAGCTGGAAGATGCCCTGCTGGGCGACGATGCCGCCGACCAGGAACGAGATCAGCACGATGATCGGGGCGCCGTTGAAGGCCACCTGCTGGATCTGGTTGACCAGGGCGGTGCCCCGGAACGTGCCCGGCCGCAGGGCCACGCGCCCGCAGGCGGCGATCACCTCGCCCAGGAAGGCGAGGGCGGTGACGAACTCGCGACCCCCGCGCACGGTCTCGCGGCCGACGGTGTCGAGGAACCCGACGATGCGGCCGTGCCGCAGCGGATCCGCCGACTCGACCTCGCGCAGGCGGACCTCGCCCAGCAGGGTCCGGTGCTCGGACCGCACGCCGACATAGGTCAGCGTGCCTCCCGCCTGCTCGATCTCGGCGCGGGTCCGCTCGAGCACCCAGGCGCCCAGCGTGTCGAGCCGCTCGATCCCGGACAGGTCGACCGTCATGGAACCGGCCCGGCCGGCCGCCAGGATGCGCGCCGCATTCGCCTCGACGGTCGGCGCCTGATCGGCGGTCCAGCGCCCGTCGAGCGCCAACCGGCCATCCGCCGGCCGGTCCCGCAGCGATGCGCCGGGAACCATGCCCTCGCTCAGCAAGCCCTAACTCCTCGATTGGAGGCACCACCCTGCCGTGTGGTTATGTCGACATTACGGTTGACGATCCGTATCCGACGTCACGCGGTCGGAGGCGAGCGCCAGACCCAGGCCACAGGCGGCGAGCGGCGCCATCAGCAGGAAGGCGAGGGGGCCGCCGGTCCGGTAGGCGAGCCCGCTCGCCAGGGTGGCGACCACGGAAATTCCGGCGTTGACCGCGCTGAGCGTGCCCTGCGCGCGGCCCCGCGCGCCCTCGGGGGCGAAGGCCGACACCGCCCCCATCGCGCCGAGCTGCGTCGCCCCGAAGGTCAGGCCGTGCAGGCATTGGAGCGGTACCAGGGCGGCCAGGTGGTCGCCGAGAAGATACATGCCGACCGCGCGCAGGATCGCCGCCGCCGCGCCCAGAGCCAGGAGCCGCCCCGGGCTGCGCCAGGCGGCGGGGAGGGCGGTGATGCCGGCAAACAGCGCGATCTCGGCCAGCACGCCGGTCGCCCAGAGCGAGCCGACCCAGGCCGGTGCGATCCCCTGGCTGGTCCAGTAGATGCTGCCGAACCCGTAGATCGCCCCGTGGCTCGCCTGGATCGCCGCCGCGGCGCCGATGCAGAGCCACAGCCTGAGCGGCAGGCGCGGCCGCACGGTCCCGGACGGGACCTGCGGCAGCGCCACCACCGAGCGGCTGCGCCAGGCCACGAACCCCGCCGCCAGGGCGAGGCCGGTGAGCAGCAGCGGCACCGCGAGCTGGCCGCCGAGCGCCGAAAGCATCAGGCCCCCCACGAGGTTGGCCAGCAGGAACGCGATGGAGCCCGCCATCCGGATCCGGGCGTAGACAAGGCGGGCGTCGCGGCGCACGGCCGCCAGCGTCAGGTAGTCGATGCACGGCACCAGCGGCGCGCCGGCCACGGCGTTGAGGACGATGAGCGACGCGAGCGCGGGCCAGCCGATCCCGGCGGCGCCGGGCATCAGCGCGTAGGTCAGGCTGAGGGCGAGGCTGCCGAGCATGATCAGCCGCCGCGGACCCAGCCCGCGGTCGAGCAGGCTCATCAGCGGCGCCGTCGCGACGATCCGCGTGGCGATCGGCAGGGCGAGCAGCACGCCGATCACCCCGGCATCGAGGCCGAGCCCGTCGAGCCAGAGCGGCATGAACGGCATCGCGATGCCGATCTCGGTGAAGACGACGGCGTAGAGCAGCGACAGGCGCGCCGGGCCGGACGGACGATGCAAGGATGGAAGGTCCCGGAGGAAGGGAGGCGGGTTCGGGGCGTCCCGGGTCCCGGGTCCGAACGCCGTAAGCGCCCGTTAAACCCTCCCTGTCAATTTACCGTCTCCCGGTTCGCACCGCGCGCCGGCCTTCGCCGTGCCGTCCTTTCGGGTTCGGAGGGATTCCATGTCCGGTTCAGCCCCCGCAGGCGCCCTCGCCGAGTACGAGGCGATCGAGGCGACGATCTGCCTCAGCGAGCGCGGGCGCTGGTTCCTGGCCGAGTATGCCCGGCGCAACCGGGCCGCCGAGACCGAGATGCTGCTCGGCGCCATGAGCCGGCTCGAGCACGTGGTGACGGCCGAGCGGGACAACCAGGCCTTCGGTCAAATGCACGGCAACCTCGTCGAGATGGCCGCGGCGATCAGCCAGACCAAGGCCGAGATCGCCGCGATCAGTGCGCGCGACAACGAGCAGACCCGCCTGACGCAGGCCTCCCTGGCGCTGGACGCCATCGTACGCGAGACCGAGCAGGCGACCTCCGACATCCTCGGCTCGGCCGAAGCGATCCAGGAGGCGGCCTGGACCCTGCGCGAGCGGGGCGCCGACGCCCCGACCTGCGACGCGCTGGATCGGCACGCGACCGCGATCTACACGGCCTGCTCGTTCCAGGATCTCACCGCCCAGCGCACCGCCCGGATCGTCTACACATTGCGCTACCTCGAGGACCGGCTCGCGTCGATGATCGCGATCTGGGGCAGCGAGGCTGAGCGGATCCCGCCGATGCCGGTCAACCCGGCGGCCGGGGCCCTGCCAAACGCGCCGCCGCTCGACCTCTGCCAGAGCGACATCGACCGCTACATCGCCATGGAGGTCCCCGCCGTGACGGCGGCGGCGCTCGTCGCTCGCCCGGGAAGCCCGCCGCTGCACGAGGACATCGTGTTCCTGCCGGTCTCGGAGGAGGCGGAGAGCGCGACGGTCGAGGACCTCGCGGCGGCCGACGCGTTCGCAGGCCTGGATGCCGTACACGCCGAGCCCAGCCCCGACGCGGATCGGGCCGAGTTCGCGGCCGCACCCGCCTTGGAACCGGACTTGCCGGCCTTGAGCTTCGCGGCGATCGACGCGCTGCCGCCGGAGCAGCGGCTCGCCCTGTTCGCCTGACGGCGCGGACGCGCCCGGAGCCTGCTATCAGGGGGGCCCGCCCGCCGAGGGCCGTCAGACGAAAACGCTTCCGTGGCCCTGAACCTGATCAAGCTCTGCGTCGGACCCGCCTCGATCGCGGACCTCGAAGCCCGTCAGGACCGGTTCCGGACCGAGGCGCTGCGCGAGGGACGTCCGGCCGACCCGTTCCACGTCACCCGCACCCTACCCAAGCGCCATCGCGAGATCGCCGGCAAGGGCTCGATCTATTGGGTGATCCGCGGGACCCTGTCCTGCCGGCAGGCGATCACCGCGATCGAGAAGCTGACCGGAGAGGACGGCATCCCGCGCTGCCGGCTCGTCTTCGATCCGCGCCTCGTTCCCGTGTCGCCCCGCCCCTGCCGCCCATTCCAGGGCTGGCGCTACCTCACGGCCCGGGACGCGCCGGCCGACCTGGGCGCCGGGCAATCGGGTGATCTCGCCGAGATGCCCGAGGCCCTGCGCCGCGAGCTGGTCGGGCTGGGCCTGCTCTGAGGCCGCGTACCGCCGGCGCGGGTACGTGATGCACCCGCGCCGGCCGTCGTCCTACGCCCCGTCGAAGCGCCCGCTGGCATGGGCCAGCATCGTGTAGACCTTGCCGGTCTCCGAGGTGAGGTAGGCGTCGGTCCGCTTGGCGTCGCTGTCGTTCTTGACCACGTCCCCCAGCAGCCGCTCGAACTCACCCACGTACCGGTCGACGCTGCGGCGGAACTCCGCATCGGCGCGGTAGCGGCGCTGGATCTCCGCGAAGGTGGTCCGGCCCTGCGGCGTGTAAATGCGCGGGTCGAACAGGTTCGGCTCGCCCCGGCGATAGCGCTCCCACAGGTCGACCACGGTCCGGTGCTCGATCATCCGGGCGATGTCGGTGGAGATCGTGTCCAGCGCGATCCGGCCGGTCTCGGCGGGGGCCTGAGATTGCGCCTGAGATTGCGCCTGAGACTGCGCCGGGGATTGGCGGCCCGACGGCGCCGGGGACGCGGCGTTGGTGGCCGCCGGCTCGGCATCGTCGTCCTCGTCCAGCGAGGCGCGGGTCAGCAGGTCCGACAGCCAGCCGCGCTTGGCGCCGCCCGCCGTCATGGCGGCGGGCGGGCGGTCGCGGAGGGCCGCGGCGCCTCGATCCGCCCGGACCGATGGCGGACCGCGCCTGAGCCTGGGGCGCCGGCAGAGCCGGAGTCGAGACCGGCTGAGCCTGCGTCGCAGTCGAAGCGCGCTCACCTGCGCCGCCGAGACGGCGCGGGAGCCGCCCTCGGCCACCCGGCGCTGGGCCTGCGGCTGGGCCACGTCCACCGAGCGGGTGGTGCGGGACACCAGGGCCGACAGCTCGTTCAGCGCCTTGATCTGGTCGGCCACCACCCGGCGCATCTCGCCGGTGGCATCCTGCGTCTCGCGCGGAAGGTCGAGGACGCCCCGGGCGAGTTCGGCGCGGGTCGCGTCGAGTTCGCCGCGGATCGAGCCCGCCATCTCCCGCAGGGACGAGACGGAGGCACCGAACTTGGTCTGCGCCTCGTCGAGGCCGCTGCGCATCTCCCGAGCGGCCTCCTCGATGGCCTGCCGCACGCCCTGGGCTGCCTTCTCGCTCTCCGCCCCTGCGCTGTCCTTGAGGCCCTCGAAGGCGCTGGTAACCGAAGCCCCCGCGCCCTCCGCCGAGCGGGTCAGCGCCTCGCCGACGGCGCGGGCGCGCTCTTCGGCAGTCCGCAGCGTGCGCTCGATCGTCTCGGCCAGGGCACCGCCCTGCTGCTCCAGGGTGCTGGCGCGCGCCTCGAAGCCGGCCAGCGCCTCCGCGAGCGCGGCCTCGCGGCCCGCCAGGGTCGCCCCAAGGCGCTCCTCGATCGCGGCGAGCGACGAGGCCGCCCGGTCGAGCGCCGAGACGTGCACCGAGGTCTGCTCGCCGAGTGCACGGCCGCGGTCGTCGAGGGACTCGGCGAGGCCGGTCGCCTCGCGGAGCGCCGTTTTGGCGACCTCGCGCAGGGCCTCGACCTGGGACGCCACGCCCGCGGTGGCGCGGCCGGTCTCCGAGGCGATGCGCTGCAACGCCGACTGGACCTGCTCGACCCGGCCCGCCAGACCCTGCTCGATCGCGCCGAGATTGGTTCCGGCACCGGACACCAGCTCGCCCAGGGCGGCGTTGGCGCCCTCGATCCGCTGGAGGACGGCACCCAGCTCGCGGCCCAGCCGGTCGTTGGTCTCGAACAGCTCGGTGAGGGCACGGCCCGCGCCATCGTCGATGGCGGCGCGGAGCAGCTCGGCCGAGGCCCGCGACTGCGCGGCCAGTTCCTCGGTCTGTAGCCGCAGAGTCTCGGCCAGCGGCACGCCGGTCTCGATCAGAACGCGCTCGATCGCGTCGGCACGGTCGGCCAGGGCCCGCGACAGGTCGAGCATCGGCCCGTCGATGGCGGCGCGCAGGCGATCGACATGCCCCTCCAGGCTGTCGCCCACCGCGCGGCCGCTGCCGTCGACGCTGGCGATGAGCGCCCCGCCCTTCTCCTCGATGGCGCGGACCAGCACCTCGGCGCTCTCCGCAAGGCGACGGGACAGGGCTTCCCCGCGGGCATCGACCAAGGCGCCGAGCGCGGTGGCGCGGCGCTCGAAGCCGGCCCCCAGCGCCTCGGTGCGGGCGTCGATCAGGCCCGCCAGCGCGGCCTCGCGGCGGCTGAGCGTGTCGGCCAGGGCGGCGTTGTGCGCGTCGACCTGCTCGGCATGCGCCCGCGCCCGCTCGTCGAGCGCCGCCACGAGGCTGGCGGTGCGCTCGTCCATGAGGCCCGCGAAGGCGTCGTGGCGGTCGTCGAAGGCGGTGGCCAGCGTCTCGGCGCGCTGGGCGACCAGCGTCGCGAACAGCCGCATGCGGCTGTCGATGCGCTGGGTGAAGGCGTCGGCGCGGGCATCGACCCCGCGGGCCAGCGCCTCGCTCTGCGCCTCGACCGTGTGGACTAGGGCTGCGGTACGCCCCTCGACGACGCCGTCGAGGTCGCGGATCCGTGCGTCGAACGCCTCGACCAGCGAACCGGTGCGCCCCTGAGCGGCGTCGAGCAGCGACTGGCTGCGCTCGCTGAGCAGCGTCTCGATCGCTGAACGTGCCTCGTCGAAGGTCGTGCGCAGGGTCTCGATCCGAGTGTCCAGGAGGGCGGCCACGCCCGTGGGCGCCGCGTCGAGGAGGGTGCGCAGGTCCTGCGTGCGCGCCTGGACCGCCATGGCGATCTCCCGCCCGCGGCTCTCCACAGAAAGCTCGAGGCTGGATTGCGCCCGCTCGAACAGGGTCCGGAGCTGACCGCTGCGGGCCTCGAAGGTCTCGGCGAACTGGGTCTCGCGGGCCTCGAGCAAGCCGGCGATGGCCGGGTTCGCCTGCTCGATCACGGTCTGCAGCGCCTGGGTGCGATGCTCGATCGTCCCCGCGATCTCGCGGCCGCGGCCATCGACCAGGCGGTCGATCTCCGACTGGGCCTGCGCGAACAGGGCCTGCAGGTCGCCGTTCCGGGTCTCGAAGGCCTGGGCCAGCTGGGTCTCACCCGCCTGCAGCAGGCCGGCGATGGCCGGGCTCGCCTGCTCGATCACGGATTGCAGAGCCTGGGTGCGGTGCTCGATCGCCCCGGCGATCTCGCGGCCGCGGCCATCGACCAGGCGGTCGATCTCCGACTGGGCCTGCGCGAACAGGGCCTGCAGGTCGCCGTTTTGAGCCTCGAAGGCCTGGGCCAGCTGGGTCTCACCCGCCTGCAACAGGCCGGCGATGGCCGGGCTCGCCTGTTCGATCACGGATTGCAGGGCCTGGGTGCGGTGCTCGATGGTCCCGGCGATCTCGCGGCTGCGGCCATCGACCAGGCGGTCGATCTCCGACTGAGCGCGCTCGAACAGGGCACGCAGGTCGGCAAAGCGCGCGTCCAGCAGGTCCGCCATGTCGGTGGGAGCCGCGTCGAGGGTCTGGCGCAGGCCCTCGGTCCGGGTGGTGATCGTGTCGGCGAGTTCCTGGCCGCGCACCTCCACGAGATCGCGCAGGCCTGCCTGAGCCTCCTCGAACAGGGTTTGGAGGCGCTGCGTGCGGCTGTCGAGCGTCGCGGCAAGCTGGCGCTCCCGGGTCTCGACCAGCGCGGTGACGGCGGCGGGCGCCGCCTCCAGCATCGTCCGCAGCGCCTGGATCTTGGTGTCGACCGAGGCGGCGAAGCGTCCGCCCCCGCCTTCCACCACCGCGTCGAGGGCGGTGTGGGCTTCCTCGAACAGGGTCCGCAGGCCCTGGGCGCGGGCGTCCAGGGTCTCGGCGAGACGGTTGCCGCGGCCCTCGACCAGGTTCTCCAAGTGCCCGAGGCGTTCGTCGAACAGGCCACCGAGCGCCTGGGTCCGGGAATCCAAGGCTCCGGCGGCGCTGCCGAAGGCGTCCTCGACGGCGGCGATCAGCGCGCGGCCGCGGGTGTCCAGCGCCTCGTTGAGCGGGCCCATGCGGCCGTCGAGGGTGCTGGCCAGGGTTCCGGCATGGCCATCCAGCATCACGCGAATCTGGTTGGTGCGGTCGTCGAGCAGGCCGTGGACCGAGCGCACGCCCTCGTCGAGCAGGCCGCTGATGTCGGCGGTGCGGCTCGACAGGGTGTGGCCGAGGCGGCCTTCGCCGGCTTCCAGCATCCGCTCGGCATCCGCGATGGTCTGCTGCAGCTTGGACAGGACGCTGTCGCCGCGCTGGTCGATCAGCTCGGC
This sequence comes from Methylobacterium sp. WL1, assembly GCF_008000895.1. Lineage (NCBI taxonomy): Bacteria > Pseudomonadati > Pseudomonadota > Alphaproteobacteria > Hyphomicrobiales > Methylobacteriaceae > Methylobacterium > Methylobacterium sp. WL1. The sequence goes on along the minus strand of NZ_CP042823.1, from coordinate 2,045,438 downwards.
CAGCGAGGTGCCACCGCGATCGAACAGGCGCGCCAACTCGGTGATGCGGCCGCCGATCGCGCCGAACACGGTGCGGCCCTTCTCGTCGAGCTCACTCGACATGACGGTGATGCGCTCGTCGATCAGCTTCGCGAGCAGCTCCGAGCGCTCGGCGAAGGCCGCGCGCACGGCCTCTGTCCGAGCAGAGAGGGCCGCGTCGGCGCTCTGGGCCCGCTCGTCCACCAGCTGGACGATCTCCTGCACCCGGCCCGACAGCGAGGCCTCGAGAACCCGGGTGGATTCCGCGACGGCCCCCGTGAGGCTCCCGATGCTCTCGGCCATCGCCTTGTCGATCCCACCGGTCCGGTCGGTGATCGTCGCGACCAGGTCGCGGGTGCGGCCGGCCAGTTCCTCGTCGACCGCGCGGGTCCGCGCCTCGATCAGGCGGATCGCCTCGAAGGCCTGCACGCCGAAGCTCTCATCCACGAGGCGGGCGCGCTCATCGAGGGCGTTGGCGATTTCCTGCAGGCGGCTGATCACGCCGGCGTCGAAATGCTCGGCGCTGCCCGCGATGCGGCGGGCCATCTCTGCGGTGCGCCGGTCGATGTCCTGCCCGAGCCCCTCGGCCCGTCCGTCGAGCACCGCGACCAGGTTGCGGCTGCCCTCTTCCATGATCCGGGCCATCTCCCCGGTCCGGGCGGCCAGCGCCTCGTTCAGGGCCTTGCCGCGGGCGTCGATCCGGCCGTCGACGTGATCGACCAGGTTCGCCACGACGTCGCCGATCTCGGCGGCGCGCTTGGCGGAACGCGCTTCCAGGTCGCCGAGATGGGTCTCGACCAGGCTGCCGGCCTCGCGGGCGCGGGTCGCGATGGTCTCGGCCACCGCCTGGCCCTTGACGGTGATGAGCCGGTCCATCTCCTCCAGCCGGGCCCCGACAGTCTCGCCCATCGTCGCGGTGTCGCGGCCGATGCGGTCGGCCAGGATGTCGCCGCGGGCGATGGTCTCCTGCAGGGCGGCGAGACGGCTGCCCAGCGTCTCGTCGATGGCGCGAACGCGGCCGTCGGCGGTCTCGGCGAAGCTCGCGCCGGTCTGGCTGAGCGTGTCGGCGATCCGCGCACCCTGGCTCGCCACCGCGAGCACGATGTCGCGGCCGGTGCCGCTGATCCGGGTCTGGGTCTCCTCGGCATGGCTGGCCAGGAGTTCGGCCACGCCCTTGCCGTGCTCGCCGAAGGCGGACTCCATCTCGCCGATGCGGGCGGCGAGGTCGTCCGAGATGGCGCGGGCGGCCTGCGCCAGGCTGCCGGTGGCATCGTCGGTGCGGGCGGACAGCTCGCGGTTGAGGTCGTCGAGGGCGCCGCGCAGGGCGGTCACCGCGGCGGAGCCGCGCTCGCCGAGTTCGATGCCGGCCCGGTCGGCGGCATCGCGGAAATGGGTCAGCAGGTTCGCGGTCTCGGCCTCGACCGCGCTGGTCACCTCGGCCGAGCCGTGGCGCAGGGCCTGCAGGGTGTCGGCCAGGCCGGCGGAGGCCGCGCGGGTATGGGCCTCGAGTTCGCCGGTGACGGTGCTCGCGGAGCCGCGAAGGGACTGGACGGCGGCGGCGGCGCCAGCCTCGAAGCCGTGGCCCAGCGCCGAGAAGGCGGATTCCAGGCTCTGCGTGGCCGCCTGGGTCCGGTCGGTGATGTGGCCGCCGGCCCGCTCGGCCGCCGCCTGGACGCGGCCCTCGAGGTCCGAGGCCTGCACGGTCACGGTGTCGTGCAAGCGCGCCGCGATGCCGTCCATGCGCCCAGCCAGGGCGTTGCCGTGCTCGGAAATCGTCTCGGCGATCCGCTCGGCGGTGCCGATCAGGTCGTCGCGCACGGTGCCGGCCTGGCTGGTCAGCGTCTCGCCGACGCCGCCCATGGCCAGCGCCAGGGCGGCCTGGGCATCGCGTCCGCGGCTCTCGATCGCTTCGGCGACGGAGAGTCCGGCATTCTCGATCTCGGCACGCAGCGCCAGGCCACGGCCGGCGATGTCCTGGGTAAGGGCCGCGCCGGTCTCGGCGAAGCGCGCAGTGATCTGGGTCCCCATCGCGCCGAACCGGTCCGTCAGCTCGGAACTCCGCGACAGGAAGGCGTTCTCCAGGCCGATCACCGAGCGCTCGAAGCTTTCGCGCACGACGCCGCCCTGGCGCTCCAGGGACTCGCTGACGCGCAGGCCGGTCTCGGCGAGGCTCTGGGCGACGGAGGCGGTGCTCTCGGCGATCCGCCCGGTGAGGGCGTCCCCGGTCGACTGGAACGCGCCGGTCACGTCTTGGGCGCGGGTCTCGAAGGCGCGCGTCAGGCTCTCGCCGACGTCCAGCAGGCTGCCGCGCACACCCTCGCTCGTGGCCGCGAGGTTCTCGATCAGCTCGTCGCCGCGGCCGGTCATGAGGCTGACGACCCGGTCGCCGGCCTCGCCCAGGGATGCGGTGATGGCCGCACCGCGGGCGTCGAGCGCCCCGGTCACGCGCTCGCCCGCGCCGTTGAGGGCCAGGACGATCCGCTCGGACGCGCCCTCCAGTTCCTGGCTCAGGCTCTGGTGGGAGCCGGTGATCGCGCCGCGCACCCGCTCGGCGTTGGTGACGATGGATTCCCGCTGCGCCACCAGCTCCTCGACGAGGGAGCGGATGCGGATCTCGTTGTCGGAATAGGCCCGCTCCAAGGTGGCGATCTCGCCGCGCACCAGGGTCTCGAGCTCGCCGGCCCGGGCGAGCGCACGCTCGACGCCGTCGCCGACCGCGGCGACTTCCCGGCGCACCGTCTGCGACATGGTCAGGACCGCGTCCGTGGAGAAGCTCTCGGGCTCGGCCAGGCGCACCGCGACTTCGCCGACTGCGCGGGCGACGAGGCGCATCTCTTGCGCCCGTGCGGCCAGCATGGCGGCGATCACGAACAGGACGACCGGTCCGAGCAGGGCCGCGGCGCCCACCGTCGCCTGGAGCGGGGTGAGGCCCGAGACGACGCCGCGCAGGTCGCCGCCGGATTGCAGCCAGGCGACCAGCACCAAGCCGGCGACCCAGGCGAGGCCGGCCAGCAACGCGTACAGGTAAGGCTTGGGCGAGGACCGCACCCGCAGGGTCTGCTGCAGGATCCCGATGTTGCGCCGGTCGTCGTTCGCCACCAGCGAGCGGTCGGGCGGCAGCAGGCCGCCCTCGCGGCGCGGGCGCTCCCGGCCGGGCGGGGGCAGGTCGGAGGCGAGGGGCGGGTCGAGGTCGAGGCGCGGCGGCGTCTGGCGGCCGGCCGGATCGAGGGCACCGTCGAGCAGGGGATCGGCATCCCCGACATCGGGCAGGCGCGGCTCGGCGCGGCTCTCGGTGCCGGTCGGCGTCAGGGCGTCGAGGTTCAGCGCCTGCTCGATCGCAGAGAGCGCGGCCTCGGCCGGATCCTTCAGCTTCTTCTCGGTCGCCATTCAACGCCTCGTCACACGGGTTTCACCGGCACCTGGGGAGGCTGATGCCAGAGACGCAACGTCCCGTTTACCATTACAGGATTAGACGCGGACACCGATTGCCGATACCCGAGCCGCCGTCCGACCCCAGAAACCGTTACGAGAATGGTTACCGGGTCCGCCGCCTTCCGGCTCCACCATCTTGGCGCAGATGAGGGTCCCTGCGCGATCCCCGTCCGGCGAATCGGGGGGTGAATCATGGGGAGAGGTTCGGCAACCCCCAGAAGATTGCGGATTCCGGGAGTTCGAGCATGCTGGCCATCGATCGTGCGGAGCTCGATGCGCAGACCTTCGGCGACGCCGAGCTGGCCGACGAGGTGCTGGCGCTGTTTGCCGGGCAATGCCGGTCGATCCTGCCTCGTCTGACCGATCCGTCCCTGCCGGCGGCCCAGCGCGCCGACCTCGCCCACACCCTGAAGGGCTCGGCCTCCGGAGTCGGCGCCACCCGGGTCCGCGCCTGCGCGGACGCCGCCGAGGCACGATTGCGGGCCGGCGCCGAGGCGGTCGCCCTCGACGACCTCGTTCAGGCCGTTGCGGCGGCACTGGCCGAGATCGCGCCGGATGCCGAGTCTTAAGAGCGGCCGTTCGCTGAACATGCGCCGATGCGGCGATCGATCCGGAACGGACAGCCGCCACCGCGCTTGCATTCCATGGCCTCAGCCGCCAAGCAGTCACCCCGCCCGTCGAAGCGAGGCCGCTCGACGCGAGCCCGGAGCCGAGCATGCCCAAGATCACATACGTCGACCACGCCGGGACGGAGAGGACCGTCGAAGGCAGCGTCGGCGCGACCGTGATGGAGACGGCGCTGCGCAACAACGTCCCGGGCATCGATGCTGAGTGCGGCGGCGCCTGCGCCTGCGCCACCTGCCACGTCTACGTCGCCGACGCGTGGATCGACGTCGTGGGCAAGGCCCAGGACATGGAGCAGGACATGCTCGATTTCGCCTCCGACGTGCGCGAGAATTCCCGTCTGTCCTGCCAGATCAAGATCGCCCCGAACCTGGACGGGCTCGTGGTCTCGACCCCGTCCCAGCAGGGGTAGCGGCTCTCACCGCACCAGCGCCCGGGCCGCCGCGTCGAGACCATCGAGGGTGAGGGGGAACATGCGGCCGCCGACGAGCCGCTGCACCATCCCGATCGACTGGGTGTAGCCCCAGTGGGTCTCCGGCACCGGGTTCAGCCACGCCGCCTTCGGGAAATGGGCGAGGAGCCGCTGCAGCCACACGGCGCCCGGCTCCGCGTTCCAGTGCTCCACCGACCCGCCCGGCGTGGCGATCTCGTAGGGGCTCATCGAGGCGTCGCCGACGAACACCACCCGATAGTCGCTGCCGTAAGTGCGGATCACCTCCGGCAGCGGGGTCCTGGCGTCGTGGCGTCGCCGGTTCTCGGTCCAGACCGCCTCGTAGGGGCAGTTGTGGAAGTAGTAATGCGCGAGGTGCTTGAACTCCGAGCGCGCCGCCGAGAACAGCGCCTCCGCCTGCTCGATGTGCCAGTCCATCGAGCCGCCGACGTCTAGGAACAGCAGCACCTTCACGGCATTGCGCCGCTCAGGCCGCAGCCGCACATCGATGTAGCCCTGGCGGGCGCTCTCGCGGATCGTGCCGTCGAGGTCCAGTTCCTCGGCCGCTCCCGTCCGGGCGAAGCGGCGCAGCCGCCGAAGAGCGAGGCGCATGGTGCGCGCGCCGATCTCGCGGTCGTCGTCGAGATCCTTGAACTCGCGCTTGTCCCAGACCTTCACCGCGCGGAAGTTGCGGTTGCCGTCCTGGCCGATGCGGATGCCCTCGGGATTGTAGCCGTAGGCGCCGAACGGCGAGGTCCCGCCGGTACCGATCCATTTCGAGCCGCCTTGGTGACGCTCCTTCTGCTCGGCCAACCGCTGCCTCAGGGTCTCGAACAGCTTGTCCCAGCCGAGCGCCTGCAGCTCGGCCTTCTCGGCATCGGTCAGATACGTCTCTGCGAGCTTGCGCAGCCATTCCTCGGGGATGGCAGCAGCCTCCACCGCCTCCCCGAGCGTCTCCAGCCCCTTGAAGACGGTGCCGAACACCCGGTCGAACCGGTCGAGATGCGCCTCGTCCTTCACCAGGGCCGTGCGCGCCAGGAAGTAGAACGCCTCGACGTCCCGCTTGGCCAAGCCCCGGTCGAGGGCGCCGAGCAGGGTCAGGTACTCCGTGAGGGAGACGGGAACCTTGGCATCTCGGAGGGCCGTGAAGAAGTGCAGCAGCATCCCCGAAGAACGCGCCAGCAAAGCGCGCGGGTCAAGCCCGGGCGAATCAGCCAAGTTCTGGATCCGGCAGCCGGCACGTCCGGCGCTGATCTCCGAGTCTTTTCAAGTGGTCGACAAGATTCATCGGCAGGCGAAGCGCTAATCCGGAGTCTCCTGGCGAGTCTCCAGAAGCCTCGGAGAGTCATAAGCTGGGCATAACTCACCGAATCTGTTGATATGTGCGGGTCCAAGCCTCGCGCAGACACTGAAACGGTCACGGGAATCGCTCAACTCGGCATCTCAGGTGTGTTCAGCCGCGAGGACGCGTGCCGCACCAACCGAAGCGAGGAGACCAGCAATGGCGGTCATCCTGCGGAATCTGACGGATTTCAAACGGTTTCTCGGGAAGCCGGGTGCGACGATTCAACTGGTGCGCAACACCTTCATGGATCGCCAGCCCGAGACGACCCGGGAGGCCTATCACGCCAAGGGCATGTACGCGCCGCGCGCCGTACAAGCCCTGTCGCGCAAGGCCGCGGTGTTCACCCTGCGGGGGTTCCCCGGGACCGTGTGGCTGTACTGGGACAAGGGCGCGCGCGGCTGGCGCTTCTCGGGGGACACCGTGACGGTCCCGCTGGTCACCGGCCTCGGGCCGGCGGACGAGATCGTGTACCGGTGCAGCTTCGCCGACGGGTTCGAGCCGGCGCCGCGCAACCGCGTCACGCGTCAGCCCAAGCACGCCGAGGCGCATCTCGTCCCGGCGTGAGCCGGCACCCGGCTCACGCCGGCGGCAGGCCGGCTCAGGCTTCCTGGCGCCCGGCCTCCTGACGCGGCGGCGCCTCCTTCTTGGCCGGCGGCTTGCCGAGGGCCTTCCCGACGGTGCGCCGGGCGCGGAAGATCGGCTTGGCCTCGTTCTCGCGCTTCTTGAGCAGCGCGCGGTACTCGTCCCGCCGCTCGTGGATCGACGCGATGACAAGCCCCATCGGCACGCCGACATCGACCAGCACGGCCTCCGACAATTGTAGGGACGCCTCGATCGTCTCCGGCACGGCGTCGTCGACGCCCAGTTCGTAGAGCGCCGAGGCATGCCGGGCGTCGCGGGCACGGGCGACGATCGTCAGGTCCGGCCGCTCAGCCCGGGCCGCGGCCACCGCCTGCTCGACCGCCCGCGGGTTGTCGAGGGTGACCACCAGGGCGCGCGCCGTGGCGATGTCGCAGCGGCGCAAGATCTCGGTGTTGCCCGAATCCCCAAAGTAGACGGGCGCGCCGGCCCGGCGCTGCTCGGCGACCCGGGCCGCGTCGGAATCGAGGGCGAGGTAGGGAATCCCGTGCCGGTCCAGCATCTCGGCGACCTGGCGGCCGACGCGGCCAAAGCCCGCGATCACCACCCGGTTCTCCACCCGCTCCGGAAGCGGCTCCGTCTTCATGGCGGCTTGGGCGGCGCTGGCCGCGCCACGGCTCAGCCTGCGGCCCAGGGCCGCCAGGGCCGGGATCATGATCATGGTGACCGTGGTCACGATGAGCGCGGCGGCGCCGACATCCTCCGGCACCAGCCCGGTGGCGACTGCGCCCCCGATCAGCACGAAGGCGAACTCGCCGCCCGGCCCGAGCAGCAACGCCGCCTCCAGGGCCACCGGGCGCGAGATCTTGAGGGCGGGCGCGGCCATCATCACCACGGCGGCCTTGATCAGCACCAGCGCCAGCGACAGGCCTAGGATCGCCCCGGGCGCCGCCATGAGCTGGGCGGGGTCCAGGTTCATGCCGACCGAAACGAAGAACACGCCGAGCAGCAGGCCCTTGAACGGGTCGATGGTCGCCTCGATCGCCCGGCGGTACTCGGTCTCGGCCAGCAGCAACCCGGCCACGAAGGCACCCAGCGTCATCGACAGGCCGCTCGCCGCCGCCGTCAGCGCGGTGCCGACGATGACCAGGAGGCAGGCCGCCATGAACAGCTCGGTCGAGCGCGTCCGCGCAACCAGCTGGAACAGCGGGCGCAGGGCGAGGCGGCCGGCCACGACGATCAGCACCAGCGCGATCGCGGCCTGGCCCAGCGCCATGGCCAACGCCCAGCCCTTGTCGCCCTCGTCGCCGCGGCCGAGGACGGCGATCGCGAACAGCACCGGGGCGACCGCGAGGTCCTGGAACAGCAGGACCGCGAAGCTGGCGCGGCCGGAGGGCGCGTTGAGCCGCTTCTGCTCGGCCAGGACCGGCAGCACCACCGCGGTGGACGACAGGGCTAGTCCGATGCCGACGATCACGGCGCCCGCGAGCGGGACCTGCAGCCCGTACAGGATCGCCCCGAGGATCAGCGTCGAGCAGCCGACCTGCAGCGAGCCGAGGCCGAACACGAGCCGCCGCAGGGTCCGCAGCCGCTCCCACGACAGCTCGACCCCGATCATGAACATCAGGAAGATCACCCCGAACTCGGCCAGGTGCGAGATCTCGGTGCGGTTGCCGATGGTGAAGAGGTGGACGTAGGGATGGGTGTCGGCGAGCCGACCGAGGCCGAACGGTCCGAGCAGGGCGCCGGCGCCGATGAAGCCGAGCACCGGGGAGATCCGCAGGCGGTGGAACAACGGCACCACAATCCCCGCGGTGACGAGGAACAGGATCGCTTCCTTGTAGGAGCCGGCGTGGACCTCTGGCATCGGCGGCGGATCGAACCTCCTGTTTCCGACCGGCGCGGAGACCAATCACGGATGCGCGATCATGGGTCGGCCCCGCGCAGCGGGCAACCGCTTTCGGCCAAGGCAAGGCCGGCGAGGTGCGCTCGGACACAAGCCGGATACACGGCTCGGGTGAGACATTTGAGCCACCCGGATGCGGCTTGCCGGCGATCCACCGGCGAATTGCGTGCAGGGCGGCCCAAAATCGGCACAATGCCCGCATACACGCGGCGGTTAACTGGGCGTTAAGTTCGGCCAGGACCGCGCCCGTGCTGTAACACGGCGCCTGCGACTGGACCCGATGGATGTGACGAGGCCGATGATCTCCATCAAGTCGATATTCTCCGGTCCGACGGCCCCCCCGAGTCGCGATCTGCAGCGCGAGCGCCGCGAATGGCGGCTCGAGTCGGATCGGTGGGTGCACCAGCGCCACGTCGACCGCGGCTACCGCATCAAGTGGGGCTACGTGGCGATCGCGTATCTCGTCGAGTTCATGGTGATCGGCGCCTCGCTCTGGGGCGCATGGCTGTTCGCGGGCGTCTACAGCGACGGCGACTGGCACGCCTTCTACTTCATGTTGCTGGCGCCCCTGGTCTACGCCGCCGTGGAGCTGTGCCGGGTGCCGCTCGGCATCCTGGCCCGCACCCAGCGCTCGCATTTCGTGCGCGGGCTCGCGGTGCTCGGCATCATCTTCGCGGCCGGCGTCACCACCAAGTCGGTGTCGCAGCTCGGCGAGATGATGTTCCATCCCCGCCTGATGGAAGCCGCCCGGACCAAGACCGCCCTGAAGGACGCCCAGGCCGACCGCGCCACGATCGGCGACCGCATCAAGGCGGCGGACGAGCGCGTGGCGCAGTACACGACCGAGCTCGACCAGATCGAGAAGCGGTCCTCCGACAACGCCCAGCAGCTTGCCGGCCTGCCGGCCCAGCGCTGCGAGCGGGTGTTCGGCACCAACAGCAAGGGCCGCAAGTACCAGAACCTGAAATGCGTGGCCGACCCGCGCGTGGCCGCCCTGTCGGCGGGCGTGACCAAGGCGTCGGCCGACCGCGCCGTGCTGATCAAGGAGCTGGAGGAGGCCCGCAAGGCGCGCGCGACCCTCGACCCCGGCGCCGCCGACCGGCGCGTGGCCGATGCCGAGCAGGGCTACCGCAATGCGGTCAACCGCTCGCAGCTGCACTCCTTCACCGCGATGGTCTACGGCGTCGATCCGATCGACGTGACCGAGCAACAAGTCCACGCCTTCCTGCGGATCTTCGTGTTCCTGCCCGCCGTCTGCGCCGCCTTCGCGTCGACCATCCTGGCGCTCTGCGCGGTCTCGACCCGCCGGACCTTCATGGATGAGGACGACCTGGGGGCCGCCGTGAACCCGGAGGCCGCGCCCTACATGCTGGACGCGATCGCCGACGCGCTGCGCTCGAACCCCGAGCCGATCCTGCCCCGCGCGGCCAACGCCACGGGTGCGGTGATCCCGATGAACCGCCCCGCCCAGACCCAGCAGAGCCTGCCCGGCCAGAGCCATCCGGGTCAGGCCCTTCCGGGTCAGACCCTCCCTGCCGCGGGAGCCGGCGCATGAACTACGTCGCCGGCGGCACCCCTGAGAACGTCGCCCTCGCCCAGCAGGTGAACTCCCGCCTGCGGGCGGATTCGAGCTACGTGGCGGCGCGGGCCTTCCTGTTCCGCGCGCTGGGCTTCGGCGCCTTCGCGTGCCTGGCCGGCATCGGGATCGGGGCGGCGGCCTATGGCTGGGCCACCCTCAACCAGTTCGACACGGCGGCCGAGAAGATCGCCGCGGCCATGCAGACCGCGCTCTCGGACGTGACCCTGAAGACCAAGGGCGAGGTCACGCTGACCGACAACACGCTCAAGCTCGAAGGTCTTCCCAAGATGGGTGGCGGCGGCACGCCGACGCCCACGAAGGCGCAGCTCGGCAGCGACGCCGCCCCGGCCTCGAAGGCGGCGGTGAACACCACCTTCACGGTGTTCAAGCAGGTCCCCTATCTCGACGGCCAGATCGTCACCGGCTGGAACTTCAAGGACAACGCCGACCAGCCCTATCAGCAGTACTGCTACTTCTCCCGACGCTCCAACGAGTCGAAGGGCCAAGTCGAGATCAAGATCGACCTCGCGATGGACACCAAGACCCTGCCGCAGCCGCAGAAATCCGACGTGAACCTGGAGATCCTGGCCCGGAACTGCGTCTGGCACGAGAAGGGTTAGCCGGTCTCGCTTGCGGGGCGGCGTCGGCACGCGCTACCGGTTGCCTCCAGGCCAGCTTCTCCGAGAGCGCGATGCGATTTTCCGGAACCGAGACCTACGTCGCGACACCCGACCTGACCGCCGCGGTCAACGCCGCCGTGGTCCTGGAGCGCCCGCTCCTGGTCAAGGGCGAGCCCGGCACCGGCAAGACCGTGCTGGCCGAGGAGATCGCCCGGGGCCTGGGCGCGCCGCTCATCGTCTGGAACATCAAGTCGACCACCAAGGCCCAGCAGGGCCTCTACGAGTACGACGCCGTCTCGCGGCTGCGGGACTCGCAGCTCGGCGACCCGCGGGTCTCGGACATCGGCAACTACATCCGCCGGGGCAAGCTCTGGGAAGCGTTCACCGCGCCCGAGCGGCCGGTGCTTCTGATCGACGAGATCGACAAGGCCGACATCGAGTTTCCCAACGACCTCCTGACCGAACTCGACCGGATGGAGTTCCATGTCTACGAGACCGGCGAGACCGTGAAGGCCGTGCGCCGGCCGATCATGATCATCACGTCGAACAACGAGAAGGAACTGCCGGACGCGTTCCTGCGCCGCTGCTTCTTCCACTACATCAAGTTCCCGGACGCCGAGACGCTGATGCGCATCGTCGACGTGCACTATCCGGGCATCAAGCACCGCTTGGTCGAGGAGGCCCTGCGGGTCTTTCTCGAGACCCGCGAGGTCCCGGGCCTCAAGAAGAAGCCCTCGACCTCCGAACTGCTGGACTGGCTCAAGCTCCTCGTCTCCGAGGATATTTCGCCCGAGACCCTGCGCGAGCGTGAGGGCCGCAAGCTGATCCCGCCGCTGCACGGCGCGCTGCTCAAGAACGAGCAGGATGTCAGCCTGTTCGAGAAGCTGGCCTTCATGATGCGCCGGGAGCAGCGCGGCGGCTGAGCGTCAAACTGCCTTGCCGGCATAGATGTCGGTGATCCGCCCCAGCAGCGTCAGGGCATCCGCCTTCGCGCGCTGGAAGGCGTTGCGGCCGACGATGGAGCCGAAGCCGCCGCCCGCCTGGATGGCCCGGATCTCGTCGAGGAACGTGTCGTCCTCGGCATGGGCACCGCCCGAAAAGATCACGATCCGCCGCCCGTTGAAGGCGCATTGCACCACGTGGCGGACGCGCTCCGCCGCGGTGCCGATCGGGATGCCGGTGGATTCGTAGATCCTCTTGGCCGCCGGCTGCTCGATATGGGCGGTGGGCAGCTTGACCTTGATGATGTGGGCTCCGAGCTGCGCGGCGATCTGAGCCGCGTAGCCGATCACGTCGATGGCGGTCTCGCCGTCCTTCGACAGCGCCGAGCCCCTCGCATAGGACCAGATCACCACGGCGAGCCCGGATCTCTTGGCCTCCTCGGCGATCGCGCGGATCTGGCCATACATGGCGTTGCGGTGCGCGGAGCCCGGATAGATCGTGAAGCCGATGGCGCAAGCGCCGAGCCGCAGCGCGTCCGCCACCGAGCCGGTGATCGCCTGCTCGGGATCCTCCTCGTCGGCCAGGAGGTCGTGGTCGTTGAGCTTGAGGATCAGCGGGATCCGCCCGGCATAGTCCCGGGCGCCCGCCTCGAGGAAGCCGAGCGGCGCCGCGTAGGCGTTGCAGCCCGCCGCCAGGGCCAATTCGAAATGGTAATGCGGATCGTAGGCCGGCGGGTTCGGGCCGAAGCTGCGGGCCGGGCCATGCTCGAAGCCCTGATCCACCGGCAGGATCAGCATCTTGCCGGTGCCGCCGAGCCGGCCGTGCTCCAGCATCCGGGCGAGGTTGGTCAGCGTGCCGGGGCTGTCGGCCCCGTACCAGGACAGGATCTCCGAAACGCGGGGCGAGCGATCCATGGCGCGACCTCCTCCGACAGAGACCGCCACCCTATGCGCGTCCCGCATCGGCGGCCCAGCTTTTCGAACCGGGCAGGATCGCCGAGGTTCCCGGGCGCCGCGCTTTGCGCTAACCGGGCCCCCGCGCCTGTTCGGCGCGCGTCGGTCACCCCATCCCGAGAAGGGCCCGCTCCATGCGCAGGCTGATCCTGTTGCGGCACGCCAAGTCGGATCGTCCGGCCGGCGTCGCCGACCACGAACGGCCGCTCAACGACCGCGGCCGCCGGGCCGCGCCCGCTGTCGGCGGCCACATCGGCCAAGAGGGTCCCCGACCGGACTTGGCCCTGGTCTCCACCGCCACCCGCACCCGCGAGACCTGGGATGCGGTCTCGGCCGCCCTCGGCGCACCCGAGGCGCGGTATCACCACGACATCTACGAGGCGCCGGCCGAGCGGATCCTCGGGCTGATCCGGGGGGCGCCGGACAGCGCGGAAACCGTGATCGTCGTCGGCCACAATCCCGGCCTGGGCGACCTCGCCGCGACCCTGGCCGGGGAGGGGCCGCGCAAGGAACGCACGCGCCTCGCCACGGAATTCCCCACCGCCGCCTACGCGGTGATCGCGTTCGACGCCGCGGCCTGGTCGGCGATCGCCCCGGGGCAGGGGCGGCTGGAGCGGTTCGTGCGGCCGCGAGACATCGACCCGGATCTGGGGGGCTGACGGCTCAGGCCACCGGCACCGCCTGATGTGCCTCAACCTCCGTGTGGGAGGGCAGGGGCGAGCCCGGCACGAAGGCGACGAAGGCCGCCCAGAAATCCTGCCGGATGGCGTCGCGTTCGCTCAGGATCTCGTGCCGGGAATCCGGCAGGACCAGGATGTGGCCGGCCTTCAGCCGGGCCGCGAACCGCTCGGTGTCCAGGGTCCCGCAGACCGGGTCCGCGCCGGCCGCGACGATCAGGGTGGGCAGCGTGATGCGCGGGGCGGCGCGCGGGTCGCGCAGGCGCGCCATCGCACGGAACGCCTCCGCGAGCCACGCGATCGTCGGGTCGCCGACCGCGCCGGCGCCGACCTGCCGGGCCGCCGCCGCGTTGCGGGCGTAGCGCGCGGGATCCCGCGACAGCCGGTTGCCGGCATAGGGCTTGGTGGCGATCGAGACTGGCTTGCCCAGCGGGATGTAGCGGTCGCCCAGCCCGATCCGGTGCAGGAACCGCGACAGGAACGCCGCCCCGGCGGGCCAGCGCACCATCCGGATCGACAGCATCGGCGCCACCGTCACCAGGCGCCGGAACGGCAGCCAGCCGTCGAGCGCCCCGATCAGCGCGACGCAGCCCCCCATCGAATGCGCCAGGCCGACATGCGGCTCAGGCATCAGCGGCACCAGCACCGTCTCGGCCACCGCCCGCAGGTCGAGGCGGTAATCGTCGAACCGGCCGACATGGCCCTTGTGCGGGTCGTCGGCCCGCCGGTCCGACTCGCCCTGGCCGCGCCAGTCGAACGCCACCACGGCGAAGCCCCGCGCACGCAGGTCGTGGATGGTCTCGTAGTACTTCTCGATGAATTCGGCCCGTCCCTGGAGCAGGCAGACCGTGCCCCGGCAGGTCCGCGTCGTGGCCTGCCAGTAGGCGGCCCGCAGCGTGCAGTCGTCGCGGGTGCCGACCGCGATCAGGGTGCCGCCCGGCGGCACCGGATTGTCCGGCGTGCCGCGCAGGGTCAGGAGCGGCGGCTCCCGTCCGATATCGCCGTCCAACCGTCTCACGGGCCAACCTCAGTCCGTCCGCATGCCGGGTCCGCATGCAAGCGTCACCGTAGCGGAAAAATCTCGCACTCGGGTCCTTCCGGAGGTCTTGAACCCGGTTTTTTGCCCCCCGATATCCCGTCTGTGCCGGCCGTCAGGCGGCACGAACGACGGGTCCGGCCCATCGGGCGGACCGCTTCTGCATGTTGCTCATACGAGGATATGTCATGCGTCAGTTCGATCTCGCTCCCCTGTATCGTTCCACCGTCGGCTTCGACCGACTGTTCTCCGCCCTCGACCAGTTCGCCACCGCCGAGGCGGCGCCGACCTACCCGCCCTACAACATCGAGCGGACCGGCGAGAACGCCTACCGCATCACCGTCGCGGTCGCCGGCTTCACCGAGTCCGACCTGTCGATCGAAGTGCGGGAGAATGCGCTGACCCTGAAGGGCGAGCGCAAGGCCGAGCCCAAGGCGGAGTTCCTGCACCAGGGCATCGCGGCCCGTGCCTTCGAGCGCCGCTTCCAGCTCGCCGACCACGTCCAGGTGACCGGCGCGGCCCTGGAGAACGGCCTCCTCCACATCGACCTCGTCCGCGAGGTCCCGGAGGCGAAGAAGCCGCGCCGCATCCAGATCGCCACGGCCGGGACCCCGTCCGCCCCAGTGATCGAGGGTGACGTGCGCAAGGACCCGGTCCCGCAGGCGGCCTGATCCGGTCGCGGCTCGGAACCCGCTACGCTGTTGGAGCGCCCCGGCCCTGGCCGGGGCGCTTTCGTGTCGGGGCTGTCATAATGGCGTGTGCGGTTCGTGCTCTCTGTCCTTCCCGACGGTGCACGATCGTGCGCCCGGAGTGAACCCGTCCATGGTCGCCAATCTCGCCCGCGGAGCCTACAGCGCGCTCGGAGCCGGCTGGCACAAGGGCGTTCAATGGGGGGTCGGCGCGCCGATCGCGAAACTGCGGCGGCGCCACGCGCTCGTCCAGGCGGAACCGGCGGCCATCGCCGACATCCTGTCGGGCGAGCGGGCGATTCGTCTGCCGGAGCCGTTCGAGGGGCGCAGCCTGGGCCGGATCGGCAACCTCGAGGTCCGGTTAGCTTCGAAGAAATCCGAAATCCGGCGCGCGCAGCGCCTTCGGTTCAAGGTGTTCTACGAAGAAATGGCGGCGATCCCGACGGGTCTTGCGGCTTTGTCACGACGCGACGCCGACGCCTACGACGCGCTCTGCGACCATCTCCTCGTCCTCGACCATGACGCGCCCCGGCGGAAGAAGCCGTTCGTCGAGCATCGGCCCAAGGTGGTCGGCACCTACAGGTTGCTGCGCGGCGAGGTCGCCGAGCGCCATGCCGGCTTCTACTCCGAGGGCGAATACGACCTGGAGCCGATCCTGGCGGCGCAGGGGCACCGGCGCCTGCTGGAACTCGGCCGCTCCTGCGTGCTCAAGCCCTACCGCAGCAAGCGCACCGTCGAGCTGCTCTGGCAGGGGATCTACGCCTACGTGCTGCATCACCGGATCGATGCGCTGATCGGCTGCGCCAGCCTGGAGGGCACCGATCCGGACCGGCTGGCCCTGCCGCTGTCGTTCCTGCACCACCATGCCCGCGCACCCGAGGCGTGGCGGGCCCGAGCCCTGCCGGAGCGTGCGGTGTCCATGGATCGGATGCCCCGCGAGGCGGTCGATCCCAAGGCGGCTCTGCAGGCGCTGCCGCCCCTGATCAAGGGCTATCTGCGGCTCGGCGCGACCTTCGGGGAAGGCGCGGTGATCGACCGCCAGTTCGGCACCACCGATGTGTTCGTGGCGCTTCCGGTCGAGGCGATCGGCGCGCGCTACCGCGGGCATTTCGCGCCAGCGAACTGAGCCCCGGTCGCCGACCCATAAAATCCCGGTTTCAAAAGGTCCGTGACCTCTTGCGGGTCCAGGTCAGAGCCCCGGGATAGGGATCTCTAGGCTGCGCGCCCCGAACTCCGCCGAAGGGCTGCAAGCCCTTTGGGATCCCCTCCTGTCGCTCCTACAGATCGCCCAAAGCCAGTTGGCCCTGGTTGCGTGCCTTGGCGGGCACCTTCGTGGCGGCCGCCTTGCGCTCCTTCGGCCGGGCGGTAGCCAGCGGCGGCTTCTTCGGCTTGGGGTCGCCGCGCATGCGGGCCAACGCCTTGTCGCGGGCCACCGCCTCGGGGGCCTGGGGGTCGTCCGACAGCCACTTGCCGCGCTTGATCACCTCGTTGACCCGGCCCTGGTTGACCCCGACCTTGAACGCGATCTCCTGCTGGGTCATGCCCGTGGAGGCGTGCAGGTCGAGAATCGCCCGGGCGAGTTCGGGCGTCATCTTCTGGCCCGTGAGACGGCGGGCCGGCTTGACCGTGCGGGTGGCGCGGTCGCGCTCGCGCAGGCGCTCCAGCAACGCCAGCGCCATGTTCATGCCATGCTCGCGCAGGGCTTCCTCGAATTCCTTCAGGGTCGCCATCGGCGCCATCCTCCGCCGGGCTCGTGGGCCGGTATGCGGAGGGGAACGTGCCGGGAACGCGGCGGTTGCGCAAGCACCCGGGGCGGCGCCCCCGGCCGGTGCCAGTGGACGAGCGATGTCATCCACCGGAAATGCGGGCCCTGGCCTCCCGCGGGCGGCTCGGCTACAGGATTGCGCCCCGTCTAGCCCCTCTTCGGCCCGGCAGATCCAGCCCGAACACGATGATCAGCCCGATCCGCACAGTCGTCCCCGGTGAGAATGTTGGCTCCCTGGCCCGGGAGCTGGAAGCCGGGGCGGTGCTGCTGTTCCCGGACCTGCCGTTCCCATTCAGCGCGTACGAGCACCGGTTTACCGAGCGCCCCTTCGCGGACGGAAAGGCCAAGAACGTCAACATCCGGGGCGAGGCCGCGGAGCTGCGCGGCGCCGCCGGCACCCCGGAGGAACAGGAGGCCCTGCGCCAGCTCCTGATCCGCTACCGCGCCTTCGCCCGTGACCTGATCGGCACCTACCTGCCGGATTACGCCGACCGGGTGGCGCTCGCCGGCACCTCCTACCGACCGTTCGACGTGGACCGGCGCAAGCTCAGCTGGCGGCGCGACGACACCCGGCTGCATGTCGACGCCTTCCCGTCGAACCCGATCGGCGAGAAGCGGATCCTGCGGGTGTTCCGCAACATCAACCCGTCCGGCGAGCCCCGCCGCTGGCGGGTCGGCGAGGATTTCGGGTCGATGGCGGAGACGTTCCTGCCCCGGCTGCCGCGCTACGCGCCGCTCACGGCGCGGCTGCTCGCGGCCCTGCGGATCACCAAGGCCCGGCGCTCCGAATACGACCACCTGATGCTGCACCTGCACGACGCCCTGAAGCAGGACGAGACCTATCAGGCCAGCGCCCCCCAGGCCGACGTCGCGTTCCGGCCCGGCGAGACCTGGGTGACCTTCTCCGACCTCGTGATGCACGGGGCGATGGGCGGCCGCTACATGTTGGAGCAGACCGCCTACCTGCCGGTCGCCGCCCAAGCCGATCCCGGCTTGAGCCCGCAGCGTATCCTGGCGGCCAAGCTCGGCCGCCCCCTCCACGCGTAAGGAAAAGGATTCGACGCCATGATCCTCGAAATTGCACAGATCGAGATCAAGCCCGGCATGGAGGCGGCGTTCGAGGCCGGCATCACCGAGGCCTCGGCGATCTTCAATGCCGCCAAGGGCTGCCGCGCCTTCGAGGTCCGCCGCTCGATCGAGCATCCGCAGCGCTACCGGCTGATGATCCACTGGGACACGCTGGAGGCCCACACCAAGGACTTCACCGGCTCGCAGCCCTGGCAGGATTACCGCGCCCTGGTCTCGCACTGCTTCGCCGGCCCGGTCTCGGTCGAGCACACCGAGCAGGTGCTCAAGGCGTTCTGAATTTTTGGGATCGCGCGCCGCGCTCGCGGTAGGGGCGGGACGATCGACCACCGGTGACCCGGGACACGCGCGGGTTGCCTGTCCCGTGCAGGCTCGGTCGTTCGCACATCGCAGCTGGAATGTTCATCGTTTCAGCGCGTGGAAGTTTCAGCGCGCGGAAAGCTCCGTCTCGTTCTTCAAGCGGTGGCTGGATCGATGCCGCCACGGGCGGTCGTCCCGGGACCGCGCAGCGGAGCCCGGGATCCAGAACCATCGCTGTGTCGAGCTCCTGCACGGACAGCGTTTCTGGGTTGCCGCCCCCGCGGCCCCTTCGGGTCCGGGCTCGCCTGCGGCGCCCCGGAATGACGGCGCGGGTCAACAGGTATGGGGCATTGATCCTCAGGAGGTGAATTGTCCAACCTGTGCAACCCGTAGCCCGCTAAGGGGGGCGGAAGAGTGCGGGCCTGCCTCGCGCAGACCTCTCTTGCGGCCGAGGACCGTCCGGAGGGCACTCTGTGCATCCGCCCGCCCATACGGGCGCGAGGGTGCGTTGCAGCCTGCAAAAGCCCATCGCGCCTCGATCCTGTCGCGGCCATAGCTCCGCGGAAAGGGGCCGCGGAGCGGCTCTCAACACGCATCCGAAGCGTTGCGGCGGGATCGATCGGTGCTAGGTTCCCGGCCGGCCGATCCCGGGACGAATCGTCCTGGATCCGGGGCCGACGAGGGCAGGCGTATGGCGTGGCGGATCCGGCTGGCGGGTGCTCTGGCGCTTCTGGCAGGTCTCGCCTGCGGGCCTGCCCTCGCCCAGACGGCGCCGGCCTCGCGCACCGCGCCCCGTCAGGCTGCAGCCTTCGAAAGGACCTTCGTCCGGGCCGATCTCGCCAGCGCCGCCGTGCGGCTCGAGGCGGCGCTGAAGGCCGAGGCCGGCGGACCGCTCAGGCCGGCCGGCCAGTCCCGGGCCGCGGGACTGGCGCTGCTCGCCGCCGGCAAGCCGGACGAGGCGCTGGTCCCGCTCACCGCCGCGGTCGCGGCCGACCCGGCCGACATCCGGAGCTGGCAGGCGTTCTCCCGCGCCGCCGCGGCAGCGGCCGATGCCCTGGAGGAGAACGATTACCAGGGCCGGGCCCGCCTGCGGGACCGGGCCGCCGCAGCGGCCTACCGGGCCTACGAGCGCGCCGGCTCGCCCGCCGACGCGGCGGCCCTCCCCTGGCGCAGCTCGGCGCCCTGGAGGCCGGGCAATCCAACTGGCGGCCGGCCCTGAACGCCTACGCGGCCAGCCTGGCCCTCGACGACCTGCCCGCGACGCACCGGACCTACGAGGCCCTGCGGGCCGAGCACGGCTTCCGCATCCTCGACTACAAGGTCGATTCGGATGCGGCCGCGCCGCGCTTGTGCTTCACCCTCTCGGAGCCGGTGGTCCCCAAGACCGACTACGCCCCCTACGTGGCGGTCTCGGGCAGCAGCAGCGCCGCCGTGACCGCCGAGAACGCGCAGGTCTGCGTCGACGGGCTGAAGCACGGCGGCCGCTACGCAGTGGTCCTGCGCCAGGGGCTGCCGTCCGCGGTGGGCGAGAGCCTGCTCAAGTCCGCCGATTACGAGATCTACGTCCGCGACCGCGCCCCGCAGGTCCGGTTCACCGGGCGCAACTACGTCCTGCCCCGCACCGGGCAGGCGGGCGTGCCCCTGGTCTCGGTGAATGCCGCCAAGCTCGACGTCGAGGTCCTGCGCATCGGCGACCGCGGCCTGCTGCCAACCCTGCGCTCCGAGGATTTCCTGGGCCAGCTCAGCGGCACGAATGCCGCGACGCTGGCGGCCGAGAAGGGCCAGCGCGTCTGGAAGGGCACGCTCGACACCGCCAAGGCCGAGCTGAACCAGGAGGCGGTGACCGCCTTCCCGGTCCTGCAGGCCGTGGGCAAGCTGGAACCCGGGATCTACGTGATGGTGGCCCGGCCCTCCGGCACGGTCGCCGGGGACGAGGACGGATACGAGACGCAGGCGACCCAGTGGTTCGTGGTCTCGGATCTCGGCCTCACCGCCACCAAGGGGCGGGACGGGGTCAACGTGGTCCTGCGCTCGCTCGCCTCCGCGCAGGTCCTGCCGGGGGCCGAGATCCGGCTGGTCGCCCGCAACAACGAGGTGCTGGGCACCGCCAGGACCGACGCCCAGGGCCGGGCCGTGTTCGGTCCGGGCCTCGCCCGCGGGGAGGGTGGCACCGCGCCGAGCCTCGTGGTCGCCCAGGCCGGGGACGATTACGGCTTCCTCGACCTCAACCTCGGCGCCTTCGACCTGACCGACCGGGGCGTGAAGGGCCGGCCCGAGAGCGGCGGCCTCGACGCCTACCTGTTCACCGAGCGGGGGGTCTACCGCTCGGGCGAGACCGTGCAGATCACCGCCCTGCTGCGCGACCCACGGGGCGCGGCGGTGCCGAACCTGCCGCTGACCGTGGTGGTGAAGCGCCCGGACGGGGTCGAGTATCGCCGGGTTTCGGTGCCGGACCAGGGGCTCGGCGGCCGGGCGCTACCGCTGCCGCTGCTGTCGGGCGCCATGCGGGGCACCTGGCGGATCGCCGCCTACAGCGACCCGAAGGCGCCGGCCCTGGGCGAGACCAGCTTCCTCCTGGAGGATTACGTCCCCGAGCGTCTGGAGGTGACCCTCAAGCCGGCGCAGGCCGGCCTGCGCCGGGGCGAGGCCGCGCAGGTCGCCGTCGCGGCACGCTACCTCTACGGCGCCCCGGGCGCCGGGCTCGACGTCTCGGGCAGCGTCGTCGTGCAGCAGGCCGCCTCCGGCTCCGGCATCAAGGGCCTGGAGGGCTACGCCGTCGGCCTCGACGACGAGGCGGTGGAGCCGGTCACCCAGGAGATCTCCGGCGGGGCGACCACGGACGCGCGGGGCCTGGCCACGATCCTGGTGCCAATCCCGGACCTCGCGGCGCCGCGGCCCCTGGAGGCGAAGATCACCCTCGCGGTCGGCGAGCCCGGCGGGCGGGCGCTGTCGCGCAGCCTCACCCTACCGATCCTTCCGGCCGCCCCGGTGCTGGCGATCCGGAAGGGTTTCTCGGACCTGAAGGACGGCGGACGCGCGACCTTCACGGTGGTCTTCGCGGCCCCGGACGGTACGCTGCTGGCCCGGCCGGGCGTGACCTGGACGCTCTCGCAGATCGACCAGAGCTACCAATGGTACCGCGCCGGCGGCCGCTGGTCGTTCGAGCCGGTCAAGACAAGCCGCCGCGTCGCCGAGGGCGGCCTCGACCTCGGGGCCGGCGGGTCGGGCCTGATCGAGGCGCCGGTCGGCCTCGGGCGCTACCGGCTCGAGGTCTCGGCCGCGGGCGCCCCGGACGCCACCGCGAGCCTCGGCTTCACGGTCGGCTGGGGCGGCTCGGAGACCGCCGAGGCGCCGGACCTGCTCGACCTCACCCTCGACAAGGCCGCCTATGCGGCGGGCGACACGCTGCGGGCCAAGATCAGCCCGACGTTCAAGGGGCAGGCCAGCCTCATGGTGGTGGGCGACCGGGTGCACGAGACCGTCGAGGTCAGCGTCCCGGCGGGCGGCACCACCGTCAGCCTTCCGGTCAAGGCCGAGTGGGGCGCGGGCGCCTACCTGGTCGCCACAGCCTACCGGCCCCTCGACCAGGCGGCCAAGCGGCTGCCGGGGCGGGCGCTCGGGCTCGCTTGGTTCTCGGTGGACCGCGAGCGGCGCAGCCTCGGCGTCGCCGTGAAGGCCCCGGAGCGCACCCGTCCGCGCCAGGACCTGACGATCCCGGTGCAGCTCACCGGGCTGAAGTCCGGCGAGCCGGCACGGATCACCGTGGCGCTGGTCGATGTCGGCATCCTCAACCTGACCCGCTACGAGGCGCCGAATCCGACCCAGTACTTCCTCGGCCAGAAGGCGCTGGGTCCGGAGTTCCGCGACCTCTACGGCTACCTGATCGACGGCATGCAGGGCTCGGCCGGGGCGATCCGATCCGGGGGCGACGCGGGGGGCGGCGAGCTCGCCGACGCGCCGCCGACCCAGGCGCCGCTCGCGCTGTTCTCGGGCGTCGTGACGGTGGGGCCGGACGGGGCGGCCAGCGTCACCTTTCCGCTGCCGGCCTTCATCGGCACCGGCCGCGTGATGGTCACCGCCTGGAGCGGCGACCGGGTCGGACAGGCGCAGGCGGACGTGATCATCCGCGACCCCGTGGTGCTCGCCGCCACGCTGCCGCGCTTCCTCGACACCGGCGACCGCTCGCGCCTGTTCATGGCGCTCGACAACGTCGAAGGCGCGGCGGGCGACTACACGGTCGACATCGCCCCGTCCGGCCCGATCCTGATCGGCGCCGGGGCCCTGCGCCAGACGATCCGGCTGGAGGCCGGGGGCAGGGGCCAGGTCGCGGTCCCGATCACCGCCGCGGGGCCGGGCACGGCACGGCTCGACCTCGCCCTGTCGGGGCCCGGCCTCGACGGCACTCTCGGCCAGAGCTTCGCGCTCGGCGTGCTGCCGGGGACCGGGGCGCTGCTGCGCCGGTCGGTGCGCAGCCTGGCGCCCGGGGCCGGCCTGACGGTGAGCGCCGACCTGCTGGCCGATTTGCTGCCCGGAACCGGCAGCGTCTCGCTCTCGGCCTCGGCGCTGCCGGGCCTCGACGTTCCGGCGCTGCTCCAGGCCCTCGACCGCTATCCTTACGGCTGTTCCGAGCAGATCGTCAGCCGGGCGATGCCGCTGCTCTACGTCAACCGGCTGGCTGGGCTCGACAAGCTGGCCCTCGACGTGAACGTCGACGACCGCGTACGCGAATCGATCGAGCGGCTGCTCGCCCGCCAGGATGCGAGCGGCGATTTCGGCCTGTGGTCGGCGCAAGGATCGGGCGACGTCTGGCTCGATGCCTACGTCACCGACTTCCTCACCCGCGCCCGGGAGCGCGGCTTCGCGGTACCGCAGCCGGCCTTCACCCAGGCGCTGGACCGCCTGCGCAACACCGTCGCCAACGCCACGGAGGTGCGCGACGGGGGCGCCGACCTCGCCTACGCCGCCTACGTGCTGGCCCGCAACGGCCGGCCGGTGATGGGCGACCTGCGCTACCTCGTCGACACCAAGCTCGACGCCTTCGCGACCGGGCTCGGCCGGGCGCAGCTCGCCGCCTCCCTGGCGCTCCTGGGCGACCGGGGTCGCGCCGCCAAGGCGATGGACGCGGCGCTGGCCACGCTGCGATCCCAGCGGGATACGGGCGTGTACCGGGCCGATTACGGCTCCCGCCTGCGCGATGGAGCCGGCCTGATCGCGCTGGCGGCCGAGAGCGGGCTGACCCAGGTCGCGCTGGCCCCGGTGGCCGCGGTGATCGGCGAGGAATCCCAGGACACGCGGACCACCAGCACGCAGGAGAATGCCTGGCTGGTGCTCGCGGCCGAGAGCCTGTCCAAGGAGGCCGACGCCCTGTCGTTCAGCCTCGACGGCGCGGCGCAGGCCGGGCCGCTCGCCCGGATCTACCGGGGGCCTTCCCTGGATGGGCGCAGCGTCGCGCTGGTCAACACCGGCCGGGCGCCGGTGCAGGTGGTGCTGGGCGTGAACGGCAGTCCGCTGGTGCCCGAGCCCGCCGCCGCCCAGGGCTACAGGATCGAGCGCAGCATCCACCGGCTCGACGGCTGCGTGATCGATCCGGCCCACGGTCTGCGCCAGAACGACCGGCTCGTGGTGGTGCTCAAGGTGACCGAGGACAAGGCTCAGGCCGGGCGGATCCTGCTGGTCGATCCGCTGCCGGCGGGGCTGGAGATCGACAACCCGAAGCTGCTCGACGCCGACGCCCTCCAGGGCCTCGCCTTCGCCAAATCGGAGGTGCAGCCGGTCCACACCGAGTTCCGCGACGACCGCTTCGTGGCCGCCTACGACCGCGACCCGAGCCAGTCGGCGTTCTTCACCGTGGCCTACACGGTCCGGGCGGTCTCGCCCGGGACCTACGTGCACCCGGGCGCTTCGGTGGAGGACATGTACCGGCCGGCGCGGTTCGGCCGGACGGCCACCGGCAGCGTGGAGATCGGCGCGGCGCGCTAGGGCGGTCCGGGATCGGTCCGCCGATCGGGGCGAGTCGCCGACAAGCACGCGCGGCTGCCCGGCCGGGCGCCGAAACGCAACCGTCCCGCCGCGTTCTGACCATGCCGCTGCGTTGCAGCGCTGGCATGGTGCGTTGCGGAACCCCGACGGGTGCCGCCCATTCCTCCAGGTCCCGTTCGGAACCCGTGGAGGTCATGCCCGATGCCGGACCTTGATGCCCTGACCGGCCGCGCCGCCTCCGTGCTGGCCTATCTGCCGTGGTGGGCCGAGAGCCTGATCCTGATCGTCACCTGCTGTGCCGTGGTGATGCCGCTGCACGGGGTCGCGTACCGGGCGATGAAGCGGGCGGTGGCGAGCAAGAGCCTGTTCTGGCGCTCCCTGGTCTCACGCACCCGCGGACCGACCCGCCTGGGCCTGATCGTCGTGGCGATCAGCCTCGCCTCGACCACGGTGCGCCTGTCCTGGGAGGTGCGGATCGCCCTCAACCAGCTCCTGCTCGTCGCCTTCGTGACGCTCACCGGCTGGTGCTGCGCCACCGCGCTCCACATCGCCACGGTGATCTACCTGCGCCGCTTCAAGCTCGACGCCGAGGACAACCTGCTGGCGCGCAAGCACTTCACCCAGATGCGCATCCTGGAGCGCGCCGCCGTCACCCTGGTCGGCCTGATCACCGTCTCGGTGGCGCTCATGACCTTCGAGCCGGTGCGCCAGTACGGGGTAAGCCTGCTGGCCTCGGCGGGAGCCGCCGGCCTGATCCTGGGGCTGGCCATGCAGCCGGTCCTGTCGAACCTCGTTGCCGGCATCCAGATCGCCATTACCCAGCCGATCCGGATCGAGGACGCGATCATCGTCGAGAACGAGTGGGGCTGGGTCGAGGAGATCACCGCGACCTACGTGGTGGTGCGCCTGTGGGACTGGCGGCGCCTGGTGCTGCCGCTGACCTACTTCATCCAGAAGCCGTTCCAGAACTGGACCCGGGACGGCGCCTCGCTGATCGGCAGCGTGTTCCTGTATGTCGACCATCGCGCCCCGGTGGCCCGGATGCGCGAGAAGCTGTCGGAGATCGCCGCCGCCACACCCCTGTGGGACGGCAAGGTGGTCAACCTCCAGGTCTCGGACGCCCGGGAAACCGCCATCGAGATCCGGATGCTGGTGAGCGCCCGCAACGCGCCCCAGGCCTGGGACCTGCGCTGCGTGATCCGGGAGGGGATGATCACCTGGCTCCAGGCGGAGCACCCCGAGGCCCTGCCGCGGCACCGCACCGAATGGGTCGGCGCCGAGGAGCCCCCCTTGCGCCGGGCCGATGGGCACCGGATCGCGGCGTGATCGCCAGGATCGCAAAGGGCCATGCCCTTTGGCGGAACGTCACGGGGAAGCCCGACAGCGGGCGAAGCCCGGCAGTAGCGAGGCTTCTCTCTGCCCCACGAAAGGTCTCAGACCTTTCGAAACCCTGACCGGGTCAGTCGTCGGCGCCGGCGTAAAAACTCTCCACGCCGATGCCCTCTTCCTGCATCAGCCGGGCCCGGGCGCGCAGCTTCTCGGTCTCGCTCTTGAGCTGGCCGCAGGCGGCCAGGATGTCCCGGCCCCGGGGGGTGCGCACCGGCGAGGCGTAGCCGGCGTTGAACACGATCTCGGAGAAGCGCTCGATCCGGTCCCAGTCCGAGCACTCGTAGCGGCTGCCGGGCCAGGGATTGAACGGGATCAGGTTGATCTTGGCCGGGATGCCCTTGAGCAGGCGGACCAGCTCGCGCGCATCCGCGTCCGAATCGTTCACGCCCTTCAGCATCACGTACTCGAAGGTGATACGGCGCGCGTTGCTCACGCCCGGATAGGTCCGGCAGGCTTCGAGCAGCTGGGCGATCGGGTATTTGCGGTTGAGCGGCACCAGCTCGTTGCGGAGATCGTCGCGCACCGCGTGGAGCGAGATCGCCAGCATGGAATTGGCCGCCTCGCCCAGCCGGGGGATCTGCGGCACGACCCCGGAGGTGGAGACCGTGATGCGCCGCCGCGACAGGGCGAGCCCCTCCTGGTCGGACATCACCCCCACGGCGTCGATCACCGCATCGAGGTTGTACAGGGGCTCGCCCATGCCCATGAACACGATGTTGGTCACCAGGCGTCCCGCGTCGCCGCCCCCGGAGGCGTCGCGGCTCGGCATCTGGCCGGGCCAGTCGCCGAGCTCGTCCCGGGCGGTCACCAGCTGCTGCACGATCTCAGCGGCCGAGAGGTTGCGCACGAGGCGCTGCGTGCCGGTGTGGCAGAACGAGCAGGTGAGGGTGCAGCCGACCTGCGAGGAGACGCAGAGCGTGCCCCGGTCCGGACCCGGAATGTAGACGCACTCGATCTCGGCGCCGCGGTTGTGCTCCTGCGGGTTGGTCGGAGCCATGCGCAGCAGCCACTTGCGGGTGCCGTCGCGGGAGACCTGGCGGCTGGCGACCTCGGGACGCTCCAGGGTGAAATGCTGCGCCAGCTCGGCCTTCAGGGCCTTGCCGACATTGGTCATCTGGGCAAAGTCGTGGGCGCCCCGGAAGTTGACCCAGTGCCAGAGCTGGCCGGCCCGCATCCGGCTCTCGCGCTCGGGCACGCCCATCGCCACGAGCTGCGCCTTGAGCGCGTCGCGGGTCAGCCCGACCAGAGAGGGGCGCCGGCCGGGGAGCGGCATGGGCTGGAAATCGGGCGCCTTCTCGATCGCGGCATCGGCCGCGCGGGCGCTGTCGAGCGACGGCGTCGCCATAGCGTTCAAACGATCCATTCGATTGGAAAGGGTCTGATATAGGCGATTGCGCCGGCGAATGCGAATGCGCGCCGCCCACATGGGGCCTGACGGAGAGCCATGGCGAGCGATACCCGAGCCGGGCAGGCGATCTACAACAACCGGACGTTACGGCTGTACGACCTCGTCGTGCTGCGCCTGTCGAACCCGCTGGTCTGGCGCTGCCCGACCGCGCGGATCCTCGCCCTCTACCACCGGCACGTGGGCACCGCCCATCTCGATGTCGGCGTCGGGACCGGCTGGTACCTCGACCGTTGCCGTTTCCCGTCTCCGACGCCTCGGGTCGGGTTGATGGATCTCAACGCCGACAGCCTCGCCTTCGCGGCCCACCGGATCGCGCGTTATCGGCCCGAGACCTATCGCGTCGACGTGCTCGGCGCTCCGGCCGGCGGCCTCGCGCCGTTCGACTCGATCGGCCTGACCTACCTGCTGCATTGCCTGCCGGGGGACATCGCCGAGAAAGCGAAAGCCTTCGACACGGTGCGCCCGTGCCTGCGCGACGACGGTGTGGTGTTCGGCGCCACGATCCTCTCTGGCGGCGTCCCGGTCACGGCTGCGGCGCGGACCCTCATGCGGATCTACAACCGCAAGGGCGTGTTCTCGAACGTCGACGACACCCTGCCAGCCCTGCGCGCAGCCCTCGATCAGCGCTTCCGGTTCGTGGAGATCACGGTCGTCGGCTGCGTTGCCCTGTTCGTCGCGCGGGGGCCGCGCTGATCCGGCCACGGTCTTTGCGGGCGCAGCGAAGCGATCCCGCGGCGCCACGTCCACCGACCTCGCGCCGTCCCGGGTTGCTTCGCCGGACTCGCAATGACGGGCCTGAAAAAGGGCGCCCGCAGGCGCCCTCATCCAGTGTGCAAAGTCCCGACAGAATCAGGCGGCGGCGGACTTCACCGGGATGCCCTTCTCGGCCAGGAAGGTCTGCAGCTCGCCCGACTGGAACATCTCGCGGGTGATGTCGCAACCGCCGACGAACTCGCCCTTCACGTAGATCTGCGGGATGGTCGGCCAGTTCGAGAAGGCCTTGATGCCCTCGCGGATGCCCTGGTCGGCCAGCACGTTCACGCCCTTGAACGGCACTTCGAGGTAATTGAGGATCTGCACCACCTGGCCCGAGAAGCCGCATTGCGGCATCTGCGGGGTGCCCTTCATGAACACCACCACGTCCTGGGAGGCGATCTCGTTCTGGATGGTTGCGTTGGCGTCGGTCATTAGGTCAGTCCTCGTGCGATAGCGTGATTTAGGTGTGACCAGGGTCGGAATTCAACACCGTGGCGAGACGCTCCAGCGCTTCGTCCATGTCGAAGCCGGGCGCCGTTATCGCTTCGGGCGTGAACGGCATGCGGTCCGGCAACCCGCCGAGCAGTGCGTCGCCGAACATCCCGAGCGAGGAATCAGCAATCTTTCTGGCTGACGACCAAAGTGCGTCCCAGTCGATGCGCTGCCGCATCGACCGCCGATAATTCCGACGCGCGGATGCCTGAAAAACAAGGACCTCCTTGCGCCAGGATTTCGTAGATTGGGCACCAGGCGCCGACGCATATTTGAGGACGTGGATCAACAGCTGGAGGATAGCACTCTCGACCCGCTCAAGATCGGCCCGTCCCACGCTCTCGATCTCCTCGATCACGTTCGCCCAATCGACGACATTCGACAGGTCGCCGCGCATGGCGAGGGCGCGCAAGGCCGTGACCTGCTCCTCAGCCCAGGTCACGATGTCGTCGTCGTAGAGGCTCGGTCCGTTGTCCATGGCCGCGAATCCCGCGTGAGGCGTCAATCCTGCGGGACGCCCGTGGTCAGCGCAAGGGCGTGCAGCACGCCGCCCATCCGGCCCTGGAGGGCGCCGTAGACCATCTGGTGCTGGGCCACCCGGGTCTTGCCCTTGAAGGCCGCGGACAGGACGGTGGCCGCGTAATGGTCGCCATCGCCCGCGAGGTCGCGGATCTCGACCTGCGCGTCGGGCAGGGCCTCGCGGATCATGCGCTCGATCTCGCCCGCATCCATCGGCATCGAAAAACTCCCAGGGCGTTGAGGGGTCAGGCGGCAGGCGCGGCCGGCTGGCTCGCCATGTAGGTGGGTAGCCAGCCTTCATGGGCCGCGATCAGCTCGGACAGCGATATGGTCTCGCCACCCGGCAGGGTCAAACGGTCGGAGCCGGTCACCCCGACGACGGCCGCGTCGATGCCCTGGGCCGAGGCGCTGTAGAGGAGGTCGGTGGCGACCTCCGGATCGACCGCCAGCAGGTAGCGGGCCTGGTCCTCGCCGAACAGGTAGGCGTGGGGGGCCAGGTCCACCGGCACCTCCGGCAGCGCCGCGCCGATGCCGCCGGCCATCGCCATCTCGGCGAGCGCCACCGCGAGTCCGCCGTCGGACAGGTCGTGGACGGTGTCGACCGTGCCGGACACGATCAGCCCGCGCACGAAGTCGCCGTTGCGGCGCTCGAGCGAGAGGTCAACCGGGGGCGGCGCGCCTTCTTCCCGGCCCTCGATCACCGCGAGGTAGGACGACTGGCCGAGCCAGCCCTCGCCGGCGCCGACCAGGACCAGCACGTCGCCCTCGCGCTTGAGCGCGATGGTGGCGTGCCGCTCCACGTCGTCGAGCACGCCGACGCCGCCGATGGTCGGGGTCGGCAGGATGCCGACGCCGTTGGTCTCGTTGTAGAGGGAGACGTTGCCGGACACGACCGGGAAGTCGAGGGCCCGGCAGGCCTCGCCGATGCCCTGGAGGCAGCCGACCAGCTGGCCCATCACCTCGGGCTTCTCCGGGTTGCCGAAGTTCAGGTTGTCGGTGATGGCGAGCGGCTTGGCCCCCACCGCGGTGATGTTGCGCCAGGCCTCGGCCACGGCCTGCCGGCCGCCCTCGACCGGGTCGGCCTCGCAGTAGCGCGGGGTGACGTCGCAGGTCAGCGCCAGGCCCTTCGGGCCGTCCTCGACCCGCACGATCGCGGCGTCGCCGCCGGGCTTCTGCACGGTGTTGCCGAGGATGAAGTGGTCGTACTGCTCGTAGACCCAGCGCTTCGAGGCGAGGTCGGGCGAGCCGACCAGGCGCTTGAGCGCCTCGGTGAGCGAGGCCGGCGCCGGCACCGTGGATGCGGCGATCACCGGCTGATGGGTGTTGGCCAGGTGCGGCCGGTCGTAGAGCGGCGCCTCGTCGCCCAGCTCCTTGATCGGCAGGTCGGCGACGGTCTCGCCGTGCCACTTGACCACGAAGCGCAGCGTGTCGGTGGTCCGGCCGATCACCGCGAAGTCGAGGCCCCACTTCACGAAGATGCCTTCCGCCTCGGCCTCCATGCCGGGCTTGAGCACCATGAGCATGCGCTCCTGGCTCTCGGACAGCATCATCTCGTAGGGGGTCATGCCGGCCTCGCGGGCCGGCACCTTCTCGATGTCGAGCTCGACGCCGAGATCGCCCTTGGCGCCCATCTCGACCGCCGAGCAGGTCAGCCCCGCCGCGCCCATGTCCTGGATGGCGATGACCGCGCCCGAGGCCATCAGCTCGAGGCAGGCCTCGAGCAGCAGTTTCTCGGCGAAGGGGTCGCCGACCTGCACGGTCGGACGCTTCGATTCCGTGGCCTCGTCGAACTCCGCGGACGCCATGGTGGCGCCGTGGATGCCGTCGCGGCCGGTCTTGGAGCCGAGATAGACGATCGGGTTCCCGACTCCGGTGGCGGCGGCGTAGAAGATCGCATCGGTGCGGGCGAGCCCCACCGCCATGGCGTTGACCAGGATGTTGCCGTCGTAGCGCCCATGGAAGCCGGTGAGCCCGCCCACCGTCGGCACCCCGAAGGAATTGCCGTACCCGCCCACGCCCGCCACCACGCCGGAGACGAGGGCGCGGGTGCGCGGATGGTCGGGGGAGCCGAACCGCAGGGCGTTGAGCGCCGCGATCGGCCGCGCGCCCATGGTGAACACGTCCCGCAGGATGCCGCCGACGCCGGTCGCCGCGCCCTGGTAGGGCTCGATGTAGCTCGGGTGGTTGTGGCTCTCCATCTTGAAGACGCAGGCGAGCCCGTCGCCGATGTCGATGACGCCGGCATTCTCGCCCGGACCCTGGATCACGTGCGGACCCGAGGTCGGCAGGCCCCGCAGGTGCTTGCGCGACGATTTGTACGAGCAGTGCTCGTTCCACATCGCCGAGACGATGCCGAGTTCGGTCAGCGTCGGATCGCGCCCGATCAGGCCGCGGAAGCGCTCGTACTCCTCCGGCGTGAGGCCGTGCTGGGCCACGAGCTCGGGGGTGATCGGAACGTCGTTGCGGAACATGCGAAGGTCTCGGCAGAGAGCGGCCCGTCCCGGAGGACGCGTACCGCGGCGAACCCGAACCGGGCTGAGATCTCAAGCTGACCCGGCTCTAAAGCGGAAGCGCCCGCGCTGGCAACATCCGTGGGCGCGGGGCGGGGGTCAGATCCCGGCTTCGCCGACGCGCTCCGGGGGCGGTCCATCCTCCTGGCAGCGGGACACGAGCGCGTGCACCGGCTCCGGCCCGGTGACCACGTCGAGATAGTCGAAGCCGCTGTCGCGCTGGCTCGCCATGAGCAGCTGGAAGTGCATCTGGAACAGGTTCCACTGCCGCCGGCCGACATCGGCGCTGGTGATCAGCTCGTGGATCGCCACCCAGAGGACGGCGGGCCGGCCGGGATCGGGCGGGGTCAGGCCGCAGGCGGCGATCGGGTTGTTCTTGTGGATCGACAGCCAGTCCCAGGTGGCGCGCACGTCGAGCCAGCGGATCTGCGCGGCCCGCCCGAACCGCAGGAGGCTGTCGCGGAAGCCCTGGGCGGCCGGATCGAGGCCGAGCCAGGGGATGACGCTGCCGATGCTCACGAACGAGACCGGCGTGCCGCGCCCGCCGAATCCGGGATCGCGGGCGAGCACCCGGTCCAGTGCCTCGATGCCGAGGAAGCTCGACGAGGAATGGCCGACCACCACCACCTCGTCGGCCTCGCCCTCGGCGGCGTGGATGCGGGCCGCGAAGGCGTCGAGCCGAGGCCCCATCTCGGGCGCCTCGCCCGCCGCGTAGGCATGCGTGAAGGCCGTGTCGTCGACGAGGTGGGGCACGTAGAGCGGCTTGCCGCGGGTCGCCCGGATCAGCCCGGCCAGGATCGCGTAGGCGAGCGGCGGCACTGCCAGCAGGCTCCAGGGCTGGACCGCCTCCGGGGCCAGGCCGGCGAGCCCGGCGGCCGCGGCGAGGCTGAGGAGCGCCAGCGCGATGTAGATGTAGTGGACGCAGAAGATCACCGTCGAGAAGCGCCAGCCCTCCCGGCGCAGGTTCGCCATGTAGCCCGACCGCCACAGGCGCCAGAGCAGCGCCGGCACGCCCCGGAGCCGCGTCCAGTCGGATTGCGGGAACCGGGCGCGGACGATGTCCTCCCAGCGCAGCAGGACGTAGCGGGTGGAAACGCCGCGCGATTCCGCCGTCCAGGCAAGTTCGAGCCCGTCCGCCGAGCGGACCGGATCGCCGACCGTGATCGCGGCCCCCCGGCGCGCGGCGGTGAACCGCGCCTCGCGACGGAACAGGCCCCAATAGGTCTCCGGATCGCGCGGGTCGAAGCCCGGCATGTAGAACACGATGCGGGAGGTCAGCGTCCGCGATGCGGCGCCGTCCGGCTTCCCGGAGGGGTGCTGGGCCGGTGCGTCGGCGGCGGGCGTAAGCGTCGAAATGATGGGTCCGATCGATTCGAGTTGGCGGCTTGCCTACATGAAGCGGCCGGGCGCGCCGAGAGTGAAACTGCGTCGGGCCCGCGCCGGACCGGTCGCCGAGGCGGCAGGCTCACGCCGCCGGCGGCTGGGCCAGGAACTCGCCGATCGCCGCCACGAACCGCTCGCCGTAGGCCTCGCGCTTGCGCTCGCCGACGCCGTGGACCGCCCGCAGCGCCCACAGGTCGACGGGCTTCTGCCGGGCCATCTCGATCAGGGTCCGATCCGGGAACACCATGAAGGCGGCGATGCCCTCGGCCCGCGCCAGGGTGGCGCGCAGGCCGCGCAGGTGCTGGAACAGCGCCTCGTCGACCTCGGAGAGCGCGATCTCGCCCTCCTCGCGCGGCGCGGCCCGGCGGCGATCGCGGGATTCGGATTTCGGCTCCGGATCGGGGCGCAGCTTGACCGGCTCCCGGCCGAACAGGATCGCCTCGCCCTTCTCGGTCATGGACAGGCCGCCGTAGCCATCGGCATTCTCGGCGATCGCCCCGGCCGCGAAGAGCTGGCGCAGGATCGCCCGCCAGGCGGCCACCGGCTTGTCCGACCCGACTCCGAAGGTCTTGAGGCCGGTATGGCCGTTGCGGCGGACCTGCTCGCTTTCCTTGCCGTGGACCACGTCGCAGATATAGGCCGCGCCGAAGCGCTGGCCGGTGCGCACGATCGCCGACAGGATCTTCTGTGCCGCCACGGTCCCGTCCACCAGGGTGACGCCGCCGCGGCAAAGGTCGCAGCGGCCGCAGGGCTCGCTGGCCTCGCCGAAATAGCCGAGCAGCGACTGGCGCCGGCAGGAGGCGCCCTCGCACAGCCCGATCATGGCCTCGAGCTTGCGCCGCTCGACCCGGCGGCGCTCGTCGGAGATCTCCTTCTCGTCGATCTGGCGGCGGCGCAACGCCATGTCGTCGAGGCCGTAGAGGGTCAGCGTGTCGGCCGGCAGCCCGTCGCGGCCGGCGCGGCCGATCTCCTGGTAGTAGCCCTCGACGTTGTTGGGCATGTCGGCGTGGCAGACGAAGCGCACGTCGGGCTTGTTGATGCCCATGCCGAAGGCGATCGTGGCGGTCATCACCACCCCGTCCTCCTGGAGGAACCGGTCCTGGTTGCGCATCCGCGTGCCCTGGTCGAGCCCGGCATGGTAGGGCAGGGCGTCGAACCCGTCCTTCTTGAGGGTCTCGGCGAGCTGCTCGACGCGCTTGCGCGAGGAGCAGTAGATGATCCCGCTCTCCGCCCTGCGGTGCTTGAGGAAGCGCTCGATCTGGCGGGCCGGGTTGTCCTTGGGCTGGAACGTCAGCCGGATGTTCGGCCGGTCGAAGGAGTGGACGAAGATTTTCGGGCCGCGCCCCTGCGGGAACAGCCGCTCGGCGATCTCGGCTCGGGTGGCGGCATCGGCGGTGGCGGTCAGCGCCAGGGTCTGGATGTTGCCCAGCGCCTGCCGGGCCCGGGCGATCTCCCGATATTCCGGGCGGAAATCGTGCCCCCATTGCGAGACGCAATGGGCCTCGTCCACCGCGAGCCGCCGGACCCCGACCCCGCGCAGGGCCTCGATGCAGCCCTCCATCAGCAGCCGCTCGGGGGAGACGAACAACAGGCGCAGCTCCCCGGAGCGGAGGCTGCGCCAGGTCTCGCGCGACTCGACCTCCGACACGGACGAATTGAGGGTGGCGGCCTCGACGCCGACGCTGCGCATCTGCTGCACCTGGTCGTGCATCAGGGCGATCAGGGGCGAGACGACGACGGTCAACCCGGCATCGATCAGCGCCGGAAGCTGGTAGGTCATCGACTTGCCCGAGCCCGTGGGCATCACGGCGAACACGTCGTCGCCGTCCAGCACCGCGCCGATCACCTCGTCCTGCCCGGGCCGGAAATCCTCGTACCCGAAGGTCTTCTTCAGCGCGGCGCGGGCCTCGTCGAGGCGGGTCATCGGGATCCTTGGTTTCGGGACTTGTGCGCGGCTTGCGGCACCCGTGGCGACACACCAGCCTTTCGGATCTCTACACGGGGACGGTCATGCCGCTCAACATCCGCAGCGAAGCGGTGAACCGGCTCGCCGAGACACTGGCCTCGCGCGCCGGCGCGAGCAAGACCGAAGCGGTGCGGATCGCGCGGACGAACGAGTTGGCGCGCCAGGAGCCGCAGGTGCCGCTCGCCGAGCGGCTGAAGCCGTTGCTCGACGAGCTTGCAGCGATCCCGCGCACGGGCCTGGACGCCGACAAGGCGTTCCACGACAGCCTGAACAACGGGTGATGTTCGTCGATGCGTCCGCGATGGTCGCGATCCTGTCGGACGAGCCGGGGGCCGGCGACCTGGTTCGCTGCCTCGACGGGTCCGAGATGCCGATCACATCAGCTTTGGCGGTGTTCGAGACGGCCACAGCCCTCACGCGGAAGCTCGCCCAGGATCTGGCAGCCTCAATATCGCAGATCCTGCGCTTTCTTATTGCGCGCGGTATCCAAATCGTCCCGATCGGCGCGCCAGAAAGCCGCGAGGCCCTGACCGCCCATGCCCGCTTCGGCAGTGGCCGCCACCCCGCCCGGCCGAACCTCGGCGACGGCTTCGCCGATGCCTGCGCGCAGGTCCACGGCGTGCCGCCGCTGTTCGTCGGCGACGACTTTCGGCAGCAGGATATCCACTCCGCCCTGGCCCGATGAGGCCTCAGCCGGCGTGGAACTCCGCCACGTGCTGCGCCACGATCGCGTCGAAGGAGGCGTCCGCCCGGAAGCCGAGCGCCAGGGCCGCCTCCGGCTCGAACGCCTCAGGCCAGGAGGAGACGATCCGGGCGATGGTCGCGTCCGGCTCGCGCCGGATCAGCGCCACGGCCTTGTCGCCGGCCACCCGCCGCAGGGCCTCGATCTCCTCGGCCACGGTCGCGGAGACGCCCGGCATGGTCAGGCTGATCCGCGAGCCGATCGCCGCGCGGTCGAGCCCCGCCGCATGGACCAGGAAGCCGACCGCGGCGGCGGGGCTGGCGAACCAGTGCCGCACCGTCTCGGGGACCGGCAGCACCGCCTCCTGGCCGGCCAGCGGCTCGCGGATGATCCCGGAGAAGAAGCCCGAGGCCGCCTTGTTGGGCTTGCCCGGGCGCACGCAGATGGTCGGCAGCCGCAACCCGATCCCGTCCAGGAAGCCGCGCCGGGCGTAGTCGGCGAGCATCAGCTCGCCCATGGCCTTCTGGACCCCGTACGAGGAGGCCGGACGCAAGATGTAATCGTCCGGGATCACCTTCGGGAAGGGCGGCCCGAACACCGCGAGCGACGAGGTGAAGACCAGCTTCGGCCGGTAGCCGTCAGCGGCGTTGGCCCGGCGGATCGCGTCGAGCAGCAGCCGCGTCCCGTCCAGGTTGACCCGGTAGCCGAGCTCCAGGTTCGCCTCGGCCTCGCCCGAGACCACCGCGGCGAGGTGGAAGATCACCTCCGGACGCTCGGCGAGGGCGGATTCGGCGGCGCCCGGGGCGGTGAGGTCCGCGGCCTCGGCCTTCACCGGCCCGGAGAAGCCCGCGGGCGCCGTGGGCGGCACCACGTCGAGCAGGGTAAGGGCGGTGAGCGGCGCGCCGCCTACCGTGCCGTCCGCGACCAAGGCATCGACAAGGCGGCGGCCGATCATGCCGGCGGCACCGAGAATCAGGGCGTGCATGGGTAACCTCCTGCTCCAGGGCAAAGCCCTAAATTTTTTAGTGACGCATCATCGTTGTTCGAAAGCCGGCGCCACCGCTCTCGGGATGATGCTTGGTGGTTTGCCGCGTCAGGCCATCATGTCCAGGGCGCGCCCGAAGAAGTCGGGCCCGCCGAAATTGCCGGATTTCAGGGCGAGCAGCATCGGCTCCGGCCGGCCGGCGGTACGCAGGATCGGCACGCCCGCGGCGATCTCGGGGCCGACCAGGAACGCCCGGAGACCGAGCCGGTCGACCACGGCGCCCGAAGTCTCGCCCCCCGCCACCACGAGCCGGCGCACGCCGCGGGCGACCAGCCCCTCGGCGATGGCGGCCAGCGCCGCCTCGATGGCGTGGCCGGTCGCGTCGATCCCGTGCTCGGCCTGGAGGGCACGCACCGCCTCGGGGGTCGCCGAGGAGGCGATCAGCACCGGGCCGGCGGCCAGGCGTTCTTCAGCGAAGGCCAGGGCCTCGCCGACCACGCGCGCCACCGCATCGGCTCCGCCGAGCAGGGCCGCCGTGTCGAGGCGCAGCACCGGCATCAGCGCCTCCGCGGCAGCGATCTGCTGGAGGGTCGCCTGGGAGCAGCTGCCGGCGAGGCACGCCGCGGCCCCGCCCACCGGTTCGCCGAGGGCACCGCCGGCCGCGTCCGGGTGCCGCGCCTGTCGGCCACGAGGGCGCGGGCGAGCCCCAACCCGAGCCCCGAGGCGCCCACCGAGAACCGTTTCGCGAGGA
The DNA here is from genome assembly GCF_008000895.1 of Methylobacterium sp. WL1. Classification (NCBI taxonomy): domain Bacteria; kingdom Pseudomonadati; phylum Pseudomonadota; class Alphaproteobacteria; order Hyphomicrobiales; family Methylobacteriaceae; genus Methylobacterium; species Methylobacterium sp. WL1. Next base: position 2,008,637 of record NZ_CP042823.1, on the reverse strand, counting down.
TCGCCCGGCCGAGCGTTTCGAGGTCGTTGTCGAAGATCGCGTCCGCGATGGCCGCCTGCTTGCCCTCCGCCGCCAAGGCGTCGAGCCGGGCCGCCACGGCCTCGGCGCCGCGGGCCACCGTGGCGGTGTCGACGAGGCCAACCGGGCCCGCGCTTTGTCGTGCCAGCACGCGCACAAGGTTGGCATCGCGCATGGGGTTGAGCGGATGATCCTTCAGCGGGCTCTCGTTCAGGGGCACGGAGCCGACGAACAGGTTGCCCTGGTAGACGCTCCGCCCCGTCTCCGGGAAAGCCGGGGTGACCAGGGCGATCGGCTCCCCGGCATCCGTCCGCAGGGCATCCATGACCGGACCGATGTTGCCGGCCTCCGTCGAATCGAAGGTCGAGCAGACCTTGAACATGACGTGGGCGGCGCCCCGGGCACGCAGCCAGCCGTCCGCTTCGCGGGAGCGCGCCACGGCCTCGCCGGCCGGGATCGAGCGGCTCTTGAGCGCCACCACCACCGCGTCGGCCTCCGGCAGGGCACGGTCATCCGTCGGCACGCCGATGGTCTGGATCGTGCGCAGGCCCGCCTTGGTGAGGGTGTTGGCGAGGTCCGAGGCGCCCGTGTAGTCGTCGGCGACGCATCCCAGTGCAAGGCTCATCGGGCACTCCCTTTGTAGGCGGCGAGCCAGCCGAGGCCGGCCACGGTGTCGGCGGCCGGGATGTACTCGCAGCCGACGAAGCCGGCGTAGCCGAGCCGGTCCAGCTCGTCGAACAGGAACGCGTCGTTCATCTCGCCGGTGCCGGGTTCGTGACGCTCGGGCACGCTCGCGGTCTGGACATGGCCGACGATCGGCATCAGCGCGCGCAGCCGCATGGTCACGTCCCCGTGCAGGATCTGGCAATGGTAGAGGTCGAACTGCAGCTTGAGGTTCGGCAGAGCCAGCGCGCGGATCAGGTCCGCGGCCCGGCCGAAATCGTTCAGGAAGTAGCCCGGCATGTTGCGGCCGTTGATCGGCTCGAGCACGAGGTCGAGGCCGGCCGCGCCCAGGCGCTCCGCCGTCCAGGCCACCGCCCGGCGATAGGCCTCCGCGGCGCGCGGATCGTTCGGGTCGGCCAAGCCCGCCATCAGGTGCAGCCGGGCGACGCCGGTCGCCTCGGCGTAGCGGAGCGCCGTGTCGACGCCGGCCCTCAGTTCATCGAAGCGCTCGGGAAACGCCGCCACGCCGCGCTCGCCCTTGGCGAAATCGCCCGGCGGCAGGTTGAACAGCGCCTGGGTCAGGCCGTTCGCCCGAAGCCGCTCGGCGATGGCCGCGGGCGGGTGTTCGTAGGGAAACAGGAACTCGACGGCGTCGAACCCGGCACGGGCCGCCGCCTCGAAGCGGTCGAGGAACGGCACCTCGTTGAACATCAGGCTGAGATTGGCGGCAAAGCGCGGCATTTTTTTCGGACTCCCTGCGCTCGATCCGGTTACTTCTGCCCCGGCAACTTGGCGCCCGAGACCTGCGCGTAGAGCCGCGCCACGGACGCGTCGTCGTCCCGGCCCATGCCGGCGCCGGATGCCATCAGGAACATCTGGAGCGCCGCCGCGGCCACCGGGACCGGGTATTTCTCGGCCCGGGCCATGTCCTGCACGATGCCGAGGTCCTTGACGAAGATGTCGACCGCGCTCTTCGGCGCGTAGTCGGCGTCCAGGATGTGGGGCACCCGGTTCTCGAACATCCAGGAATTGCCGGCCGACTTGGTGATCACCTCGTAGACGCGGGCCAGGTCGAGGCCCTGCTTGGCGGCGAAGCTCATCGCCTCGCAGGCGGCCGCGATGTGGACCCCGGCCAGCAGCTGGTTGATCATCTTGAAGGCCGCACCCTGGCCGGCCGCGTCGCCGAGTTCGTAGAGCGTGCCCGCCATGGCATTGAGGGCGGGGCGGGCCTTGGCGAAGGCCGCCGCCGAGCCCGAGGCCAGGAAGGTCAGGCCGCCATCCGCCGCGCGGGCGGCGCCGCCGCTCATCGGAGCGTCGAGATAATGGCGGCCGGTGGCCTCCAGCCGCGCCGCCAGTGCCCGGGCGACGGCCGGATCCATGGTCGCCGAGGACACGAACACGGCGCCTTCGGGCATCGCCGCGGCGGCGCCGGCCTCGCCGAACAGCACCGCCTCGGTCTGGGCGGCGTTGACGACCACGCTCACCACCACGTCGGCGCCCCGTGCCGCCTCGGCCGGATCGGCCGCGGCAGTGCCGCCCGCATCCCGGAAGCGGGCGACGGCCTCCGGGTTCACGTCGCAGGCGGACACGGAGAAGCCGGCGCGCAGGAGCGAGCCTGCCATGCCGGAGCCCATGGAGCCGAGGCCGATCACCGCGGCGCGGCCTGTCTGCGTGGTGTTGGCCATCGGGTTGGGTCCTGCTCTTGATGACGGGACAGGTGAGGCGGCAGCGCAGGGCGAGGCGCGCTCTCCTCCCCCGTGTGGAGAGGGGGGAAAGAACCTCAGCGGTTGACCATCCTGGCCGGGGTGACGAACACGCAGGCCGAGCCGACCACCAGCATCACCGCCAGCGCGTACATGCCGGCCGCGGTGCTGCCGGTGGCGTCGCGCAGCGCCCCGATCACGTAGGGGCTGACGAAGCCGGCGAGGTTCCCCACCGAGTTGATCAGCGCGATACCGGCAGCCGCGCCGGCGCCGCTCAGGAAGGCGGTGGGCAGGGACCAGAACAGGGGCGAGCAGGTCAGCACGCCGGCCGCCGCCACCGAAAGGGCCGCCACCGCGACCGTGGTCGAGCCCGCGCTCGCCGAGACCACGAAGCCGACGGCCCTGACCAGCGCTGGGACGATGAGATGCCAGCGGCGCTCGCGCATCCGGTCGGCGCTCAAGCCCAGCAGGATCATCACGACGGCCGCGCACAGGAACGGGATCGCGCTGATCAGGCCGATATTGAGGTTGCCCTGCACCCCGGACGCCTTGACGATGGTCGGCAGCCAGAAGGTCAGGCCGTACTGGCCGGTGACGAAGGCGAAGTAGATCAGGCTCATGAACCAGACGCGGCCGTTGCGGAACACGGTCGCGATCGAGTGCGGGCTGGATTCCTTGCCGTGATTGTCGGCGGCGATGTCCCGCGCCAGCACCTGCTTCTCGGCGTCGGTCAGCCACTTGGCCTCGGACGGACGGTTGTCGAGGTAGAGGAACACGGCGACGCCGATCAGCACGGCCGGCACGGCCTCGATCAGGAACATCCATTGCCAGCCGGACAGGCCGTGGGCGCCGTTGAACGCGTCCATGATCCAGCCGGAGAGCGGGTTGCCGAAGATACCCGAGATCGGGATCGCCGCCATGAACACCGCGATCACCCTGGCGCGGCGATGGGCCGGGAACCACTGCGTCGTGTACAGGATCACGCCCGGGTAGAACCCGGCCTCGGCCAACCCGAGCAGGAAGCGCATCCCGTAGAAGGTCCATTCCGAGTTCACGAACACGAACGCGCCGGAGATCAACCCCCAGGTGATCATGATCCGGGCGATCCAGACCCGGGCACCGACCCGGTGCAGGATCACGTTCGATGGCACCTCGAACAGGAAGTAGCCCAGAAAGAAAATGCCGGCGCCGAGGCCGTAGACCGTCTCGGAGAACTTGAGCTCCTGGGACATCTGGAGCTTGGCGAAGCCGACATTCACCCGGTCCAGATACGCCACCACGTAGCAGAGCATCAGGAACGGCACGAGGCGCCAGAACACCTTCGCGTAGGTGCGGTCGGTAAAAGTCTTCTCGTCCGCGAGGGCCGCGCCCCGCAGCGGGGCGGCTTGAACCGACATCGGCGTACTCCCTGGTCCGCACCCCGCGGGAGGCGGACGGATAATGGTCTTCACCGCTCGTTCCGGCGGCGCTGACGGGGGCTGTAACGGTTTTTGGCAGCGCTGCCAATCCGGCTTGTGCGAAATAATGCAGGCCGCTATGGCGGGGCATAAGGCGCCGCCGAACGGGAGCCCTGCATCCAATCCACCCCCCATCCAGAGGTGCCGAAGCGCAGCGGATGCCTCAGGATGAGGGCCCTGGGTGGGAGGCGAGGCGGAGACGCGAAAATGGCCGGGAGAGGCCGGGAGATGGATGCATTCCAGCCGCCGGGGCGGCTCGTGACGCTCACCGACGTCGCCCGGGCGGCGGGGGTCGGCGAGAGCACGGTCTCGCGGGTCCTGCGCAACCACGGCTCCTATTCGAAGCGGGCCGGGGAGCGGGTGGCCGAGGCCGTGGCCCGGCTCGGCTACGTGCCCAACCGCCTCGCCGGCAGCCTCGCCGGTCCCGGCGCGAGCGCGCAGCTCGCCGGGGTGATCGTGCCGTCCCTCGCCAACGTGGTGTTCCCCGACCTGCTGCGCGGGCTGACCGGGGCGCTGGAGGCCGAGGGCATCCAGTGCGTGATCGGGGTGAGCGACTACGATCCCGACCGGGAGGAGGCGCTGGCCGCCGCGCTGCTGTCCTGGCGCCCGGCCGCGCTGTTGCTGACCGGGCTGGAGCACAATCCCGGGACCGTGGCCCTGGCGAAGGCCGGGGGCGTGCGCGTGGTCGAGATGATCGACACGGACGGGCCCGGGATCGACGCCGTGGTCGGCTTCTCCAACCGGGCGGTGGGGGCAGCGAGCGCCCGGCATCTCGCGCTCCGCGGGTATCGCCGCATCGCCTATCTCGGCCACGACCTTGCGGTCGACCTGAGGGCGGGCAAGCGACTGGCCGGGTTCGAGGCTGCCCTGGGCGAAGCGGGCCTGGCGCTCCAGGCCCGAGAAATCCGGCCGGGGCCGTCCTCGCCGGCCTCGGGGCGGGCCGGGCTGGAGACGCTGCTGGCGCGCCGTCCGGACCTCGACGCGGTCTACTTCTCCAACGACGACATGGCGCTCGGGGGCTACTTCGCTTGCCTGTCGGCGGGGCTGGCGGTGCCGGGGCGGATCGCCCTGTTCGGCTTCAACGGGCTCGAATTCGCGGCGGCGATGCCCCAGCCCTTGTCGACGGTGCGCACCCCGCGCCTGGAGATCGGCCGGCAGGCGGCCATCTGCCTGATGGGTGAAAGTCCCAAAAGAATCGATCTCGGATTCGAGCTGATCGAGGGAGCGACCGCATGAGCGAGACGGCGTTGCGTGAACAAATCTGCCGCTACGGCCGCTCGCTGTTCGAGCGCGGCCTGACGCCGGGCTCCTCCGGCAACATCTCGCTGCGCCTGCCCGACGGCGGCTGGCTGGTGACGCCGACCAACGCGTCGCTGGGCTTCCTCAACCCCGCCCGGATCTCGCGGCTCGACCAGGATGGCCGGCTGATCTCGGGCGACAAGCCGACCAAGGAAATCCCGCTGCACACTGCGCTCTACGAGAGCCGGGGCGAGGCCAAGGCGATCGTGCACCTGCACTCCACCCACGCGGTGGCAGTCTCGATGCTGCCCGAGATCGACCCGCGCCAGGTGCTGCCGCCGCTGACGCCCTATTACCTGATGCGCACCGGGGGCACAGCGCTGGTGCCGTATTATCGCCCCGGCGACCCCGCGGTGGCGGACGCGATCCGGGGGCTCGCGGGCCGGTACAGCTCGGTGCTGCTCGCAAATCACGGTCCGGTGGTGGCCGGCGACAGCCTGGAGGGCGCGGTGTTCGCCACCGAGGAGCTGGAGGAGACCGCCAAGCTTTATCTGTTACTTCGCAACCTCAACCCGCGGCAGTTGAGCCCGGGACAGGTGGCGGATCTCGTCACCCATTTCGGGCTGACCCTGCCGGAGGTGGACGACCATGCCGGGCACGATCATGGGTGACGGGACGGGGGCCGCGCGTCCCGTCGCCCCGCCTGCGGGGAGAAGGGGTGCTATCCCTCGATCTTCGAGAAATCCGCCACCGCGCGGGTCGCGGCGCGTAGCGCGTTGAGCAGCAGCAGGCGGTTCTCGCGCAAGCCCGGATCGGGCGCGTTGACGGTAACATCCTGGAAGAAGGCGTCGACCGGCGCGCGCAGGGTCGAGAGCGCCCGCATCGCGCCGGCGAAGTCCTCGTTCGCAATAGCGTGCGATGCCGTCGCGGCGGCGCCCGTCAGGGCCTCGGCGAGCGCCCGCTCGGCCGGCTCACCGGACGCGGCCAGCGCGGAATCGGGCGCGGCATCGTAGGCGCGGCCGTCCTTTTTCTCCTCGATCCGCAGGATGTTCGAGGCGCGCTTGACCCCGGCCAGCAGGTTCTTGCCGTCCTCGGTCTCCAGGAAGGCCTGCAGGGCCTCGACCCGGCGCACCACCATCAGCAGGTCGTCCTGCCCGGGCAGCGCGAAGACCGCGTCGATCAAGTCGTGCCGGGCGCCCTGTTCGCGCAGGTAGACCTTGAGGCGGTCGGCGAAGAAGGCGAGAAGATCAATGCTGCTGATATCTGCAGTTCGTCCGCCCCAATCGATTAGACCACGACCATGCCCGACAGCATTGCCTCCAGGAGACGCTTTGGCACTTGCTGTCGCGTTTATAGACTTGCCAACCAGATCAGAATGCGCGTCGAAAATGTTAACAAGATTCAGGCGGAGCCCATTGAGCACATACCGAATCACCCCCAAGGCCGCCCGTCGGAGCGCATACGGGTCCTTGCTGCCGGTGGGCTTCTCGTCGATTGCCCAAAAGCCCACCAGCGTGTCGAGCTTGTCGGCCAGCGCCACGGCGATCGAGACCGGATCGCTCGGCACCCGGTCGGAGGGGCCGACCGGCTTGTAATGCTCCTCGATGGCGGCGCAGACGCTTCCGTGCTCGCCCTGGAGCGCCGCGTATTTACGGCCCATCAGGCCCTGAAGCTCCGGGAACTCGCCGACCATCTCGGTGACGAGGTCGGCCTTGGCGAGGCGGGCGGCGCGCTCGGCGAGCGCCGGGTCGGCCCCGACCAGGGGCGCCAGCTCCTTCGCCAGGGCGGCGATACGGGCGATCCGCTCACCCTGCGTCCCGAGCTTTTCGTGGAAGACGATGCTGTCGAGCTTGGGCAGCCGGTCGTCCAGGCGGATCGCCTTGTCGGTCTCCCAGAAGAATTTTGCGTCCGACAGGCGCGCCCGCACCACGCGCTCGTTGCCGGCCGTGATCGCTTGGCCGCCGTCAGACGCCAAAAGATTCGAGACCAGGATGAACGCGGGGGCCAGATCCTCCGAGCCGGATTTGCGCAGGACGAAGCACTTCTGGTTCGCCCGGATGGTCGCCCGGATCGCCTCGGCCGGGATGTCGAGGAAGGCGTCGTCGAAGGAGCCCATCAGCACCACGGGCCATTCCACCAAGCCGGACACCTCCTCCAGCAGGCCCTCGTCCTCCACGAGGTCGAGGCCGCGGGCGAAGGCAAGGTCGCGGGCATCGTGCAGGATCACATCCTTGCGCCGGTCGGCGTCGAGGATGACCTTCGCGCGCTCCAGGGCCTGGATGTAGTCGTCGAACCGGCGCACCTCGATCGGTCCGGGCGCCAGGAAGCGATGGCCGTAGGTGACAGTCCCGGCCGCGATGCCACTGACGGCGAACGACACCACCTCGGGGGTCTCGGTCTCCGGCCCGAAGGTCGCGACGATCGATTGCAGCGGGCGCACCCAGCGTAGGGCGCCGGGCTGGGCGGACGCCGCGCCCCAGCGCATCGCCTTCGGCCAGGGGAAGCTCCGGATGATCTCGGGCAGGAGCTCGGCCAGCACGTCCAGGGTCTCGCGGCCCGGGCGCTCGATCACCGCGAGGTAGAATTCCCCTTTCTTGGGGTCGGTGATTCGTTGTGCCTCGTCCAGGCTCGCAAGGCCGGCGCCCTTCAGGAAGCCTTGGACGGCGGCCTCGGGGGCGCCGACCCGCGGCCCGCGGCGCTCCTCGCGCACGGCCTCGCCGCGGGCGGGCAGGCCGGCGATGTGCAGGGCGAGGCGGCGCGGCGTCGAGAACGCCTTGGCGCCCTCGTACAGGAAGCCGCGCTCGACCAGCGAGTCGGTCACGAGTTTCTTCAGATCCTCCGCCGCGCGCCGCTGCATGCGGGCGGGGATCTCTTCCGAGCGGAGTTCGAGCAGGAGGTCGGGCATGGCGCGGCCATATCGCCGCGCCGCTGGCCTGTCGAGGGTCGAACGGCCGGGGCCGTCCTGAGAACCTCTCACAAATCTCCCGCTGCGCCGTCGCTGCCAGAGAAGAACTCCCGGTGATCGGGAGTTTCGTGAGAAGCTCTTATTGCGCCTCGCCCTTCAGGATGGTGGTGAGCTGCCACTTGCGATCGCCGATCGCGTGGGCATCCGACACCCGCCAGGCGCCGTCCTCGCGCACGAGGTCGAAGACGATGGATTTCGAGCCGTCCCCACCCTTGCGCTCCACCGTGACCTTCGCCTGGTCCTTGCCCTCCGTGGCCTCCTTGAAGGTCAGGGCCTTCACGGTATCGGGCTTCAGGGGCTCGCCGTTCAGGCGGTAATCGAAGTCGAGGCTGCCGGTGGCGCCGTTGGCCTGCTTGGCGTCGGCGTCGAACAGGCCCTGCAGGCGCTTGGTGTAGACGGCCGAGTGATTCGGGCGCGGCTCCGCATAGAGCTTCTTGACCACAGCCTCCGGGCCGGGATCGGCCGCGAGCGCCGGGGCGAGACCGAACGCGAGGACGCCGAGGGCGAGGAGGGTCTTTTTCATCATGGGATTCCCGCGTCTGCGGACGCGCCGAAACGCGCCGATTGGCGGGGGTTGCAACGCGCGAGGGCTCAAGGGGCTCCACCGGCCGCCGTCTTGAGCCACGCCGCGCCGCAGGCCTTGGCGAGTTCCCGCACCCGCAGGATGTAGCTCTGACGCTCCGTGACCGAGATGACCCCGCGGGCGTCGAGCAGGTTGAAGACGTGGCTCGCCTTGATGCACTGGTCGTAGGCCGGTTGCGCCATGCGGTGGCGCTCGGTCTCGGCGGCAGGCGCGCCGGCGTCGAGATAGGACCGGCAGGCGGCCTCCGCGTCGGTGAACTGGCGGAACAGCATCGCGGTGTCGGCCGCCTCGAAGTTGTGCCGGGAATATTCCTGCTCGGCCTGCAGGAACACGTCGCCGTAGGTGATCCGGTCCGCGCCCTCGGCGCCGTTGAAGTCGAGGTCGTAGACGTTCTCGACACCCTGGACGTACATGGCGAGCCGCTCGAGGCCGTAGGTCAGCTCGCCGGCCACGGGCGCGCATTCGAAGCCCGCCACCTGCTGGAAGTAGGTGAACTGGCTGACCTCCATCCCGTCGCACCAGCATTCCCAGCCGAGGCCCCAGGCGCCGAGCGTCGGGCTCTCCCAATCGTCCTCGACGAAGCGGATGTCGTGGAGCTTCAGGTCGACCCCGATCGCGTCGAGGGAGGCGAGGTAGAGTTCCTGGAGGTTGGGCGGGTTCGGCTTCAGGATCACCTGGAACTGGTAATAATGCTGGAGCCGGTTGGGATTCTCGCCGTAGCGGCCGTCCTTGGGCCGGCGCGACGGCTGGACATAGGCGGCCTTCCAGGGCTTCGGGCCGAGCGCGCGCAGCGTCGTCGCCGGATGGAACGTGCCGGCGCCGACCTCCATGTCGTAGGGCTGGAGGATCACGCAGCCCTGCGCGGCCCAGAACTCCTGCAGCGTCAGGATCAGCCCCTGGAACGATTTCTTGTGGGACATAGGCGGGGACGGCTCGGCGATGCAGGTCTGGGGGTCGGCGGGCCGGTTTAGGTGCGGGCGGCGGGGGGGTGCAAGACGAAGGGCCAGCGGGGCGGGCGCGGTTGCGCTTGCGCCCGGGGTACGGAGGGTGGTCAGTTCCCCCCTGTGCCATGCGGGAGACGCGGACCATGACCCTCGAACCGGAGACCATCGCCATCCGCCCGATCGCCCCGGAGGATCGGGCGGCGTGGCTGCCGCTCTGGCGGGGCTACCAAGCCTTCTACAAGGTCGAGATCGCCGAGGCCGTCACGGACTGCACCTGGGCCCGCCTCAACGACCCGGCCGAACCGGTCGACGGCGCCCTGGCCTGGCGGGGCGCCGAGGCAGTCGGGCTGGTCCACCACATCCGCCACCGCTCGGCCTGGACGATCGGCGATTACTGCTACCTGCAGGACCTGTTCGTGGCGGACACAGTCCGTGGCGCGGGAATCGGCCGTCGGCTGATCACGCATGTCTACGCGGCCGCAAAAGCCGCCGGCTGCTCACGCGTCCATTGGTTGACCCATGAGACCAATACCGACGCGATGCTGCTCTACGACCGGATCGCGGAGCGGTCGGGCTTCGTGCAGTACCGTAAGATCGTCTGAATCCTTCGCACGGGCGCCCCGGTTGTGTGGCGAAGCACGCAAGCGGGGCCGTTTTCTCGGCATAGCGGGAACCGTCAAGTTCGCGGCCAAGTTATCGCCGCAAACAGGGGATTTCGGCACCTCAGCGCTGCCGAATACGACGGACCACCAGTCATGCATCAGGCTCGCACGCGTCACGATTTCGGCCGCAAGAACTTTGCCGTCCTGGCCGCGCTCGCCGTCTCGGCGATGGTTGCCACCCCGTTCGTGATGAGCGCCAGCCGCGCGCTGGCGACCCCTGAGGAGCCGACCGTCACGGCGAGCCTGCGGGTCGAGCCGGTGGAGGTCTCCCCCGTGGCGGCGCCCAAGGAGGCCGCCCCCTGCCTGCGCAAGGTGCGGGTCGTCTACAGCGGCTACAGCAACCCGACCGACGCCTGCACCACCCGCTAGGGCATCGTTCCGAAAGGCGGCCGCCGGCTTTCGGACGAAGACGTTGCGGATCCAGATGCCAGCGCAACGTGCTGGTTCCGACATCCGGCAGGATGCGCGAGCGCATAGCCTCGAGAACCCCGACGCTCCGCTCGGAGTTCGGGCTTAGACGGCGCCGTGCGCCGGCGCTTCGCCGGCCAGGCGCTTCAGGTGGAGTTCCTCCAGGTCGATCTCCCCTTCCAGGGCCCGCAACACCGAGCTGTGGATGCGGTTCTCCCGGTGCAGGGCGATCAGCGCCGAGCGCCCGGACCGCACCGCGAGCAGCGCGGCGGCGAAATGCTCGGTCTTCTCGGCGGCCAGCGCCCCACGCTCGTCGCGGTCCCGGGACGATGCCCGCACCCGGCGACGGCACTCCTCGACCAGGCGCGGATGCTGCAGCGCGCCGGACCCGGGCGCCACCAGCCGCTGTAGGGCACCGAGCCCGGCCTCGTTCATCACCACCCGGGCCATCGCGGCGTCGAGATGGCCCTCCGGGAGGCTCTGGCGCGGGTCGAGGCGTAGCCACCGGATCAGCGGACCAAGCGTCGTGCCCTGGATCAGGACCGTGAACAGGATCACCGCGAAGGCCGCCACCAGGATCGCGTCACGGCCCGGAAAGTCCACCGGCAGTGCCAGGGCAGCGGCCAGGGTCACCACCCCGCGCATGCCGGCCCAGCCGATGATCAGCGGCACCCGCGGGTCCGGGCGGGGCTCCTGGGCGCGAACCCGGGCCGACAGGGTCCGCCGCAGGTAGACGGCAGGGAACACCCACAGCAGCCGCGCGGTCACGCATGCCACCGTGACGATGACCGCCAGCGGCAGACCGGTGGCGAGCGCGCCGAGGTCGCCCCCGGACCGGGCCAGCACGCCGCGCAGGGCCAGCCCGATCAGCACGAAGACCAGAGCCTCCAGCACGAAGACCACGAATTCCCACACCGACACGGCGTGACGCCGGACATGAGCGTCGAAGGTCTCGTGCTCGCGCCCGCCCATCATCAGCCCGCAGGCGACCACGCCGAGCACCCCGGAGGCGTGGACCTCCTCGGCGGCGAGATAGGCGGCGTAGGAGGCCAGGAAACTCAGTACCGCGACGGCGTTGGCATCGTGCAGGCGCCGCACCAGCGCGTTCACCGCCAGGCCGCAGGCGAGCCCGACCGCGATACCCGCCACCGCCAGCCAGGCGAAGCTGCCCGCCGCCGCCCAGACGCTGAAGCTACCGGTCAGCGCCGCCGCAACGGCGAACCGGTAGAGCACGAGGCCGGACGCGTCGTTGACGAGGCTCTCGCCCTCCAGGACCGTGACCATCCGGCGGGGCAGGGCGACCCGGGCCAGCACCGCCTTGGCGGCGACCGCGTCCGGCGGCGAGACGATGGCGCCGAGCGCGAAGCAGGCGGCCCAGGGCAGGGCCGGCACCACCGCGTGGGCGACGAGCCCGACCACCAGGGTGGTGAACAGCACCGCCCCGAGCGAGAGCGACAGGATCGCGCCGAGGCTCGCGCGGAAGTCGCGCCAGACGGTGAAATAGGCCGATTCGAGCAGCAGCGGCGGCAGGAACAGGACCATGATCAGGTCCGGATCGAGATCGAAGGCCGGCAGGCCCGGTGCCACCGCCAGTGCCATGCCGCCCAGCACCAGGGCGGCGGCCGGGGGAAACCCGAGCCGTCCGGCTGCGAGCGACAGCAGAAGGGCCGCCCCGAGGAGCGCAAGAATCAATTCGAACAGGGCAACGGGCGTCATCACCCGCCCATAGCGCAGTCTTCACGAAAACGTCAGGGTTTCAAAAGGTCCGAGACCTGTTGTGGGTACAGAGCAAAGCCCTGCAGGTCCCGGGGCTCCGCCACCGCCCCCCAAAGCGCTTACCCGTTGAGATCCCTCGTCAAAGCGCCCCTTCCCGCACCGCGCCCGGGTCGGCCAGCGCGTGGAGGATGCGGGCGGCGCTGTGGGCGAAGCGGAGGGTGACGGCCTTGCGGCGGGGGCCGCTGAGCGGGTGCTCCGGGGCTTCCCGCAGGATGCCGGCGCCGTAGCCGTCGGCGACGATCAGGCCACATGCCTCCGGGATCAGCGATTCGGGCACGTCCTCGGGGATGGCGAAGAAGAACCGGTCGCAGAAGTCCCTGTAATCAGGCCACTTTCTGTCGGCGCGGAAATCCGCGACGCTCGACTTGATCTCCACGATGGTGAGCCGGCCGGCGCCGCACAGGGCGATCACGTCGGCGCGGCGGCCGTTGACCAGGGAGAATTCCGGCAGGGTGACGCAGCCCATCTCGGAGAACAGGCGGCGCACGCCGCGCTGGATCCGCAGGGCGGTGGGCGATTGCCGCCGGTCGGGGGGCAGGATCGTGGCGCCCGCCGGGAGCGCGGGGAGGCCGAGGGAAGCGGACATGCGGTTGCGGGATGCGCCTGTGTCGAATCGGGACATCCTGCCGAACCGCGACCGATCCGTCACCTGCGGCGCGGCATCGCCCCCGCCACCCGGAATGAACATCCACTTGAATTCAGAGGCTTAAGCCAGGAAGGCCTGGATCGCAGCGAACCCGTCGGTGAGCGCGGCGGGGCCCGGCTGGAGGATCAGCGGGGCCTTGATCTCGTGGATCCGGCCGGTCCGCACCGCCGGGATCGCGTCCCAGCCGGGGCGGGCGCGGATGCGGTCGACGTTGACCTTCTTGCCGCACCAGGAGGCCAGGATCACGTCGGGGGCGGCGGCGATCACCTGGTCGGGGGTGACGATCCGGTCCTTCGCGGCCGGCTGTCGGCTGAGCTCGGGGAACACGTCCTGGCCGCCGGCGAAGCCGATTAATTCGGAGATCCAGCCGATTCCGGAGATCATCGGCGCGTCCCACTCTTCGAAGTAAACGCGAAGTCTGGGCCGGGTCGGGGCCTGTGCGGCGGCGGAATGCAGGGATTCTTCGAAGAACCGTGCGAGCGCGTCCGCCCGCTCCGGGACCCCGACCAGGGCCCCCAGGGTGCGGACCATAGCGAGGCAGCCCGCCACATCCCTCTGGTTGAATAGGTGTACGGCGATACCCGCGCGGGCGAGATCGGCGACGATGTCGGCCTGGAGGTCGGAGAACGCCAGGACGAGGTCCGGCGCCAGGGCCAGGATCTTTGGGATGTCGGCGCTGGTGAAGGCCGAGACCCGGGGCTTCTCCCGCCGGACCCGGGGCGGGCGCACCGCGTAGCCCGAGACGCCGACGATCCGGTCCTCCTCACCCAGAAGGTACAGGGTCTCGACGGTCTCCTCGGTGAGGCAGACGATGCGCTCCGGCGGGAAGCGGCGCATCAGCGGGCCGACCGGATCACCGGTCGAGCCAGGCGAGCAGCCCGGCCCCGGGGGCGAGCAGCACGAAGGCCCAGACCAGCGCCGAGCCGACATTGGCCAGCTGGAACGGCAGCCGCGCCAGCCCGAGGGTGCCGGCGAGCAGCGGCACCAGGGCCCGGGCCGGCCCGAAGAAGCGCCCCAGCGCCACCGCGGCGATACCCCAGCGGCCGATGAAGCGTTCCGCCTTGGCGACGAGGTCGGGGTAGCGCCGCAACGGCCACTTGGTGCGGGCGCCCGGCCCGACCCAGCGCCCGGCCTCGTAGGAGAGCCAATCCCCCAGCGCGGCCCCCAGGGCGGCGGCGCCGATCACCGGCCAGAGCGGGATGTCGGCCCCCCCGACCAGGGCGCCGATGCCGATCAGGATCACGGTGGCCGGCACGAACAGCGACAGGATCGCGATCGACTCGCAGAAGGCGAGCCCCCCGGCGATCAGCGGCGTCCAGACCTTGTGCGCCTCGACGAAGGCGAGGGTGGAGGTCCGCAGGGCTTCGATGTCCATCGGGCTCGGGGGCGGCGGGGATCGAACCCATCTGAGGCGGGAGAGGGCCGGGGACAAGGGTTTTGGGTGATTGAACTAGGCTTGGGAGTAGGGGCGGGAGCACCAGCCTATGAACCTGACATATTGATTGATCGCCCTTTGCGATTGTTCTTGCTACCGACGGCAAATCCAGAGCCGGCATTGCAGGGATCGGTAATCCGCCAGTTTGTTCATCCTTTGTTCGCGTGCTATAGATAGCTCCATAAGGAGCCTGCAGCAGTTTTATCACAGCGGTTAAGCTTCCTGCTGAATCCGGCCACGTCATGGATGGACAACTTAAACGCGATTTGCACTCTTCGCTGTCTGTGAAGGAGGGGTACAAATGGCTCAAGCCGAAGACGTGCCGATGAGCCGGCAAGAGTTCTTAGTTGCTTACGATGGCCCCTCTCGTGCGGACGACCACTCTATTGATGTCCGGAACTTGGCGCCAGCGCTGCTGGCTTTTGGCCGACTGCTGCTCGAGGCTAATACAGAGTTTAATGGCAAAAATCCACAACTAAAGTTTTATTTGTCTCAGATTTCGAGCACAAATGCTTCAACATAAATATTGAACTGATCAATGGTTTTTACGATCAAATCAAGCAATTTCTCGGCCTGGATCAAGTAAAAATCGCGAGAGAACTACTTGTATAGATCGGCCTTCCGAAATGTCCGCTATATGGAGTTGGGCTTGCAACAGGCTAAATAAATTTTTTGAAATATCTCGGGCGGAAAAAGGCCAAGATATTATAGAAGAAAGAGTCGGATCCGACCCGCGTGGAATTATAAAAGCCACAATAAAAGGCAATGACAATATGGTTTGCCTGACACCAGAAATATATAGCCTGTCAAAAAATCCAAAGGCGCTTCAAGCAACTCAGGATGCTTTCTTGCCACTGGGGCATGATGGCTTTGAAACAATGCGTGTTTCTGGGAATGAAGAGGATACGCCGGAAAATTTCACACCCGAAGAGGTTGCCAATATCGCCGCATCTTGTGTGAAGGCATAGAAGAAAGCAAATAGGCCAACGAGCCAGACGTTGAAGAAACACCCGCATGGCTAAGCGTTTATTCGCCGGTATACGATGCAAGCGCAATAAACTGGCGGTTTCGCCTTGGGCTGGAAACCATACACGCAGACATTATTGCGACAACAATTGCACAAGATACACTGGAAAGAGGCGGCGCACTATCAGAGGATACGTACCAAGTTGTGTTGGAAATAATCACGCCTTTTGACTCCGACAATAACGCCAAACAACCAACTTACAAAATTAAAAAGGTCATGCGCTTCATTCCCGATCGCCCTCCGAAGCAAACGGATTTATTTAGTCCCGATGGCGCCTTATAAGATACGGACAAACTAATTTTACAAAATTACTGCTAGATATGCAGGCTATGTTTTAAACCAAGATCTAGGACAATATCGCCCGCAGCGGCGGTTCTCCCCCGCGATCCGAGAATCACCGGCGTTGAACACCCTGTCGATCTAGTCCGACGTCGACTACGGCCCGATTGGCAACGCGGCTTCGATGGTCCCGATGCAGCGGCGCGGGGTCGAGGTCGGGCCGGTCCACACCGTCCCGTTCTCAAACCATCTCGACTGACGCCCGGTCTTCGACGCGGAAACAATCCGCGCCACGGTCCGGGGCATCGGCGGGCGCAGACGGGTCGGCACCGGGCGCGCCGTGCTGGCGGCCTCTCGGGGCTCGGCCCCAACCGCGCAGGACGCCCCCGACCCGGCCCCGCTGCGCAGACCGACTTCGGAACGGAACAGTCGCGCTCCGCATTGCTGGCTCCGCATTCGGGAGCCTGCCGTGAGACCCACCCTTCTCGTCCTCCTCGGGCTGTTGCTCCTGGCCGTCCCGCAGCATGTCCGGGCGCAGGCCGTCGCCGGTGAGGCGTATACCACCCTGGAGGCGGACGAGCCCCGCCCAGGCCGCCGCCGCCGCTGCCGGACCTGTCCGATCCGAACGGCCGGGCGGGCGAGGCGCTCAACGAGCCGGGCGAGCGCTCCGGCATCCCCAAGGCGCTGCGGGCGTCGGGCTCCAAGGCTGGCGGCCCGGCCAACGACCTCAACCCGAGCGGGCAGGCGGAGGCGCCGGCGCCGCCCAAGGGCGATCTCGGCAAGGTCGCGGCCGGCGAGGACCTGTTCCACGGCAATTATTGCGGCACGGGCCAGCGCGGCGAGGGCCTGCCCCCGATCGACGCCCTCGATGCCGCCTGCATGCGCCACGACGCCTGCTACGACGCCGCCGGCTACAGCTCCTGCGCCTGCGACGCTACGCTGAAGCGGGAGGCCGCGTCCGTCTCGGACGCGCCGGGCGCCTCGCTGGAGACGCGGCGCCGGGCGCTGAGCGTCACGCAGGCGACGGTGGCCATGCGCTGCCGCGCGCCCTGATCCGCTCCCCGCCGTCGAGCCGAGCGGGACGCGGTCCGGCCCGCCTGCCGGCCGCGGGGGCCGAACCGAGGCGGGCCGGCCGTCCGAACCGCGCCGCTCGCGGCGTGCCCCCGTGCGCGCCTCCCGTGCGTGCCCCCGCGCTTGCGCCCGCGCGCCGGATCGCCGACAGCAGCGGCTCTCCTCACGGCACCGGGAATCACCCGCGTTGAACGTCCTGTCGATCCAGTCCCACGTCGCCTACGGGCATGTCGGCAACGCGTCGGCGGTGTTCCCGATGCAGCGGCTCGGGGTCGAAGTTTGGCCGGTGCACACGGTGCAGTTCTCCAACCACACCGGCTACGGGGCGTGGCGCGGCCCGATCTTCGAGGCGGACATGATCCGCGACGTGGTGCGGGGCATCGGCGAGCGCGGGGTGTTTCCCGGCTGCGACGCGGTGCTGTCGGGCTACATGGGCTCGGCCGCGATCGGGGCGGCGATCCTGGAGGCGGTGGCCTCCGTGCGGGCCGCGAACCCGCAGGCCCTCTATTGCTGCGACCCGGTGATCGGCGACGTCGCGGAGGGCGTCTACGTGCGGCCCGGGATCGAGGCGTTCCTGCGTGACCACGCCGTGCCGGCGGCCGACATCCTCACCCCCAATCAGTTCGAGCTCGACCGGCTCACCGGCCTGCCGAGCCGGACCCTGCCGGAGGCGGCGGCCGCGATCGCGGCGCTCCAGGCCCGGGGCCCCCGGGTGGTGCTGGTCACCTCGGCGCTTTGCGCCGACACGCCGCCCGACCGGATCGACCTGCTGGCCGGGGCGGAGGGCCGGGTGTTCCGGGTCCGCACCCCGCGCCTCGCCATCGCGGTGAACGGCGCGGGCGACTGCATCGCGGCCCTGTTCCTGGTCCACTACGCCCGCACCGGCTCGGCCGCCACGGCTTTGGGCGCGGCCGCCGCCTCGGTCTACGGCCTCCTGAAGCGCACCGCGGCGGCGGGTTCCCGGGAGATCCTCACCGTGGCCGCGCAGGCGGAATACGTGACCCCGACCGAGACCTTTTTGGTCGAGGCGGTGTAGGGGCCGAATCGCGCACGCCCTCAATCCACGCCCTCCCGCACGATGGTCGGTTCGTGCGTCACCGCAAAGTTCACCGAGCGGGCGATGAAGCATTGCGCGTGCGCCCGGTGGTGCAGCGCCAGGGCGGCGGCGGCGTCCGATTCCGCCGTGACGGTCACGCGCGGGCGCAGGGTGACCGCGGTGAACTGGCCCGCACCGCCGGGCTCCTCGGTCATGCGGCCCTCGGCGGTGTCGGCGTAGGCCGTCACCACGATCCCGGCCTGCGCGCACAGGCCGAGATACCAGAGCTTGTGGCAGGCCGAGAGCGAGGCCACCAGCAGGTCCTCCGGGTTCCAGCGCGCCGGGTCGCCCCGGAAGGCCGGGTCGGACGAGCCGGTGATCACCGGCTTGCCCGGGGAGGCGGCCTCGAAGGCGCGGTCGTAGCCGCGATAGGTCCGGGTGCCGGCCCCGGTGTTGCCGGTCCAGGTCACCGTGACCGCGTAGGCGTGCTCCGTGTTGGGCATGGCTCCCTCCCGTCTCCGCGGCCTGGGAAGCGGTGCCGCACTGGGCTAGGCTCTGGGACCGCGCCGCCCGGATCGAGTCGGGCGTTCGCACAGCCTTAGCAAAGCGCGCCGCAGCCGCCAGCCGGTCGCGGGCGCCCCCCGGAGGACCGACACGATGGCGCGCCGCTTCGTCACCCTCGACGTGTTCACCGACCAAAAATTCGCCGGCAACCCGCTGGCCGTGGTGCGCGACGCCGAGGGGCTCGACACGGCCGCGATGCAGGCGATCGCGGCGGAGTTCAACCTGTCCGAGACGGTGTTCGTGCTGCCGCCCACCGACGCGCGGCAGCGGGCGCGTCTGCGGATCTTCACGCCGCGGCACGAGCTTCCGTTCGCCGGCCACCCGACCGTGGGGAGCGCCGTGCTGCTCGCCCTGGAGGACCCGTCCCGGGGCGATGCCCGGGCCTTCGGCCTGGAGGAGCGGATCGGGATCGTGCCCTGCGTGGTCGAGACGCTGTCCGACGGCAGCGGCGGCCGGGCACGGTTCAAGCTGCCGGCCCTGCCGGAATTTCTGGGCGCCGGCCCGGAGCCGGCGGTGCTCGCGCCGCTCCTCGGGCTCGAGCCCGGCGATCTCTGCACCGGCCGGCACGTCCCGAGCCGCCACGGGGTCGGGCCGACCTTCACCTGCGTGCCGGTGGCCACGGTGGCGGCGCTCGATTCCGCCCAGCCGGCGCGAGGACCGGAGGCGCAGGACGGGCTCTACCTCTACGCGCCAGACCCCGAGGGGACGGGCCAGAGCTGGCGGGTGCGGATGTTCGCGCCGCATCTCGGTATCGCGGAGGATCCCGCCACCGGCTCGGCGGCCGCCGCCTTCGCGGGGGTGCTGATGCAGTTCGAGACCCTGGGCGACGGCACCCACGACGTGGCGATCCAGCAGGGCGAGGCCATGGGCCGGCCGAGCGCCATCGCGCTCCAGCTCACGATCGCGGCCGGCGCCCTTCGCTCGGTGGAGATCGGCGGCTCGGCCGTGATCGTGTCGGACGGGACCTTGCGTGTCTGACGGCTTCCGGATCACCCGGCTCGCCGGGGTCACGGCGCGACTCGTCGCGCATGACTGGCCGTTCGCCCGGGACCACGAAGCGGAAATCGCCGAACACTGGCAGGCGCGGCGCGCCCGCAGCCCCGGGATGTTCGACGGCACCGTGCTGCTCGCCCGCGCCTGGTCGGTCGCGGACGGGATCGCTCGGGTCGACCTGTTTGCCGCCCGCTATTCCAGCTTCATCGCCTACCGGGACCGGGGCCGCACGGAAGCCGGCGTGGTCAACGCCTTCGCGGCGATCGTGCCCGGGAGCCTGGACGGTGGGGTGCTGCTCGGCGCGATGGGCACCCATACGGCCAATGCCGGCCAGCTCTACTTCCCGTGCGGCACGCCCGACCTCGACGACGTGCGGGGCGAGACCGTCGACCTCGCCGGCAGCGCCGCCCGGGAGCTCGCCGAGGAGACCGGCCTGGCGCTGCCGGCGGATGCCGCGACCGACTGGGTGCTGCTGGCCGGGGAGGGGCAGCTCGCCTTCCTGCGCCCGGTGCGGTTCCCGGAGACGGCCGACGCCCTGTGCGCCCGCATCGAGGCCCACCGCCGCCGGGAGGCGGAGCCGGAACTCGCCGGGATCCACGTGTCGCGCGCGGCCGACGGTCCGGAGGCGACTCGGATGCCGGGCTTCGTGCGGGCGTATCTGGCGGATGCTTTTGCGGTGTAGGCTGCCGGAGCCCGGCGGCAGGGAGGCTGAGGGCTGGTCATCGGACGAGGGCCGCTCCCACCCAGTCCCCTCATCCTGAGGTGCGAGCGCACCGAGCCTCGAAGGAGCCCTCCGGGGATCGCGCGGCCGGCTGGAGGGCTCCTTCGAAACCTCCGCTGCGCGAACGCACCTCACGAAGACCCGGTTGGGTGAGAGAGGCCCGCCGCAACGACACGTATCTTCTCTCGCGCGACGAAACCCGACACCGCCATCACCCGATGTGCCCGCAATACGGAGTGTCGTTTCCTTGTTCGCCGCAGGCGCTTCCATAGACTTGGCCGCTCCGCTGGACCCCTCGCGCACGCTGCGCCGGGCAACGAAACGGGCGACATGCGCATCCTCTCTGACGCCCCGAGAACGACCCGCCGGCACGCGGCCGCCTGGCTCGCCGCCGCCCTGATGCTGTCGGCGGCCGCCCCGTCCTGCGCGGCCGAGCCCGTGATGCTGCGGGTCGGCGACCAGAAGGGCGGCAACCGCGCGCTGCTGAAGATCTCCGGCTTCGGAAAAGACCTGCGCTACACGATCGCCTGGTCGAATTCCCCGCCGCCGCGCCGATCCTGGAGGCGCTCAATGCCGGCGCCCTCGATGTCGGCTATACCGGCGACCTGTCGCTGCTCACGGCCTACGCGGCCGGCGCCCCGATCAAGGCGGTCGGCGGCACGAAATCGGACCCGCGGAGCCATGCGATCCTGGTCCGCCAGGATTCCCCGATCCGGTCGGACGCCGACCTCGCGGGCAAGCGCCTGGCCGGCACCCGCGGCGGCTGGGGCCAGTTCCTGATCGACGCGACCCTGGAGAAGACGCGGATTAGGTTGGAGGACGCCACCTTCGCGCCGCTCAACCCCGTGGACGCCAAGGTCGCCCTGGTCGCCGGCTCGATCGATGCCTGGGCGGTCTGGGAGCCCTACGTCTCGTTCGCGACCCGCAAGGACAACGCCCGGGTGATCGCCGACGGCGCGGGCCTGACCCCGACCATCACGTTCATTGTCGCCTCCGACACCGCCATCGCCACCAAGCGGGCGGCCGTGCAGGACCTGCTGGACCGCCTGAACAGGGCCCGGCTGTGGTCGCTCGACCATCTCCCCGAATACGCCAAGAGCACCGCCGCCCTGACACGCCTGCCGGAGGATGTGCTGCTGGCGGCCTATGCGGCGCAGCGGACCAGCCCGATCAACATCGACGACGGCGTGGTCGCGGAGGTCCAGGAGGCGTCCGATCGCGCGACCCGCTACGGCATCCTGGCCAAGCGGCTCGACGTCGGCCGGGTGCTCGACCGCAGCTTCACCGCGCCGGCTCCGAACGCGAACTAGGGCATCGTCCCAAAGGGTGGATTCCGGCTTTCGGAAAACGACGATGCGCAGCGAAAAACTCGCGCCGCGTGCCGGTTCCGATATCCGGCACGCGGCGCGAGAGGCGGGGCCCGCCGGCCCGAACCGCACCGCAAAAATTCGCCCGCCCCGGCGGGAGCTTCGCTGTTCCCGGGACGTTTGCGTTGCAGTCCGGGGTCACCGGCCGAGGCGTCCCGCGACGCGCGGCCGGCGTTCCGGGCTGCCAGCACCGGAGCTCCCATGGCCGACCCGACCCGTTCGACAAACTCGTCCCGCGCGACCCGCACGCGCATCCAGGAAGGCCAGCCCTATCCGCTCGGCGCCACCTGGGACGGGCTGGGCGTCAACTTCGCCCTGTTCTCGGCCCACGCCACCAAGGTCGAACTCTGCCTGTTCGACGACCAGGGCGAGAAGGAGATCGAGCGGATCGAGCTCCCCGAATACACGGACGAGATCTGGCACGGCTACCTGCCGGATGCGCGGCCCGGCACGATCTACGGCTACCGGGTCCACGGCCCCTACGAGCCGAAGGCCGGCCACCGGTTCAACCACAACAAGCTCCTGATCGACCCCTACGCCAAGGGACTGGTGGGCTCGATCACCTGGAACCCTGCCCTGTTCGGCTACCAGATGGAATCGGGCGACGACCTGACCTTCGACGAGCGCGACAGCGCGCCGTTCAACCGCCGCTCGCGGGTGATCGACCCGGCCTTCACTTGGGGCCGGCACCGCAAGCCCAACGTGCCGTGGGAGAAAACGATCTTCTACGAGGCCCACGTGAAGGGCATGACCAAGCTCGACCCGCGGGTTCCGGAGAAGCTGCGCGGCACCTATGCCGGCCTCGGCACGCCCGACGTGCTCGACTACATCAAGAGCCTCGGCGTCACCTCGGTGGAGCTGCTCCCGGTGCATTCCTTCGTGCAGGACGACTACCTGCAGCAGAAGAACCTGGTGAATTACTGGGGCTACAACACGATCTCGTTCTTCACCCCCGCCCGGCGCTACGCGGCGGTGCCGGACTTCGCCTTCTCCGAGTTCAAGGAGATGGTCTCGCGCTTCCACGGCGCCGGCCTCGAGGTGATCCTCGACGTGGTCTACAACCACACCGCCGAGGGCAACGAGAAGGGCCCGACTCTGTCGTTCAAGGGCGTCGACAACGCCTCCTACTACCGGCTCCTACCGGGCGAGCCGCGCTACTACATCAACGACACCGGCACCGGGAACACCTTCAACCTGTCGCACCCGCGGGTGCTGCAGCTGGTGACCGACTCCCTGCGCTACTGGGCAACCGAGATGCGGGTCGACGGCTTCCGGTTCGACCTGGCCACGATCCTCGGCCGTGAGCCCTACGGCTTCGACGAGGGCGGCGGCTTCCTCGACACCTGCCGGCAGGACCCGGTGCTCAACGGCGTCAAGCTGATCGCCGAGCCGTGGGATTGCGGCCCCGGCGGCTACCAGGTCGGCGGCTTCCCGCCGGGCTGGGCCGAGTGGAACGACCGGTTCCGCGACGACGTGCGCGCCTATTGGCGGGGCGATCCCGGCCTGCTGCCGGACCTCGCCGCCCGGGTCTCGGGCTCGGCCGACAAGTTCGACAAGCGCGGCCGTAAACCCTGGGCCTCGGTGAACTTCCTCACCGCCCATGACGGCTTCACCCTGCATGACACGGTGGCCTACAACGAGAAGCACAACGAGGCGAACGGCGAGGGCAACCGCGACGGCCACTCGCACAACCTCTCGTACAATTACGGCGCCGAGGGCCCGACCGAGGACCCGGCGATCCGGGCCGTGCGGCTGCGCCAGATGCGCAACATGCTGGCGACCCTGTTCCTGTCGCGCGGCACCCCGATGCTGCTCGCCGGCGACGAGTTCGCCCGCACCCAGAACGGCAACAACAACGCCTATTGCCAGGACAACGAGGTCTCTTGGCTCGACTGGGGGGCGATCGGCGACGAGGAGCGCGATCTCGCGGAGTTCACCCAGCGCCTGGTCATCCTGCGCAACGCCCTGCCGATCCTCAGCCGCGGACGCTTCCTCACCGGGCAGTACGACGAGGAGTTCGGCGTCAAGGACGTGACCTGGCTGCGCCCGGACGGGGGCGAGATGGCCAGCGAGAACTGGTCCGAGGGGGCGGCGAAGGCGTTCGCGGTCCAGCTCGACGGGCGTGCCCAGGCCACCGGCCTGCACCGCCGGGGCGGCGACGCCACGCTGCTGATCATGTTCAACGCCCACCACGACCTGGTGACGTTCACGCTGCCCGAATCGCCCAACGGCGTGGCCTGGACCCGGCTGCTCGACACCAACCTGCCCGACAGCCAGGACGTCGAGAGCTTCCCGTTCGGCAATGGCTACGACGTGACCGGGCGCTCGCTCCTGATGTTCGTGCTCAAGCCCGAGGACACCCCGGGCGACGACGCCACCGAGATGGAGCGCTCCTACCAGCACGTGATGCAGGCTTTTGAGCGCGCCAACGTCGAGAGCGTGCATTTCCACCTCGACCCGGAGGCCTGAGACGCGCTGAGCGGGACGGTTTTCGTCTCGCTCAGGGTCCGCCGCTTGCGCCCGGCGGCGCACCCGGCTAACAGCACCCCACCGCGCGGCCCTGGTCGCGTCCGGCGCCTCGGTGCCCGGGCGCCCTGTCTGCGGTCGGAGGGGTGGCCGAGTGGTTGAAGGCGCACGCCTGGAAAGTGTGTATACGGGAAACCGTATCGCGGGTTCGAATCCCGCTCCCTCCGCCATTCAACCCTACAAGTATCTCAATTCGTTGAGCTTTTGAGCTAAGCCTAGCATACCCCCCTCATTGCAGCCCACATTAAGTTTTGGGTTGATTTGGATACTGTCGGTCGAGTTCGGACAGGGTTCAGGCGGTCTGAGCTAAAATCTTTTTTCATTTTCGGTGTAGGCCGTGCAGACCATGTAGGCCGTGCAGACCATGTAGGCCGTGCAGACCATGTAGGCCGTGCAGACCATGTAGGCCGTGCAGACCATGTAGGCCGTGCAGACCATGTAGGCCGTGCAGACCATGATTTTATAGCAGTGCTTCGTCGTCACACGAAGGGGAGGGGGCTTGATGCCTCCAATATTCAACAACGATCATCGGTAAGGCGGGAGTTGGGTTTCGTCCCTTCGAAAGAATTCAGGCGCTGGCACGTCCTCAAAGCGCGTCGAGCAGATCGCCCGTCGGTACTGTGAGCGCCTCGGTCTCGCGATCGAGCAGGTCCACCATCGCGCTCT
Organism: Methylobacterium sp. WL1; assembly: GCF_008000895.1. Taxonomy (NCBI): domain Bacteria; kingdom Pseudomonadati; phylum Pseudomonadota; class Alphaproteobacteria; order Hyphomicrobiales; family Methylobacteriaceae; genus Methylobacterium; species Methylobacterium sp. WL1. Next base: position 1,983,888 of record NZ_CP042823.1, on the reverse strand, counting down.
GCACGCTGTCCAGTACACGTGTGCGTATAACTCGTGTGCGTATAAGCGGATGGGGAGGAATATGAGACAACCGGGGAGTGCGGCCCAGCCGCCGGGGACAGCCTCGACCGCGACCACCACGTTCTGCCGGAAGCTTGAGCGCACACCCTAATAGCGCTGACATACTCACTGAGATGTTGAGCTGCTTGCACTTCAGGGCTCAGCCTCATTGCCGTCGTACCCAAGCCCGAGGCGCTGCACGATGCGCAGCTGAAGATTATCGGCGTCGACCACACGCTTACCTTCTCCAGCGGCCGTTGCTCGCCGTGCGTCGGCCGGCCGCGCCGAAATAAACAGACAGCTGTAAATTTTCGCGGGGCTCGCGGGAAACTCTCTCATCGGCTCCGGGTGAGCCGCGGAGACTCACTTTCATGCCCGTCGCCATCGTCATCGGCGCTATCCTAATACCACCCTGGTCCGCCCGTGCGAGGCCACGTGCGCTCAGATTGATCGCTCTGGCCACGCTCCTGACCTTGCCAGCCTTCGCACAGTCGCCGCTGGAGGGCTGCTTCCAGGGGCGGGGTGAGAGCAAGCTCGGCCTGCAGGTCTATGCACTCAGCACGGACGACCCAGGGGACGCGCACCTCGTCATCGCCGAGACGGCTATCTCCGGCAGGACATCGTCGTGATGTGCTCTGCCGCCCTAACCGACGCGACCGCGCCGGTCCGCAAGATCGACTGGGAGTTCGTGTACTGATGGGGGGCGTTATGATCATGGACACCACTGCCAGCCCGAACCCCGCCCTCCCTCAAGATGCGATGGTCGCACCGAGCGTCGGTATCTTCTGGGGCGTGCCGGAGGGCGGGCGCACCGTGCTGGTCACCGACCGCACGCCCCTGGCGGAGGCGGAGGTCTACGGCAATTGCCTCACCCACCCGCGCGGGCACCACGAGGTCTGGGAGGCCTGGCGCAAGCTGGGCGCCACGATGCTGCGCCGCCGCGGCCTGCCGGCGGCTATCGCGAGCCACGAGTACGAGGCGTTCCCCCGCGGACGGGTGGTGTACATGCGCAAGCCCGCACTGTTCACGCTCTACGCCGATCGGCACCTGCAGAGCCCGAAGACGATCGCTGAACTGGTGCGATTGTTCGGCCTCGCCGGGGAGCACCACGCGGTGCGCTCGGACGCGCACTACCGCACCCTCACCTGATCCAGAGGTCACACATCATGGGAGGTAGCTCAGACGACATCGAGGCGCTCCTCGTCGACTGCCACGACCTAAGCAACCCGTCGCCGGGGATGCTGCCGGCAATCTTCCGCGACATCGTCGAGCGGCTCAATGCGGAGGGCTACGTCTACGCCGTTGTCGGCCGCATCGCGCTGACGCTGCACGAGCAGGCGCGGTACGTCGGCGTGATCGAGATCGTCGCCGACCTCGGCGCGGACGGGCGCGAGCGTGCCGCGGATCTCGTTCAGGCGACACGGGTGCGGTTCGCGGCGCACATGGACCCGAAGCTGTGCCCGCGGCCCATCGAGGTGACGCTGCGGCCCTGCGCCTGCGCGATCGAGGCGGGTCTGCTGTCGGAGGCAATCACCCGCCTGTGGTTCGGCATCCCAGCGCGGCTCGCGAGCGCGGAGCATCTGCTCTGGCTATGGTGTCGATCGGACGCCATCGATCATCCAGCGGACGCCTCCGCGCTGATCGCGGGGGGCACAGTCGACCTATACCGTGTGCAGGGCCTTCTGCGGGAGACGGACGACCTCGAGGAGGCGGGGCAGAGGCGGCTGCGGTTGGCGATCGGCGACGCTGTCATGTCGACGACGTTCTCGTTCAGCCGGTTCATGAGCGAGCGGCGCGCCAGGCTCGACCCGAACTATGTTCCGGTCTGGCGCCGGCTCCTCGAAGAGCGAGACGAGGCAACGCCGGACTGATCAAGTGCGAGTTCGCCATGCTCTCACATTCTGATGCGTCGGCATCGACCAACGTCCCTGGCAGTGCCGACTGCCGAGACGGGACGGCGCGGTGTCTTCGCAGGCCAATCGCTGCAGCGGGACATGAGGGTGGCGGCTCGCACGTAACTACGACCGACGACCGACGACCGCACGAGGGATCGGTGCCATCGCTGCAGATGTGAGCGGTGGATACGCCTGCGCACCACGCCCCGGACAACGCAATGTTTCTCCGAAACCTGCACCGACCGGATGGGACGACCGCCTGCCGCCCTACTCCCGGCCGGCGCACAGCCGGCGCCAGCCGCAGTCGCGTCCACCCCCACCGACGCACTGACGGGCCAGATTCACTTCGGACGCCAGCCATCCGGCCGGAGCCGAACGAGGGTTGACGGTCGCTCGGCTCCGGGCACCGCGGTTTCTTGATTGAGTGACGGCCCTGCACATCTCTTTCGCAGCAACGCCGTCCAGCTGTACCCTCACCCCCACAACGGCGTTTCCGGGCACTTCGCGACCCCGCCAAGTGTTTGAAACTCGAGAGGTCCGAGCGGTCTGGTTCAGCTGACAAGTGGCCTACGCGGCCACCGGCGAGCTACAGCTCTCGCACCCTGCACGTCCCGCCGCAATTGACCCATTCCGGGCATTGGGAATGTCCGCTCGTGGGCGGCGAGCCCGCGGCTATGAACCTTAGGCGGGGTTGACTGGGGGTGTTGTGCTCCACCGCGGTTTGTTGACCTTTAGGCACCTTACGAGGCGTTTGCTCGAGTGTCCTTTTTAGACCGTTGCCGTTTCTGCTCGTTAGGGACTCTAGCGATCCGCTCGCATTGGGCGAACAGCTTTTGCGCGTAACGCCGCCTGGGATCGGGGTTCTGTCGTACCCGCCCGCACCGCGTCGCGACCATTGGGACGGACAAACGCCGAGAGAAGCTCCGGCGCGCTCCGGCCGCCGCACTAATGCGATAGCGGCAGGACCCGAAGCTCTTCAAGATGGCGGGCCTTCTCGCCAGTCGCATCCTCGACGGTGACCGTCAGTCCCACGCAGTCCGACACTTCGAAACGTGCTGTATGCAAAACCCTAGTTTGCATACAGCGGCGCAGGTTCTCTGCGCTTTGGCGTAGCGAGCACGCCGCAGCCAACCCACGCTTGTTCTTGTTTCGTTCACAATGTAAACCAGCGGGGTCACGCGGGATGCGGGGTCAGCGCTCTGCACGGTCCAACTCACCCCGAAAGGAGCTCGGGACAGGGGGCGGCGATCGTATCGTCTGGGTTGTCAGCGTCCTTGCGCCCAGCCAGTCTCGGCCGCAGTGAACGACACTTGAGGTCGTTGCATTCGCCGCTGGGAGGGCAGGTGACAAACACCATTATCCGCGTCGCGATCCACGACCTAACCAAAACCCAGGGCGCCTTCGTCGTTAAGCACGGAAAAAGCGATCTGAAAGTTACTCAGACGATGCAACGCGTGATCGACGACCTCACCGCTCTCTACGCCAAGCGGACCTCGAAATCTTACGGGAAATTCGCGGTCGATGAAGATCGATTTCCGACCGAGAAGCACCTCCGCGCCTACCTCAACGTCCAGCCCAGCGACTTCACGACGCTGACGCACAAGATGATGGAAACGCTAAAAGCCCAGGCGGGCTACAAGGGCGCTGCCACGGGCGGCCACGTCTTCTTCGCTCACTTCGAGCGCGAAGAACGGCAGTACCTCCTCATCGCGATCGTCAACGAGAAGCTCGGCGCGTCGATGACGAGCGATCTCGATGTTCAGGATGTCCGCCATCTCGACATGGACGGTTTTCGGTTCGCGGGCCGCATCAACATGACCAGCTGGGCCAACGGCGAGGAGCGCTACATCGGCTTCTTGAAGGGCAAGCGGGAGGTCTCCGAGTACTTCAAGGAATTCCTCGGCTGTGACACCACGGTCCAGAACCGCCGCGACACGGCCGAGCTTGTCCAAGCGTTGATGGCATTCGCCACCGATGAAGGCATGGACACCCCGAGAAAAGACGATTTCCTCGCCCGCGCGAAAACCATCTGCGAGCGTTCGGCCAAGGCTCAGGAGGAACTCAGCTTCGAGGCGCTGGCCAACGAACTGAGCCCGCAGGATCCCGAGAGGCTGATGACCGTTCTGGCCGATCCCGATCTGCGCCTTAACGACGGCTTCGTGCCTGATCGCCGCGCCCTCGGACCGCTGATCAAATTCAAGGGCAAGACCCCGACCTGGAGCATCGAGTTCAACCGCGACGCGATCACCCGCGGAAACGTGCGGTTCAACGCTGAGGACAACACCCTCACGTTGACCGGCCTGCCGGAGGATCTCACAGCGCAGCTGCGCGCTGAGTACAGCCAAGATGGCTAGGATCACATTCGACCAGCTGACCCTGCTGTATCGTTATATCGCCTTCGAGCAGAACAGTGATCAGGGAAGGCTGTCGATTGCGACCCCAGAAGTCCTGAGGTCATCCAACTCATCGAAGATGACCAGGATGTCGCTGTTGACGCAGACATCGTGGTACTTGACGATGGCGCGCTTCAAGTCGGTCAGATCGTATCAGTCCGCGTCGGCCCACCCCGGACTGCGCTCGGCTCCCTCGTTCGCGACTTCGACGGGTTGCTCGATACCCCGGAAGCGCGGGTCAAAGAACCGCGCGCCTACTTCGTCATCGACGGCGGTATCACACCGGACATCGATCCCTGTCCCGAGCGCCTAGCGACCTATCGCAAGGTCATCGAGTTCACGAAGCTCGTCGGCGAAGCAGCGGCCTATGTCGATCAATCCAAAAGGGAATTGATCTTCATCAAGGATGGCAAGTTCAGCGTTCCGCTGGCTTATAAGGCCGCCGACTTAGACCGTGTGAGCGTCTCCGACACCGACGCCATTCTCAGCGCGTGCGCCGACGAGATTCACCGAGACCAGAAGCTCGCGATCCTCGCCGAAGCCGTCATCGGGATCTGCGCGTCTCAGCCGGTCGCAGTCCGGTTTCGCCACCTCATCGCAAACCTCGGTTCGGTGAACGAGGAAGTTCGCAACGGCTATCAGCTGTTCGCGTCCAGCTTCTCTTACTCAAAGATCCGCAACGAGATCGAAGCCGCACGCATCGATTATCTCAACAAAATCCATAAAACGATTATCGATATCCAGACGCAGTTGCTCGGTATCCCTGTCGCGACGGTCATCGTCGCCTCGCAGCTGAAAGTCACATCCGTCTGCAGCGTCGAGTTCTGGACCAACTTCGCCGTCGTCGTGGGAGCGTGGATCTTCGTCGCGCTCTTGGCGATCGCCATCGGAAACCAATGGGCGACGCTGGCGTCCATATCCGACGATATCGCGCGCCAAAAAACCAAGTTTCAGCGGGACTTTGCGGCGCTCAGCGATCAGTTCGATACGATTTTCGTCACCCTCGCCGGTCGGATCAAATGGCAGCGAAGGTTTCTGGGGTTTGTTGGCGTGCTCGCAGTCGTCGGGGCAGCGGTGGCCACGTTTGTCGCGTATCGAGTGACCAACGTCCCGTACATGAGCTGTTGGTCGGGTGAGGTCTCGGCGTCGGCACCGATCCCGCCGGCTGTGACGCCTGTGGCACCGGCTCCGACGCCTCCGTCGCCTGTCTCGCCAGCCAACACACCGACGAACGCGTCGCCGTCTAAGCCAAGCCCGCTACCCGATCCGGCTCCGCCAACGCCCGCCAAGCCGAAATTGGCTCCCACCCCACAGGCCCACCCGCAGCCGTAAGTGGTTTGCGCTGTCAGAAGCGCCAGGGGAGGAGAGGACACTCCGTGTCCCCGCAGTTCGGCTGATAGCTCGGTAGAACTGATCGCATAGGAGCGGCCCGCTCCACGGGCCGACACGGCGACGGTCATCCGAAACTGAATGTCCGTTACCGGGCGGTCAGCTGATGTCCGTTCATGGCGCGTTTCGGACCCTCAGTGACCCGACGGCGCTTTGACGCACGGCTGCGCGTGTCGAGCGCGTGTTCCACCGGCTACATCACATCCAACCCCTTTCACCTGCGCCTAGGCCCAGGGCAGGCTCACCGCCGCCGCCACACCGCCGCCGGCCCACCGGCCCACCTCAGCCTTCCCCACCGCTCGCCTCCCCACCGCTTGGCCATGCTTCGTCGGCGTCGGCCTTACGCCGCCACCTGTTCATCCCTCCGCCCGTCCCGGGAACCCCGTCTCGGCCGCACCCCCGCGGCCGCCACGAGGCACCTCACTATGGACGCCACCATCCCCCTGCCGCCGCCAACCGATGCCGGTAGCCTTCATGAGACCGGCGACATCCTCGCCGCCCACAACACCCTCGACCCATCCGGCCTCGGCGCACCCCCTTCCCACCTCCCCGTCATCTCCGAGGCTGCCCGCCGACGCCACCACGTGTTCGTCCACGCCGACCACCGCTTCAAGGCCGCGGCCCGCTTCATCCAAGCGCTCTGGCGCGAGGACCGTGACCTGCCAATCGGCACCCATCTCGACCGCGCCAACCCGCACCGCGTCCGCCGCCTCGGCTCACGCATCTCCCTCGCCGCCGGCCGCACCGGCGCTAACTTCATGACGCCCTCCATCGCCGCCGTGGCCGCCAGGGCGTTGGCTTACCGCGAACCCGGCGCCGCCTACGACATCAGCCGCCTGCGCACCAACCTGCTGTCATCGCAGCCGCTCGCCTTCAACCTGTTCGGCCCACTCGCCGCCGACTCCGCGCTCGCCACCCGCTTCATGGCCGAACTGTTCCCCGGAGTACTGACCTCGGTCACGGACATCCTGTTCGAGCACTCTCCGGGCCGCGGCGAGCCACGCTTCACCGCCGACCGCACCGCGTTCGACGTCGTCCTCCGCGGCATCACCCCCACCGGCGCCCGGGCACTGATCTGCATCGAGATGAAGTACAGCGAAGCCGGATATGAACCTGCCCCACCGCCCAACCCGCGGCACACGGAGATCGCGCATACGACCCCGGGCCTATTCATCGCGCCAGACGACCCGACCCTGACCGGCCCAGCCTGCCAGCAACTCTATCGCCAGCACTCCCTCGCATCGGCAATGCTCACCGCTGGCCTAGCGGACACAGCCACGCTGGCCTTCATCGCCCCCGCGCACAACCAACTCGCACACGCCGCCGCGGCAACTTACAATCGTCAGCTCACGGACCCGGCCGCCGGCCCGATCCCGTTCATCCCGCTGACGCTGGAGCACGCGTTCACCGCCATGGCCGCAACCGGCCTTCCGGACCATGCCCGCGCACTCCACCGCCGCTACACCGACTGGTGGCTCCTCGACGGTGAACTCGAACTCGCGATGGGAGCCGCCGCATACGCACCTGCTGCTGAGGCATTGGCAGCGCCCGCGCACATGCCGACCGTCGACACCACTAGCGCGAGCAAGCCGATCAACCGTTCACGATCGCAGCGCACTCGGCCCGCGACCCGGACTGCTGTTTGACAGGACAATAGACAAGTCACGATCCGAGCCGGCGGCAATCACATGCTGCCGGCTCGAACCAGGTTCTGACGCAAACCCACACCGCGGCGGATGCTTGGGCGACACCGGCTCACCAACCCAGGCACATCTCTGATTCTGCCCGCTTCGTACACCGTGCAAGTGTTTGAAAATTGAGAGGTTCGAGTGGCCCAGTTCTGCACACAAGCGGCCTTATCCACGACCGGCGAACTGTAGCTCAGCCCTGCCGTGACAGCCGCCCATTTCGCGACGACACCATCACCGGCACCCGAAGCACTCGTCCATAACGACTGCTTCGAGCCGTTCGGCATCACGCTTGATGACCGGATCTGGCCGAAAGCAGCATGTCGGCTTCGGAGAAGGTCGGTCGGAAAAACAGACAGGCTCTAACCGACCCAACCCGGTCGCCCAGAGCGCCATCGGCTCTTCCCGAGAGCGGTCATTCGTTGACCACTCGCCAACTTCGGCTCGGGGTGGAAAGCGTCCCCTAGCCTTTCTCCTGAAAGCAGATGGGATGGATGGCTCCCGCTCCAACTGACGGCATCTCGGTGCCAAGATGTGGTTGCTGTCGAAGCAGCAGCCACGCAGATGCAGAAGCCGTTCTCATGGAGATTACCACCGTCGGCATCGATCTGGCCAAGAGCATCTTTCAGGTTCACGCCGTCGATGCAGCTGGGCACGTCGTCGTGCGCAAGACTCTGAGGCGGGCACAGGTCGTGCCGTTCTTCTCCAAGCTGCCGCGATGCCTGGTTGGCATGGAGGCGTGCGGCACGGCGCACCACTGGGCCCGGGGACTCATGAAGCTCGGCCATGACGTGCGGCTGATGCCGCCGGCTTACGTGAAGCCGTATGTGAAGCGCGGTAAGACCGATGCGAACGACGCCGCGGCCATCTGTGAGGCGGTGACGCGCCCGAGCATGCGCTTCGTGCCGGTGAAGTCGACCGAGCAGCAGGCGGCGCTGGCGCTGCATCGGACGCGCGATCTGCTGGTCAAGCAACGCACGCAGCTGGTGAACATGATCCGCGGCCTGCTCGCCGAGTTTGGGATCGAGATGGCGCGGGGCCTGCGGCACGCGCTCGAACTGGCAGCCCGGCTCTCGGCCGGAGACGCGGCCGAGGTGGCGCCGTTAGCCCAGCGCGTGGTGACCGGGCTGGCCGATCAGATCGGCGCCTTGCAGATCCAGCTCACCCGCCTGGAGAAGGAGTTGCTCGCTTGGCATCGGGAAAACGACCTGTCGCAGCGCCTGGCGACGATCCCCGGTGTCGGTATCGTCTCGGCAACGGCGCTGGCCGCCTCGGTGAGCGAGCCCGAGCGCTTCCGCTCCGGTCGGCAGTTCGCCGCCTCGTTGGGACTGACACCGCTGCAGAACTGTAGCGGCGGCAAGGAGCGCCTGGGTCGGATCTCGCGCATGGGCGACCGCTACCTGCGCCGGCTGCTCGTAGTCGGCATGACCTCTCTGATCCGGCGCGCGAAGACCACACCGAACTCGGTCGACCCGCGGCTGCCGGCCCTTCTCCAGCGCAAGCCGGTGCGCGTCGTGACCGTTGCGGCCGCCAATCGCACGGCGCGGGTCGCTTGGGCTATCATGACCCGCGGCGGCACCTACCGCGCACCGGCGGCCAGGGCTGCCTGACAGCACGGAGAAGACGACTTTCCAGGTTGCGAGGACGATGAGAGTTGATGGCGAACCGGTCAGACCGGGAGCCGGGACACCCCGCTGTCTGTCCAGGGCATCATAGCCCGCAAAGCAGAGTGGGACCCAGCTCGCGGATACCATCAGGGCCAGCGGTCAACATGAACGACTGCATCAACAGGCCGGACACAAGACTGCACCCGACCAAAGCGTCAGAAGCTCAATTCGCCACTTGCAATGCGGGAGCCATCCACACAAGACGTTCAGTCTCCAACCTGACCACGACCTTGATGCCGATGTAGTCTGTTTTCAAAGGCTGACGAAGGCGGCGTTCCGGAAGGCGAGTGCGATGAAAGAATTACGCCCCTAGAAGTTGCATATCTGGTTGCATCAAATGCAATCAAAATTGCTATCAACATTTACTTTTGAACGATGCATCATGCGATCACAGGGCGGATAGAAAATTTATTAGCCCACGCTTGCAGCGTAACCCGAGATCAGAAAGCTCAGAGCATGCTTACTTGCATCCTCAATTCGCTTTTCCTCCAAGCTTTGAGTTCGCCAGCCTCCGGATGGATAGTGCGTACGGTCATCGTCTCGGCGTCAAGAGAAGTATCACCTTGTGGCGACGCCGCCGACGGTGGAGCCCGCAAGATAGGCCTGATCCGCCAGTCAGAAGGTTCGCCGAGAGGTGGCTCGGTTCAAGCTGCCCGAGCGAGATCGCCCTCGATCGCGGTGAGCGCCCGCTCTAGCGCCGCGAAGCAGAGCGGGTCGAACGCCGTGCCAAGGTCTGCGCGCATAATGCCGAGCGCCTTCTCAAGCGACATGGCCGCACGGTAGGGCCGGTCGGCGGTCAGCGCGTCGAACACGTCGGCGACCGAGACAATGCGGGTCTCGGGTGCGATCGCGTCGCCTTTCAAGCCGCGTGGATAGCCCTTGCCGTCGAGCCGTTCGTGGTGCCCGCCGCCGATGCAGGCCATCTCGTGGAACACCGCCGCGCGGGTCAGGATGGTCTCGGAAAGGGAGGCGTGATTGCGCATGTCCCGCCACTCCGCGTCATCCAGTTTGCCATTCTTGTCGAGGATCGCGTTCGAGACCCCGAGCTTGCCAACATCGTGAAGCAGCGCAGCCCGCTTCAGCCAGCGCCGGCGTACCGACGTATAGCCAAGTTCAGCCGCGATCATGTCGGCGTAGACCGCAACCCGCTCCGAATGGCCGGAAGTGAACGGGCTCTTGGCGTCGATAATCTGAGCAAAGGCACGGGCGATGTCGTCGAGGTAGTCTTCGTCAACGACGATCGGGCTGACCGGCGCCAACGCGAACACCGCCTCCTCGACCTCATCCGAGGTCAGGGTGTCCCAGAAGCCGGGTTTGGACGCGGCCGCCTCGAAGCAGGCGACCACATGTGGATCGAACCATGTGCCCGAGCGCGCCCGCACCTCGGCAATCGCGGCCGCGGGGCCGGCCGCGGTGTGGAACACGTCTACTACCTGAGCGAGCAGCGCTACCCGTGCGTAAAGTGGGATCGCCGAGCCAGCGAGGCGGTCCGGTCGACCGCCGCCGTTCCAGTGCTCGTCCAGGGCGTGGATGGCCTCGCAGACGCTCGCGGGGAAGCGAAGCTGTCGGGCGATCTGAGCACCGCGCTGACAGCGGGTCTGGATCAGGTCGTCGGTAATCGCTCCGCCGTTCTGCAGGATGTTGAGCACGGCACGGAAGCGTTCGGCGAGGCCAGCCTTGAGGCCGGTATGAGAGAAGACAAAGCCGAGCACCTTCGGCAGACTGTCGCTCACCGTTTTGAAATCACGTTTGAAGCTGAGATCGTCGGAGAGGTAGAGTTCGCAGATGCGCGCGGCATTGCTGGAGCAACCGAGGTCCTTCAGCATTACCGTGTGGTAGAGTTCCCAGAGCTGCAAGTCCGGCAGGCCCATCTCCCGGCCGATGTTGAAGCCGATCCAGGTCGCGCGCACGCAATGCCCGACAGGCTGACCCTCCGTCAGGTCCAAGGCGTGGCTCAAGGCGCCGAGCACTTCCGACAGCTGGATCGTCCTGGCTTCCTCTTCGCTGCCTGACACGATCCGCATCGTTCTCGTCCAGTCTCTTGCCTTATAGGCCTCTATAGGCGGCAAGACTGCCTGAAGAACCTGATCAAAGCGTTGCGCTGCCTTTCGCTCGCTAATCAGCCCTAAGCGGAAATTTCCAGCTTCCGCAAACGGTCGTGAGTGGCCCCCACGGCTATGTCCGCTCCACGCGTCCGCGGTCCGGAAGCGGACGGGCAGGAAACCACCCCAAGCAGTCATTCGGCAACCGACCCAACCCAGCCGCCCAGACAGCAATCGGCAGATCCCGAAAGCGGCCATTCATCAACCTTGGCTCGGGGGTGGGGAGCGGAAGCCAATGGCAACGCTTGGAGCGGACACGATCACCGCGAGGTGATGAGATCCTTGATCCGCGAGGCGAGCGTATCCATCGCGAAGGGCTTGGTCAGCACTTGCATGCTGTGGTCCAGATGCCCGTTGGTGATGACGCTGTTCTCGGCGTAGCCGGTGATGAACAGCACTCGCAGATCGGGGCGTCGTTCGCGGGCCGCATCCGCCATCTGGCGCCCGTTCATCCCGCCGGGCAGGCCCACATCCGTGACGAGCAGGTCGATGCGGACGTCGGATTGGAGCACCTTCAGCCCCGCGGCGCTGTCACCCGCCTCGATGGCGGTGTAGCCGAGATCCTCAAGCACCTCGGTAACCAACATGCGCACCGACGGCTCGTCGTCCACGATGAGCACCGTCTCGCCCTGCTCGGCGCGCGAGGCCTCGTCGAGCATCTGCGCGAGACCCTCCTCGTCGGTCTCCCCGTAGTGACGCGGCAGGTACAGGCATATGGTCGAGCCCTCCCCGACCTCGGAGTAGATCCGCACCTGCCCGCCCGACTGCTTGGCGAAGCCGTAGACCATCGAGAGGCCGAGCCCCGTGCCCTGCCCGAGCGGCTTGGTGGTGAAGAACGGCTCGAACACCTTCGCGATGAGGCTCGGCGACATGCCGGTCCCGGTGTCGGTCACGCAGACGCTGAGGTACTGGCCCGGTGCCATGTCGTGCTGGCGCGCGCCGTTCTCGTCCAGCCACTTGTTCGCCGTCTCGATGGTGATGCGCCCGCCGTCGGGCATCGCGTCGCGGGCGTTGATGCAAAGGTTCAGGAGCGCGTTCTCCAGCTGGCCCGGGTCGATCAGTGCTGGCCAGATCCCTGCCGCTCCGACCACCTCCATATGGATCGCCGGCCCCACCGTGCGCCGGACGAGTTCCTCCATGCCGGCGATGAGCCGGTTGACGTTCGTGGGCTTCGGATCGAGCGTCTGACGGCGCGAGAACGCGAGCAGGCGGTGGGTGAGCGCGGCTGCCTGCTTGGCCGCTCCCTGCGCCACCGTCATGTAGCGGTCGACGTCCGTGAACCGGCCCTGGTCGATGCGCTTCTGCATCAACTCCAGCGAGCCGGAGATCCCCGCCAGCAGGTTGTTGAAGTCATGCGCCAGCCCTCCGGTGAGCTGGCCCACCGCCTCCATCTTCTGCGACTGACGCAGTGCCTCCTCGGTGTTGTGAAGGGCTTCGGCCTGCTCCTTCTCCGCTGTGATGTGGCGACCGCTCGCGTAGATCAGGTCGCCATCGGGAGCCGCGACCCAGGAGATCCAGCGGAAGCCCCCGTCCTTGTGCCGATAACGGTTCTCGACGACCGGCAGGCTCTGGACGCGGGCATGCTGAAGCGCACGGTCGGTCACGCCTTCGTCGTCCGGGATGACGAACTCGAACAGGGGTCTGCCGACCGCATCTTCGGACGTCCAACCGAGGATCGCGGTGAAGGCCGGATTGACGGCCTGGAAGATCCCCTTACCGTCGATGATGACCTGGATGTCCTGGGTGTTGCTCCAGAGCCGGTCGCGCTCCTGCGTGCGTTGATGAACCTGCTGTTCGAGCGTGTCGTTCAATTGGCGGAGCGCTTCCTCCATGCCCTTGCGGTCGTTGATGTCGTTGAAGAAGATCGCGACTCGGTTGTCGGCCGGATCGCCGATGCGCAGCGCACGCACGTCGAACCAGCGCCCGAACACGTCCGCCTTGTTCTCGAAGTGCGCCGGTTCGCCCGTCAGCGCGACGTGCCCGTAGGTGTCGAACCAGTGCCGCTCCAGGTCCGGGGCGAACTCGCTGACCCAAAGGCCGGCGACCTTGGCGCCGGTCTGCCGTTCGAAGGCCGGATTGGCCTCCACGATGCGGTAGTCGACCGCTCGCTCCGCCTCGTCGAACTTCATCTCGACGATGCAGAATCCGACGTCGATGCTCTCGAACAGGGTGCGGTAGCGCGTCTCGCTCTCTCGGAGCTGCCCCGAGACCGAGCGCCTCGCGATCTCGACCTCGGTGCGGTCCATCACCCGGCGGGCGAACGCCAGTTCCCCGGCGGACCATGCCTGGACACGATCACGGTGCAGGCAGAACACCACCTTGAGATGGCCGCCCTCCATCAGCGGCAGGTTGGCCAGGGACCCGATGTCGAGTGAACGGAAACTATCGACCTGCCCGGCGGTCAGGGGGTCCTCGGCGACGTTCGCGACCACGACATCCTCGCCACGCCGCAGCGCTTCGCTGAAGGTGCCGTAGTCGGCGAAAGTGTGGGATCCGGCCGCGCTGCGTTGGCCGGCCGCCAGCCAATCCCGTGCGATGACGATGTGCTCGCCGGGTTCGTCCACATCGCCGTAGGCCGCGCGCGAGAGGCTGAGCGCATGGCCGACCGTTTCCGCCGCCGCGAGGGCCATTGCCTGCGGCGAGTCCAGCTTGCGCAGCCTCTCGGACAGCTCGATCAGCATGGCCTCCATGCGGCGCTGCTCGATGTCGATCAGCACGCCTGGGAAGGTCAGCCCCGTGCCGTCCGGGGCGAGATCGACGCGTCCGTTCGCCTCGATCCAGTAGTAGCGTCCGTCGGCGCGGCGCACGCGGTACTGGTGAGCGTAGGCGCCGCCCCGCGCGATCACCTCGTCGATGGCGGCGGCCAACCCCGCCTGGTCCTCGGGGTGCACCGTCGCCACGATCTGCGCGAGGGGGATTCCCGTCCGTCCGAGCGCGGGATCGAGACCGAAGGAGCGGGCGAAGCCCTCGTCGACGGTGAAGCGGTCGGAGGGCAGGTCCCAATGCCAGGTGCCGATGATCGCGCCGGCCGCGAGCGCGAGTTGCACGCGCTCGACGTTCTCCCGCGCCAGCGCCGCGCTCTCGCGCAGGGCGTCCTGAGCCTGTCGACGCTCGGTGATGTCGGCGATGAGCATCGCCACGCGGTCGTCGCCGGCCGGGAACAGGTGAGCATCGTACCAGCGCCCGAGCGGCACCGCCTCACCCTCGAACCGCATCGGCAGCTTCGTCTTAGCGACCTGCCCGTATGCGTCGTGCCAGTGCTGCTCGATGCCTGGTGCGATCTCGGTGGCCCAGTGTCCTACGGCGTCCGTCAGGCCGGTGTGCTTCGCGAAGGCGGGGTTCGCCGACAGTACGCGATGGTCGATGGCACGTCCGTCCCCGTCGAACCTCACCTCGCAGATGCAGAAGCCGGCGTCGATGTTCTCGAACAGTGTCCGATAACGCACCTCGCTCTCGCGCTGGGCCTTCTCGCCGTCCAGCCGCTCGTAGACCGCCGACATCAGGCGGGCGAGCGTCTCGAAGAAGTAAAGCGCGTCGGCGTCGAACGAGGGCACCTCGGTCGAGGCGAAGGAGATCACGCCGTGCAGGCTGCCGCGGCTCGTGATGGGGAAGCCGGCGTAGGCGTTCAACCCGATGCCACGGGCGGTCTGGTAGGCGGGTTCCTCGCTGTTCTGGACGTCGGTAAGCATCAATGGTCGACCCTGCTCGGCGACGATGCCGCAGAGCGGCGCGCCGTAGGGCATCCGATGAAGGAATGCCTGCACCTCCGCGCTCGCGTTGAGCGAGTGGGTTAGGCGTAGGTGCCGACCGTCCTGCCAGATGTCGTAGATGTAGCTGCGGTCGAACCCGAGGGTGCCTGCGCTCGCGGACAGGATGGGATCGAGCACGGCGGCGGGATCGGTGGCGGTCAGCAGGGCCTGCGAGGCCTTGGCCAGGACCTCGATGCGGCGGGCCTGCCGCAACTCGGTCCGCTGCCGTTCCAGGACCTGGTCGCGGCCTTCGACGGCGCGGCGCATCTCCAGCAGGTTCGCCACCTGGCGTCCGAGCGCCCTGAGGTCGTCGGCCTGCTCCGGGGTCAATCCGCCGGGCCGGGGCACGGTGTCGATGACGCACAACGAGCCCAGCACCTGCCCTTCGAGGGTGCGGAGCGGCGCGCCCGCATAGAAGCGGATGTGCGGCTCGCCCGTGACCAACGGGTTGGCCATGGTCCGCGGATCGGCGGTCAGGTCCGGAATGACGAGGAGGTCGGGCTCGACGAGAGCGAACTTGCAGACAGAGCTATCGAGGTCGGTCTCGCAATGGGGGAAGCCGATGCGAGCCTTGAACCACTGCCGGTCGGCGGCGACGAGGCTGACGAGGGCGACCGGCGTCGCGCAGAGGCGCGTCGCGAGACGCACGACATCGTCGAAGCCCTGCTCGGGCAGGGTGTCGAGGATGTCGTGGCCGGCGAGCGCGGCGAGGCGGGCCGGATCGGTCACGGCGTAGGGAGTGCTGGACATGTCGCGTCAGGCCGATGTGAGCCCCGCCTTCGCACCCTTTACCCGGGGCCGGGGCACGAGGATGGTTCCCTCGCGCTCGATCATGAGCCGCAAGGCCGAGCGAACGACCTCGCTAGCGCTGGCGTAGCGCCCCGATGCGACCTGCGTTCGGAGATAGGTCTCCAATTCCAAGGTCAGGGAGACGCAACGCGTTGGAGTGTTGGACATATCCTCGTGTCGCACGGCCGACCGCAGCTATCAACCTATGATAAGTTTTCCCGTCGGAGCGTTCTCGCAAGGAGCACGGCCTTCTCACCAACTGACAGGTTGACGCTTCGCGTAGCAGCATGGATAGGCGCGCCCCTGACGTTCGCTTCGTTGCGCCGCTCGGACGCGGACCGTCTGAAACCCACCCGTTCCGACCGTAGATCTTTGTCTTGACGAGCGGACTGCAAGCGGACGTTCCCGAAAAAGAAAGGGCCGCCCGAAGGCGGCCCCAAGATCGAAGCTCGTTGGAATGTCAGTACCCGCAGCCGTAGGGCGAGTACCCGTAGCCGCCGCCGTAGCCGACAGGCTGGCCGTAGCCATAGCCACCACCATAACCGTAACCACCGCCGTAGCCGTAGCCGACCGGACGAGCGTAGCCGTATCCGCCGTAACCATATCCACCGTAGGCGTTCGATGCGATGGCACCCGCCGCGAGGCCGGCGATGCCAAGCCCGATCACGGCACCCGGTCCGATCCCCCGGCGCCCGTAGCCGCCACCGTAGTATCCGCGGCCGTACCCACCGCGGTACCCGCCATAGCCACGACCATAACCGCCGCCGAAGCCGACGCCCCTGTACCCGCCGAAGCCGCGACCGAACCCGCCGCGTCCGAAACCGACTCCTCTGTACCCGCCACCGAAGCCACGACCGAACCCGCCGTGACCAAAGCCACCACGGCCAAAGCCGCCACCGTGGCCGAAGCCACCACCATGGCCGAAGCCACGAGCCTCAGCGGATGGCGATGCTAATACGCCAAGGCCCAAGGCTGCCGTCGCAACGAGTGCAAACTTGTTCATGCGCAAAGACTTTCCGGAGATGTTTTGCATGATTTCAGAACGGCCTCGGAACCACGACAGTTCCATATTCGTCATGCTAAAACACTGCGCAACAGATCATGCAGTCACTGCCCACGGTTTGTACCGGTATAGAATAACTACGCGAAGCACGATGCTTGAGGTGAACGCATTACGCATTCAGACGGCGGGTCGTGAGGCAGAAACGTGGCCTAACGGCCGTGGGGACGGCTTGACAGGGCGGCCTCAACTACGGTGGCGGAGCGCATCGGCGATGGCCAGGATCACGGGCGCACGCTGTCGTCGGCATCCCGACGCCGCGTAGGCAGCACTCCATTCGCCGGCATGGCCACCAGCGCCGTCATGGGGATGGTGACGCCGGTCGGCCTTGCGTCCCCCCGCTACCTAGGATGGCGCGGTGCCATAAAGGAGTCAGGTCGGACTCGCGAAGAAGAAGGCCAGGCCGAATAGGACGTAGACCCCAAGCAGCAAGAGGCCTTCGAACCACGTCGTCTCACCGTCGCGGGCGATGGCGTTGACGATGAAGGCGGTGCTCGCGATGCCGAACAGGTGCAGCGGGTTTGAGAACACCAGCGACATCGGGTGGCCGAGCGCCCAGGAGATGATGACCAGGAGCGGCGCTAGCACCAGCGCCACCTGGATAGCCGAACCGATGCAGATGTTCAGCACGAGGCCCATGCGGTCCTCGTGCGCGAACCACGCCGCGGCGAACAGGTCGCCGGCCGTGCCGACCAGGGCCAGCACGATCACGCCGAGGAACATCGGCGAGAGGTGCAGGCTCCCGGCGGCCTCAGTGATCGTCCCCGAGAGCATCTCGGACTCGAAGGCGATGGCGACCGTCGCGGCGATCAGGACCCCGATGGCGAACGGCAGGCTCCAGTCGGCCTCGCCGCTGCCCTTGTCGTTCGAGAACACGTCGCGGTGGGTGACCAGCGTGAAGGCGAGGTTGGCGAGGTAGAGCAGCAGTAGGACGACGGAGACGCCGAGGCTGACCTCCTCGTCGGTGATGCCCAGCGTCTTTCCCTGGCCTGACATACGTCCGCTCAGGTCGAACACGGCCGGCAGCAGCAAGGCGATGACGACGAGGATCAGCAGGGTCGACAGCAAGCCGGCGCGCTCCGCGCTGAACTTCTGCCGCTCCCGTGTCGCCCCGCCGACGATGATGGCTAGGCCGAGCCCGAACAGGCTGGTCCCCATGATCGAGCCGGCGATCTGCGCCTGCACCACCGCGGCCTCGCCCCGCAGCAGCACGAATAGCGCCAGGACGAGCTCGGCGATGCTGCCGAAACTGACGGTGAGCAGGCCGCCGATGGCAGGCCCGACCCGGTCGGCAAGCTGGTCGGTGGCGCGTCGGACCCACTCCGCCAGGACGGCGATGGCGAGCGCGCTGGAGGTGAACACCAGGAGCGGCGAGGCGCCGACGAGGTACTTCAGCGCCGCCGAGATCGGGATGAGTACGAGGAGGACGGTGAAGACCATGTGGGGTTACGATGTCCGATGGAGATGTACCGGCCGACGCGGGCCGACGCCGTGCACGGCGTCAATCAGCCGGCGCGGAGCGTACGCCGCGCGACCATGCCCAGCGTCGAGCCCTGGACGATGATGGTGAAGAGCACCACCGCGTAGGTCGCCGCCAGGATCGCCGGCTTGGCGTCGCTTTCTGGGATCGAGAGCGCCAGGGCCACCGAGATGCCGCCGCGCACCCCCGCCCAGGTCAGGAACGGCACGTTGCGCGGCGAGAGGTTGCCGCCCCAGCGGAACATGAGCAGCGGCGTCGAGACGGCGACCAGCCGGGCGACGAGGACGATGGGCACCGCACAGGCTGCGAGCGCCAGCCCGCCGAGTTCGAAGCGCAGCACCAGCACCTCCAGCCCGATCAGCAGGAACAGCACCGAGTTCAGCACCTCGTCGATGAGGGTCCAGAGGGCGGAGACGTACCCTTGCGTCCGCTCGCTCATGGCGTCGCGCGGAGCCCGGTCCCCGACCAGCAGCCCGGCGGCGACCACCGCGAGCGGGCCGCTGAAGTGGAGCTTCTGGGCGAGCGCGTAGGTCCCGGCGACCAGCGCCAGGGTGATCAGGACCTCGACGGGGAAGTCGTCGATGGCGCGCATCGCCCGGTAGGCGACGTAACCCGTGAATACCCCGAGAACGAGGCCGCCGCCGGCCTCCTGCACGAGCAGCTTGGCAACGCCGCCGGCACTCATGGCCTCCCCGCCCGAGCCTGCGGCGAAAGCCACCAGAACCGTGAACAGCACGATGCCGATGCCGTCGTTGAACAGGGCCTCGCCCTGCATCTCGACCTCCAACGCCTCGGGGACCTTCACGTTCTTGAGGGTCGCCAGAACCGCCACCGGATCGGTCGGGCTGATCAGCGAGCCGAAGACGAAGGCCCAGGCGAGCGGGACCGGCCGGCCGATGGCGTCGGCCGCCAGCCAGAACGCGCCGCCGACGAGGGCCGTGGAGATCAGGGTGCCGACCAGTGCCAGCGTCGCGACGGCCCAGGCTCGGTCGCGGAGCATGCGCAGGTCGAGGCTCATGGCGCCGGCGAACAGCAGGAACGCCAGCATGCCGTTCATCACCACATCGGTGAAGTCGACCTGGCCGAGTACCCTTGTGAGGTCCGCGTAGAGGTGCTGGGCTGGGAAGGCGAGGTCGAGGCCGACGAGGCTGAGCGAGGCGAGCAGCCCCATCACGAGCAAGCCGATGGTGTGCGGCATCCGCAGGAAGCGACGGTTCAGCCAGCCGAACAGGGCCGAGAGCGTCAGCAACAGGGCGGCGAGGTCGAAGATCGAGATCATGGGAATCTCCGACCCGCACAAAGGCGGGCTGCAAGGCCGTTTTCGGCACGTGGGCTCATCGGGACTGCAATCGTTCGGTCGTCCCCGCCGCGGCGAGCACCGCGTTGGCCGTGGCGACGTCCTCGGCGTCCCGCTGCGGAGGCGCCTTCGCACCTTGGGCATCCTGGCGGCACAGGCGGACGAGGTAGGGGAAGTGGTCGGAGCCGAATGCGTCGAGGCGCTCGATGGAGACCGTCGCGAAGCCGCCTTCGTGGCAAACGTGGTCGAGGGGCCAGCGCAGCCAGGACGAGTGCGCGTTCCATGTCGCGACGTATCCGTAGCCGCGGCGCGGGTCGATCAATCCCGACAGTCGAGCCATGCGCTCCACCGCGATCTCCCAGGGCGTCGCGTTGAGGTCGCCGGCGAGGACGCCAAGCTCGACCCGTTCGCGCAGCACGGACGCCGCGGCATAGAGCTGGGCGTCCCGCCCGCGGGCGGATTGCCAGGGCTGCGGCGGCTTCGGATGAAGGCCGATGAAGTCGACGACCTCGCCGCTGCGCAGGGTCACGCCGGTCACGACCGCCGGGGTGTCCTGCCCTCCGAGATGCCGGATGCCGCCGTTCACCAGGGGCAGCCGCGAGAAGAAGTGGATGCCGTAGTACGACCCCGTGATCCGCTGCAGGGCATGGGGCATCGACGCGAGCACGGGCTTCAGGGCCTCGTCCCACCACGCGTCGGTCTCCATGGCGAGGAACAGGTCGGGCTCCTCCCGCGCGACGGCCTCGACCAGGGGCTCGGCGTTCCTATTCCCGAATTGCACGTTCGCGATCAGCACGGAGAGCCTGCGCTCGACCGGGCATGCGTCGACCCGCATGCCGCCCGTGGGCCGATAAGGCCACAGTGTCCAGGCGTTGACCGCGAGCGCGAGGGTGACCAGCCCGAGAGCCGGAAGGGTCGACCTGGAAGCTCCCCGAAGGAAGGGGAACAAGGCCAGACCGACGACCAAAGAGCCGACGGCGAAGGGCAGGCGCGGGAAGTCGAGCAGCCGGACCGCCCACCACTCGGTCGGGATCATCGGGATCAGGCTCGCGGCGGCCAGGAGGGTTGCGAGCAGGATGAGCATATTGCGGACGAGGGCCTTCACAAACGGCGCTCGGCAGGTTGGCCCGTCTCCGGGCGGGCTACGCCGGTCAGGCCGTCCCCGCGGTCGGAAAGCGTCTTCAACACGCTGATCGAGCCGTCTGTTTCAAGCACGACCGAAGCGGCCTGCGAGAGGTCGTCGAGGCCCTCCGAGCGCAGGGCCGAGAGCACGTCGTCCCGGGTCATGCGCTGGCGGCGCATCGCGCCTTCGACCAGTTGGCCCTGGTGGGCGAGCAACGTCGGCTCGGCCTTGACCAGCGACCGGACCCACGCCGAGCGGACGCTCGACCAGGTGATCAGGTACTGCAGCCCGATGAGGGTCGCGAGGGCGAGCACCCCTTCCAGCAGCGCGACCGACTTCGTCAGGACGATGGAGGACAGGGTCGAGCCGAGCGCCACGGTCACGACGAGGTCGAACGCGTTCAGCTTGGTCAGGGTACGCTTGCCCGAGATCCTGAGGAACAGGATCAGTGCGACGTAGGCCAACGGTCCGACCACGACGACCCTGAGCAGGCCGGACCAGCTATCGAAGAACATCTTGGGAGACCTCCGGGTGTGTTCCCCGGAGGGATGGTTCTCGACATGCGGGCTTCCCGTAGAGGAGGTCCGCGGACGTTCCGCTCAATCGCCGGTCAGCGCATGTCCTTGGGCAGGTGCTTGATCGGGTCGGTCCGGCCGCCCTGGGTCTTGCCCTGGACCGAACCCTCGGACTGCATGACGTCGGTTGAGGACTGGATGGCGCTCGGCGGCGCGACCTGCCCGTTGCCTTCGTGGCCCACGTTTCCGGCGCCCTTCGTCGTAGAGGTTCCAGAGGGTAGCGTCCCGGGGGTCGGCTGGTCGATGGAGCTGGCTGCCGATTGGGCGACCGAGGGGCCGGCAAGCGCCACGCCGGAGGCGAGCATGACGGTTCCGACGATGCGCTTGACAACGGGACCGGACGCAAGTCGGGTGAAGTTGGGCGAGCTCATGCGAAAAGTCCTGTCGGTTCGGCGGTCATCGGGGGTCCCGATCTGAAACCCTGCCGAACCCGTTGGTTCCTGTTCCGCCCGTGAAACCGATGATGCGAGACGATCCGCTTTCGGGTGGCGTCCTACATTCCAAGCCGTCACCGATGCCGGCCAACCCCGTGAGAGGGGTAGGCCGGCCGTGATGTCGGGTTACTTCGGCATCAGGACGCTGTCGACGACGTGCACGACGCCGTTCGACTGGAACACGTCGGCCTGCTCGACGAAGGCGCCGCCGCCCTTCTGGTCGATCAGCGCCAGACGGTCGCCGTCCATCTTCACGGTCAGGACCTGGCCCTCGACCGTCTTCAGGTTCGCGGCCTCACCGCCCATCTTCGCCTTGGCCATCAGGTCCTTAGCGTCGAGCTTGCCCGGGACGACGTGGTAGGTGAGCACGCCCGTCAACGTCTTCTTCATGTCGGGCTTCAGCAGCGTGTCGACGGTGCCGGCCGGCAGCTTCGCGAAGGCCGCGTTGGTCGGGGCGAACACCGTGAACGGGCCCTTGCCGCTCAGGGTGTCGGCGAGCCCGGCGGCCTTCACGGCGGCGACCAGGGTCGTGAGGTTGCTGGCCTTGGACGCGTTCTCCACGATGGTCTTGTCGGCCATCATCGGAGCGCCGCCGACCATGGGTGCGGTCTCGGCGAAGGCCGGCGCCGCGAAGGCCAGGCCGGAGGCGAGGAGGGCGGCGGTCAGGGTCGTACGCATCATTGAAAGTCCTGTTGACGTCATAACGGCTCGATCATCGAGGCTCGTGACGACGTTACGGACCCATGTGCCTCTCCGTTTCACGGATTAGATCACAAGGATTTCATCGACGGCACGCAAGTGAAGAGGGATTAAATTTTCTCCATCTCGAATGGACCAAGCGCTTACTGCGGGAAATTAGAATTTCCACTCAGATCCAAGCATTTCTACCGGGCCGTTTCTGGAAAATTCATGACCAAACATTCATGCGCGGCCTCTTTTTTCTGAACGTTTCCTGAACGCGGACGTTAGGGCCCCGAACCGTGCAGCCGGGGTGGGTAAGAGCCCGGTCCAGATGGGACGATCCCGGTTGCATCTTCGAAACGATAATCGGGAGAACGTCTTGTCCTATCGCACGATCACCGCCGCCCTTGCGCTCGCATGCCTGTCCGTCCCGGCCCTGGCCCAGACGACGCCGACGACCCCGGCACCGGGCACGGCCATGCCCGCGTCCTCCGACATGACATCCTCCGGCATGGGGATGAAGATGGCCGACACCGCGACGGTGAAGCTCAAGTACGTTACCGTGAAGCCGGCCGACGTAATGTCGTCCAAGCTCGTGGGCACCACCGTCTACAACAACAAGAACGAGACCGTCGGCGAGGTCGAGGATCTCGTCATCGAGAACGGCAAGACGCTGACCGGCGTCGTCGTCAGCGTCGGCGGCTTCCTCGGCATGGGCGAGAGCTACGTCGTGCTCGACCCGTCGACACTGGCCATCAGCGATAAGGACGGCAAGTGGATGGTCCACGCCGACACCGACAAGGACACGCTCAAGAACGCGCCGAAGTTCACCTACTCGAAGATGAAGAAGTGATCGGCCGCACAAAAGGAGAGACGACCATGAAGCACACCATCCTCGCCTCGGCGCTCCTGGCCGGCATCGGTCTCGGTGCCTCCACGATGCCGTCGGCGGCCCTGCCGGTGAATGTGACTGGCGTCGCCCCAGCCGCGAACGCGGACCTTATGCAGGTGCGCATGCACCGGCGCCACCGCATGCGGCAGGGCTCGGCGAGCCGCGGCAACGCCAGCATGCCCTCGCGTGGTGCTCGCGGCCAACAGTATGGCGGAACGACCGGCGGCCCGCGTCGCTGATCCGTTTGGAGCGTGACCCGCGGGGGCCTACCGCCCTCGCGGACGACCAACGAGCGCCGTCGGCTGGCACATCCGCCACCGGCGGCTTTCGCATGAATCGGGACACCGCATGATCTTTTCGGAAGCGCTGGGACGTCTCGAAGGGCTCGGTCGTTCGGCCGCCGCCCTCCTGCCGGGGCTCGCCGTCGCCCTCGTGCTGTTCGGCCTCGGCCTGCTCGTCGCCCGCGGGGTCCGCGCCGCCGTACGCAGGGCTGCCACGTTGCGGGAGGCCTCACCCGGCTCCGCCTCGGTGCTCGGGCGCATCGCAGGCGGCATGACGATCCTGGTGTCGTTCCTGGTGGCGGCCTCGGTCGCCTTTCCCTCCGTCTCCGCCGCCGACCTGTTCAACCTCCTCGGCATCGGCGGCGTCGCCATTGGTTTCGCCTTCCGGGACGTGTTGCAGAACCTGCTGGCCGGCATCCTCATCCTGCTGACCCGCCCCTTCGTCATCGGCGACCAGATCCGCGCGGGCTCGCACGAGGGCACGGTCGAGGACGTCTGGGTCAGGGCCACGGTGCTGCGGACCTACGACAACCAACGCGTTCTGATCCCAAACGCGACGCTGTTCGTCGACAAGATCACGGTCATCACCGCGCACGACAAGCGCCGGCTCGCCTTCCCCCTCACCATCGGCAACGGCGACGACATGAAGGAGGCCCGCCGCGTCATCGTCGAGGCTCTGCGCGGGACCGGGGGCGTGCTCGCCGAGCCGCCGCCGGAGGCGCTGGTCACGGGCCTGGGAGCCGCCGGCGTCGACATGACGGCGCGGTTCTGGATCGACCCGCCACGCCGCCGCGACGCGGTGGATGCGCTGGACCACGCGATCTCGAACGTGAAGGACGCGCTCACCGCCGCCGGCATCGACCTGCCGTACCCCACGAGCCAAGTGCTTCTGCACGACCAGACCGAGGCGTCGGACGGCGACCGCACCCGCCAGCGCGAGGGCTGGCCCGCCGGCAAGACTCCGCCGCGAGCGCGCTGGCAGGTGCTCCGCGCCGATCGTGACGACCTCGAACGCAAAGACGACGCAGGGAAGCGGGACCGAGCATGAAGGCACGTCTCCAGGCCTGGATCGAGTTCCTGGGCGACCTGTTCTGGCTCAGGCCCGCCCTGATCGTGCTCGGCTGCATAGCGCTGGCGCAACTCGGGATCTGGCTGGAGACGGCCCACATCGCCGGCTACGATGCCTCCTCGCCGAACCAGAACTGGGGCTATTCCGGCGGGGCCGAGGGTGCGCGGGCACTCCTGAGTGCGGTGGCGTCCTCGACCATCGGGGTCGCCGGCACCACCTTCTCCATCACCATCGCGGCCCTGACGCTGGCATCCGGGCAGATGGGCCCGCGCCTGCTGCGCAACTTCACTCGCGACGCCCGCAACCAGATCGTCCTGGGCATCTTCCTCGGCACCTTCGCTTACGCGCTGATGGTCCTGCGGACGGTGCGCACCGTGCAGGAGAGCCCGTTCGTCCCGCACCTGGCGATCACCGGGGCGATGGTGCTGGCTCTGCTCTCGCTCGCCACCCTGGTCTGGTTCGTCCACCACATCGCCGCCAGCATCAACGTTGAAACGGTGGTCGACGCGGTCCATCGCGACCTCTGCGCCGCCGTAGAGGCGCGCACCTGCAGTGGCGCAGGCATGACGCTCCCGGCGCGGCTACCGACCGGTGGCGGAGTCCGCACCGACGGCAGCGGTTACCTGCAAGCCGTCGACGAGGACGGGTTGGCCGACTGGGCCCACGAGCACCGTGTCACCGTCGCCTTGCGCGTGCGACCGGGCGATTACGTCCCGAGCGAGTTCCCTGTCGCGTTCCTCTCCGCCGGGGTCGAGGGCGCGGAGCCGGTCATTCGCCGGGCGCTGACGTTCGGGCGACGCCCGGCCGCCCTGCAGGACCTGGAATACTCGATCCGGCAGCTCGTCGAGATCGCGGTCCGGGCGCTCTCGCCGGGCATCAACGACCCCTTCACGGCCGGCAGCGTCGTCGATCATCTCGGCGACGCCCTGTGCCGCGTGGCGGCGCGCCACCTGTCCACCGGGGCGGTCGCGCGCGAGGGCGAGGTCGTGCTCGTCGTGCCGGTGACCGACTACGACGGCCTGTGCGATGCCATGTTCCACATGATCCGCCAGAACGCCGCCGGCTCGGTGCACGTGCTGGCCCGGATGCTCGACGTGCTCACCCGCGTCGCCGAAGTCGAGCGGCTGACGAACCGGACCGCCGAGCTCGCACGCCATGCGGATCTCGTCCTCGCCGCGGCCAGGCGCGACGTCGCCGATCCGCACGACCTTGCCGACATGGAGGCCAGGCATGCCCGCTTCGTGGCGATGCGCGAGGGGCGCCATTCCGCGTAAGGGCGCACGACATTCCCCGGTGCCACCTCCTGGTTTCCGATCCATCGAAGGACGACCGAATGACCCGTTTCACGCTCATGCTCCTCGTCGCGGCAATCCCCTCGCTGGCGATTGCCGCACCCGTTGCCGAGCATCCCAAGCATGACGGCGTCCGAACCGGTGGGATGGGCATCGGGACCCGCCCCACCGGCGAGGCCACGCGACCGGGCACGGATATGACGACCGCGGGGTCTGGCGCCGGGAAAGGGAAGCCGGGCACGAAGGCCGGCGCGGTCGGATCGACGGGCGAAGGAGCCGCCAAGCCACGCTGATCGTATGCGGCTGTCGATACGCGTGCAGTCGCATCGTCGCCGGCCGCGGACATCCTTCGGCTTCCATCCCTTCATGTCGGCGTGCGAGGAACCATGAGTGGAACCGCGGTCCGGATCGCTCGGCATGCCGCACGCGAGGCGTCGGAGGACCAGGTCAGCTTCGTGGCCTCGGGCGTCGCCTTCCGGGTCGCGCTGGCGGTGTTCCCGGCGATTGCGCTGGTGGTCTGGCTCGGAAGCCGGCTGCTCGGCGCGGACGAGGTCCGCAACTTCCTTCAGGGCGCCATGCAGGCCGTGCCGGACAGCACGCGTGAGATCGTGCAGCAAGCCGTGGGCGCCTCGATGGCGAAAAATCCGGCGGATCGCGGAAGCGACCTGCTTGGCCCGGCCGCCCCGCTCCTCGGCCTCGCCTTCACCCTGTGGAGCGCCAACAGCGGCATGCGCGCGCTGTTCAAGGCCCTCAACCTGATCTTCGACGTGGAGGAAGGCCGCGGCTGGCTGCGCTTCACCATCGTCACCCTGCTGTGCACGTTGGGGACCCTGGTCGTGCTGGTCTGCGCGATGACGCTGGCCGTCCTTGTGCCCCACGTGCTGCCGCAGGAGGGACTTTACGCCACTTTCTCTCCCCTGCGTTGGCCGGTCCTGTTCGCGGTACTCGCGCTGGCGCTAGCGACGCTGTACCGGCTCGCCCCCTCGAACGGGCGCGAGGGTTGGCCGTTCGTCACCGTCGGGGGCGCCGTCGCCGCGCTCCTGCTTCTGCTGACCTGCGGCCTGTTCTCGTGGTTCACGGGCCGCTTCGCCAGCTTCGCCGTGACCTACGGCTCCCTCAGCACGGTCGTGGCCTTCCTGCTCTGGCTGTGGCTGTCCTTCGTCATCGTGCTGTGCGGGGCGGAACTCGACGCGGCCATCGGCAGCGAGACCAGCCTCTACGGAGGCGGGTCAGTCGATGACCGGTCCGCGAACGATCCGGATCGACAAGGGTAATCGAACTTCGCCGACGCCTCGGCCCTAACGTGATCGGCCAACCGGCCGGGCCATGCCGATCCCGTAGGTCGCCGGCACGTGCGGACAGACCGCGTTCCACTCGCAGGACCCGATGGTCGCCACCGCCACCGTCCATTTGGTCGACCGGGCTATCCCGACGCGGTCCATCGCCCTGCCTGAACATGCGCCGGGCGGTCGCCGTGTCCCTTTCTCGGGTCGCGTTCCCAGCCGTCGATAGCCCCGATGAGCTCAGTGCCGGTAGATCAGGTCGTGGGCGCAGCAATGGTCGAGGTAGGCCGCCTCGTGACGCCCCGACATCGCCACGACGGTTTTCCAGAGCCAATCCGGCGCGTCGATCTCGGCGGTCCCACGCCGGCGAACCGCGCGCCGCCAGTCCTTGCGCGTCTCCGCGTCCATCAGCCGGCCATGGCTGTCGCCGACCACGTAGGCGAGATAGCCCGCCACGCCGAGCGCGGACCTGGAGGCGAACTAGTCGACCTCGATCTTCAGGTCCTGGGGTAGCAACTCGCGCACGAAGACGGGATGATTCATGACCCGCCCGGACCCCATGCGCTCGCCCAGGATAGGCGAGAGCGCCCGGGCGCCCGCGACCACGCGCTTGGCCGGGTCGTTGGGCATCGCCTCGGGCCGTATCGCCGGAGCTATCGGCGCCTCGGCCTCCTTGACGTCGAACAAGGCGTAGCGCGGGGCCTCGCCGTCCTCGCAGATCGCGATGATGGCGGCATAGCGCAGCAGTTCGAGCGAGCTGCAGCCCTTCACCCAGGAGGCCGCGTCGACCACCTCGATCCGCGCCTCGGCGTTCCGGCCGTGGAGCTTGAGCACGAGGTCCCGCATCTCGGGCTGGGCGAACAGCGCGCCGACGGCCGCGCGCTCCTCCGACGCCAGCGGCCAGAACTTCTTTCCGTGGTCGATGGAGGGCGTCCTGTGCTTCAGGCGGTCCTTGGCGAGGTGCTTCCAGGTCCGGTCGAAGGCGCAGCGCTGAGTCGCCTCGATCAGCTTGGGCGCCGTCGGGATTTCGTCGCGCCGGCCCCGGGCGAGCGCCAGGGCGTAGTTGCACACGACCTCCTCGACCATGCGCGCGGTCACGGTGCCGGACAGGTCCGAGGAGCGGGCGGCGGAGGCCAGCGACAGGCAGAGCCGGATCAGGTCGTGACCCGGATGGCCGATCACCGACTGGTCGAAATCCCGGATCTGGACCGCGACGTGCCCATCCGAACCGGCGAGCGCGCCGAGATTCTCGATGTGGCAGTCGCCGCAGATCCAGATCGGCGGCGTCTCGGGCAGGACGAGCTCGGGCATCTGTCCGAGCCACTCGTAGAATTGGCGCGTGTTGCCGCGGACGAAGCCGTGGGCGGAGCGCGCCATCTTGCGAAGCCGCCGACGCTCCAGTGCCGCCTGGCGCTCGTCGGGCTCGTAGATACGGCACTTCGACATGGATCGGCTCCAGGGCCGGGCGCAGGACGGCCGCGTGCCGGATCGGGAATGCGGCTTGGGACCGCCTTAGCCGCGGTCAGCTCCGCCGCCGCTCGATCCTGTCCGGGTCGAACTCCGTGTTCCTCTCGATGGCCCTGCGGCAGCGTGGGGAGACGGACGAGACGTTGCGCTTGAAGCAGGAGACGATGCTCGCCCGGCTGGTAGCGAACGGGCCGCAGAGCCGGAGGTAGTCCGACGTGCAGTAGGGCTTGAGCTTGGCGCGCAGGGACTTCGCTTCCGCATGTCCGCCAGCGGAGAGCAGCAGCACGGCCGACGCTGCCAGGAGGACATCGAGCATCGAGACATTGGGCATCGTCTTGGGCACGGTTTGCTCCTCGCTGGTCTGAGATGGGTCGGACGCAGCACGAGGGGTGCGACACGCGGAATGCCAGTCTCCCCGATGCGCCCCCACGTCTTGCCCGGGACGGCGACGAGCGACGGAGACCGCCGGACGCAAAAGGGCCCGCCGCGACGATGTCGGGCGGGCCCTCGACGGACGGGTTCGAGGATGCCTCAGCAGCCGTCGTCCTTGGCGGCCTGGTCGCCGAGCTTCTGGTTCGCGCCGGCGTTGTTCATCGCGCCAACCGTGCCCGGCGAGGCCGACTGCTGGCCACCCGCGAGGTTCTTGCTGGAGGTACCTACGCCGGCACCTTGGTCGTTCTTCGCTTCGGACCCCGGCTTCTGCCCGACCATCTGGTTGGCACCAGCGGCGTTCATGGCGCCGACCGTGCCGGGCGAGGCGGGCTGCTGGCCGCCGGCCAGGTTCTGGCTCGACTTATCGACGTCCGAGCTCTTCGGCATCACCTGCCCCGGCGTGGGGTCCTTCCCCTTCGTCGTCCCGGTGTTGCAGGGGGCGGCAAGGGCTGGCACGGCCAGGGCGAGGGTGGCCACGACGGCGATGGCAACGGATTTCATAAGCGTTTCCTCGGGATTCTTGCTTTGTCGCAAACAAGACCTCTGACGGTCCCAGGTTCCAGGATAGGGAGGTCGCCCCCGCGCCGTTAGAAAGGCGGCGACGGTACCTGGCATTCGGCCCTTTCCGGCGACGTCAGGGATGCTGGCTGCGCTACCGAAGGGTGAGTGCGTCCAGCCAGCCTTGGGACGCCGCGTATCGGATGATCTCCGCCCGCGTCCTGAGCCCGAGCTTCTCGGCGGCCCGGGCCTTATAGGTCTCGACCGACTTCACGCTGACGTCGATGCGGCGTGCGATCTCCTTGTTGCTGAGGCCCTGGGCGATCAGGCGCAGCGTCTCCGTCTCCCTTGGGCTGAGCGCCTCGCCGGTCTCGGCCGGCTTCGTCCCCGCTGCCGTCGCGGAACCGTCCCCCAGGGCGTGTCCGGCGACGGACGGGTCGAGGTAGATCCCGCCTGTCGCGACCGCATGGACTGCCCTCAGAAGGTCCTCGGCTGCCGAGCGCTTGAGGAGGTAGCCCCGGGCGCCGGCCTTCAGCAACGGCTGTACGTAGGCGGCGTCCTCGTGGACCGTCAGGACGAGGACCTTGGTGCCCGGGCAATCGGCGGTGACGCGCTCCGTCAGTTCGAGGCCGTTCAGGCCGGGCATCGAGACGTCGAGCACGGCGAGGTCGGGTGCCACGGACCGTATCAGGGGAAGCGCCTCGCCGCCGTTCGTGGCCTCGCCGACCACGTCCACTCCGGGATCGGCGTTAAGGAGTGCCCGGATGCCGGCAAGGACGATGGGATGGTCGTCGGCGAGGACGACGCGGATGCGGCCCATGGAAAGGTCCTTCATGCGCAGGCGGCCTGCGGAACTGGGATGCGGATGAACAGCGTCGTGCCGACGCCCGGGGAGGTTTCCAACGTGAGGGTGCCATCGAGGAGGGAGAGGCGCTCGCGGATGCCGGACAAGCCGAGGCGCGGCTTGGCCGGTGAGCCGTCCACGGCCGGCCGGGAAACGGCTTCGGGATCGAACCCGTCGCCGTCGTCCTCGACGATCACCCGCACCTCCTGAGGACGGTGCTCCACCGAGACGCTGACGGTGTCGGCCTTGGCGTGTTTGAGGACGTTGGTGAGCGCCTCCTGGACGATCCGGTAGATCGCGCCCTCGGCGGCGGCGGGCAGGCGCACGGGCTCGCCGAGGAACTCCAGGTCGGCGCGGACGCCATGGCGCTGACCCCACTCGCGCAGCAGGGTGGCGAGGGCCTCGTGCAGGCCGAGGTCGTCGAGGGCGGTCGGGCGCAGGTCGACGGCGGCGCGGTGGATGTCGCGCCCGATCTCGCCCGCGAGGGTCTGCAGCCACTGGACCTGACGTCCCGCCTCAGGGATCGCGCCGCCGACATCGAGGAGCCGTTCCAGGCTCTTCAGGCCGAGTGATAGCCCGGTCACGGTCTGGCCGACCTGGTCGTGGAGTTCGCGCGCGATGCGGCGCTGCTCGTTCTCCTGCGCCTCGCCAAGGCGGCGGAGGAGTTCGAGGCGTTCCGCCTCGGCGCGCTTCCGTGGCTCGATGTCTGACACCACGCCATAGACCAAACCGGCTGAGGCGGCGTCACGCAGGCGGGGCGCGCGGCCGACAAGGCGTACCCAGCGCGGCTCCGGCCACCTGCCGTCGACGCGGAACTCGACGTCGAACGCCCCCCCGTCCGCCAGGCTCCAGTGCAGGTCGTCGGAGAGGCGGGCGCGGTCATCCGGATGGACCATGCCGATCACCCAACCGGCATCGGCCGCCGTCTCGCCATCCTCTGCGACGTCGGCCCTCCAACCCAGCAGTTGGGCCGCACGCGGCGAACCCGTCACCTTACCCCGGACCGTATCCCATCGCAGCGTACCGAGTTCCGCAGCCTCAGTGGCAACGGCGCCCTGCTCCTCGCTCGACCTCAGCGCCAGGGCGAACCGCGCCCGTTCGCCGGACCGTCGCTGCGCCATGTCGCGGCCCACCAGGCCGACCAGCGCCAGTGCAAGGCCGATGCTGACCACGCTGCCTCCGCCCAGGACGAGGTACGAGCGCAGGACAGGCGCGTTCAGCGTCGCGGCCGGCATCCCGAAATGCACCGACCAGCCGCCGGTGTCCTTCAGCGTGCGGTAGACGACCTCGACGTTCGAACCCTCCAAGGTTGAGCCCGTGTAGAAGCCGTTGGGCGCGTGCCGGATGGCCGTACGCAGGGCGGCATCGGCCGGTTGCCCGAGTTCCTCAGCTTCGGCGCGGGTGCGGGCGATGGTGTTGCCGTCAGCGTCGACGATGGTCCCGACCCAGCCATCCGATGCGCCGGCGTCGCGCAGGATCGAGCTGACCGCATCGTTGGCGAGACCGACCGACAGCACGTAGCGGAGTTCGCCACCCCTGATGACCGGGACCCGTAGGGCGACGAGGCGCTTGCCCGAGACCGGTCCCACCGGGCCGATGCCGCCCACCACGGGGCGATGCGTCCCGACGACCGCATCGAAGCTTCGGCGGTCGGCGGTGGGTCCGAGCTCGTCGTCGAGGGAGCGGAGCAGGTTGACGATCTGGACGCCGTCCGGTCTCGCGAGCTCTACCGTCTCCCATAACGGGCGTGCCCGCTTGAGCCGCTCGGCTTCGGCGTAGAAGGCGGCTAGATCCGGCTTGTCGAGGGTGGCGGATGCCGCCTCCGCTTCGAGGACGCCGATCTGCGCGGCGATGTCGGAGGCGACCCGCTCGGCCACGCGTGTCGCACTGGCCACCGCGGCGCCGCGGGTGAGGTCGCGCTGCTGCTGGGCCATCAGGGTGGCGACCCAGCCGCTCAGCAGGAGCAGAGGGATCGCGGCCGCAAAAGCGAGCGCGGTGAAGGTACGGCCGTTACCGCGGTTCAGTTCGGGTCGGTCGTGTTTGGCGTCGACGTCGTCTCTCCGAATGGTCATAAGCGGCACTCGAAGGAAACCGTCCGTAGCCGGTGTTTCCGCTCGCACCGTCCGCCAGCCCGTGATGCCATCTCGTCCGACGGCCGCTGCCGGCGTTCATGGTCGAGGAAGCTAGGGTGGCGCATCATCCGGGTCGAGGCGCGCGGCTCCGAGAGACGAGCTCGGCTTTCGTTCGTCTCACAGAAGGCGGCGACCGGACGCGATGACTTGCAGGACCTGCCGGTCGCCGCCTGATGCGAGCACCCCTTGCTCCAGGTGGCGCAGACGAGCGACGAGGTTCGGCGGCGCGGCGTCGCGTTCGTTGAGCCCTGCCTCCACTAAGGCGGTGACCACCCTTTCGAGCCGGCCAAGGGTCCGACCCTCAAGGGATGGCTGGTGCTTGCGTCTCATCATCCTCGTCCGACATGCCCTATCGTCGGACCCGAAGCGGCGACGCGGGGGCTCTCCGATCCAAGCCCGAGCACCCTTGGCGAAGACTCGATACTCTCCGGTCTTCCTAGATCCGGGAAACCGCTGGGTTCAGGGCGACCGTGGTCTCCATTGCCGCGGCGGCGATCCGGAGCGCCATGGCCGGATGGGGCGCTCGCATGCCGAGATCCCATACTGACCCGTCGTAGCCCTCGTACCAGGCTCGACGTTCGCGAGAATCGGCCGGGTGGGGGCAAGCATCCCTGGGTCTGCCGGCGGAACGGGCGCGCGCGCCCTGCTTGATGACTTCCATGATCATTGGCGCTCGCTCTCCGGCCCGCACGACACTCTCGTGACGACGTCGATTAGCGCCCGGTTCGACGGCACCGACAAGCATGTCGGCACCGGGTCGCCGTTCTCACCGACACGTGTCAGGTTTATCCCGACGCCGGGACGACCGGACCGCGCTTGACCGTTGCCGGATTGCCTGCCCGGGGAGGCAAGGCGGGCGACCGGGCGACGTTGCCCGGTCGCACTGTCGCGATCAGGAGTTCTTCTTGTCGTACTTGAACTCCGGCGCGTTCTTCAGCGTGTCCTTGTCGGTGTCGACCATGGCCTTGAGCGTGCCGTCGGCGCGGTGGAGGAACACCGACGCGGGATCGACCAGAACGTAGCGCTCGCCCATCCCGAGGAAGCCGCCGACACTGACGACGATGCCGGAGACGGTCTTGCCGTCGTCGATGACCAGGTCCTCGATCTCCCCGACGTTCTCGTTCTGCTTGTTGTAGAGGTTCTTGCCGACGAGTTTCGAGGAGGTCACCTCGGCCGGCTTGGCGGTGACGAACTTGATCTTGGCGGTGGCTGTGTCGGCCATGGTCATGCCGCCCATCCCGCCCGCCGACGTGGGCATCGCGGTCCCGGCGGCCGGAGCCTTCATCTGGCCGGTCTGGTCGCCGGCTGGCTTCTGCATGGCCTTGTCCTGCGCGAGCGCGGGACCGGCGACGAATGCGCTGGCGACGAGCGCGGTTGCAACGATGTTCTTCATCGGGTTCACCTCGATTTGGGGAAGCCTCGGCACGGGGCCGACATCCGTCATTCGAGGGCTTGGACCTGCAACGGGCGGCCCAAGCCCTCCACGCGCGTGCAGGGCTTAGTAGCCGCAGCCGAGGTACGGGCGGCCGTAGCCGTAGCGGACCGGGGCGTAGCCGTATCCATAGCCGTAGCCGTAGCCGTAGGGTCGGCCGTATCCGGCGCCGTAATAAGCCGGCCGGATCGCCGCGGCGGCGAGCCCGAGGCCAACGCCGCTCGCGAGGCCGAAACCGCGATAGCCGCGACGGTAACCGTAGCGTCCGTAATGGCGCCCGTACCCGTAGCGGGCATGCCGGAAGCCGAACCCGCGATAGCCGCCGAACTCGTGTCGGTGCGAGCGGAAGCCGATGCCGCGGAAGCCATGATGGCCCCGGAAGCCACCGAAGCCGCGGTGATGTCCATGGAAGCCGCCGAAGCCGCCGTGGTATCCGTGGAAACCATGCCCCCTGCCGAAGGGCCTTGCCTCGCTCGACGGGGCGAACAGGACGAGGCTCGATACCGCCGCGAGGGCGACTGCGATGCGTTTCATGGAGCGACTCCGGATAGGCCATGCCTGGCCGCGCGGTGGTAGGAAAGGCTCGACCGGCGTTCCGGCGCCGACGAACGCGCCTGGACGGATCCGGCGCAGCCTTTCCGGCTCACCTCGTCATCTGGGTCGCTGTAGGTGCCCCGATCAGTCAGAGAAGACCGCAACCCCGTCAGGGTAAACCTGACAGCCCACTGAGCCCTTTCCACGCTAGGCTTGCATTCGATGTGGACGCATACGGGGTCCTGGCCATCGCCTTGTCCGTCCGGGTCCTGCCTCGGCGACGGTCCGGACTTCTTCTCGGTCCAGCGGTGGGGATTGCCATGAGGCAAGCGATGCGTCGAACGGCACGGCTGGTCCGCGCGCTCCGGAGACGGTCCGGCATCGTCTCGCCACCGGGTGATCTCGTCACCGGACCGGCTCCGGCGACCGACAGCTCCGTCGAGGATTTGGCCCGGTACGGCGGAGGGCTCGTGGCGACCGATCTCGCACCCGACCAGGTCCGCACCCGGTATCACGCCCATGACATGCCGACGTGAGCCGGGTCCGGATACCCAAGTCCAGTGGGTTCAGGCGCCCTCGGCCTGCCGCAAGTGGCGCCGCTGGCCCAGCGAACTCCCAGGACCGGCCAACGATAACGCCACCCACGCGCCGCCTGGTGCCATTCACGCGGCCGGCTTGGCCATCCTCGGATGCATCGTCCTGCTCTGCCTTCTCGTCGCCCTCTTGTCCTGACCGGGAACGACAAGCATTCCGCGCCGCACAAGGCCCGGTATCGAGACACAACAAGTCAGCCGAGCAGCCGAGGCACACCTTGCAGCGCGTCCCGAACCGTCGACGACCTTGGAAGCAACTCGCGTTCGCCGACGGCTCCGGCGGAATACCGCGCGGCTCGGACATCCTGTTGGGCGTGCTCGGGATCGTGCTGCTCGCCGGCTACTGCCTGGTCATGGCCGCGAACGTGGGCGGCCTGACGCTGGCTTCGGGCTGACATCACGAGGGGGCGACGCCGCGCTTACGGGCAGGCGTGGCGGTCGCCGTCGTTGCCGAGATAGGTGCCGCTCGACGCATCGTAGGACCGGAACCGGCGGGCGCACGCTGCCACGGCCTCCGAGCCGACTGCGCCCTGCGCTTGGGAGTTGGCGATGGCGCCCCCGATGATGGCGCCAGCGGCGAGGCCTGCCACGCCTGCGCCGACGGCCGCGCCGACGCCCGGTCCGCGGCGGTAGCCATAAGCACGGCCGTAGCCCCGACGGTAGCCGTAGCCGCGTCGGAAGCCGTGGTGCCGGTGCCCGAAGCGCCGGAACTGGACGTAGCTGGTCGGCAGAGCCCCGGCCGAGAGCGCCTCGACGGGGGCGGTGGCGGGTCCGGCGAAGGCCGGCTGTCCGAGCAGGGACGCCGCGACCGCGGCGGCGAGGGCAAACGAGAGCTTCATCGGGATCGGGTTCCTGAAGGGGGCGCCGCGTTCAAACCGGTGCCGGGGCGTCCGGGAATACGGGCGGTCGGACCGGCGGGGGCGAGGCCGATGTCCGCAGCGGTCGGAGGTTCAGAAACACCCGCCCGTCCCGGACGTTCCGTATCCGGTCCCGCGGTGGCTTGGCACGACGTCTATACGGCCGAGTCCCCGACGATCCGGTCCTTGACCTTCCAACCGTGGGAAGCCCCATCTCGGGCTCATGAGTTTCCGCGCGACGCAGGTCGGGAAGCCGAACGCCGCGGTCGCGTTGTCAGGGTTAGGGTGACCCACCTCCTAGCGCATTCCGAAAGGATCCCTCGATGCTCGACACCACCCGCAGGGCCACCGTGCATCGCATGGTGATGGAAAAGCATGTCTGCCCCTACGGCCTGAAGACCAAGGACCTGCTCGAACGCGAGGGTTTCCAGGTCGACGACCATTGGCTGACGACGCGTGAGGAGACAAACAGCTTCAAGGCCGAGCACGGCGTGAAGACAACGCCGCAAACCTTCATCGCGGGTGAGCGCATCGGCGGCTACGACGACCTGCGTCGCCACCTCGGCAAGCCGGTCGCCGACCCGAATGCGACGAGCTACACGCCCGTGGCGGCGGTGTTCGCGATGACGGCCTTGATGGCGCTGGCGGCGAGCTACGCGGCCTTCGGGACGCTGCTGACGGTGCGTGCGGGCGAGTGGTTCATCGCCTTCAGCATGTGCGTGCTCGCCATCCTCAAGCTGCAGGACGTCGAAAGCTTCTCGTCGATGTTCCTGGGCTACGACCTGCTCGCCCGGCGCTGGGTGCGCTACGCCTACGCCTACCCGTTCTGCGAGGCGCTCGCCGGCATCCTGATGGCAGCGGGCGCTCTCTCCTGGCTGTCGATCCCGGTCGCCCTGTTCATCGGCACGGTCGGCGCTGTCTCGGTGTTCAAGGCGGTCTACGTCGACCGGCGCGAGATCAAGTGCGCCTGTGTCGGCGGCTCGGCCAGCGTGCCGCTCGGCTTCGTCTCGCTCACCGAGAACCTGATGATGGTCGGCATGGCCGTCTGGATGCTGGTCCGGCCCTGACGGCCCTCGCGGTCAGGGCGCGATTTGGAACGGCTTGCTGGTCAGCTTCACCGCGTCTCCGTCTCGCAGGACGAACACGAGGCGGGTGTCGCCCTGGCGCTCGGGAACCTTCACCTCGACGTCCAGCGTGCCTTTGCCCGACGTACGGGCGGATTGCAGGACCTGGAAGGCCGTGTTGGGCGTCCCGACCCCGACCAGGAGCGGCTCGTCCCTCGGCAGGCCCGTGGCCGTCAGGGTCACGGTCGAGCCTGGCGAGCCATGGTCCGGCGAGAGGGTGAGGCTTGGGGCGCCCGCACCATCGGCCAGGCCGATCCGCCGACCGAGCCGCTCCAACCGTCCCTTGAGGTCGGGATTGCGGTCGAGCAGGTCCTGGGCGGAGGCGCCGACCTGACCGGCGATGCGGCCCACGGCATCGTTGGCCTCGCGCCCCAGGTGGTTGAGGCGATCCGCGAGACCCTGGCCGGTCGCCGTCCGCAGGCGCAGGGTGGCGCCAACCTGCAGGTCGCCCGACCCGTAGATGGACGGATTGGCGGCCAGGAGTGCGCCTTCCGACACTTCGCAGCGGCTCGCGATCCGGCTCAGGGTATCGTCGGGCAGGATCTTTACGGGACCGTCCCCGCAGGCTGCCTCCTGCGCTTCACCATGACCGGCGGTCAGCATGCCCGTCCCGAGGATGACAGACAGGGCGGTCAAGCGAGAGGTCCGACGTCGCATACTGAACTCCCCGCCGACTCAGATGCCGTCCGAAACGTGTCGAACGACGGGCCGTTCCGTCACTCCCGAGGACGGCCGAGCGCAGGATGCACCGGGAATCCCGACGGACGTTCGAGCGATGATGGGAGCGCCCTTGCCGCCGATCCCACGTCGGCATGCGTCCGGGCCCGGACGTCGCCGATGGACCGTCCATCGATCAGGACCCGATCATGTGGCCCAGGGGTTTCAGGGGTTCTACGTGGTCGGACACGATCTTCATCATCGCCAGCAGCGGCACCGCGAGCAAGGCCCCCGGGATGCCCCAGAGCGTGTGCCAGAAGAAGACCGAGAGGATCACGAGGAAGGGGTTGAGCGTGAAGCGCTTGGCCAGGAGCAGAGGCGTGATCATCTCGCCTTCGGCGATATGGATCAGCAGGTAGAGACCGGCGGGCAGGAGCGCGAACCAAGGCCAGTCCAGGCTGAGCACGCCCACCACGAAGAAGATCACGATCCCGGCCAGGGGCCCGAGGATCGGGATGAAGTTGAGCAGGAAGGCCGTCGCGCCCCAGAGCAGCGGCGTGTCCAGTCCGCAGGCCCACATGGCGAACCCCGTTGCCACGCCGACGCCGCCGTTCATGATGGTGATGGTGACAAGGTAACCCGTGATGTTGGTCTCGATTTCCTGGACGATCTCCACGGCTTGACGCTTGCCGGAGAAGGTCGGCAGCACCTCGACGAACCCGCGCAACAGGCGGTCGCCAGAGGCGAGGAGGAAGAAGAGCAGGATCATCGTCGTGAAGAAGCGGGTCAGGAGGGTGGCGGTGCCGCTCATCAGGTTGCCCGCCAGCGTGGAGGCGGGCCTTGCGGTAACGACGTCGCCCGCGCCCTCCTGCTCATTGGCCGCGGCGATGCTCTCCAGGGCCTGCAGGCCTTGCTGGAGGACATCCAGGGGCCGGCGTAGCGCTTCGACCTTCTCCTTCAAGAGCGGCAGGCTCTCGGGAGCGCGCCGTATCCAACCTGACGCGGGTATCGAAGCCGTGAAGCCGACGCCGCCGATGGCCCCGAACACCACCAGGATCAGCAGTGCCGCGGCGAGCGCCTTCGGCAGCCGGAAGCGCTTGTGCAGGACCCGCATCGCCGGCGCGAGCAGAAGCTTCAGGACGAGCGCAAGGACGATGGGCAGGATCAGTTCCTGACCGACGTAGAGGGTGTAGACGATCCCGAGGAGGCTCAAGACCAGGATGCCCGCGGAGCGGACGCCGCGCGGGATGGCCTCGCCCGTGGCGATGGCCCGACGGGCCTCTTGGTCCCCGCGCTCGTCGATCCGGTCATCGGCAAGCAACGGCCGGACCGCGCCCTGTTCCCGCGTGAACGCCAAATCCTTCTCCTGAAAATCCTGCGCGGCGGTAACAGGGGGCGTGATGGAACGATCCGAGCCCGCGCCAGGCGATGTCCCGGAACTCCGCGTGCGACCTTTCGGGGGGCGACGGTTCGGGTCGGGTTGGCCCCGATGGCGCTCGTTGGATTCCCCGCGCCCTAGGATTTTGACGGCTCGGGGAACGCTTGGGATCAGCCTTGCCCGCCGTCCCGGTAGGCGGCCCCACGCACGGCGTTGGATGCCTCACCGGACATCCGGCCAAGCACGGCCGGGTTCGGGTCGTGCGAGCTACCGACATCGGCCGATCCGGCGGTCCCGATCATCGCCTCAGCCCCCGTCGAGACGGCCCACTGCTCCGGTTCGGGCAAGTCGCCGGCTCGATGGGCCCCGACGGCCAGCATTCCGGCGCAGAGGGCGGTCGCGATCAGGAGCGTCGAAAGGAACTTCATGCCCGTCAACCGGCGGCCGAGCTACGCCGTTCCAGACGACCTCGGTACGTGCCCTCGCCGGGATGTTCAGGAGTGTGCCGCAGGCCTTGCGGAGGACCTGGGCGAGGCGCGGGAAGAGGGTCACCCCGCAGGTCATCACCACCGGTGAGGTGATGCGCCCCGTACCGTGGAGCGTGACGTCGTCGTGGGTAAGGTCACCGATGCCCGACGTTCCGCGTGCTCGAACGTTTCCCCGCCCCGTCGCCGGTCCGCCGAGACCGGGATATTCGTCTTCGGCTTAGGCGAACGTTCCCGGCCCCTCGACCGTTGAGGCTTGCCTTGCGAGCCTCCCACGTTCGCGGACGTGGAGCCCGTGGATGCCCGCAATCGCCAGGACCGAGTTCGCGACGTCCGAGACCCCGCTGCCCTCCGATGAGGGGCATGGCCCGAAGACGGGCTTCTGGGCGCTGACCCTCGGTTCGGTCGGTGTGGTCTACGGCGACATCGGCACCAGCCCGCTCTACGCGTTGAAGGAGTCCCTCCACGCCGCCGCCGGAGGGGGGCACGCGCCGACCCGCGAGATGGTCTTCGGCGTCGTCTCGCTGATCCTGTGGGCGCTCATCCTCATCGTCACGCTGAAATACGTGCTCTTGGTGATGCGGGCCGACAACGACGGCGAGGGCGGCACGCCCTCCCTGGTCGCGCTGGCCCAGCGTGCCTTGGGCCATTCCGGCGGGTTCGTCATCGTGCTCGGCATGGTCGGCGTCTCGCTGTTCTTCGGCGACGCCATCATCACCCCGGCCATGTCGGTGCTCTCCGCGGTCGAAGGGCTGAAGCTGGTGACCCCGGCCACCGATCCGTACGTCCTGCCCATCAGCCTCGCCATCCTCATCGGCCTGTTCGCGGTCCAGAGTCACGGGACGGCGCGGGTGGCGACCTTCTTCGGCCCCCTCACGGCGTTCTGGTTCACCGTCATGGGGCTTGGCGGCCTCGGCCACCTTGTCGACGACCCGAGCATCCTGGGGGCGCTCAACCCCGCCCACGGCGTATCATTCATCCTGAGCCACGGCACGGCCGGCCTGCTGGCGCTCGGGGCCGTGTTCCTCGCAGTGACCGGCGCGGAGGCGCTCTACGCCGACATGGGACACTTCGGTCGCACGCCGATCCGCGCGGCCTGGTTCGGGCTGGTGCTGCCGGCGCTCGCCCTGAACTATCTCGGCCAGGGCGCCATGCTGCTCGCCCACCCCGAGCGGGCCGAGAACCCGTTCTTCCTGCTCTATCCGTCCTGGGCCCTGCTGCCGATGGTGCTACTCGCCACCGTGGCGACGGTCATCGCCAGCCAGGCGGTGATCACCGGCACCTTCTCGATCACCCAGCAGGCGATGCAACTCGGCCTGCTGCCGCGCATGCGCGTCCTGCGCACCTCCGAGACCGAGAGGGGGCAGATTTACATCCCGCGGGTGAACTGGTGGTTGCTCGTCGCGGTCGTGTTCGTGGTGGTGCTGTTCAAGTCGTCGAGCGGCTTGGCGGCCGCCTACGGCATCGCGGTCACCGGCGACATGGTCATCACCGCCTGCCTGCTGTTCGTCGTCGCCTGGAAGGTCTGGCGCTGGTCGCCTGCGGTCGCGGCCGCGGTCATCGCGCCGTTCCTGCTGATCGAGATGGTGTTCCTCTCGGCCAACGCGCTCAAGATCCTCCATGGCGGCTGGGTACCGCTGACCATCGGTGCCGCCCTCGTGACGGCGATGTGGACCTGGCGGCGTGGCTCGGCCCTGATCGCCGAGGAGATCCACCGTCGGCGCGTACCGCTCACCGAGTTCACGCGGATGGCCGAGACGGGCTCGATCCAGCGGGTGCCGGGAACGGCCATGTTCCTCACGGGCACGCCCGGCGATACCCCGGGGGCCTTGATGCACAACGTCAGGCACAACCGGGTGCTGCACGCGAACAACTTCATCCTGCACGTCGTCACGGAGGACCTGCCGCGGGTGGCCGACGCCG
Organism: Methylobacterium sp. WL1; assembly: GCF_008000895.1. Lineage (NCBI taxonomy): Bacteria > Pseudomonadati > Pseudomonadota > Alphaproteobacteria > Hyphomicrobiales > Methylobacteriaceae > Methylobacterium > Methylobacterium sp. WL1. Next base: position 1,942,354 of record NZ_CP042823.1, on the reverse strand, counting down.
AGCGCGTCGCCGTGAAGAAACTGTCCGATGCCTTCTCCTGCGTGACGGTGCGCTTCGGGTTCACCGAACTGCCCGACCTTCCGCGCGCCCTGTCAGCCGCGGGTCTGGACAAGGGCGACCTGTCTTACTTCCTGACGCGGCGGGTGCTGGTGGCCTCACCGGAGACCGGCATGCCGGTGTGGCAGGACAGGCTCTACATCTCCATGGCCCGTGCGGCCACGGACGCGTCCCGCTACTTCCGCATCCCGGTCGACCGGGCGGTCGAGATCGGCGCCCGGATCGACATCTGATCCCGGGAACGTCCGACGGCCATGGTCCGGCCCCCTCCTGGATTGCGACGCTCGCTCGGGGTGGGCCGTTTCGGCGCTGAGCACCACCACGGTCGAGATGTTACGGAGGGGACGAAAGGACAGCACTCGGCTTAAGCTCGACGGCGGCGCGTGCGGATATGTGAAGTGGCCCGAAGGGCCCCTGGACGATCACATGCGGTGGTGGCGATGGCCATGACCGTGGCGCATCATGTGACCACGGTGATGGTGATGGTGACGCATCATGTGGCCGCGGTGGTGGTGATGGCGCATGTGATGCCCACGGTGGCCATGCATGCCGTCCATGCGGACGTCGACGATGTTGGTCGTGGCATCGACGGCGCCAATCATGCCGGGAGCGGCCGAGGCGGGTGCAGCGATGCCGATGGCGCTGAGCGCGGCCAGTGCGGCGACGGCGAAAAGGGACTTCCTCATGGGGCTTCCTCGTGGGTTATCGGTGGCCTGGATCGGGTCTGGGACCGGTCCGGTGGCATCGGGGAACGGCCATGCTTCCAAGACCGTTCCGCGAAGTGCGTACTTTCAAGCCGAGCATGGATAAGGGAACGTTCTTCCGTGGATCTTCGCGGTCCGCATTAGGGTCCCGCTACCGCGGGCCGTCGCCGTCCCCTTCGATGAGGCGCCTGGCATGGATGTTCGCCGGATGGCCCGTCGCCGAAGCATGAGCCCGGGAACAGGCCTCGTAGCGGTCGCCGCGAGATAGCATCACCAGCCTCCGGCCTTCCGGCCCGGGCCTGCCGGAAGCGAGGAGCGTCCGGGCCTTCGGCCAGGCCACGGCCTCCGAATGCGCCTCCAACCGAGACGGGCCCGTGCCGGAGGATGCCCTCCCGGAGGATGGCGTCATAGTGCGCAGAGAACTCGGCATCGGGGAGGGGCCGGCTCAGCCAGATGACCTGCTGAAGCCCCTCGTCCCTGCAGACCTCCAGGATCACCCGGTCGGTGTCGGCGCCCGACGCAAGGGGCTTGTCGTGCAGGTAGGTCAACGCCGTGACGTTGGCCTCCCGGTCGATCATCGAGGGCCTGGGAACGTCCGTCACGGGGCCCCAGGCGAGGCCGAAGGGCGCCTCTTGCGCAATCGCGGAAGACGCCGACACGATTGCGAGAAGCGCCGCGTAGACCCTGCCGACCATGGCGCACTCCTCAAACCCCGGGCTACTCGGCGGCCTGCGGAAGGGCCGGACGCTCGTCGCCTCCTCCGTCCGCGACCCTGGCCTTCGCCGGTGCGATGGCCGCCGCGAACCTGGCGTAGAGCGCCGGCAGGACGACGAGGGTCAGCAGGGTCGCCGAGATGAGCCCGCCGATCACCACCGTCGCCAGGGGGCGCTGAACCTCGGCCCCGGTCTCGGTCGCCAGCGCCATCGGCACGAAACCGAGGGACGCCACCAGCGCCGTCATCGCCACCGGACGGAGCCGGGTCATGGCGCCCTCCAGGATCGCCTCGCGCCTAGGCCGCCCTTCGGCGATGAGCTGCTTGATGTAGGTCAGCATCACGAGGCCGTTGAGCACCGCCACCCCGGACAGGGCGATGAAGCCGACCGCCGCCGGCACCGAGAACGGCATCCCGCGCAGCCACAGGGCGGCAATGCCTCCCGTCAGCGCGAACGGGACGGCGCTGAACACCAGCAGTGCGTCCCGGGCCGAGTTCAGCGCCGAGAACAGTAGCAGGAAGATCAGGAAGAAGCACACCGGGACGACGACCATCAGGCGCTGCCGGGCGGAGGCGAGGTTCTCGAACTGGCCGCCCCAGGTCACGTAGTAGCCGGCAGGAAGCTGAACTCCCGATGCGACCTTAACCTGCGCCTCGGCGACGAGCGATCCGATGTCCCGGCCACGCACGTTGGCAGTGACCACGACCCGGCGCCGCCCGTTCTCGCGCGAGATCTGGTTCGGTCCTTCCGTGACCGAGAAGCTCGCGACCTGCTTCAGGAGGACCGAGGCGGCACGCCCGTTGACGCCCGGGGGCAGCGGCACCGGGATGTTCTCCAGCGCCTCGCGGTCCTCGCGCACCTTGTCGTTCAGGCGCACGACAATGGGGAAGCGCCGGTCGCCCTCGAACACCATGCCGGCCTCGCGCCCGCCGATGGCCGCGCCGATGACGTCCTGGATCGCGGACGTGCTCAGGCCGAGGCGAGCGGCCTCGGTCTTGTTGATCTTGATCTCCAGGAACGGCAGGCCCGCCGTCTGCTCGACCTTGACGTCGTCGGCGCCCTCGACGCCGCGCAGGATCGCGGCGACCTGGTTGGCCGCCTTGAGCATCGGCTCGAACTCCTCGCCAAAGATCTTGACGGCGAGGTCGCCGCGGGTGCCGGCCAGGAGCTCGTTGAAGCGAAGCTGGATCGGCTGGGAGAACTCGTAGACGTTGCCGGCGAGCGCCCCGAGGGCCTTCTCGATCTGCTCCTGCAGGTCGGCCTTGGACAGGTCCGGGTCGGGCCATTCACCTTGCGGCTTCAGGATGACGAAGGTGTCGGACGAGCTCGGCGGCATCGGATCGGAGGCGACCTCCGCGGTGCCGGTTTTGGAGAAGACGTAGGCGACCTGGGGGAATCTGCTGATCGCCTGCTCGACCTTCAGCTGCATCGCCTGCGACTGGGTCAGGGAGGTCGAGGGGATGCGCTGGGCGTTCAGCGCGATGCTCTTCTCGTCGAGCTGCGGGATGAACTCCTGGCCAAGCTTGGTGAACAGGAACCCGGCCCCGACAAGCAGGACCAGGGCGACCGCGACGAAGGTCATCGGGACCCGCAGGGCGGCGCCGAGGACAGGTCGGTAGGCGGCCTTGATCCCGCGGATGAGGACGTTGTCCTTCTCCGTGACCTTGCCGGTGATGACGATGGCGATCATCGCCGGCACGAAGGTGAGCGACAGGACGAAGGCCGAGACGAGGGCGATGATGACGGTGAGCGCCATCGGCTCGAACATCTTGCCCTCGACGCCGGTGAAGGTGAGGAGCGGCACGTAGACGAGGATGATGATGGCCTGCCCGTAGAGGGACGGCTTGATCATCTCCTCGGCTGAGGCCCTTACGGTGACCAGGCGTTCCTCCAGGTCGAGCTTGCGCCCGAGCTCCCCCTGTCTCTCGGCGAGGTGGCGCAGGGCGTTCTCGGTGATGATGACCGCCCCGTCGACGATGAGGCCGAAGTCGAGCGCCCCGAGGCTCATCAGGTTGGCGCTGATGCGACCCTGGACCATGCCCGTCATGGTCATCAGCATCGCCACCGGGATCACCAGCGCCGTGACGATGGCCGCGCGGATGTTGCCCAGCAGCAGGAACAGGATGACGATGACGAGGGCGGCGCCCTCCGCCAGGTTCTTGGCGACCGTCCGGATGGTGGCCTCGACCAGCAGGGTCCGGTTGAGCACGGTCTGGACCTCGACGCCGGGCGGGAGGGTGCGCCGGATCTCGGTCATGCGCGCGTCGACGGCGGCCGAGACGGTCCGGCTGTTCTCGCCGATCAGCATCAGGGCGGTGCCGATGACGACCTCGCGCCCGTCCTCGCTGCCCGACCCGGTGCGCAGGTCGCGCCCGATCCGGACCTCCGCGATGTCCGAGATGCGGACCGGCACGCCGCCGCGCGTGGTCACGACCACGGACCCGATGTCCTCCATGGTCTCCAGGCGGCCGGCGGCACGGACGACGTAGCCCTCGCCGTTGTCCTCCAGGTAGCGGGCGCCCTGGTTCGCGTTGTTGGCCTCCAGCGCCCGGCCGATGTCGGCGAACGACAGGTCGAGGGCGGTCAGCTTCATCGGGTCCGGCTGGACATGGTACTGCTTGTCGAAGCCGCCGATGCTGTCGACCCCGGCGACCCCCGGCACGGTCTTCACCTGAGGGCGGATGATCCAGTCCTGGACCGTGCGCAGGTAGGCCGTGCGTTCGAGCTCGGTCATGAGGCGCTGGCCTTCCGGGGTCAGGTAGCTTCCGTCGTCCTGCCAGCCGGGCTTACCGTCGGGCGAGACCTTGCGCTCCCCGGCCTTCGCGTAGTGGATCGACCACATGTAGATCTCGCCGAGGCCCGTGGAGATCGGGCCCATGTGCGGTTCGGCCCCCGGCGGCAGGGTCGATTTCGCCTCGCCGATGCGTTCGGCGACCTGCTGGCGGGCGAAGTAGATGTCCAGCTTCTCCGAGAACACGGCCGTTACCTGGGAGAAGCCGTTGCGCGAGAGCGACCGCGTGTATTCCAAGCCCTTGATACCGGCGAGCGCGGTCTCGACGGGGTAGGTCACCTGCTTCTCGATATCGACCGGCGAGAGCGACGGCGCCGTGGTGTTAATCTGCACTTGGTTGTTGGTGATGTCCGGCACCGCGTCGATGGGGAGCTTGGTCAGCGAGAACACGCCGAAGCCGGCCGCGAGCAGCGACAGCAGGACCACGAGCCAGCGCTGGTGGACGGAGAAGTCGAGGATCTTCGAGATCATGGCCGGTCCCCGCTCAATGGTCGTGGTCGGCTTCGGCCTTGCCGAGCTCGGCCTTCAGGACGAAGGAGTTGGCGACAGCGACTTCGTCGCCGGGCTTCAGGCCGGTGAGGATCTCGAAGGCGTCGTCGTCGGCCTTGCCGATGGTCACGTCCCGGCGTTCGAAGCCCTCCCGGGTGCGGACGAACACGACCTTTACGCCGCCGATGGTCTGGATGGCGGATTTCGGCAGTCGGACAGCGACCTTGTCCTGCGCGATCTCGACCTCGGTGGTGACGAAGGTCCCGGGTCGCCAGGTCATCTCCTTGTTCGGCAGGGCGACGATGACCCGCGCCGAGCGGGTTTCCGGGTTGAGGATCGGGCTGACGAAGACGACCTTGCCCTCGCCGCGGGAGGCTTCGTCGTTTCCGAGAATGGTCACCTTGGCGCCCTCGCGAACCTTCGACAGCTCGGTGGTCGGGATGGCGAGCTCGATCCACACGGAGGACAGGTCGGCGACGGTGTAGACGTCGGCCGGATCACCCTCCTTGCCGACGGCGGTTCCGACATCGACCTTACGCTCGACCACACGCCCGCCGAGCGGGGACTTGAGCTCGTAGCGGCGCAAGCTCGATAGGTTCGGGGTGGTCTCGTCCTTCTTGGCGGACGTCGCGACCTCGGCCGCGTTGAGCCCCAGGGCCGATAGCTTCTGGCGGGCGAGGTCGACGCGCAGGGTCGCTTCGGAGTAGGCGGCCTTGGCGTTCAGGAATGCGGACTCGGCCGAGATCCGCTTGTCCCAGAGAGCCTGCTGGCGGTCGAAGTTCGTCTTCTCCAGGTCCGCCTTGACCGTCGCAGTGAGGAAGTCGCTCTTGGCCTCGGCAACCTCGCGGCTGTCGAGGACGGCTACCACCTCGCCCTTGGCCACTTCCTCACCGAGGCGCTTGCGCATCTCGGCCACGGTGCCGACGACCCGCACAGGAACGCGGGCGATCCGGTCGGCGTCCTGGGCGATGGTGCCGGGCACCAGCAGATGGCGCGAGAGGATGCCGCCCTCGACCCTTGCCAGCTTGATGTCCTGCTCCGCGGCCTGCTCGGCCGTCATCTTGATCTTGCCCTCGCCCTCCTCGTCGTGGCCATGCGCCTCGCCCTCGGCGTGCTTGTGGCCTCCGGCTTCCGGCTTGGCCTCGCCGTCCGAGTGCCTGTGTTCGCCGGCGGGCTTGGGCTCTCCCTCGGCATGCTCGTGGCCGTGCTCGCCATGGCCGTGGCCGTCATCGGCCTTCGGGGCCGCAGGGGTGCTCATCGCCGCGTTGGTCGGCGGGGTCTTGGATGCGGTCGCCAGGCCGGCGGCGGCCAGCGCCCCCTGCACGGTCTCGGACACGCGGGGGAAGGCACCGCCTATGGCGATGCCGATGGCCAGGAAGGCCACGGATAGGAATGCACGCATGGGAGGAAGGCCGTTCGCCTGGGACCCGGACGCCGCCTCGGGCGGTCTCGCGGGTCCGATACTTGTCACGCTCGGGGAAGGCCGGCATCCGCGAGGACGGCCGGCCGGGCACGCGCCACGTCGTGGCGGGGCCGTCTCAGGCCCGAGGTGGCCTAGGCAGCCTGTCCGCCGCGATGGAGGCGATGGCCACGTCCACCGTCACGTAGGACGGGCGGCCGGTCGAGGCGGTCGGAACCCAGGCGGAACCCTCAAGCCCGATGGCTTGGTGGCAGCCGCAATTGGCATGGCAGGCGGGGCAGGCGTCAGCGTGGTCCGGCCCGGAAGCGTCCGACGAGGCCGACATCGAGAGTTCGTGGCTGGCTGACCGGTGGGCCTCGGCGGAATGGATCGCGCCGGGGACGACGAGCGCCATGACCAGGACGAGCGAAAGCACGCGGACGGCGGTCGCCCACCAGCCGCGCATCATTCCGTAGGCCCTGATCCGGGGTCCCGTGCTCATGATCGCCTTATGACCGATTCAGCGCCACCCGTACATGCCGGGCGGCCCACGACGAGGTCCGAGCCTCAATAGTCGTCGTGATGGTGATGGTGATGGTGGTCGCGGCGTTCGTAGTAGACCGGCCGCTCCTCGTAGTGGCGGCGATGGTGATGCACGACGATGTCGTCGTGGTCGCCGTGATGGTAGCGGTCGACATGGAAGTCGCGCCCACGCCCGTCGAAGTCACCTCCGTAATACTGGGCGGACGCCGCGACCGGCGCGAGGATCAGGGTCGCGGCAAGAAGGGCTGATACGCGGGCACGCATGGCACTCTCCCGAAGGAACGATGCCGTCAGAGGGTCCCCGGCGACTTGAATGGAGCCTGAAGCCGCCATTCACCCATCCGGGCCCACGGACGGACCCCGTGAGGGTGCTCCCCGCACCGGTCCGCTCAGACGACGCTTGCGGGAGCGAGGGCGCAGGCCGCGGCATCCTTCTCGACCTGAAGGGTGGTGTGGCCGATCCCGAACCGCTCCCGCATCCCACGGGCGGCGTTCATCAGGAACGCATCGCCGGGATGTCCCCCGCCCATCACCAGGTGCGCGGTCAGGGCCGTCTCCGTGGTGCTCATCGGCCAGATATGGAGGTCGTGCACCGCCGTGACGCCCGACAGCCCTTCGAGGTGGGCGCGGACCGCCATCGGATCGATGCCGGGGGGAACCGCGGCCAGCGACATCGTCAGGCTGTCGCGCAGGAGGCCCCAGGTGCTCCAGACGATGACGGCGACGATGCCGAGGCTCACCACGGGGTCGAGCCAAGCCCAGCCGGTGTACAGGATCACCAAGCCGGCGACGACTACGCCCGCCGACACCGCCGTGTCGGCCGCCATGTGCAGGAAGGCGCCGCGGATGTTGATGTCGCCCTTGGCCCCGGAGGCGAACAGCCAGGCGGTGATGCCGTTTACCAGGATGCCGACCCCGGCTACGATCATCACGGTCTTGCCGGCCACCGGGGCCGGTTCGCCGAAGCGCTGGATGGCCTCCCAACCGATGGCTCCCACGGCGACGAGAAGGAACACCGCGTTGAAGAGCGACGCCAGGATCGAGGAGCCCTTCATCCCGTAGGTGAAGCGGGAGGTCGGGGCCCGCTTGGCCAGCACGGTCGCCACCCAAGCCACCACGAGGCCGAGCACGTCCGAGAGGTTGTGGCCCGCGTCGGCCAGGAGCGCCACGGAGTTCCCCAGGACGCCGTAAACGGACTCGACGAGCACGAACCCGACGTTCAGGGCGATCCCGATGGCGAACGCCTTGCCGAAGCTTGCGGGGGCATGGGAATGGCCCGAACCGTGGGAATGCCCTGCATGGTCATGGTCCGCACGGGTCGCGTGGTCGTGTGATCCGTGATGGTGTCCGTCATCTGCGTCGTGCGCTGTCATGGTCGTCCTGTTCCGCTCTTCGACGGTCGATGGTTGGGCCTGGAACTCACTCGGCCGGTGAGGGATGCATCGTGATCGCGCCTTCGCGATGCTCGGCCCAGGCCTGCCGCAGGATCTGGACGGAGGAGGTCAGGAAGATCCCTGCCATTACGGCCGCGACGGCGAGATCGGGCCAGGCGGAGGAGGAACCCCAGACCCCGAGAGCGGCGACCATGACCACGACGTTGCCGATGGCGTCATTGCGCGAGCACAACCACACCGAGCGGACGTTGGCGTCGCCGTCCTTGTAGCGTCGGAGCAGCAGGACCGATCCGACGTTTGCGGCCAGCGCCATCACGCCGATCACGCCCATCACCTCGGCCCAGGGCACGCCGAGCACCATCGTCTGATAGACGGTGCTGCCGAATACCCAGAGCGCCATCAGGAACAGCGATGCGCCCTTGAACAGGGCCGCCTTCGAGCGGACCGCAAGCGATGCGCCGATCACCGCGAGGCTCAGGCCGTAGGTCACGGTATCGGCGAGGAAATCGAGGGCGTCGGCCTTGAGCGCCTGCGAACCGGCGAGTTGGCCCGCTGCCATCTCGGTCACGAACATCGCGCCGTTGATGCCGATCACGGTCCAGAGGACCGCCTTGTAGCGTGGGTCGACGCCGTCGAAGACCGGCACGCCGCCCGAGCAGCACGAGCCGCCGGCGGTGGCATGGTTGTGCGCCTTACCTGAGGCGCCGGGCAGCACGAGTTCCGGAGGCGAGCAGCAGGCGTCGGCCTTGGTCGCCCCGCAGCAATGGTCGCTCATCACGTTTCCTTCCCAACGGTCTCAAGCAACGCTACAACCTCTAGCGGCTAGAGGTGCAAGCGGATAATCATGGACATTGCAATCGGGGAGCTATCCCGGCGGACGGGGGTCAAGATCCCTACGATCCGCTACTACGAGCAGGTCGGACTGATGCCGGAGCCGCCACGGTCGGCTGGTTCGCAGCGCCGCTACGGCGAGGCAGACGTCGGCCGGCTGAACTTCATTCGTCACTCCCGGGAGCTCGGCTTCGAGGTGGAGGCGATCCGTGAGCTGCTGACGATGAACGCGCACCCCGACCGCTCATGCACCGACGTCGACCTGATCGCGCGCCGGCATCTCGCCGAGGTGGACAGGCGGATTGAGCGGCTCATGGCGTTGCGAGGCGAACTCGACCGGATGATCTCGGAATGCGGACAGGGACGCGTCGGCGAATGCCGCGTGATCGAGACGCTGTCCAATCACGCGAAGTGCGCACACGGGAGCCATTGAAGCTTACGCAGCTTGCTTCGGCCCCATCCCTACGCGGCTTCGAACAACGAGCCTGGGGAGCCGCTGAGATTCCTTTGCCGTTAGGTGAGACAGATGCGCATCGAGCGGTGCCCCAACCCGGCCAAATGGAACGCAGGTCCGAGGTCGGGGCTTGCCTTCGTTCCGCGACCGCACGTCGAGACGCAAGGAACGCCATGTCGAGCGATACCCAGAAGCACCACGCACTGATCAACAGCCTCAAGGCGGCCATGGGCAAGTCCGACGGGTCGTTCGAGCAGGCGGTCACCGACGCCTTCGAACACGTCTTTGACCATTTGGACCGCCTGAACTCGCATGTCTCGCTCGGTGGACCGGAAGGCGAGGAGCGTCATCTGAAGCCAGGCGAAACCGCGACGCTTAGGTAGGGCCCAAGTCGCCGACCAAACCTCGAAAGCCTAGAGTGCCCGGCCAACAAAAAGACGATCTAAACGTAGACGAGGCCGCCTCACCTAAGAAGCGGCCTCGTCATACCTAAGGTTGAATTAAACGGAACTTTGGTCCCGAAGACGGATCATTGAGCCGGAGATCAAGCAGCATGCGGCCTGAGAGCCTGTTTGAGCGTCTTATCTTAAGCCGGATTGTTGAGGGCATTAGCGGCCATGAGGCTGGCGGCGCAGACGAGGCGCCCTGTCGCGACATCAAGGCGACCGGCGCGCTCACGGTGCAGGCCGCCCCAATGGCTGAGCCAGCCGAAGGTTCGCTCCACGACCCAGCGCCGCTCCAGGACGACGAAGCCCTTCTGATCCGGGTCTTTCTCGACGACGCGATGGCGCATGCCGTGGATGTTGCACCATTCCCGGCAGCGTTCGGCCGCGAAGGCGCCGTCGAGGATGGCCAAGCGTAGACTGGGCCACTGCTCCTTGCCATCATCAAGGGCGGGTAAGGTATCGCGATCCTGCACGTTGGCCGGCACGACGGCGAGCGCCAGAACATGGCCTTCGGCATCGACCAAGGCCACGCGTTTGCGCCCGACGACCTTCTTGGCGCCATCGTAGCCGCGCGGTCCGCGCACCCCGATGCATTTGACGCTCTGCGTGTCGATGATCGCCAGCCGTGGCTCCGACCGGCGTCCGCAACGCCGCCGCTGACGGCGGGTCAGAGACCGCAGCAGGCTCTCGAACAGGCCCTTGTCGATCCAGCGCCGGAACCAGCCGTAGACCGTGCGCCACGGCGGAAAGCCCGCAGGCAGCGACCGCCATCCTCCGCCCGTCCGCAAGTGCCAAGCTATCCCTGCCAGCGCGTGGCGCGCCGGTGTAGCCTCCGGACAGCCCGGCGGATCCGCGCGCTCCAGGAAACGGGCCACCTCGTCCAAGCCCGCTTGCAGCACCATGTTCTTCAGACGCGCCTCGTGACGCGTCCGATGTCGGTCCGTCCACATCTGCTCTCCACCCCGCCCCGCCAGGCGGAATTTGTGTTGCTACACGAGACAGATGGGGACGGCCGGCAGAGGCGCTCAAACAGGCTCTGAGTGCATGCTGCATCGTCAATTCCAATCAGCAACTTGATGTCGAGCTTGAGCGCCAACGGTCGCTGAATTTTTGTATCCCATCAATCTTCGAGAAAGCGTCCCCTAGCCTTTCTCCTGAAAGCAGATGGGATGGATGGCTCCCGCTCCAACTGACGGCATCTCGGTGCCAAGATGTGGTTGCTGTCGAAGCAGCAGCCACGCAGATGCAGAAGCCGTTCTCATGGAGATTACCACCGTCGGCATCGATCTGGCCAAGAGCATCTTTCAGGTTCACGCCGTCGATGCAGCTGGGCACGTCGTCGTGCGCAAGACTCTGAGGCGGGCACAGGTCGTGCCGTTCTTCTCCAAGCTGCCGCGATGCCTGGTTGGCATGGAGGCGTGCGGCACGGCGCACCACTGGGCCCGGGGACTCATGAAGCTCGGCCATGACGTGCGGCTGATGCCGCCGGCTTACGTGAAGCCGTATGTGAAGCGCGGTAAGACCGATGCGAACGACGCCGCGGCCATCTGTGAGGCGGTGACGCGCCCGAGCATGCGCTTCGTGCCGGTGAAGTCGACCGAGCAGCAGGCGGCGCTGGCGCTGCATCGGACGCGCGATCTGCTGGTCAAGCAACGCACGCAGCTGGTGAACATGATCCGCGGCCTGCTCGCCGAGTTTGGGATCGAGATGGCGCGGGGCCTGCGGCACGCGCTCGAACTGGCAGCCCGGCTCTCGGCCGGAGACGCGGCCGAGGTGGCGCCGTTAGCCCAGCGCGTGGTGACCGGGCTGGCCGATCAGATCGGCGCCTTGCAGATCCAGCTCACCCGCCTGGAGAAGGAGTTGCTCGCTTGGCATCGGGAAAACGACCTGTCGCAGCGCCTGGCGACGATCCCCGGTGTCGGTATCGTCTCGGCAACGGCGCTGGCCGCCTCGGTGAGCGAGCCCGAGCGCTTCCGCTCCGGTCGGCAGTTCGCCGCCTCGTTGGGACTGACACCGCTGCAGAACTGTAGCGGCGGCAAGGAGCGCCTGGGTCGGATCTCGCGCATGGGCGACCGCTACCTGCGCCGGCTGCTCGTAGTCGGCATGACCTCTCTGATCCGGCGCGCGAAGACCACACCGAACTCGGTCGACCCGCGGCTGCCGGCCCTTCTCCAGCGCAAGCCGGTGCGCGTCGTGACCGTTGCGGCCGCCAATCGCACGGCGCGGGTCGCTTGGGCTATCATGACCCGCGGCGGCACCTACCGCGCACCGGCGGCCAGGGCTGCCTGACAGCACGGAGAAGACGACTTTCCAGGTTGCGAGGACGATGAGAGTTGATGGCGAACCGGTCAGACCGGGAGCCGGGACACCCCGCTGTCTGTCCAGGGCATCATAGCCCGCAAAGCAGAGTGGGACCCAGCTCGCGGATACCATCAGGGCCAGCGGTCAACATGAACGACTGCATCAACAGGCCGGACACAAGACTGCACCCGACCAAAGCGTCAGAAGCTCAATTCGCCACTTGCAATGCGGGAGCCATCCACACAGGGCTGGCTTCTACCAACCCAACCCAGCCGTATGACCTGCCGTCAGCGTTTCTCCAAAGCAGCCGTTAGCCAGCCCTTCGGCAACTTCGGATCGGGGTGGTGAGCCGACCCTGACCTTTCGCCCTAAAGTCGACGTTATGCCTGCGACCCAACCCAGTCGTAGGTCTTCGACTACCAAGCCGCCGAGCAGCGCCTGAGACTAAGCGTTCAAGCGAATGATGGCGAAATCACAGCGCCGGAACCACCATTGCCTTGACGGCTCTGCCATCATCGGGCACAGATCGACAACGCGTGTTTTGCCGCTTCGTAGCAAAAACTTTTATATTCCATGATCGTCGGCGTTCCATTCAGCTCTGATTAGCTCGTGGCTTTCGTCCTACTTGCGCCAGCAACGACTTACACGTTGCAACGTCTTGATCGAAGCGCGTGCCGCACGCTTCGCACGACTGTGGCATAGCGTCAGCACGGCTTTTGCGAGCCGTGGACCCGCATTCGGGGCACCCAGCTGGGGATGGAGCGGCTTCCTTGGAAAACTGGATGCCGCGCTTGGCTGCCTGCAACTTAAGGCATCGGACAAGTTCAGAAGGCGCCGCTACCACACGGTAGTAGTTTGCGCGCCTTGGAAAGAAGCTTGCCTCCTCGCTTCGAGCGCTGCGGCGTCCGATTTCACCGAACTTAATGTCGTTGATAATGATGTTCGATGCGCCCTCCAAAATCTCAATGGCGGCGTTTTGGTATTGATGGTTTCGGCGCGCAACCACCTTTCGCTGGTGATTGCCGAGCCAAGTGACGAGCTTCATATATTCCTTCCGCCACGTGGCAATTTCCGCTCCAATAGCGTCTCGGGATTGTTCTGTGAAAAATGGCCCCCTGCAAAATTCTCTTAGTGCAGTGAATCGACCCTCTTGGCGGCTCTGAAGCGCGATAAGCAAATTTTGGTAGGGCTCCTCGAACAGGGTTGCATCGGTCGTTTGCAGTAATTCTAGACCGACACGCCCACTCGTTTGAACGCGATCGCGCAGCTCATCGGCAAAGGCGAACGCGTCAAGCAAATCGCGCTGGAGGACGACGAATCGCGGTTGACCATCCACCGACGACACCGTGGCGACTCGAAGGCCATCGGGTATGCGGCGCCAGCCGAAATCGACAGCGATGGGTTTGGCGCCTGCTGGAGGAGTAGGGGGGGATCCCATTACTCGTGTACAGAGGAAGCTCACTGCCCATTTCCACCGTTCACCAACGCGACGCCGCGTGATGATAACCTCTTTCACCCGGCAATCGTCTGGAATTGGCCTATGCATTACCATGGGCCACGTGACGCTGCGGCGCTCGCCGGCTTGAACAAAAACCGTTGCCGTTAGCCGAGTCCGCTGTAGCCGCCGTCGCTCGCCACGGCTTTCCGCTGACCACGCCCTCCCCGACGGTGAGCGGATCATGACCTGACTCAGGCTGCCATCGAACAGATGCTCGACGTCAGCGCCGCCTTGTAGTGTGTTGGTAATACGGCTGTTCCCGCCCGGTGCGCGGCGGCGCATGGCATGACCGCCACGTAATGCTGCACTGCGAGCTTTCTCGAAGGCCCGAACGAGCGGGTTGTAGTTCCCCCACCAAACGCCACTGTTCTGTCTGGCGACTTTTACCGCCTCTCGCCGGGCCAGCTCCAGATCACGAAGCTCGGAGGCCATCCGTTTCGTGACTTCCTTCTGCGTCACCGCAAGCTGCTTCTTGGCTTCTGAGACAGCAGTAAAAGACGCTCGGTTTTGCTGTAGCTTTTCATAATTCGACTTTGCGGTATTTAGCGCCTCGTCCTTCAATATAAGGTCGTAATATTTTTGAGCGCATTCCTCGTGAATACCAACCAAGATATTCCATAGTTTATTCGATCTCTCAATTTCATGATCGCAATCCGAGTCCCAATCTAATGGATCTAGCAAACCATAACGCCTAATAACAATTTGTTTTTGATCTAAAATTGTTTGATTTTCGTACTCCTCTATCATGGGTGCATGTCCGCGCATTTCATTTTCTGCCTGCCGGGAGCCCTTGCTTGGTTCTGACCACGATGCAACTCGCGCACTCGGCGAACAGAAGGAAAGCCTGCGCGTCAGCGACGCCTATCATCATCCGGCCGACCGCGCTGCTCGCAGCTGCAGCATATTTGTTCGCTTCGGCAGCATAAGTGCACGTTGAACAAGCTGTTGCCGGCTAATGCCTTCTTGGAATGTTGCGAGCCAGCAACATCACACAGGAACCACGGCCAGCGAGGCGAATCGTCGTTGCCCGCAGAAACGTGATGCCACATGGTGAACCTGCACGGGGGCATCGCCAAGCGAGAGCCCGCAGGAGCCTGCCGTCAGATGCAGGCCGAACGCACTATGCGGCGTGATCCGGACCAACCGGGCGAAGCTGCACCAATGGGTCTCGAAGCTTTGGAGATGTCTATGAAGCTCTTGAAGAGCTCACTGCTGGGTTCCGCAGCCGCTTTCGCGGCCATCGGAGCCGCACACGCCGCCGACCTTCCGGTCAAGAAGGCGGTCCCGATCGAGTACGTTCGCGTCTGCTCGGCCTACGGCGCCGGATTTTTCTATATCCCCGGCACCGACACCTGCCTTCGTCTCTCCGGCCGCGCCCGGTTCGAGGGCGGCTACATGACCAGCTACTCGCGCCAGTTCGGTAACGGCGGCGACACGTCGGGCTACCAGGGCCGCCTGCGCATCAACCTCGATGCCCGCACCCAGACCGCCTACGGCACCCTGCGCGCCTTCGTGCGTCTCGATGCCGGCGCCCGCACCGGCTATTCCGGCGTCGGCACCTCCGGCACCCAGCAGCGTATTGGCCAGGCTTTCCCCGGCCTCGGCATCGACAGCTTCGGCCGCGATCAGCAGTTCTCGAACGTCGACAAGGCGTTCATTCAGTTCGCAGGCCTGACCGCCGGTCGCGCCTCGTCGTTCTTCGACTTCTACGCTCACGATTTCGAGCTCGCCGGCGCCACCGCGGGTTCGGACCTCGCGTCCACCAACCTGCTCGCCTACACCGCCACCCTCGGCAACGGCTTGTCAGCCACGATCTCGGCCGAAGACCCGGTCTTCCGCCGCAGCCCAATCTACTCGCCGTCCAACAACCCCGGCGGCGTCACCGTCAACGCGTCGATCGCGAACTTCGCGCAGACCAATTCGCCGGCTCCGGTGTTCATCGGCTACAACGGCGCGACCCCGAGCCGCTTCAGCCAGGTCGATGTCATCCAGCGTTCGCGGATGCCAGACGTCGTCGGTGCCCTGCGCCTCGACCAGGCCTGGGGTTCAGCTCAGATCTCGGCCTCGGTGCACGAGCTGAACGTCGGTAACGTGCAGAACGGTGCCGGTACCGGCACTGGCTCGAACATCAGCATCCCGCACGCCAGCAACTCGTATGGCTATGCGGTTCAGGGTGGCCTGAAGATCAACGCGCCGTTCATCGCGCCCGGCGACGCCCTCTACCTGCAGGGTGCCTACGGCAGCGGTTCTCAGCTCTACACCGGCTACTCCTCGTTCAGCGGCTCCTACTCGCAGAACGCCGCGACCATCCAGGGCCAGAAGTTCAACCAGTTCTTCAACGACGCGACAGTCAACCCGTTCTCGGGTCAGCTGGAGCAGTCCACGAGCTTCACGGTCGTAGCCTCATATCTGCACTACTGGTCGCCCGAGTGGCGCTCGGCCTTCTTCGGATCGTACGGCCAGATGAGCTTTGGAAATGGTGCCCGTCTGGCTCAGGGTGCGGCCTTCTCGCTGATCAATCCGAACGGCACGAACTCGTTCGGCGCGAACGCCGTCGGTACGCCCGGCACGGCCTTCTACAACCTCAGCGAAGCTCTGCGCGACACCTATCAGTTCGTGGCGGGTGGCAGCCTCATCTGGTCGCCGGTGAAGGACCTCGATATCGGTGTCGAGGGGTACTACACCCAAGTCGGCGTCAGGAACGGTCGCGTGATCGACAAGGACAAGAGCCCGACCGCCTACGCAAACGTCGCGGGCATCAACGCGGGTACCTTCGTGCCGCGGACCACGACGTCGGACGGCGTGTCCTCCTTCCGCTTCCGCGTCCAGCGCGACTTCTAAGCCGCTCTAAGCAACGAGCACCGGGGCCTCGAACCCCGGTGCCGATCAGCCTCTCGTGCTTCACGTACCTAGCAAGCCCGGCCTCAGAGCCGGGCTTTTTCGTGTCGGAATCATATGGATTAGCCCAATCGGCGAAGGCCGCCGCAAGTTCGAGACGGCGGTCGGCATTCTCGTGACGGATCCCCAGGCGCAGATTGGCGCGCGTATCCAAGCTCTCGTCGCCGAGATCCGTGAGGAGTGGGCGAGCCTCGACGGCCGTTCGAAGCGCTCGACCGAGAGTTCGTGGCGCATGCCCGCGCCGACGAGGCGGCACGTCGCCTGGTGTCGATCCCAGGCGTCGGGCCGATGACGGCCACGGCCTTGCGCGCGGTCGTCGATGACGGAAGCGCCTTCGCGTCCGCGCGCGACCTGCCAGCCTGGCTTAGCCTCGTGCCCCGACAGCATACGACCGGCGGCAAGCCGAAGCTGCTCGGCATCAGCAAGAAGGGTAACGCCTATCTGCGTGGGCTCTTCATCCATGGAGCGCGCGCAGCGCTGGCCTCACTGTCCAAGGTTGAGGATGCGACCGGCCGATGGTTGCGCGGTCTGCTGGCGCGGTCGCACTACAACGTCGTGGTCGTCGCGCTCGCCGCCAAGCTCGCGCGGATCGCTTGGGCGACGCTGCGCAAAGGAGTGAGCTTCGAGCGGCAGCCGGAGCCGGCCCTCGCATAGGGCATCAAAAGAGGTTGACCTGAGGCGGAGCGCGATCGCTCGGCCCGGGTCCACGAGGTCTGCGGGAGGACAGTGAAGATGGCCTGACGGTCGAGCGGCGTTCCGGAAGCCTGGCAAAAAAAGCGGCCCCCGAGGCCGAATTGCTTATGAGGCCCGGGACGTGCGGCTCTCCATCTTGGCGGCGGCCACCGTGCCGACATGCCGGATACGTTTGTGCAGACCGGTCACAGGCACCTTCATTGACGACCTTGCAGACGGGGCGGGCCATACTTTTTTTGAGCAGATGGTTCTCCAGCACAAGATCAGCCACGATCTCCTTTTAAATCCACACGGGTCGCCAATCCGCGCGTCAAATGCGTGCAATAAAGCCGATCAAGCGTTTTATACATAGTATTTTCATACATCTTTATCGTTACTGAAAATACAGCCAACTTATCAAACAAAAGATCGGCGCTAGGATC
This sequence comes from Methylobacterium sp. WL1, assembly GCF_008000895.1. NCBI lineage: Bacteria > Pseudomonadati > Pseudomonadota > Alphaproteobacteria > Hyphomicrobiales > Methylobacteriaceae > Methylobacterium > Methylobacterium sp. WL1. The sequence continues at coordinate 1,924,721 of NZ_CP042823.1, read as the reverse complement.
GTCGCTGACCAGACCATGTAGCCGAAAAAGCTCGGCATCTTGATGCCGTTCTCCTCGCAAATCGCCTTGATCATGAAGTTGGGGGCATTGCCGATATAGGTGTTGGCGCCCATGAATACGGCTCCGGCCGAGATGGCCGCGAGGGTTCGGCCGAGTTGACCCATGAGGACGTGCGGGTCGCCGCCAGCGAGATTGAAGAACACAAGGTAGGTCGGCGCGTTATCAAGGACGCTCGACAGGCCGCCGACTAACCAGAAGTATGCAGTCTCGATCGGCGTGCCATCGCTGTGCGTTACCAGCCTGATCAGCGGCGCAAACACGCCGCGCTCCCCGGCCTGAAGGATCGCCAGGGCCGGGATAATGGCGATGAAAATCCCGGCAAAGAGGATCGCTACTTCACGGATCGGGGTCCAGGCGAAGGCGTTCTCGATACGGATGCTGCGTCGGGTCGTGCGCCAGGACAGGATGCCGACGCCGAGTAGGATGGCATCCCGCGCCAGCCCCTCGAGGGGCACGGCGGTGCCACCCCCCATCGGCACAACGACCCCCGTTTTCCAGAGACCGCTCCCGAGCACCGCCAGCACGATAATCGTCAGGTAGATGACGTTGTGCAGACCCTCGATCCGGATCTGGCGGGGTACGCGGCTCCGGGGCGCTGCCGGCTCGGACCGCCAAGCGATCCAGTCGATTGCCATGAAGAGGAAGAGCAGGATCGCGCTGGTGATTGCCATCGGTCCGACGAGAGCCCGGGTCGTCCAAAAGAAATCGATCCCCTTGAGGAAGCCGAGGAACAGTGGCGGATCGCCCAAGGGAGTGAGGGAGCCGCCAATATTGGCCACGAGGAAGATGAAGAAGACGAAGACGTGAGCGTTGCGCGGCCGGTTCGCATTGGCCCGGATGAGGGGCCGGATGAGCAGCATCGAGGACCCCGTGGTGCCAAGCACGCTGGCCGTGAGGGTGCCGATGGCAAGGATCGCAGTGTTCGTCGTCGGCGTGCCCACGAGGTTGCCGACAATCCGTATCCCTCCGGCGACGACGAACAGCGCGAAGACCAGGATGATGAAGGGCAAAAACTCGAGGATCGCCGTGTGCCAGACCGCGCCAGTGGCGGTGCCAGCTCCAAAACGGACGAGGCACGGCAGGATGAACGCAGCGGCCCAGAATGCCGCCACCGTGCCGAAGTGATGCTCCCACAACCGTGGCGCGGCGACGGGAAGGATGGCTGGCCTGCCCCCATTCGGTGGCCCAGGTTCGAAGTTAGTGCATCGTCGGTCGCGTGACGATGGCGGGGTGAGCGAGCGGCCCTGAGCCGCTCGGTTCGGTTGGCCAGATGACGACCTCGGGCGCAGGTGGCTGGTAGCCGAGTGAGGAGTGTGGCCGGATGCTGTTGTAGTGCCTCCGCCATTGCTCGATCACGACGCTGGCCTCTTTGAGGGTGTAGAACACCTCGCCGTTGAGAAGTTCATCCCGCAGCTTCGCGTTGAAGCTCTCGCAATAGCCGTTCTCCCACGGACTGCCCGGCTCGATGTAGGCGGTCGCTGATCCAACCGCCGCGATCCAGTCCTGAACGGCCTTGGCGATGAACTCCGGCCCGTTGTCCGAGCGGATATGCCCTGGCACCCCGCGCAGGCTGAACAGGTCCGAGAGTACATCGATCACGTCCAATGCCTTCAGCTTACGAGATACGCGGATGGCCAGGCACTCGCGTGTGAACTCGTCGATGACGTTCAGCATCCGGTACTTGCGTCCATTGTGCGTGCGGTGCTCGACGAAGTCGTAGGACCAGACGTGGTCGGGACGCTCGGGCCGTAAGCGAAGGCAGGAGCCGTCGTTGAGCCAGAGGCGCGACCGCTTCGGCTGGCGAGCGGGAACCTTGAGGCCCTCGCGGCGCCAGATCCGTTCGACCCGCTTCACGTTCACCGTCCAGCCATCGCGCCGGAGCATCGCGGTGATCCGACGGTAGCCGTAGCGCCCATACTGCAGAGCCAGGGCGACGATAGCAGCCGTCAAAGCAGCCTCGTCCTCGACCATCACGGCGACTTTGCGCTGCGTCGAACGATGCTGACCCAGGACACGGCAAGCGAAGCGTTCGGACACACCGTGCTCGGCAACGACGTAGTCGACACAAGCCCGGCGGCGAGCCGGGCTCAGAAGTTTCCCGAAGCTGCCTCCTTCAAAATGAGCTTCTCCAGCGTCAGGTCCGAGATCGCCCGACGCAGACGCAGGTTCTCCGTCTCCAAGGACTTCAGCCGCTTGACCTGATCACCCTTCAGACCGCCGTACTCGGAACGCCAACGGTAATACGTAACCTCGGTCACCTCGATCGACCGGATTGCTTCAGCAACCTTGCGACCCTGCGAGACCAGGACATCGACCTGCCGCAGCTTAGCGACGATCTCTTCAGCCGTATGCTTCTTCCGTCCCATAAAAACATCCTCCAAATGGCCCAAAGCCATACATCAGGGAGGACCACTTTTCAGGGGGCAGGCCAACGAGGCCGGAGACGTCCGGCGCCACCTCGACCACGTCGGCGCGCACGCGACCATCCCGGGTCCAGGGCGCCTCCATGTAGTAGTCCCACAAAGCCAGGCCGACAACGACGGCGGCGGCGACCATCGCCAGGGTGACGACGAGCCGGAACGAAAGAGCGAGAAACCGTGTCATGGCGGGAACCAAACGATCAAGAGAAGGCGTGAGGAACTGACGGGGGCGAACGACGAACTGTCAGGAGATCAGGGGCTGCCCGACCGTGACAACACAGCCCAGCAGGACGACGTAGAGCGCGAGGTCGAACAGCGGCCGGTGCCAGACCAGCCGGTAGAAGCCTGTCAGTGCGAGCATCCGGCGCAGGGGCAGGCTGATCAAGAAGGCGAGGATCATCCAGGCCCCGAGGCTCGGGACGAAGACGCCGTAGATGTCGAGTTCGCCGGTCATGCCGCAAGCGCCGCCTGGGTTTGGGCCATCAGACTCGGCCGATAGGGAGGAGCCTCGGGAAACAGCCCGCGGCGGATGCCGACAAGCCCGAGGAGCGCCGCTCGATGTGCCGGGCGCTCCGGTTCAATCGCCACCGCGTCGAGCGCCGCATCGAGGGACACCAGGAGTTCGGTGGGCGGGAGAGCCGCGCGGCCGCCGAAGTGCCGCGCCATGCAGCCAAGGAGCCGCTCGACCGCGGTCCTGGCTTCCGTCGAGAGCTGCCGGCGGTCGCGGCGCAGTTCGACCACGTTCACCCCGATCCGCACCTCGGCGAGCAGATCGGCCGTCCATTCCGCATCATCCGGCGGTAAGGCTGCGAGACGCGGAGCGAGCAGTCCGACGCGGTCCAGCATGATGGCGGCGAGCTCCAGACCGCTCTGCGCGCCGTGACGCTCGGCGGCCTGGGCGAGGCTGCGCCGGTTCACGGCCTGGAGGCGGTGCGCCGACCACCCGGCCCCGACCGACCGGACGAGGCGTGTCACCAGCGTGGCGACCCACATCCCGACGATGATCGAGAGCGCAGAGTTGGCGAAGGCAGCGAAGTCGCCGGTGTAGCTGCTCTGGAGCGCGATCACGGCCGAACCGTTGACCGCAGCACCCATCGCCATCGGCGCCGTCCGCGGCTGCGTCATGCAGACTCCGCACAGGATGAGCGCCGGCGCCAGCGCCAGGGCCAGCATCTCGAAGCTCGTGGCCTGCGGCAGAACCGCGAACAGGTAGATGGCGGCGACGACGGCGCCGAGCACGGCCGAGTTGGCGAAGCCAAGGATGGACGGTGCAGGGTCGTCCTGCGCGGCGAAGAAGCAGCAGCCGACCGACGCCATCATCGGCGCGCCGGAGCCATCCGGCCAACCGGTCGCGATCCAGATCGAGCAGGTGAGCAGGACGACAAGGAACACGCCGACCGCGGACAGAAGCGCCATGCCATGGTCACGGTGACGGATCGTGCGCGCGGCGGCGGTATAGCGAAAGGCGAGTTCCTTTCTAACGGGCGTCCCGTCGACGATGTGCCTTTGCAGGAGCCTGGCATCCTGGCGCAGGTCGATGAAGTCGCGCAGGCGCGCCACCAAGCTGGCGAGCACCAGGTCCGGCCAGGCGAAGTTTTTGTGAAGGACCGGATCGACCGCGTCGGCTGCCATCCGCAGCCGGTCAGCCGCGACGGGGTCGGTCGCCCCAGAGGCGAGCCACGCAGCCATATCGTCGAGGAGGGCGCGCACGCGGATCGGAAGCGCCTTGGCTTGCTCCAGGGCATCGACTCGGTCTGCGACCGCCGAAACGATCGGCAGAAACATCAGCATGTGCTGGCGCAGCGTCGCCATGGCGGCGACAGAGCGCTCGGCGCCGGTCATGTCGTAGCGCAACGGCGTCGCCAGGGCGTCGAAGGCGATGGCGTCCGAGGCGAGCTTGAGCCGCTTGGCTTGAGTGTCTCTCGTCTGACGCGCACGGCCGAGCACGTCGGCAACCCAACCGCGCGCGTCGCGCAGCCAGAGATCCAGGCGCGTGGATATCATCGGCGCCACGGACTGGGGCAATACGATCGTATTGACGAGGCTGGCGCACAGGATGCCGAGCGTGATCTCCTCGGCGCGGGCCACCGCGGTGTCGAACATCGTCCCCGGTTCGCCCACGCTCGGGAAGCCGATCAGGGCCGCCGTGTAGCCGCCGAGCATCATCAGATAGCTGCGGGGGGTGCGGTCGAGCAGCGAGAAGTACAGGCAGATCGACACCCAGAGCGCGATAGCGAGCGTCAGAAGCTCAGGCGCATTGACGAGGTTCGGCACGAGGGTGATGCTGACGACAGCGCCCAGCAGGGTGCCCAGGACCCGGTAGAGGGCCTTGGCCCGAGTCGCACCGGCCAGCACCTGGCTGGTGATGTAAACGGTGCCCAGCGCCCAGTAGGGCCGAGGCAGGTCGATCCACATGGCGAGATACATCGCCAGCACCGCCGCCACGAAGGTCTTGATCGAGAACGCCCAGTCGCGCCAGCCAGGGAGCGTCATTCTGCGGCCTCCTCGCGAGCCATGCCGTTCGGGAACTCACGGATGTACTTCTGAAGCGCTTGGAAGACCCTCACGCTCGCTTCCAGATCAGCGGTGTCGACGTCGGAGAACACCTGCTCCCGTAGTTCGTTGAGTTCGGCTTCCATCTGCGCCACGGTCTGCTGCCCGGCCTGCGTGAGGCTGAGCATCTTGGCGCGCCTATCCGTCGGATCTTCCTTCCGCACGACCAGTCCAGCCGTGCAGAGCTGATCGAGCAACCTCACCAGCGATGCGCCTTCGATGCCGACGGCCTCGGCCACAGCGTTCTGGCGCGGCTCGCCATCGAGTCGGCCAATGAGAATGAGAGGGAGCGCGGTCGCGTCGGAGAGGCCATGTGATTCTACGACGCCGTTAGCTGCGCGCCGCCACTGTCGCCCGGCCAGCAGCAAGGTATGGGTGTAGGCTTGGCGCAAATAATCGAGCTTCTTGGACATCCAGTTCGCCTGGGCGCCGAAGGCAAATCGAGCCCTCGCGCGGGACCCTTATAGATGGCTAGCTATCGGTTAGGATGCGATCTTATAGATGCTCAGCCATGCGACGGCGGCAGGCCAATTCCTCGTTGGATGGTCGTCCCTCAACGATTATGCGTAGGCTGTAGGCGCGCCTCGCGAACACGTGGACTAGGAACCGGCCGCAACCCGGAGGGCCATGTGGCCGACCGACCGCTGGACCTCTCCCGCAGCAATCCCGTTAGCAAGGTCGCTTTGCGCCCATCCCGGTCGTTCAGTGAGCCTCCGACGCTCCTCAATAGCGAACGCCTACCGCGACGGCTGCGGCAACCCGTTCGCAAGAGGTCAAGCTACAGCAACAGGCGCGCCTTGATAGTCCGCGGCTGCTAGCGGCCCATTGTGCGCCTCGCGAGGTCCGCGTCCCGGCTATCGACCACGTGGCGGTCTGCGACTTGGTTGGGGGGATTTTCGCTCGTCCGCTTCGCTGAGCCGGGTCCTGCGAGCCCGGGGCTACCGCAAGCTCTCCGCCTGCCCGCGCCATCACGCCCAGGACCCGGAAGCCATCCCGGTTTTTAGAAAGCCTTCCCCGCCCGCAGGACGGAGATCGCGCAAGCCGTCGGCGGCAAGCCGATAGAGATCTGGTTCGCCGACGAGGCTCGGGTCGGCCAGAAGAACACGATCACCCGCCGCTGGGCCAAGCGCGGCACGCGACCTGCGGCGCCGAAGGACCAGCGCGCCGCCTCCGCCTACATCTTCGGTGCGATCTGCCCCGCCCTCGGCAAAGGGGACGGCCTCGTCACGCCACGCTGCATCACCGAGGCGATGGCCTTGCATCTCGAAGAGATCGCCCAGGTCGTCGCCCCGGTGCGCACGCCGTCCTGCTGCTCGATCAGGCGGGCTGGCGCACAACCAAGAAACTCGTCGTGCCCGCCAACATCACCCTATTGCCCGTGCCGGCTCGCTCCTCCGACTGAACCCCATGGAGAACCTCTGGCAGTTCATGCGCGACAACTGGCTCGGCAACCGCGTCTTCAAATTTTACGCTGACATCCTCGACCACTGCTGCCGCGACTGGAACACCCTCATCGACCGACCCTGGCGCACCATCTTTATCGGACTGCGCGCCTGGGCTCATGGGTTCTAATCAATGAGGATCGGTATCACTTGTGCGTTGGCTTACGATTCCAGCCTCGACAGGCTTTCTGGCGGACGGTTTCACACTGACGCCAGAGATAGCTCATGAGTTCTAATACAGGTTGTTGCGGATCACTGTTCGGTCATCACAGGATACTCGTACGACCGATATTGGAGATCGGTTACGGCGCGAGGGGCAGCCGCTTCGCCCTTTGGGAGCCTTCCCATGTTTGCTCAATCGCAAGTCCGGGACGAAACCAAGCGACGCCCTTGCTACCGAGTTTACTGGTTACGTGGGGATGGTCGGATCGATGGAGCGGAGATCATCCGTTCCGAAGATGACGGTGAAGCGATGACCACGGCTCGTGGTATGGCTGATGGGCGCAGCGTCGAGGTATGGGATCGCGAGCGATTCATCGGACGCTTGGATCATCATATCAGCTGATTGTGCGAGCGGGGCCGATCCTCGGGTACCGTGACTGGGATTCCGCTTCCTTCTTCAACGAGCGCATTAAACTCGTCCGCAACGAAGCAACCCGCTAGCCCCACGACCGGCGGGCTTCTGTTAACCATATTGGAATCCCCGGCAGTCGGGGCTTGAATCCTGCCTTTCGCTGCTGATCTAATTTGCGTGGCCGTGGTGCATGCACGCACCTAAGCTTCCAACTGAGCAGTAGTAAGATGATACTAGAAGATACCGGACCTCAGGTTGATTCCGTCCGATTGGCTGGTGAGGTTGTCGCCGCGTACATCTCGAACAATTCCGTGCCGGTCGCTGAGTTGGCTGGTCTGATCCGAGCCATGCACGACACCATCGCTTCGATTGCTTCAGGTTCAGCTGCCAGTGCCGCCGAATCTCAGCCAGAAGTTGCACAACCATCTCCCGCCCAGATCCGCAAGTCGGTTCAGCAGGACGGTCTGACGAGCTTCGTCGATGGAAAGACATACAAGACGCTCAAGCGGCACCTGACCGCCAATGGGCTGACCCCGCAGACCTACTGCGAGCGCTACGGTCTTCCAGCCGACTACCCGATGGTCGCCCCCAGCTATGCCGAACAGCGTTCAGCGCTGGCCAAGGCGATCGGACTGGGGCAGCCCGGCTCACACACCGAGCCTCGTGAGAAGGCTCGCAAGGCAGCTTGAACCGCACGGTTCTTACCCCTGGAATCGTGAGAGCCCGCTGGTCCCAGGACCGGCGGGTTTCATGGATCGACGGGCGGCTTCTACGGTCGCCAAATTTGGCTCTGGACGGGCGCGGGTCGTTTTCCGCTACAGAATCCGAGTAAGTGCAGAGGCGCCTGTACGGCTCCAGATCCGCAATTTGCGACGATTGGCCCGAACCCGACACTTGATACCCGAAGCTTGGGGCTGCCTCCGGCCCTTCTCGGATCCTCAAAAGGTCCGCTCGTGGCAGATCAATAAAGCACGGCCTGCGTTCGGGTAGGATGGTTTCCTGCTCATTCACTCCCAAAAATCGAATGTATTGGATCAGACATAGATGTGAAGTCCGCTCCGAACCAAGAAATAATTTGAATCTAGTTAGTTGCATAGAAAAGTTAGATTACCTGAAAATAATTAAAGTTTTTGAATAAATTCTGTTTTCGCCATCGCTATCATCGAAATTTATAGGGTGTCCAAATAATTCCCCATTCAACCTGATTAGCAATTAGCATATTGCATTTAGAAACAGCGTTATTACGAATATATCTCATTCTGTTTGACCATTTTCGATTACTTATATTACCCGAAGATTTGATATTTTACTCGTGGTCTTCAAAACAACTCTGAAATTCATCGACCTCCAGCGGACGAGCAAAGAAGTAGCCCTGGGCCTCATCGCATTGCATCGCCAAAAGCAGATCGGCCGCCTCAACGGTCTCGATGCCTTCCGCTACCACACGGTAGCCGAGATCATGCGAGAGGCCGATCATCGAGCGCACGAGCGACATCTCCTTCTGGCCTTCGCTTAGTTTCAGTACGAAGCTTCGGTCGATCTTCACGACGTGGGCTGGCAGATCCTGAAGATAGGCGAGGCTGCTGTAGCCGGTGCCAAAATCATCGATCGCTAGGCGAACCCCGGCGGCGGCAAGCTCGTCCAACTGGCGCCGCGCGTTGATAGCATCCTGCATGATAGCGCTCTCAGTCACCTCCAACTCTAGTCGCTCCGGTTCCAGACCGAGCCGCTCAAGCGCGACCTGGACGGAATGGGCGAAATCCATTTCGTGCAGGTTGGCAGCCGAGACGTTGACCGAAATCACAATCTCACGCTTGGCGTCTCGCCAGCGACGCGCCTGCGCGAGGGCTGTTTCCAGAACGAAGGTCGTCATGGCTTGGGCGTGTGGTGAGTGCTCGATGACCGGGACGAACTCGCTGGGAGACACGGGGCCCAAGACCGGGTGGTTCCAGCGCAGCAGCGCTTCCGCGCCGATACATCGTCCCGTGGGCAGATCGATGCGCGGCTGGAACACGAGCCGCAACTGATCACCAGCAAGCAGTGCCGACCCGAAGTCCTGCAGCAGTCTGTATCGGCGATGATAGGCTTGATCGGCCGCGAGTGAATAGATGCCGACTAGATCGGGCGACATGCGGGCTTCCTGAACCGCGCCGTAGAGGGCTCGCAGTACGTCTTGCGGTCTGGTCGATCCGGGCGCAAAGACGGTCACACCGATGGCGCTGGTCATAAGCATTCCAGTGATGGAGCGCTGCTGCGCCTCCCTCTGTCCGTCCGTCAGCCGACGGACATAATCGTCTTGTCGGACTCCCGGGGGCGCCAGGAAGGCGAATTGCGTGGCCGCCGTGTGATAGAGCTTGAGCTCTCTACCGATGTCACGGTGTATTCCGCGCGCGGTGTCCCTGATTAAATCGTCGATGCGGCCCAGGCCCATGACGCGGGCATAGGCATTGATCTGTTCGGGACGCGCGAGATCGATGAGCACGGCAAGCCGAGCCTCGTCCGGACGCTCGGCCGCGAGATCGGACAGGTCATCAAGGAACTGGTTCCGGCTCGGCAGGCCGCTCAGCGGGTCGATCCGGCCAAAGGCATGCTGCAACTCGATCTGCGCCATGACCATCGCGGCCAAATCTTTCAGGGCGGCGACCTCGGCCTCAGTGGCAGCGCGCGGCTCAGTTCCTAAAACGCATAGGGCGCCGAGCCCGTAACCTTCGCGGGTCACCAGCGGCGCGCCGGCATAGAAGCGGATGCCGCTGCGGCCGAGCACGCTGTCGGCGTAGCAGGCATCTTTCTTGAAGTCGGGGATCACCAGAACGTCGGTGGTCTCAGCCACCTGTCCGCACGGCGCCTGTTCCCGCGGGATCGATGAATGCTCGACGCCGATGCGCGACTTGAACCATTGCCGGTCGCGATCCGTCAGCGACACCGCTGAAATTGGCAGGTTGAAGATCTGGCTAGCCATCCGCGTGATGCGGTCGAAGCTCTCGCTCGGCGGCGTGTCGAGCAGGTCGTACTGTTGAAGTGCACTCAGGCGCGCTTCCTCGGAACGGTCCTTGTGTAAAATTTCAGACATAGTGCGACTGCAAGCCTTCGTGCGGCAAAGGTACGGGCGGCGCTTTCACCCGACCTGAGCCTCATATCCCCCTGATCCATCTAACTGAAAAACCCTTGCCAAACTCTGTTTGTAGCAGGAATGCGGCCTTACAGCCTCAAAAAAGCGTGTCTTATAGCTGGATCGACTAGATCGTAGCACGCAAAGGAGGGAAATTAACGGCATCAGAGCGATTTTCCGGGTTTGAAAGCGGCATTTCTCCTAGTGCCGAAAGCATAATTGCTGCTTGCCACCCTTTGCGGAGCCTCGGGCGGCCTAATCGCCCGCGACCTAATGGCCCAGGTGCGTTGATCATCGCTAACTAAAGCTGCATGGATAGAGACTGGTTCACCTTTGGGTCAGATCATGCATGACGACCCTGTGCCCCGTGACGACAGCTTCAGCCGCCTCGTCGCTCTCAATGTAAAAGTAAGGGCTCGGCGATCCGGGAGATCTCGACCCAGTAGCCTCTCACGTAAGCGACTGGGATATCCCGCGGTCGCTCTAAGCTGCCGCTTTCAGACCTGGTGATTTTGAAGCCTCAAACGATCGCACGCAGTTGCGGCCGCCGGACTTGGCCGCATAGAGTGCGCGGTCTGCCCGTTCGATCGTGTGATCGACGTCGCCATCGGTGAACTCAGCCTCGGCCATGCCGATGCTGATTGTAGCTCTGAGACACTGACCGCCAGGCTCAAATACAGTGTTTGCCACCGTCTGTCGGATGCGGTCCGCGAAGATAGCCGCGCCTTCCAGACCAATTTCGCAGAGCAGGACCACGAACTCCTCGCCACCGAACCGCGCCACCTTGTCGGTGGGTCGGATAGCCTCGCTGACGATGCGCCCAACTTGGCGGATAACCTCATCGCCCGCGGCATGCCCGTACAGGTCGTTGACACGCTTGAAGTGATCGATGTCGATCATCAGAATGCAGATCGAACGCCGGTACCGCTTGAAGTTGCTCATCGCGCCGTTGGCTAAGGGCAGGAACGCGCGTCGGTTGAGGAGAGCAGTCAGTGCGTCGGTGTCGGCAAGAACCTGCATGGCGTGCAGATCGGCGCCGAGACGTTTGAGGCGATTCTCTGCGGCTTCGATCGCGTGTGAGGCCTCCACTTCGATAAGGCGGGCACCCGCCTCGACCGTGCCGATGCGTCTCAAGAGCGATCTGACAGAGGTCGATAGGTGCAGAACCTCGGGAGAGCCGTGCAGGTGGCGCGTCATCGTCGCATTCGCCTCGCGGCCGATGCGGTCGACTGCCGCCGTCAGCTGCGTCAGTGGCTGGGTCAGCCGGGCCGCGACCCACCAGATACCGACAGCACCGAGGATAGCCGTGGAGAGCCCGAGGAGAAGGATAAGGCTGGTCAGACGGTTAGCCCCGGCCAGCGCCGTATCGATCGGCTGCAGCGCGACGACGGTCCATCCCAGGCCCGGATATTCGCCTCGACCGCGCGTTGCAGCGACCGCAGCAAGCCGAGTGCCCTCAGCGCTCTGGACGATGAAATTCCCGGATGCGAGTTCCGCGGCCGTGTACGGGGTCGCTAAAGCGTCGGATCCGAGCAGAACTCGGCCGGAGCGATCGAGGACGACTACGTCCTCCTTCAGCTCAGGTCTGCGAGACGACAGGACCTCGCGCCGGACCACGTCTGCCCATCGCCAGCTGAGGTGCGCCCCAAGGACACCGATGATCTGTCCCGAGGCATCGCGGACCGGGACAGCCAAGTCCACGAACCGAAACGGCGTTCCATCGCTGTAGGGAGGAAGCTTGGATTCCAGCAGGGCTGCCGCGTGCACATCCTCCACCGCCGCTTGCCGAAGACCATTGCTGAACCAGGGGCGCTGGCTGACGCTTACCCCATCAAGAACGCCGCCTGTTGCAGCACGCACCCGGCCGTCGCGATCGGCAAACCCGATCCAGGCGTAGTCCGGCAACGTCCTCTGCATCGTCTCAAGCACTATGCGCAGGCCGCCGGTGTTCGCCATCCAGTGGGGCTGCAGCGGTTCGAGTGAACCAACGTTGCGGACTTCCCGCAGGCGTTCGGCCATGTCCTGATCAAGTCGATCGGCCATCGACCGGGCGACCTGCAGGAGGGTGTTCTGCGCCATATCGGTGGCCTGCCCGCGCGCCAGCAGCGCGGACCCGATCGTGGTCACGCCGACAATAGCAAGGCCGATGGCGCCGGCGAGCAGACTGATCTGGCGGCGCAATGAAACGCGGTCCGCGAGCCGCTTGAACATCTTTAACCATCCTCGATCGAGGAGGAGTATGCGGCTCAGTTCATGACGGCAGGTGAAGTTTGTTCGTGAATAACTCACTTCTTGCAGGGCTCGGCTGCAGCCGCATGACTGCCTGTTCCGGCAGTAGATTCCTGCCACCCCGAGCAAGCTACAAGCGGACGTTCCGTGGGTCTGCAAGGGGTCGTGAGCGGGCCAAACCGCGACGTCCGCTTCGATTCGCGGCTACTTGGAAGCGGCCTGGCGGAGAACCACCCCAACTGATCGTTCAACTGGGTACGCCCTGATGCCCCGAAAACGATCGTTTTCCCGATGGTCGTAGGCCGTATATGATAGACTAATCAACGCGATTGAAATCCTGTCGGGTAACCATGTCGGCTATTCAAAGGTCGGCAAAACGTGTTCTTTGGATACGGGAAGCGAGGCTGTTGCGACGTCCGCTTAAGGACATGGTGAAGTCGAAACCAGCCAGTCCGATTTCGGCCAATCTAAGTCGCGCCAGGCCGCTGCCAGCCGCAAAACCGGTCGTTCGGCTTGGCGCCCATTTCAGCCATCCAGGCGCTTCTCTTCTTCGCTTGAGCGCGGACATTCAACAGCGAATCGCCATCATGCTCCGCCTTCCGCCTGCTCGACCGCGCCACGGAACGAACGAGCCGGCATTCAGGCGCGTGAGGGCTAACTGCGAATGTAAGTCAGTGTTCGAAGACGCTCTTGAGATCCCTAAAACCCTTGATTTCGATGGGGTTACCGCTTGGGTCGAAGAAGAACATCGTGCGCTGCTCGCCGGGCTCCCCCGCGAAACGGATTACCGGCGGGATGTCAAAAGCAACGCCCTCCACCTCAATGCGGGCGGCCAGTGCCTCCCAGGCGTCGAGCGGCAGCACCACGCCGAGATGGGGCATCATCACCATGTGGGTACCGACCTTTCCGGTCCGGGTCGTCGCGAAGGGCTCACCCAGATGCAGCGAGATCTGATGGCCGAAGAATTCGAAATCCACCCAGGTCTCCGTGCTGCGCCCCTCCCGGCAACCGAGCACACCGCCGTAGAAGCGGCGCGCCGCGTCGAGGTCGGTGACGTGGTAGGCGAGGTGGAATGGCGTGAGCATCGATAAGCCTTTTCGTCGTGTATGGACGGGACCGTCGCGCCCTCAGGCGGCCGGTTCGAGAGCGCTCGCCGAGATGACGCCACCGATGAGGTTGCAGGACAGCAGGAAGGCGCTGTCGAGCTCTGCGCCGCCGGCCGGTACGAGGGCCGCCCGTCGCGCTGCGAGGGTACGTTTCGCCCCGCGGGCGAGGGACTGGGCCTCCTCGACGGTGACGGCTTCGAACACAATTGTTTCGCCCGGCCGCACCTGCGACAGGCGACCGAGATCGGCCGAGATCACCGTGGCGATCTTTGGATACCCTCCGGTGGTGTGGCGGTCGGCGAGCAGGATGAGGGGACGTCCGTGTCCGGGCACCTGGATCGAGCCGTTCACGATCCCGTCTGAGACTATGTTGAAGCCATCTGCATGGGCGATCGGCGGCCCGTCGAGGTGGCAGCCCATCCGGTCCGCCCGCGCGGTGAGCGTGTAGGGCGCGGAGAGGAAGGTTCGCAGACCCTCTTCGGTGAAGCTGTCGGCCTGCGGCCCGAGAACAACCCGGATCGGACCGCCTAGACGTGGCCGGTGGAGCGGCGGCAGGGTCAGCGGTCGGTCGCTGGACTTGGGCGCGCCGAGGGGTAGCAGGTCGCCCGCAGCGAGAGGATTGCCGTCCAGGCCGCCTAGGCGAGTACGGCTATGCGTCGAGACGCTGGCGAGCATCGGCGCCACGGCGAAGCCCCCGGCGACCGCGAGGCAGGCCCGTAAGCCCTGCCGTGGGGCGCCCAGGATGAGCCGATCCCCCCGCCGTAGGTCGTAGGCGGTGAAGAGGTCGAGTATGCGCCCATTCAGGATCATCCCGAAGGGCGCCCCGGCGAGGGCGATGCGGCAGGATTCCGCCTCGCATACGAGGGTGGGGCCGACCATCGCCATCTCGATCACGGCCGTGTCGAGCGGATTGCCGACAAGGGCGTTGGCCAGGGCCAGCAGATCGGGATCCATCGCCCCGGACCCGGAGATACCGTAGCGCAGGTAGCCCTGCCGACCGGCATCCTGCAGGGTCGAGGCGACACCAGGGGCAACGACGCGCAGGCCTTCAGCCATCGATTCGCTCCAAGGTGGCCACGGTCTCACCGGCACGGGCGGCCTCGCTGAGAGAATCGAACTCGGCGCGGCCGATGGGGTCGAACCGGATCAGATCTCCGGCCGTGAACAGGAACGGCTCGGCACGCGCCGGATCGTAGGAGCGTGCGGGCGTGCGGCCGATGAGTTGCCAGCCGCTAGGCAACTCCAGGGGTGGCGAGACGCCGGTCTGGTTCCCGCCGATGGATACACTGCCCGCCGGGGTCTTGGGTCGGGGATCGGTGCGCCGGCTCGCATGGATGCGGGGATCCAGGCCGCCGAGATAGGCGAAGCCGGGGGCGAAGCCGATCATGTAGACGCGGTAATCGCGGCCGGCATGGACGGCGACCACCTCCTCCGGGCTCAAGCCCGCCCCGGCCGCAAGCGAGGCGAGGTCGGCCCCGTGCTCGCCGCCGTAGTGGACTGGTACCCGCCAGCGGCGGCCCGCGCCGGCCCCTGCTTCCGGGGGCGGCCAATGGGCGGCGATCAGCGCCGCGAGTTCGACCCGGGGCAACCGGTCAGGGTCGTAGAGGACGAGGAGCGAGCGATAGGTCGGCACCGTCTCCAAGAGGCCCGGTCGTCCAGCGCCGCGGATCGCCTCGTCCAGGGCGATGACCTGCGCGTTGACCGCAGGATCAACCGTCTTGCCAAGTTCGACCGTCAGGGCACGATCGCCGCAATCGAGGAGGCGATAGCCAGGCTCAGACACCAAGCACCTCAGCCATTGGACGCAGACCGATGCCCTTGGCGGAGCAATCCTCGCGCAGGCGGCGTCCCATGGCGACGGCGCCGGGCGTGTCGCCGTGAACGCAGATCGTGTCGATCCGAGTCGGGATGCGCCGGCCGGATAGGCTGGTGATCGCCCCATCCTCCAACATCCGCATCACGCGCTCCGAGACGGAGTCGGGATCGTGCAGCACGGCGCCGGGTAGCCTGCGCGAGACGAGGGAGCCATCATCCGCGTAGGCGCGGTCGGCGTAGATCTCGCGGGCGATCAGCAGGCCGAGCTTCTCGCCGGCCTTCTCGGTCTCCAGGCCCGGCATGACCACGAAGATCAGGTCGCGGTCGAGAGTGCGGATCGCCCGCGCCACCGCTACGGCGAGGTCGGCATCCTCGTTGGCCATGTTGCCCATCGCCCCGTGCGTCTTCACGTGGCGGACCGGGCAGCCGGCATCCTGGGCGAGCGCCAGGAGGGCGCCGACCTGGTAGAGAACCGCCTTCTCGATGTCGGCCGAGCGTTCGCCGTGGATCGGCCGCCGGCCGAAGCCCCAGAGGTCGAGGAAGCTTGGATGCGCGCCGGCCTGCACGCCGTTCGCGGCGGCGCCGCGCAGGGTCTCGTGCATCACCAGCGGGTCACCCGCGTGGAAGCCGCAGGCGATGTTGGCGGAGGTCGCCACCGTCAGCATCTCGGCGTCGTCGCCGAGGCGATAGACGCCGAAGCCCTCGCCCATGTCGCAGTTCAGATCGACGATCATCGGTGCATCCTTTCGCGTGGGTTCTGTCTGCGGGGTCAGGCTTCTGCGACGAGGTGCGCCACCAGGGCCGCGGCGGCGCACAGATCCTCGATCCGCATCGCCTCGTGCGGGTTATGGCTGCCGTTCTGGTTGCGGATGAAGATCATCGTGCTTGGCACGCCCTGGCCGGCGAGGGTCGCGGTGTCGTGTCCCGCCCCGCTCGGCATGGTCCGGAACGGCATCCCGAGCCGATGCGCATGGCCCGACAGGGCCTCGACCAACGCTGAGCTCATTCGGGCCGGCGTGCTGCCAGTGCGCTCGCCCAGGACGAAGCGCACGCCGCGGGCGGCCTCGATGGCGGCAACCAATTCGGCCAAGGCCGCCTCGATCCGGTCCAGAACGGCGGGCTCGGTGCTGCGCACGTCGAGGCAGAAGCGGACCTCGCCGGGGATCTTGGCGAAGGCGTGCTGGACCGGGTCAGTGCCGACCTCGCCCAGCGTGATCGTGGCCGGCCGCCCCTCCGCCTCCAGCGTGCCCCACAGGGCATCGAGGCCGGTGATCAGGTCGGCGAGGGCGAAGACGGCGTCGCTGCGCTCGGACCGCGCTACCGCGCCGGAATGGCCGTAGCGGCCGAAGCAGGCGGCCTTGCGGTAGCGGAAGCTGCCGCTGATCGCCGTGACGAAGCCTACCGGGACCCCGGTCGCCTCCAGCGCCGGACCCTGTTCGATATGCATTTCCACAAAACCGTGGATCCGCGTCGGGTCGAGCAGCCGCTCGCCCCGCGCCACAGCCTCCGGCCGCAGGCCGAGCTCAGCCATGTGCTCGCGCAGGCTCCGGCCGGAATCGGCGCGGGGCAGGTCGAGCACGTCGGGCGGCAGTAAGCCGAAGGCGGCGCGGCTGCCGACATAGGAGGCAGGGAACCACACGCTCTCTTCGGCTCGGAACACCGCCACCGTCACCGGGCGCGCCGGCACGAGGCCCGCCCGGCGCAGAGCTTCAAGGGCTGCGAGGCCACCAATCACCCCGGCCGCACCATCGAAGTTACCACCGTGCGGTACCGTATCCACATGCGAGCCGACCATCCAGGGTGACAGTGCCGGGTCGCGTCCCAGCATTGTCAGGAAGAGATTGCCGGCGGCATCGCATTCGGGCCTCAGACCCAGTGCGAGCCCGGTCGCTCGCATAAGGGCGTGGGCCCGCTCCTCCCCCTCGCCGTAGGCAGCCCGCGTGACCCCGGGCTCGTCGTGGCTGAAGGACAGGAGCTGCGCGAACAGTCCGGCGCAGAAGTCCGGGTCGATGGCGATCAAATCTGCGCCCGTTGCAGCCCCTAACCCGTTCATGCCGGAAACTCCGCGGACGGTTCACCCTGCCGCCGCCGATCCCAGACCTCCGCGTTGACGAGGTTCGGTGGGCGGCGGCCGGCGAGCACGTCGACCACCTGCCCGGCGACCCGCTCGGCCGCACGGATCAGGGCCGCCTCGGTGGATGCCGCGACATGGGGGGTAAGGATCGCCCGGCGCTCCCCATGGAGCGGATGGTCGTGCGCGAGCGCGTCCCCCGACACCACGTCGAGCCCCGCGCCAGCAATGGTCCCAGCAGCGAGAGCCTTGGCCAGGGCACCCTCGTCCACCAAGGCGCCACGGGCGGTGTTGATCAAAAAAGCGCCAGCCTTCATGCGGGTCAGCTCCCCCGAACCGATCAGCCCACGGGTCAGGGGCGTGAGCGGCAGGTGCAGGGAGACCACGTCGGCCCGGGCGAGGAGGTCCGGCAGGGAGGTGGCGCGCTCGGCCCCTATGGCCTGAAAATCGGAGTCGGGCCGTGTCGGGCCGTAGGCGAGCACTTCCATGCCGAGGGCCGCCGCCAGTCGGCCGGTCGCTTGCCCGATGGCACCGAACCCGACGAGACCGAGCGTCAGCCCGGCGAGTTCCACGAGGCGCGCCCCGTAGCGGAAATCGTGGTCGCCTTCCCGCATGGCCCGGTCGGCCTGCGGGATCGCCTTCGCCAGGGCGAAGATCAGGCCGATCGCATGCTCGGCGACGGACTGGGCATTGGCCCCCGGCGTGTTGACGACCGGAATTCCTACCCTCGTCGCCTCGGGAACGGCCACCGGGTCAGTCCCGGTGCCATGAACCCCGATCACCCTCAGCCGGGGCGCGGCCAGCACCGCCTCTGCGGGGAAGCCGCCGTTGCGCGTGATCACCGCGACACAGTCGGCCGCCTCGCGGACGAGAGTCGCGGGGGCGAGGTCGGTGGCGATCCGGTGCTCAAGCCCCGCCGCCCGGAGACGGGCCAGCCCGGCTGCGTGGATCGGCTGAACGATGAGGCAGACGCCCGACGGTTCCGCGGAGGGGGAACGGGGGAAGGAAGGCTCAGTGAACACGTACGAGGCAGCCCTGCTCATAAATACCGCTTGAATGCCGGTGGTATACCGATGAGTGTATCGCATCGCCTCGATACTGGCAACATGAAAATCCAATACAGATCGGCATATCACGGTAATATTCTTGAACGGTAGAGCGAATAGATCGATAGGTTCAAGTACTATCACAGTATTGCAATAAAAATCGAAACGATGACAACGATTTAGGGTGAACGATGACGGAGATCGAAGTCGCCAAGACGCCGCTTTTGAAGATCAGGAAGCTGCACAAGAGCTACGGCGCCAACGAAGTCCTGAAGGGCATCTCCCTCGATATCCACGAGGGCGAAGTGGTGTCGATCATCGGCGCGAGCGGCTCGGGCAAGAGCACCTTCCTGCGGTGCCTGAACCTTATGGAGACGCCGACCTCTGGCTTCATGGATTTCGAGCGATTCGCCTTCGACTACGAGCTGGGCGCCCGTCGTCAGCCGACCCCGCAGCAGCTCTGCGAATTGCGGGCGCGGATCGGCATGGTCTTCCAGAGCTACAATCTCTGGCCGCACATGACCGTGCTGGAGAACGTCGTCGAGGCGCCGATCAGAGTGCGACGAATGCCGCGCCGGCAGGCGGTGGAGGAAGCTGAGGCGCTGCTAGAGCGCATCGGCCTCTACGAGAAGAGGCAAGCCTACCCGTCGAAGCTCTCGGGTGGGCAGCAGCAGCGCGTGGCGATCGTGCGCGCCCTGGCGATGGCACCCAAGGTGATGCTGTTCGACGAGGTGACCTCGGCCCTCGATCCTGAGCTGGTGGGCGAGGTGCTGGCGCTGATGGCCTCCCTCGCGGCGGATGGGATGACGATGCTGCTCGTCACCCACGAGATGGCCTTCGCCCGCGACGTCGGCACCCGCACTCTGTTCTTCGACGGTGGCGTGATCGCCGAGGACGGCCCGCCTAAGGAAGTCATCGGTGCCCCTCGGAGCGAGCGGTTGCGCCACTTCCTCCGGCGTGTGCTGCACGAGCCGACCGGCCTCGGGCACTCGGCGTGAGTAGCCGCATATCCAGCGGGGAGTTCGGACGGTGATGAGCGTCACGGCAATTCAGGACTGGTGGCTCAGCCTCTCGGAAGAGGTCGTCACCTACGGCCCCGGCTTTCTCTCGGCGACCATCGTCGTTCTCGGCGTCACGGTGGCGAGTATTCTTGTGAGCTGGGTCTGCGGCCTGCTCGGGGCGCTAGGCAAGCGCTCGTCCTTCGCTCCCTTCCGGGCCCTGGCGAGCTTCTACGTCTGGTTTATTCGGGGTACGCCGACCCTTGTCCAGGTGTTCATCGTCTATTTCGGCATGCCGCAGATCGGCGTGAAGCTGTCGCCGATCACCGCCGGGATCATCGCGCTGGGCGTCAGCAGCGGCGCCTACGTAGCCGAGACCATCCGTGCCGGCCTCGCGGCGATCCCCCGGGGTCAGATGGAATCGGCCTTGGCCTTGGGCATGAACCCGCGGATCATGATGGCGCGGATCGTAATGCCGCAGGTCTTCCGCATGATCCTGCCTTCGCTCACCAACGAGGCGATCTCGTCGGTCAAGAACACGTCGTTGCTCTCGACGATCACGGTGGTCGAGCTGACCCTCTACGCCCAGCTCATGATCGCCACCACGTTTCGCCCGTTCGATTTCTACATCGCGGCGGCGCTGATTTACCTCGGCCTCACGTCGATCCTGTCGCAGCTCTCCGCCTACTTCGAGCGGCGCTACGCCCGTCTGTCCTGAGCAGCGCCTGCCGCGAGTCGGGCCGCGGCTCACACCTCTCGCCCCGTCCCAACATCGGAGATTGCTATGAACCGCCGACACCTCCTCGCACTCGCTGCCCTCTGCACCAGCCTGCTGGCTGCTCCCGCGGTCCGCGCGGCCGAGGGCAAGCTGGAACTGATCGAGCCCGGCAAGCTGATCGTGGCGACCGACAGCACCTTCGCGCCCTTCAGCATGCGTACGCCGAGCGGCGAGCTCGACGGGCTGGAGGTCCGGGTGATGCGCGAGGTCTGCCGCAGGCTCGGGCTCGAATACAGCCCCGTGAACGTCAAGTTCGATGCCCTGCTGATCGGCCTGATGGCCGATCAGTACGACATCACCAGCGAGTCGATGGACATCACGCCCGCCCGGCAGAAGCAGGTCGCCTTCGCGGACGGGTGGCTCGAATCCGGGGCGCGGATCGTCACCCGCAAGGATACGGGCATCAAGGGTCCGGACGATCTAAAGGGCCGGAATGTGGGCGCCCTCTCGGCCTCGACCTTCGGAAAGCTCGCCGAGGACCACGGCGCCACCTTGAAGAGCTACAAGACCGCCGCGGACGCCATGCAGGACCTCGTCGGTGGCAACATCGACGCGGTGATCAACGACGCGGTGGCCGGCAACTACGCGATCAAGGCCCGCAAGCTGCCGCTGGTGATGATCGAAACCCCGCTCAGCACCATCCAGAAGGGCTTTGCCATCAAGAAGGGGAAGCCGAACCTGCATGCGGCCGTCAACAAAGCCCTCGCCGGGATGGTCGCCGACGGCACCTATGCCAAGCTCATCACCCCGCTGATCGGCTATGACCCGGCGCCGAAGGAGCCGATCCGCACGAACGCCATGTGAAAGGCGGCGGCGACACGGCATACCGACAAGAAGACGGGGGCGGCCCGGCCGGCCGCTCCGGGAGGAACCGATGAAGACCCTTGACGCATCGTCGTACACGACGGCGCTCAACGCCCGGCGCGAACAGAGCCTGGGTCAGATGGCCTATGACAAGCTGCTCGACATGCTGGTGCGGCGCGACCTTCCGGCCGGGACCGTGCTGCACGAGCGTCGCCTCGCCGAGATGCTCGACATCTCGCGCACACCGACCCGCGAGGCGATGTCGCGGCTGGAGACCGAGGGCCTGATCGAGCGGCAGCCCGGCGGGATGCTCGTCGTGAAGGAGTTCTCCCTGCGCGAGCTGATCGAGATCCTGCACGTCCGCCGCCTGCTGGAACGGGAGAGCGTCGTGCTCGCCGCGGGCCGGATCGCCGACGCCGTGCTGGAGGATTTGCAGGGACAGATCGAGGCGCTGCTGGCGGCGGGGGATCCGGATGCCCCGGGCAACTGGGAGGTCGACCGCCGTTTCCACGAACTGTTCGCCGATCACAGTCAAAATGCGATCCTGGCCAAGACGATCAAGGATCTGCGGCTTAAGACGCAGATGTTTAACCTGAGCCGGATGCCCGAACGGTTCGAGGCAGTGCATCGCGAGCACTTGGCGGTGGTCGCCGCCCTGCGAGCCGGGGACGCGGCGGCGGCGGCCGATGCCATCGCGGCTCATCTCGAAAACTTCAAGCTGGGCATTATTCGCCGCCTGAGCGAATTCTAAGTTGTGGCGGCGCGATGGATGAATTTGCGAACCTGCGCGGCTGTGAGGCGGCCTTCCCGGAGGCGGAGTTCGCCGCGCGGCAGATGGCGGCACGGGCTGCAATCGCCGCCGCCGGCCACGATGCCCTGGTTGTGACCGGTCCGGAGGCGATCTACTGGCTGACCGGCCGCCAGACGGCGGGCTACTTCGCCTTTCAGGCCCTCGTGCTGCCGGTGGAGGGAGAGCCGGCCTTGCTGGTGCGCCAGCTCGAATTGCCGGGGGCGGCGGCCAATACCTGGCTCAACGACATCCAGGCCTATCCAGACGGGACCGACCCGGCCGACGCCCTGGCCGATCTCGTGCGCCGCCGGGGCTTCGCCCGGCCGGCGCTGGAGCGGGACGGCTGGTTCGTCTCGCCCGCCCTGGCGGCGCGGATCGGCACGGCGCTCGGCATCGACCCGGTTCCGGACGGGTCGGGCCTCCTCGGCCCCCTGCGCACAGTGAAGTCAGCGGTCGAGCTGAAGGCGATCCGGGCCGCCGCACGTTACGCACAGGCCGGGCTCGCGGCCGGCATCGCGGCCTGCACAGTGGGGAACGACGAGAACGCGGTCGCCGCCGCCATGCTCGCCGCCGCCACGACGGCCGGGTCCGAGGCGATGGCGATGGAGCCCCTGATCTCGTCGGGCCCCCGCAGCGGGCTACCGCACATGACGTGGCGCCGGCGCCGGCTGGAACCGGGCGATGCGGTGTTCCTCGAACTCGCAGGCAGCCATGCCCGCTACCACGCGGCGCTGATGCGCAGCGTTTGGATCGGCGAGCCGCCGTCCGAGGCGCGGCGGATGATGGATTGCGCGCTGCGAGCCCTCGACGCGGCCCTCGACGCGATACGACCGGGCCGGCCCTGCTCCGTCCCTCACGAGGCCGCTCAAGCCATCATCAATGCGGCGGGCTACGGCCCAGCCTTCCGCAAGCGCATCGGCTACTCGATGGGTATCGCCTTCGCGCCCGATTGGGGCGAGGGGGGGCTGCTCAGCCTCTTCACCGGCGTCGACCGGCCGATCGAGCCAGGCATGGTCTTCCACCTGCCGGCGACCTTGCGCCGCTATGGCGCCTGGACCGTCGGCGCATCCGAGACCGTCATCGTCACCGCGCATGGGGCCGAGCCCCTTTCGGACCTGCCTCGCTCCCTGACGCTGCGGTGAGGTCGCCAGAGCCCCGTTGGGTCGGAAAGGGCTCGCCCGCTTCTTCAGCGCTTCAACTCCGAAACTGTCATCCTGCTTCCGGCAAGGACCAACCGGCTGGTTTGCGCCCATCCCGGTCATTCAGAGAGCCTCGAGCGCTTCCCCATAGCGGACATTCAGCGTCACGACGGCGACGCCGGGCGATTCGCATACGGGCGGGTTGAAACCCATCCGTGACGCACGGGATCGAACCCACTTACACATCGGCTGCGCTTAACCGCAGCAGGGCCTCGCACAATGGGGCTACCGAATGCGCCACTGCCAGCCCCTCAGTGTGCAGCAAAAGATCAGGGGCTCCCGGTTCCTCGTAGGGCGCCGACACACCAGTGAACGCTGTGATCTCGCCCCGACCAGCACGCGCGTACAGCCCCTTCGGATCTCGCCGTGCGCAGATTGAGGCCGGCGTGTCGATGAACACCTCGAGGAAGGGGATGTCACCGGCCACGCGCCGCGCCAAGTCGCGGTCGCTTTGCAACGGAGAGATCAGCGAGACGATCACTACCGTGCCGGTTTCGGCCATCAAACGGGCCACCTCGGCGACACGCCGCACGTTCTCGGATCTGTCCCGCGGTGTGAAGGCGAGGTCGGCATTCAGTCCGTGGCGCAGGTTGTCACCGTCGAGCACTGCGCTGTGCCGGCTGCTGGCTATGAGCACTCGGTCTGCGGCGGCGGCGATGGTCGATTTGCCCGCTCCGGGCAAGCCGGTCAGCCACGCGATCACTGGCCGCTGGTCGAGCACCTCCCAGCGCAGCTCCCGCGGTGCCAGCGGGTACCGCGTTAAGTTGGGCCGAGGCGTAGGGGCGATCGCAGGATCGTACAATTTGCCCATCTCAGCGCACCCGCCAGGCTGGTCCGCCGACGAGATCGGCGAGACGCTCCACGCCCCGCTCAACGGCACTGTCCAGCCAGCGCAGCCACGCTGGGGGCGCCCGGTAAGCAACTCGCGCCATCACTTCAGCCACCAACCATTCCACCTCCGCCCCGGTGTCGGGGGAGATCAACTGATCGGCCAGCTCATTCGGCGGATGTTCGGGAGCGTCAACGACAACCGCGTTCCAGCCTCGGCCCCAACACTTGGCGGCCAGCCGCTCGTTTGAGGCAGCGTGGTACGACGCGATGGTCGCGAGGGCGTGGGGCGCGTTGCCCCTGAACGCTTTTGCGTCGATGCCGCGTGCCCAAGCTAGCTCGTCCAAGAGATGGCCGAGTCGCCGCGGGTGCCCGGTGATCTGACGGTGTAGCCCGAGCCCATGCAGGCGACGGGACGCCTCGACGGCGACCGGGCCTGAGCTGCGGTTTGTTCGGTAAGTGAGGTCTCCCGTGGTCAGTAGCGGCTCCAAGCGTGCGTTAAGCCCCAGGGCCTCGATGAGACGGGCCAACAGTGGTGCATCGGAGCACCGGGCCCGCACCGGCACGGCGGCGACCCGACCTCCGGCTGCGCGTAGCCATGGTTCAAGCCGCGCTGCGTAGTCGTAGCGTCCTGAAGTGCCCTCGCGGTTCACGAACTCACGGAAGGTCCGTGCTTCAGCTACGAGTTGCGCACGTAGGGCGTAGGCGGAGGCGAGTTGCTCGGCCTGCGGCTTGACCACGAGCGCGACCTCCATCGCGAAGCCGTGCCGTGCGAATACGTCGGCGAGAACACTGGGCACGCAGAGGCCCGGTCGCTGCACGGCGAAATCCTCGTACGAGAGGATCACCGTGTCGGCCTCGGTGTCGGACAGCGTTTTTGCCAGCCGGCTAAGACTGCCAAGGCGCTCTCGCACGGAGTCGCGGCCGTCGAGGGCCCGTCCGAGCAGGTAGTGGTTCACGTCGTCCGAAGCGTTTGCGCCGGAAGGAGCGAGTTTTGGGTAGCACAAACCGACTGATTCAAGGCGAGGCCGTAACCGGGCGAGGACCTCTTGGAACGAGGTCGATCCGGTGCGCGGCATACCAATGTGAACGATCGCCCGTCGCATGTTTGCTGGTCTCCATGACGGCAAACAGCGTATCCGTGGGAATTATGCCCACAACAAGCCTTCACATCGACGTGAGGTGCGATCGCGCACGTTCGTCGGCTGGATCCAGCTCGGCAACTTCGGTCGCTGACGATGTGGCAAGGTTTACTTCCCTCCTGGGCGCAGATCGCTCCGGCACGGACAGGGGGCTTTCAATAATCCCTAGCTTAGAACATCTTCAGATTTGAACCGTTGTAAGTGTGTGTTTTATAACACCTTTTCGACTTGATCAATGATCCGTGAGCGGCGATCACATTGGCATTGCGCTGTTCCGGGCGCGCGCCGACGTGATCCATGTCTCACCACCTCTCGCTGCTCTCCGTGCTTCTCGCCACCACCGCTCTGGCCGGTCCCGCGGCGGCGCAGGGTGGCACCGTTCAGCTCAACGAGATCTCGGTCGAGGCGGCAGGACCCGGTAGCTCCGCCCCGGGGCCGGTCGGCTCCGGCGGCCTCAACGTCAGCGCCGGCGACGGTGGTACGGGCGCCACCAGCGGCGGTGGTGGTGGTCCGTCCGGGATTACAGGCTACACGGCGCGGGTCGTCACGACGGCAACGAAAACCAACACCCCGCTGATCGAAGTCCCACAGTCGGTCTCGGTGGTCACGCGCGAGCAGCTCAACGACCGCAACGTTCAGACCTTGAGCGATGCGATCAACTACGTCCCGGGCGCCATATCGGCCCGATCGGGCTTCGACCCACGCTTCGATCAGATCTTCATCCGCGGCTTCGACGTGCTCACCAATCAAGGCATCTACCGCGACGGCTTGCGCGTAATCGGCACCGGCTTCGCCTACCCGAAAAGCGAGCCCTACGGTGCAGAGTCGCTCACCATCCTGCGCGGGCCTGCCTCCGGCCTCTACGGCCTCGGCTCGCCTGGCGGCATTCTCGACATCACGAGCAAGCGTCCCGTCTTCGTGCCGTTTGGCGAGGTGCAGTTCCAAGCCGGCAACTTCGACCGCTTCCAGGGCAACTTCGACATCGGCGGTCCGATCGAGGGTTCCGGCGGCACCATGGCTTACCGTCTAACCGGCGTGCGCCGCGAGGCGGGCACCTTCATTGGTCTCGGCACAACCGACGACCAGCTCTACCTCGCTCCCGCCTTCACCTGGAAGCCGTCGGCCGACACCACATTTACGTTCCTGAGCGAGTTCCAGGTCACCAACACGCCGGCGGCGACGTTCTTCTACAACGACCCGGGCTTCCGGGTGTCCAAATTCTACCAGGGTGATCCGCGCTTCATTGGGCTTGACCAGACGCAGTACCGGGTTGGCTACGCCTTCGAGCACTTCATCACGCCAGACCTCGTGTTCCGTCAGAACTTCCGGCACTACGGGCTGTTCCTGAGCGGCAAGTACGTCGACATCAACAACATCAACGAAGCGCGCACGATCGGCACGCGTGACACCGGCTACATCCGTGAAGGCCTGGTGCAGCAGACGCTGGACAACCAGCTCGAGGCGCGTTTCGCCACCGGTCCGGTCGCCCACACTGTGGTCGGCGGCGTCGACTACGCTCGGTACAGCCTGAGCGCGCGCTTCGGCTTTGGCCTAGCCCCGGACCTGAACCTCATCACGCGCAACTACGGCCAGCAGTTTATCCCGACGCCTACCCTAGCGCCCGCTTCACGCCAGACCCAGGATCAGATCGGGGTCTACCTGCAGGATCAGGCCAAGTTCGGCGATTTCATCCTGACGCTCAACGGACGCCACGACTGGGTCTTCCAGGACAACTACGCCACCCCCGACAGCGCGGTCTCGCGCCAGGACAATAGCGCCTTCACCGGCCGCGTCGGCCTCGGTTACATCCTGGCGCCTGGGCTCGTGCCGTACGCGAGCTATGCCACGACTTTCACCCCGCAGGTCGGCCAAGACCGGAACGGCCAGGCGTTCAAGCCGGCGACCGGCGACCAGATCGAAGCGGGGGTGAAGTACCTGATCCCCGGCACCAACATCCAGACGGCGTTTGCCGGCTTCGACATCAACCAGTCGAGCATCCTGATCCCCGACGCGGGCAACCTCGCATTCCAGACCGCTGGCGGCGCCGTGCGCTCGAAGGGCTTCGAGGCCGAGGCGACTGCCAACCTCGCGCCCGGCACGAACCTGACCATCGCCTACACGCACGTCGACATCCGGTTCGTGAACTCGGTCTCGGCCACCGGTCAGTCGATTGCTGGGAACCGCGTGTCCGGTATCCCCAGCGACACCTACGCATCGTTCCTGACCTACGCGTTCCCGCCTTCCTCGCTCCTGCGCGGTCTTCAGATCGGCGGCGGCATCCGCTTCATCGGTACGAGCTTCGCCGACGACCAGAATACGGTGCGCAATACTGCAGTCACACTCTACGATGCGCTAGTGGCCTACGATTTTGCGGCGCTCGATCCGAAGTACAAAGGCTTCCGCGCGCAGATCAACGCCTACAATATCTTTGACCGGAACTACACGACCTGCTCGTTCGGTTTCTGCAATTTCAACCAGCCGGCGAGGGTCATAGGCAGCCTGATCTATCGGTGGTGAGAGGGTCCGTCTCCGGCGGCTGGGTGTTTGGGTGCCGAGCTGCCACACCGGCACGACGAACGTAGCCTGTTACATGGCAGGCTGCGGTTGAAACGCCATGGGCGTAAGAGGTCGACTTGCACGAAATTGATCTGGCTCCGACCTACCAAGATACCCTCCGACTTGCTCAACTTCGGAAACAGGCGAAGCGCCTCGGCCTGAAACTGTCGAGATCATGCTGGCATCAGCCTTATGTCTGGAACCGTCGTGGCTTGATCCTTCTCGACAACCGGGACGAAGTCGTCGCGGGTGCTGGTTACTTGTAGGTGAGCACCTCCATGGTGATGAGGCGATCCCCGGACGCCCGTGCGCTTCGGCGAGCCAGATGCCCGAGTAGCCGAAGGACGTGCCGAGTTCGAGGTTGGTCGGCGCCTGAGAGCTGCGCGCCAGGATGTTGAGAAGCTGACCGGTCTGCGACTCCACGGCCCGCATGCGCTGGTCCTGCCCACCATCCCGGACCCCAGGCGCCTGACGGGGCTGCATCCGTTCCTGCTGAATTGTCTGGTGGTAGGCGTCGAGTACCGCTGCGATCTTCTCGTCTATCAAGCGCGGTCCACGGACAGGGCTGCTGCATCAAGAGCAGCCGCGATCTTCTGCGCCGCCGCTTGATCGATCGATCCGCTTCTGAGGCGCAGGCACTGTCGGCAGCGACGGGTTCGAGACCGGCATCCGATGCCTCCTCGGTTCGGATGAGGATCAACGTGCGGAAGAACGATCCGACACCCTCAGCACCGAAAGTGCGGATAAACCAATGACTAACGCTGTTTGACAGCCTGAAGTCGCCCATCAAACTTCGAGGGCCGTGTCACCGCCTCTCGTTCCGTACCTGGATGGCCGAGGTCGCGATTTGGCCCGATTCGAGCGGGGGTGAGGCTTGTTACGAACGGCGTGTCAGCTCGCGATCAGCGATCGTAGCGCACGGACATCCGCCAGGTTTTCGAGGTCGTTGAGGCGGGCGATCAGTTCGTCCGCCCGCGACGCCCCGAGCACCGGCACGATCAGGTCGCGCACCTTCGCGTTGACACGCTCGGTGCTCAAGGGGTTCTCCTTCGTTCCAGGGGGGAACTTCGTGAAGTGCTCCAGCCTGCGACCGTCGGCGAGGATGACCTCGACCCGTGCGCTGCGCGGGGCATC
This sequence comes from Methylobacterium sp. WL1, assembly GCF_008000895.1. NCBI lineage: Bacteria > Pseudomonadati > Pseudomonadota > Alphaproteobacteria > Hyphomicrobiales > Methylobacteriaceae > Methylobacterium > Methylobacterium sp. WL1. The sequence goes on along the minus strand of NZ_CP042823.1, from coordinate 1,896,067 downwards.
CCGCGTCATCAGTGCCGGATCGCCCATGACCTCGACCTTTTCGCGAAGGGCGCGGATCGTGGGCTCCTGCAGCAGGCTCGCATCGTGGCTGTCGGCGAAGGAGACGGCTCCCCTCACGAGTGCCAAGGCGACGAGGTGCTGGCAGTTCACGTCCGGCATGGCACTGTGTCCGACGATACCGATCGCATCGGTCGGCAGATGCACCAACACCTGCCGGACATCTTCATCGCGCACGTCATGCCGGTTGCGTAGGGTCAGCACAGCGTCGAGCGGCGACTGGATCGGATAGCCGACCGAAAACGTCTTGATCGCCGTCTCGGTGACGAAGAAGCGGCTGCCGAGACCCTCCAGCATCGCCTCGGGCTTCGGATCGGTGGAGAGCGCGATGAAGAGGTTGTGCGTGCCGTCGAGGACGTCAGAGACGCCGGTCAGGCCGGCTTGGACCATGGAGACCGCGGTGACGCCGTTGCGGGCGCCCATGCCGGCGAAATCGAACGCCTTCTCGATGTGGTCCTCGTCCTTCACCCAACTCCATAGGCCGGAGACCTGCTGCGCGGCGTAGGACAGCGCGAAGCGCATGCCGCGTTCGTCGAAGCGCGCGAGCGCGGCGGCGGCACCGAGCGCTCCGAACGTAGAACTTGTCCCCTCGGCGCTCCGATGCGTGCCGCGTACGAGGTCCGGCCCGAGCGCCAGCAGCAGGCGGCAGCTGAGGTCGTATCCAAGAGCAACGGCGCGGATCATCTCAGCACCCGAGCGGCCTTCCTTCTCGGCCATGGCAAAGGCCGCGGGCACGGTCGCGGAGCCCGGATGCGCCTTGGTGACCGGCTCGAAGTCGTCCGTCTCGTCGGCATGGGCACACATTGCGTTGGCGAGTGCCGCGTCGATCGCAGTCGTACGCAGGTCCGACGCGACGACCGAGGCTTGGGCGACGCCCCCGATGCTGCGGACATACGACGTCGCCATCTCGCCTGGACGCATCCGGGCGCCGGAGACCATGGCACCGAAGGTGTCGAGGATGCGATGCTTGCAGGCCAGCAGGACCTCGGGCGGCAGGGGCCTGTCGCGTGCCTCGACCATGTAGCGGGCGAGCCGTCCGGTGACGTCGCTCCCGGCGGAAACGGCGTGGGCAGGGAAGGTGGAGGCGGCCAGCAGGCTGCCGCCCCCCTGAAGGAACCGGCGGCGATGGGTGGTACCCCCCAATGCTTCCCACATCATTCTCGTACTTCCCTTGGGCTACTCATTGCGCAGTCATGCTTCGGGGTCGAGCTTACGCCGAGGCGATCCTTGGCGACCTTTCATCCTGGCCTGCCATCATATCCTGGTCGATCCCCTTGCCGTGCAGGTCGGCTCCTGCCGTCTCCGGCAGGAACAGCGCCGCGCAGAAGGCCGTACCGTAGGCACACAGGGCGCAGATGCCCATCGCCGTCCCGAGCGGCACGGTCGCGGCCAGGATGCCCACCGTGGCGGGAACCACCGAGCCGAACCCACGCCCGCCACCGAGGCAGAAGCCCTGGCCGCTCGCCCGGATCGTGGTCGGGAATAGCTCCGCGAAGGTCGGCAGCATGCCAGAGGCGAGGGCTCCCTGGAACGCGCCGAGGAAGAAACTCAGTACGATGGTGGTATCGAGGCCGATCGGCGCGAGCAGGAGGATGGCGACGTTGCTCGATTGCAGGACGAGGAAGGTCATGAAGGCCGGGCGGCGCCCGATCCGGTCTGACAGCCAGCCGAAGAGCAACGGCCCGACGAGCGATCCTAGGATGTTCATCGCGAGGTAGCCCGTGCTCGACTTGATCGATAGACCGAGGGCGATCCGCAGGTAGCTCGGCAGCCAAGTGATCATCACGTAGGCACCGCCGAAGATGCCGGTCGACATGATCGCCGCCGCAATCGTGCGTCGCAGGTACGAGCCGGTGAAGATGGTCCAGAACGGCGGCGGGACGGTGCCGGCGAGCTCCGCCGCGCGGGCTTCGGTGTAGATGCCGGACTCCGGCACGAGCCTACGGATGAAGAACACGAGCACGGCTGGGATGATGCCGATGGCGAAGAACACCCGCCAGCCCATCTCCTCAGAGAACAGCGCGGCGATGACGGGTAAGAGGCTCACCGAGATCGCGTAACCCACCGCGTAGCTGCTCTGGACCGAGGCCGCGACCCGGCCGCGGAGCGCCGGGCGGATGACCTCGCTGATCAGCACCCCGCCGACGGCCGCTTCTCCGCCGTAGCCGAGGCCCTGGAGGAAGCGGACGGCGGCGAGCGACCAGAAATCGCTCATGAACGCGGCCAGGCAGGTGAAACCGGCGACCATGAGGATGGTGACCTGCAGGATACGCACCCGACCCAGCCGGTCGGCCAGGATGCCGGCAGCCCAGCCGCCGACCGCGGCGCCCGCAAGTGATGCGGTGGCGAGGTATCCGGCCTCGGCTTGGCTAAAGCCGAGGGTCGCGATCAGCGCCGGGATGACGAGGGCGTAGATCGTGGTGTCCATGGCGTCGAGGCCGAAGCCGGCAAAACAGGCCCAGTAGGTCCGCCGTTCCGTTTGGTCGAGTTTCGAGTACCATCCGAGCTTAATCATGGGGCGTTTCCTCCAGCCGTGCGGGATCGTGCCCGCGCGACGCCGCCGGGCGGGACGTGTCGGTCGGAGCCGCCTCTTTCCGGGTGGCTTGCCGACCGGGAACTCAGGCAGTGTCAGTCCGCGAGGTCGTCGAGGTATTCGAGCCCGGCCGCGGCCAGGGTCTCGCGCATCCGGTAGAGGTCGAGCCCGAGCTCACCCGACGCCAGGCGGTCGCGCTTGGCGATCTCGTTGGCGGCGCGGGCATCCGCCTTGGCGGCCACGTCCACGGCATCCCAATGGGGCACCACCACGACGCCGTCGTCGTCGGCCACGACAGCGTCACCCGGACGGATCAGAGCCCCGGCGCACACCACGGGAACGTTCACGCTGCCAAGCGTCGCCTTCACCGTGCCTTTGGCCGAGATCGCGCGCGACCAGACCGGGAAGTTCATCTCCTTGAGGGTGCGGACATCGCGGCAACCCGCGTCGATGACGAGGCCGATGCCGCCGCGCGCCTTGAGGGATGTCGCGAGAAGGTCACCAAACATGCCGTCCGTGTTGTCGGTCGTGCAGGCCACCACCAGCACGTCGCCGGGGCGGCATTGCTCGATGGCCACATGCAGCATCCAGTTGTCGCCCGGTTGCGCCAGGACGGTCACGGCGCTGCCGGCCACGCTCGCGCCGGGCCAGATCGGGCGCATGTAGGGCTTGAGCAGGCCGACGCGCCCTTGCGCTTCGTGGACGGTGGAGACGCCATGCTCGGCCAGTGTCGCCGCCACCTCGGGCGCGATCCTGGGTATGTTGCGGACGACGACGGTCCTCATGCCAGTTCCCCCACGGTCATCGGGAACAGCCGCTGGTAGGCCTCGCCGTAGGTCATCGTCGTCCCGGAGTTGCGGGCCCCCTGGACGCCGCGGTTGAGGGCGACGCGGTCGTAGTATTCCCAGAGGTGCTTCTGGGCGGCGAGCACCTGGAACGCGCGGAACTTGGTCTGCCAGACCGCGTCGATGTTCAGGATGACCTGGGGCTTGAAGTTGCACTGCTCCGGCTGGTGCGGCTCGAACAGGAAAACCGGCGGGGCGCTGTAGCTGCGGTCCGGGTCGGGCTTGTGCCCTGCGGCCTGGGCGATCACCCGGGCCTCCTGTGCGACGTGGGCGGCGACGGGATGGTCGAAGTTGTAGGGGTCCTCCAGCGCGTGCGTCAGCACAAAGGACGGCTTCGTCTCGCGATAGACATCGACCAGTCGGTCGAGAACCGCCTCTCCGACGCGCAAGGGATAGTCGCCGACGTCCAGGAACTCGATCTCGGCGCCGAGGATGCCGGCCGCTTCCTCTGCCTCGGCGCGGCGCTGCGCCTTGACGTCCTCGATGCGCACGCCGGCCTTCTTCCAGGCCCACTGGCTCTCGCCGCGCTCGCCGTAGGAGAGGCAGACGATCTTCATGCGGTAGCCCTTGCTGGCGTGCAGGGCGATGGCGCCGCCGGCGCGCCAGACGAAGTCGCCCGGGTGTGCCGTCACGACGAGGCCAGCTTTCGCTTGCGTTGTCATGTCCGTCCTGTCCTCCCAGTATTGCGGCGAGGCCCTCGGGCACACGCACTATTGTGCATTCATCGGTAGCTCCAACGCCAAACTGAAACAAATGAATAGATTGCGGCTTTTCATTCATTTTATCGAACAATTAGCTTGGCCGGGATCATGCGGTCTCATGGCCGCTGAACCGCATCGAGCCGCACATACCTCGATTGCCGAGGACGCTCAGAGGGTGCCGAAATAGTTCCGGATCGCCCGCGACAGGCTCTCGGCGAGAGGCGACAGCGTGTGGCCCCGCCGTGTGACGATGCCGATGGTGCGCGAGATGCTCGGTCCCCGGACTGGAACGGCGACGATCCCGCCTTCCTGCGCCGACTGGAATGCGAGGCGCGGAACGACGGTGACACCTAGCCCGCCCGACACCATGCCGATGGCCGTGGCGACGCGGTGCACCTCGTAGACCCAACGCATGTCCGCGTAGCGCCCACCCAAGCCGGCGGCGATGAGCAAGTTATTGCCGGTCTGCTCCCCGATCTTGATCATCACCTCGTCCTGCAACTCGGACCAAGTCACCGCCTTCGCAACCGACAGCCGGTGGCCGGCCGGGCACACCAGCACGAACGACTCCTGATGGATCGGCGCGATGTCGAGGTCGTAGTGCTGGGCCGACATGATGGTGATGCCGAACTCCGCATCGCCGGCCCTGACGCGCTCGACGATGGCGGTGGCCGAATGGTCGATGACGCGGAACAGGACGCCCGGGTGGGAGGCGTCGAAGCCCCGCAGGATGATCGGCAGGTGGTAGGTGGCGATCGTCGGTAGGCAGCCGAACCGGACGACATCCTGGTTCTCGCGTCCTTGCTTCCGCAACGTCCCGAATAGTTGGGACAGTTCCTCAACGATGCGTCGCGCGCTCGGGAGGAGTTCGACCCCGGCGGGCGTCAGGGTCACCTGCCGCGTCGTGCGGGCGACCAGCTTGACCCCGAGTTCGTCCTCCAGCTTCTTCAGGCGGTGGCTCAGCGCCGCCTGCGACAGGTTCAGGCTCGCGGCCGCACGGTTGAAGCTCCCCCAGTTGGCGATGCTCAGGAACGCCTGGAGCCCAAGAAACTCGATACGCTCCACGGCCTGGCCTCGCTCCCATCCGAGTGTCCGGGAAACGCCCGCCGGTGCCGAGGGTGGCTCCGGCGGTCGGACAATTCAATCCCGACCCGATGGGGGCGGCCTTCAGCGGGTGATGTCGTCTCCGACACGTTCGTCCCATGGACTGCCGAGATACGGATAGAGCGCCGAGCGGAAGCTCCGCACGTAATCCGCTTCGCCATGGCTGTCGTACGCGGCCCTGGTCGCGAACGCCTGGATCAGGATGAAGTGGTTGAGCGACCCGCTCTGCCGCACCAGCGTGGCCGAGAGGACGGTGGGGTCCTTGCGGACGCCCTGGATGTAGTCGGTCAGCATACGTGTGCCGTCGGCCTGCTTGCTAGGCATCAGATCGACGTTGACGACGGAATGCAGGATCTCCTCCGCCATCGCCGGCAGGGCGATGGCGAGCATGACGACTGCGGTAAGTACACGAAGGAGCATGGTCGGCCCTCAGGACTTCAGGAAAGCAAGGAGGTCGGACTTGAACCGGTCGGGCATTTCCAGATGTGGCACGTGACCGACATCCGGCAACGAGACGAAGCGCGCGGCGCCTGGTTCACCCATCGCTTCCTGGGCGGCTTGGTGGATGCCTGGCATCCGTGCCTTCACCAGCGTCTCGGTCTCCTGCGGTGCGATGTAGGCGCGGTAGTCGACCAGGCCAATCGGGTCTTCCAGCACGAGTTGTTCAACCCGTTCGGGAGCCATGGTCGCCAGGCGAACCGCGAGTGCGCCTCCTGTCGAGTGGCCCGGCACGGTGATACGCCCGAGCGAGAGCGCGTCCGCCAGGGCGAGGGTGTTCCGGGCAATGGCTTCGAAGGAGCAGTCGACGTCGGGCTCGGACGATTCGTCGAATCCGATCTGGTCCGGCACGATCACGGCGCTTTCAACCCGATGAGCATGGCTGAGAGTGGAAGCAAGCCGTGCCCTTTCCTCCGCAGGGGTTTGGTGCTGACATCAATTAAGTGCCCCCATCCCACGCGGAGCGGGTCCACCTTCCGCCGATAGTTTCCTGGAGCGTTCGATCTGATGCCGGGCCGCATTCCGGCTGCGTGCCGTCAGAGGCCATTCCGAGCGGTGAATGAGCTAGAGGGTATCCACGACGGGCTCGTCCCATTCGACGACACGGATCGCTTCCGGCTTGCCGAAGGCGCGTCGGGCATAGCGTGGGATCACCGTGAAGCCGAAGCCACGGGCGACCGGCTCCAGGATCAGGCCGACCTGATTGCTGAAGCCGCGAAGGGGTAGGCCACGAACGTCACGGTGACCGGCGAAGCGGCGGCTCAGCAGGCGGGATGCCATGGCGTGACAGTCCGGATGGTCGACGAAGCCGATCCGCTCCACGTCCGACCACTTCCGAACCTCCTCGCCGACCGGGACGACGAGTTCGAGGGCTTCCTCTGCGAACTCGCTTGCCGCCAGGCGCGGATCGTCCGGTCTCACCGTTGTGACGCCAAGCTCGAACCAGTTGTTCAGCACGGCGTCCAGCACCTCGTGGTCGGGTGCGAAGCGGTGCCATATGACGAGGCCGCGCTCGGCCGCCTGCATGTCGAGAAGCAGGGGATTGAGGAACAGTCCGATGCTTCCCGGTGTGATCAGGCCGACCTCGCCTGTCGCCGCATCCGCATCTGCGAGGCGGGCTCGCATGCGTCGGTCGGATTGCTCGACCTCCCGACAGTAGTCGAGGAGGGCCGAGCCCGCCGGAGTAAGTTCGAGACGGCGTGGACGGCGGAGGAGTAGAGGCCCGAGTTCCGCCTCCAGGTACCGGACGTGCTGCCTAACCGCGGCCTGGGTCAGGCCCAGGCTCTCCCCCGCGCGGGTGAAGCTCCCGAGGTCGGCCAGGACCGCGATGGTCCGCGCCCATTGAGCGTTCAGCATTACGATAATTTATCATCGTGATAAGTTGGGCCCGCTTCACCTTATGCGGTTGCATCCTCCACGTAGGCGCGGGTGTCCTCCCGGTCCGGGCGGACATTGTCCGCGACCAGCATTGCGCCGGGATTGAGCTTGAGCATCACCGCCTCCAGGCACGGTACGTAGAGTTCCTTCCAGAGGTCCATCAGGAAGAAGTCGATGCCCTCGAGCAGCTCGCTGATTATGCGCACGGCGTCACCGACCCGGAAGTCAATATGCTCGGCGAGTCCCGCCTTTTCCCGCGTGAAGGCGGACTTGTAGGCGTGCAGCTCCATGGTGATGAGCCGGACCGCCCGCCTGTGCTCCGGCAAAGCTATCCGTGAGCGCCGCGGCCAGCCCAGGACGACATCACGAAAGGGAGAGTGACGAACGTCCCAATCGCCTTCTCCCGGTGCAGCCGCGCCCAGGAGGCCGCCTTCTGCAAACGGCAACCGGTCAAATGATGCGATGTCGGGTCGCAACCAAACGACTTAACCTGTGTTGCGATCCCATGACGACGAAACGCTCCATGGAAGCATCGGCCGTCCTCGTCGTCGAGGATGACGACCTCGTGCGCCTGTGCGCCGTCGAAATGCTGGAGGATGCCGGTTTCGAGATCGTCGAGGCACGCCATGCCGACGAGGCTTGGTTCATCCTGCACGAGCGCTCCGACATCGGTGTCCTGTTCACCGACGTCGACATGCCGGGCTCGATGTGCGGAGTGACCCTGGCCGGACGCGTACACGATGCCTGGCCTGACATCCGCCTGGTCGTGACCTCGGGTCGGCAACGTCTGGGCGACGGGGATATCCCGGACCACGGCCTGTTCGTGTCCAAGCCGTACAGCGTGGATCAGGTCGTCGACGCCATCCACGACGCTACCTGATCGGGTCGGCCCGACACGGTGCCTCTTCGCGTTGGGCGAGATTAAAATGTTTTCGGTCTGACTTGCATTCGAATCGGCCTGATCGGCTCGGGGCGGGATCTCGCGGATCGTTCCGCATAATTCCACCCCGTCGCCTGTCCTTGGTCATTGCGACCCAAGAGGGGCCCCTAGCAGTCCCTTCGGATCACATGCGGTGGTGGCGATGACCATGGCCATGGCGCATCATGTAACCGCGGTGATGATGGTGCCGCATCATGTGACCGCGGTGATGGTGATGGCGCATGTGATGACCGCTGTGGCCATGCATGCCGTCCATGCGGACGTCGACGATGTTGGTGGTGGCATCGACGGCGCCGATTATGCCGGGGGCGGCCGAGGCGGGGGCGGCGATGCCGATGGCGCCGAGCGCGGCCAGGGCTGCGGCGGCGATAAGGGACTTCCTCATGGGGGCTTCCTCGTGAATTATTGGTGGCCTGGACCGGGTCGGAGACCGATCCGGCGGCATCGAGGAACGGCCATGCTTCCAAGACCGTTCCGCGGGGTGCGTACTTCCAAGCCGGGCATGGATAAGGAAATGCCCTTCCGTGGTGCCGGCTCGGTCGGGGGCACGGCACGACCCGGCGTTCGCATGGGCACCCCGTGGGATCCCTTATGGCGGTGGGCGAGCGATAGCATCGCCGGCCATCCTTAATCCGGGCCGGGCGCACGCCGAAGCAAGCTTCCGAGGCGGCGCGGCGAACCGAGATCATGGCGCCCGCTGGATGACGTAGGTCATGACAATCGCGTCGTTGAGGCAGGTGCTCATTACGTTCGTCGAGGCGAGCTAATGGGACACAACATGCTGACGTTATGGCCCCCCCCGCTAATCAACGGCTTCAGGCTTTAGATGAGCCTCTGGAAGTTGTGACGCGCTACGTCGGCAACCGGTTATTCATCCGCGGTGGATTAGAACTCAAGCCTACGTCCGCTTTTGGGCTTCTTTCGTAGTAAATTATATGACTAGGTTGGGTCGCAACAGGACTGTCCTGTGTGGATGGCTCCCGCATTGCAAGCGGCGAATTGAGCTTCTGACGCTTTGGTCGGGTGCAGTCTTGTGTCCGGCCTGTTGATGCAGTCGTTCATGTTGACCGCTGGCCCTGATGGTATCCGCGAGCTGGGTCCCACTCTGCTTTGCGGGCTATGATGCCCTGGACATTCAGCGGGGTGTCCCGGCTCCCGGTCTGACCGGTTCGCCATCAACTCTCATCGTCCTCGCAACCTGGAAAAACCTCCGCGCCGTGCGGTCAGGCGGCCGTGGCCGCGGGTGCGCGGTAGGTGCCGCCGCGTGTCATGATCGCCCAGGCGACCCGCGCCGTGCGATTGGCGGCCGCAACGGTCACGACGCGCACCGGCTTGCGCTGGAGAAGGGCCGGCAGCCGCGAGTCGACCGACGTCGGCGCGGCCTTCGCGCGCCGGACCAGAGAAGTCATGCCGACTACGAGCAGGCGGCGCAGGTAGCGGTCGCCCATGCGCGAGATCCGACCCAGGCGCTCCTTGCCGCCGCTACAGTTCTGCAGCGGTGTCAGTCCCAACGAGGCGGCGAACTGCCGACCGGAGCGGAAGCGCTCGGGCTCGCTCACCGAGGCGGCCAGCGCCGTTGCCGAGACGATACCGACACCGGGGATCGTCGCCAGGCGCTGCGACAGGTCGTTTTCCCGATGCCAAGCGAGCAACTCCTTCTCCAGGCGGGTGAGCTGGATCTGCAAGGCGCCGATCTGGTCGGCCAGCCCGGTCACCACGCGTTGCGCCAGTGGTGGCACCTCGGCTGCGTCTCCGGCCGAGAGCCGGGCTGCCAGTTCGAGCGCGTGCCGCAGGCCCCGCGCCATCTCGATCCCGAACTCGGCGAGCAGGCCGCGGATCATGTTCACCAACTGCGTGCGTTGCTTGACCAGCAGGTCGCGCGTCCGGTGCAGCGCCAGCGCCGCCTGCTGCTCGGTCGACTTCACCGGCACGAAGCGCATGCTCGGGCGCGTCACCGCCTCGCAGATGGCAGCGGCGTCGTTCGCATCGGTCTTACCGCGCTTCACATACGGCTTCACGTAAGCGGGCGGCATCAGCCGAACCTCATGGCCGAGCTTCGTCAGTTCCCGGGCCCAGTGATGGGACGTGCCGCACTGGCCTGCCCCCATTCGGTGGCCCAGGTTCGAAGTTAGTGCATCGTCGGTCGCGTGACGATGGCGGGGTGAGCGAGCGGCCCTGAGCCGCTCGGTTCGGTTGGCCAGATGACGACCTCGGGCGCAGGTGGCTGGTAGCCGAGTGAGGAGTGTGGCCGGATGCTGTTGTAGTGCCTCCGCCATTGCTCGATCACGACGCTGGCCTCTTTGAGGGTGTAGAACACCTCGCCGTTGAGAAGTTCATCCCGCAGCTTCGCGTTGAAGCTCTCGCAATAGCCGTTCTCCCACGGACTGCCCGGCTCGATGTAGGCGGTCGCTGATCCAACCGCCGCGATCCAGTCCTGAACGGCCTTGGCGATGAACTCCGGCCCGTTGTCCGAGCGGATATGCCCTGGCACCCCGCGCAGGCTGAACAGGTCCGAGAGTACATCGATCACGTCCAATGCCTTCAGCTTACGAGATACGCGGATGGCCAGGCACTCGCGTGTGAACTCGTCGATGACGTTCAGCATCCGGTACTTGCGTCCATTGTGCGTGCGGTGCTCGACGAAGTCGTAGGACCAGACGTGGTCGGGACGCTCGGGCCGTAAGCGAAGGCAGGAGCCGTCGTTGAGCCAGAGGCGCGACCGCTTCGGCTGGCGAGCGGGAACCTTGAGGCCCTCGCGGCGCCAGATCCGTTCGACCCGCTTCACGTTCACCGTCCAGCCATCGCGCCGGAGCATCGCGGTGATCCGACGGTAGCCGTAGCGCCCATACTGCAGAGCCAGGGCGACGATAGCAGCCGTCAAAGCAGCCTCGTCCTCGACCATCACGGCGACTTTGCGCTGCGTCGAACGATGCTGACCCAGGACACGGCAAGCGAAGCGTTCGGACACACCGTGCTCGGCAACGACGTAGTCGACACAAGCCCGGCGGCGAGCCGGGCTCAGAAGTTTCCCGAAGCTGCCTCCTTCAAAATGAGCTTCTCCAGCGTCAGGTCCGAGATCGCCCGACGCAGACGCAGGTTCTCCGTCTCCAAGGACTTCAGCCGCTTGACCTGATCACCCTTCAGACCGCCGTACTCGGAACGCCAACGGTAATACGTAACCTCGGTCACCTCGATCGACCGGATTGCTTCAGCAACCTTGCGACCCTGCGAGACCAGGACATCGACCTGCCGCAGCTTAGCGACGATCTCTTCAGCCGTATGCTTCTTCCGTCCCATAAAAACATCCTCCAAATGGCCCAAAGCCATACATCAGGGAGGACCACTTTTCAGGGGGCAGGCCATCCTTAGCGCCGCCGAGCAGACGTGCGCAATGGATCCCACGCATACGGAGCAGATCCAAGATCGAGTACCCCCTATTGCCGGGAGCACTCGCGTGGTCTGGCAGCTAACTTGCTTCATACAGTGGCCGGCGGCGGCAATCGTACGATCGTGAACCGACGCCATCGCACGTCTGCGGCAATCGACCGATCGCCTCCTCGCGTCTCGCGGAGTTCGTATGCCTCAATCCTGGTCGCCACTGCTTGGTAGGCGCTCGATCCTGAAAGGTCTGGCCGGCCTAGCGGTCGGTGCGCCGCTGGCGCCGACGGCCGCGCGCGCCGCGGGCCTCAAGACCGTCCGCTTCAGCGAGGCCGTCCACAACCTCGGCTACATCAATCTCTACGTCGGAATGCACGCCGGCATCTTCGAGAAGAACGGCCTCGACATGCAGGTGAGTGCTGCCGGCGGCGACACGCAGACCTTCGCGGCCGTGCTCGGCGGCTCGTCAGATTTCGCCATCGGCGATCCGACGATGGCGGTGATCTCGCGCGAGAACGGCGGTCCCGGGATGGTCGTCGGCACCGTCGTTCAGCGGGCCCACTACTTTGCAGTCTCGAAGACGGTCGAGGCCTTCACCGATCCGAAGGGCTTCAAGGGCAAGCGGATCGCCACATCGCCGGAGCCCAACACCAACTTCAGCGTCACCAAGCGTCTCGTCGAGAGCAACGGGATGAAGCTCGGCGTCGACGCGACGATCGTGCCGGTAAGTCCCGGATCCGAGATCGCCGCCATGCTCGCGGGCGCGGCCGATATCGCGGTCGCCTTCCAGCCCGGCGTGGCGCAGGCCGTGGCGCAGGGCGCCAAGATCGTGTTCGATTTCTCGAACTATGTCGGGCCCTTCTGCAACACCGGGATCATGGTCCTACCCACAACCATGCAGAAGGATCCCACGACCGTCCAGGCCCTAGTGACGGCCTTTGAGGAGGCTGGGCGCAGGACCTACAGCGATCCCGACTACGCCAAGAAGGTCGCGCGGCTGGAGTTTCCGGACCTGCCTGAGAATGTAGTTGACGCGGCAATCGATGCCGAGCTGAAGTACAAGATCCCAGCCTCCAGCGTCGTGACGGAGAAGGACGCCTGGGAAAGCCTAATGGACATGCAAAAGTATCTTGGAAATATCAAGGGCACGCTCTCTTTCGATCAGATCGTCGACAATACGTTTGCCGACAAGGCCGCGAAGCGCGCCGGTTGACTGGTGCCCTGTGTCCGAAGGCCTCCTGCACGCCGCGACCAACCCCACGCCTCCTCTCGCCGTCGAGCGCCTCGCCAAGGCGTATCGGACGGGCAGTCACGTCCTGCCCGTCGTCGGCGATCTCACCTTCGCGCTCGCTCGCCGGGAGATCGTCGCGATTGTCGGGCCCTCTGGCTGCGGGAAGACCACGCTCCTCAATGCCGTCTGCGGTCTGACACCGGTGGATGCCGGGCGCATCCTCTGGAATGGCTTGCCCCTCGACCGACGTGGTCGGCCGCCGAGCGGGATCGGCTACATGCTGCAGAAGGATCTCCTGCTGCCCTGGCGCACGGCCCTCGACAACGTGAAACTCGGGACCGAACTGCGCGGGATGCCCCGTGGGTTAGCGGATGAGCGGGCACGCGCGCTCCTTGACCAGCTCGGTCTGCACGGGTTCGCCGGTGCCTATCCCGCGACCCTATCCGGCGGCATGCGCCAGCGCGTGGCCCTCGCACGCACACTGATCAACGATCCGGACGTCCTGCTGTTCGACGAGCCCTTCGCGGCGCTCGACTTCCAGACGAAGCTGCTGATCGAGGCCGACACGGTGCGGCTCGTGCGCGACGGCGGCAAATCCGTGCTTCTGATCACGCATGACATTGAGGAAGCCGTCTCGGTGGCCGACCGCGTCCTCGTGCTGAGCGGGCGGCCGACCACCGTCAAGGCCTCCTACACGATCGACCTCGACTGCGCGCCCGATGACATGATCGGGGCCCGGGAGAGCGTCGGGTTTGGCGACTACGTCCGCCAGATCTGGGCCGATCTCGATATCCCACGCACTACGATCGGCGGCGCAGGTCGTGGGATCAGCCGCGCTGCAGCGAGGTCCTGAAATGTCGGATGCTGTGACCGGACCGGCAACGGAGGCCGGGACGAGCTGGGCTGTCCCATCTGCACCGCTGCGCGACGGCCCACGCCTGCGCTCGGGCGCGCTCGTCCTGCTCGTGCAGATCACACTGCTCGCGGCCCTGTTGGCGGCCTGGGAATGGCAGACGCGCCAAAGCCCGCAATCGTCTTTCCTGTTCGGCTCGCCCTCGGCGATCGGCCGGTTCCTCTGGCAGGGTCTTGCCGACGGCACGCTCTTGCGCGACGCGGGCGTCACCGCCCTCGAAACGGGGCTCGGGTTCCTCATCGGCAACGTCGTGGGCACGCTCGCCGGTCTTTCTCTCTGGTACTCGACCTTCGTCTCGCGGGTCGTCCAGCCCTTCATCGTTGCGGTAGGCTCGATCCCGATCATCGCGCTCGCCCCGATCATCATCATCTGGTTCGGCACGGGGCTCGCCTCGAAGGTCGCGATGTCGACGCTGTCCGTCGTCGTGGTCGCCCTCGTGACCTCCTACAAGGGCGCGCTCGGCGTCGACCCGGACCAGATCAACCTCCTGCGGACTCTCGGTGCACGAAAGCCGCAGATCTTCACCAAGCTCGTCGTGCCGTCGAGCCTCGCCGACATCTTCGCCGGCTTGAAGCTCACTGTCGGCTTCGCGCTGATCGGCGCCATCGTCGGCGAGTTCATGTCGTCGTCCGTGGGGCTGGGCCACGCAATCTTCCAAGCGGGATCCCTCTACGCGATCCCGAAGGTCTTCGCCGCGCTGGTCGGCACGATCGCGCTGGCCCTCGTTCTGACTTTCCTAGTCGGCCGGGCCGAACGGGCGCTCATGCCTTGGCGGGATCATCTCTGACCCACGCCCCCTCGATACCACCGACATCGCCAAAGGAGTTCCATGTGACGCAGCGCATCAGCAAACAAGGAACGATCAAATACGCCCTCTCGGGCGACGAGCCCTTCGTCGCGACGATCGCACCCGGCGAGATCGTCACGGTTGAATGCGTGATCAACATTGGTGACGGGGTCATAAAGGAACTCGGGCAGAACCTGACCGAGGCCGACGTTACCTTCCCGTTCGTGAATGGGGCGACGGGGCCGATCGAAGTCGCGGGCGCGAAGCCGGGCGACATGCTGAAGGTCGAAATCCTCGACATGGAACTGGGCCAACGCGGCTACAGCTCCCTCTGGCCCGGGCACGGCATGTTTCCGGACTGGGTGCGCCGCAAGGAATGGGGCATCCGGACAAAGATCGTCGATGTAAACGACGGTCATGTCATCTGGAATGACCGTCTCCGGCTGCCGGTGAAGCCGATGGCCGGCGTCATCGGCGTCGCGCCCGTCCATGGTGCAGTCCTCACGGTCGACAACGGCACGCATGGCGGCAACCTCGACGTTCAGGAGGTCACTACCGGCAACATGGTGATGCTGCGGGTCGAGAAGGCCGGCGCGCATTTCTTCATCGGCGATTGTCACGCGCTCCAGGGCGACGGCGAAGCGGTTGGGATGGGGGCGATCGAAATCGGTGCGAACGTGACCCTGCGGGTGAGCCTCGTGCCCGCGCCGGCGCGGCTCGGCCACCCGCGGATCGAGACGCCCACGCATATCTGCACGCTCGGCTGCGCCCGTCCGCTTGAGGACGCGATGCGCATCGCGTTCGCCGACATGATCTACTGGCTTGCGGACGAGTGGAACATCCCCGAACCGGAGGGTTACCTTCTGCTCGCACAGATCGCCGAGGCGCGCTGCACGCAGATGGTCAATCCGAAATACACGTACATCTGCAAGGTGCCGAAGGTGATCCTCGCGGCTTTCCAGTGAGTCGAGCCGCAGACCTGCAATCCGGTCAATCGCCGGATCCGATCCTACCGAGCCAAGCAGTTCGGCCTGTAGATGCCGGCGTCGCCCTCGATGTCCGTCGAGATCAGGTCGCACATCAATCAGGCCCCGAGGATGTCGGCCCAGCTGGGCAGAAGTTCGGTCAGCGCGTGTCGCGTGTGGCCGGCTCGACCCGTCACCGTCTCGGCCCGCCACAGGGCATGGATGATCGCCTGCTCGATTCCGTCGGCGGCGGCCTCGAACAACGGATCGAGCTCCGCGTCGTGAAGCAGGACGGGCATGGGCGCTGGGCGTGTGGGATCGTGCGGCACGGTGTAGGCGGTCGTGAAAGCGAGAGCGATGTCGCCGCTACCGTGGCCGAACACCGACCCGGTCCGGGCAAGGCCCGCGCCGGCGCGCCGGGCGACCCGACGCAACTGGCGCGCGTCGAGCGGCGCATCGGTGGCGACGATCATGATGATCGATCCCTTCTCCGGGGTTTCCGCGCCTGCTACCTCGTCCTCTGAAGCGGTCCTGAGGTAGGGCGCAAGCGGCTTGCCGCAGACTCGGATCTGAGACGGCTTGCCGAAGTTCGACAAGACGAGCGTGCCCACAGTGAATCGGCCGCGCGCTGGCGTGCGGATCCGCCGGGAGGCGGTACCGATGCCACCCTTGAACCCGAAACTCGACATCCCGCGCCCGGCACCGACCGACCCTTCCGCCACGGTGGTCCCGGCCGCGCCGACCGCGTCGCGATAATGAGCCGGTTCGACCGCCATGCGCTGGATGTCGTTGAGATGGCCGTCGTTGCACTCGAACACGAGCGGGTTGACGGTTGGCAACCCGCGCCCGATCTCAGGATTGGCAGTGATCGCGATCCGGATCTGGGCGGCCGCCACCGCCGGCACGCTGAAGGTGTTGGTCAGGGCGACGGGCGTCTCCAGCACACCGAGTTCCTCGACCTGCATGAGGCCGACGGACTTGCCGAATCCGTTGAGCACCACGCCGGCCGCCGGGACCCGGTCCCGGTATAGATCGCCACCGTGCGGCAGGACGACCGTCACCCCGGTCTGCACCTCCCCGTCGGCCAGCGTGCAATGGCCGACAGTCACGCCCGCCACATCGGTGATGGCGTCGCGGGCGCCCCGCGGCAGGCGCCCGACCCGCGGCGCCGGGCGAGGAGAGGCGGGCGCCGTCATTGGCGATCGATCTTCGGGTCAAGGGCGTCCCGAAGACCATCCCCGAGGAGGTTGAAGGCGAGCACCGTGAAGAAGATCGCCAGGCTCGGGAACAGGGCTACGTGCGGCGCCGAGACCATGTCGGCCCGGGCTTCGTTCAGCATGGCCCCCCATTCGGGCGTCGGCGGCTGCGCGCCCATCCCGAGGAAGGACAGGCTCGCCGCCGTGATGATCGAGGTGCCCAGCCGCATCGTGAAGTAGACGACGATACCCGAGATCGTACCCGGGAGGATGTGCCGAAAGAGGATTGTCCGGTCGGGAGCACCGATGCTGTGCGCGGCCTCGATATAGGTGGTGTTCTTCAGGACCAAGGTCGTGCCGCGCACGAGCCGCGCGAAGGCCGGAACGCTGAAAACGGACACGGCTACGACGACGTTGACGAGCCCCGAACCGAGTATCGCCACGACGCCGAGGGCGAGTAGGATTCCCGGGAAGGCGAACAGGACGTCTGACATGCGCATGACCAGCCGGTCCCACCAGCCGCCGTAGTAGCCCGCCAGCAGACCGAGAAGCGTACCGACGAAGCCGCCGACGGCGACCGAAAGGAAGCCTGTAGCGAGGGAGATCCGCGCACCCTCGATGATGCGACTAAGGATATCCCGCCCGAGGGGATCGACGCCCAACCAGTGTGCGACCGAGGGGCCCTCGTTGATCCGGTCGTAGTCAAAGTCGTTGACGGCGTCGTAGGGGACGATCCAGGGAGCCAGAACGGCGATCACGACCAAGAGGGCGATGAAGCCGAGCGCAGCGACGGCGACACGCTGGCGCCGGAACTTGCGCAGGAACTCGGACCACGGCGTGCGCACGCCGCTGGGGACGGATGCAATCGCGGCGGGGACGACGGTTTCGATCACGGCCAGCTCAGCTGTAGCGAATGGTCGGGTTGATGAGACCGTAGAGCACGTCCACGACCAGATTGATCAGGATGAACTCCAGGGAGAACAGCAGGACCAAGGCCTGGATCACCGGATAGTCGCGCTGATTTACGGCATCGACGAGCAGACGGCCGATGCCGGGCCAGTTGAACACCGCCTCCACGACGATTGAGCCGCCGAGGAGGAAACCGAACTGCAGGCCCATCATGGTGACGACGGGGATCAGGGCGTTGCGCAGGCAGTGCTTGGCGATGACGCTTCGCTCCTTCAGCCCCTTCGCTCGAGCCGTGCGCACGAAATCCTCGCCGATCACCTCGATGAAGGCGGCGCGCGTGAAGCGAGCCATCACGGCGGCGACGGCGGCGCCGAGGGTCAGCGAAGGCAGGATGTAGTGCCACCACGTCGCCGCACCGACGGTGGGCAGCCACCCGAGCTCCACCGAGAAGATCTGCATCAGGAGGATGCCCAGCGCGAAGGCGGGGAACGAGATGCCGGAGACGGCGAGCGTCATGCCGAACCGGTCGGGCCACTCGTTCCGGTAGACCGCGGAGACGATGCCGATCATGAGGCCGAAGGCGACGGCCCAGGCCATGCTGGTGAGCGTCAGCAGCAGCGTCGGCATGAAGCGCTCGCCGATCTCGACGGCGACCGGGCGGCGAGTGCGGATCGAGACGCCGAAATCGCCCTGCGCGAGGTGGGCGAAATAGCGGACGAACTGCTCGGGCAGCGACCGGTCAAGGCCGAGTTCGGTGCGCACCAGCGCCACCGTCTGGGCGTCGGCATCCTGTCCGGCCGCCAGGCGTGCCGGATCGCCCGGAAGCAGATGGACGAACAGGAACACCAGCACCGCGACGATCAGCAGCGTGGGCAGCAGCCCGAGGAGCCGCTTGAGCAGGAAGGTCAACATAGGCTCGCGCCTGCGATCGAAGGTTTTCGTGAGGAATGCGTGAACGCCTGCAGCGCGAGGCGGTCAGCCTTGAATGCCGCCTCGCGTCGGGTCCGGGGCCGGACGCGTCTAGGGCGTGACGGCGATCTCACCGGAATCGATGTTGCCGTCAGGCATGACGTAGACACCAGAGAGCCGCGCCGAGGTTGCGTAGAGGTTCTGCTCGGTCACGAGGGGCGCCCAGGGCGCATCCTTCATGACGATCTCCTGGGCCTTGGCGTACAGGTCGGTCTTCTCCGCGTCGCTGGTCGAGACCAGGGCCTTGGCCAGGAGAGAGTCGAATTCAGGGTTGCTGTAATAGGCCGTGTTGTTGAGCTTGGGCGGCCAGGCCTCCGTCGCCAGAAGCGGCCGTAGACCCCAGTCGGCCTCACCTGTCGAGGACGACCAACCGGCATAGTACAGACGGACCCGGGCCGTCTTCGGGTCGGGAGCGGTCTGAACCCACTCGGTGCGCTGGCCGGGCTCAAGCGCCTGGGTCTGCACCTTGATGCCGACCTGACCGAGCTGCTGCTGGATGAACTGGATCGCCTTCTGGGCGGTGGTCGTGGTGTAGGCGCTCCAGAGGCTTGCCTCGAAGCCGTTGGGGTAGCCCGCGTCCTTGAGCAGCTGGCGCGCCTTGGCGGGGTCGTAGGGCCACGGATTCATAGCGTGGGCATAGAGCACGCCCTGCGGGACGATGCCCTGCGCGGGGAAGGCGTAGCCGCTGAAGGCGACCTTGGCGAGCGCATCCTTGTTGATGGCGTAGTTGATCGCCTGACGCACCCTCAGGTCGTCAAACGGCTTCTGCAGCACGTTCATGCTGAGGTATCTCTCGATGATCGAGGCGTGCGCCTCGACCCTCAGCTTCTTGTTGGTCTCAAGCATCTTAGCCTGCTCGTAGGGGAGCGGGAAGGCGAAGTCGGCCTCTCCCGTCTGCAGCATGGCCGCGCGGGTGCCGTTCTCCGGGACAGGCTTCCAGGTGACGGTGTCGACCTTCGGGAGCCCGGCCTGCCAGTACGCGGCGAACTTTGCGCCCTTGACGTAATCGGTCTGCTTCCAGTCCACGAAGGTGAAGGGTCCGGTGCCGACCGGGTGGAAGGCGATGTCCTTGCCGTATTTCTTCAAGGCCGTCGGAGAGATGATCGCCGCCGAGGCGTGGGCGAGGGAATTGATGAACGGCCCGAAGGGCTCCTTCAGGGTGATGCGCAGGCTCGCGGGCGAGAGCACCTCGACCATCTTGATGCGGTTGAACTGATTGAAGCGGGCGAGGTGGTTCTCCGGATCGAGGACACGGTCGAGATTGGCTTTGACCGCTGCCGCGTCGAACGCCGTGCCGTCGTGGAATTTCACGCCTTCGCGCAGCGTGAACGTGTAGACGAGACCGTCCGGAGACATCTCGTAGTTCTGGGCAAGAACGTTGCGGACCTTGAGGTCCTTATCAAACCCGAAGAGCCCCTCGTAGAACGACTTGGTGACGGCCGTCGTGAGCGTCGTGTTTGTATTGTACGGGTCGAGCGTCTCGGGCTGGCCGCTGATCGCCAGGATCGGATCGCCCGCCGCCGTTGCGGGAGATACCGCTACGGTCAGGAGAGTGGAAGCAAGGAGCATACGCTCGAACACGGTCAGACCTCGGGGCATGGGGGCGATCCTACTGGCGGGATTGAGGCGGGGTCAGGCGGCAAGGCCACCGACCATGTGGCGGGCGACGAAATGGCCGGGACCGACCGCTACGAGGGGCGCCACGGGCGGCTCGTCGCCAAGCGACCGGATCGGGCTCGGGATCTCGTCGGTCATGAGCCGGCCAGCACGCAGGTGGCGGCGTGCTGGGTCGGCGACCGGTACCGCCGCCATCAGCTTGCGGGTGTAGGGATGCTGCGGGTTCTCGAAGATCGCCCGGCGCGGGCCGATCTCGACGATCTGACCGAGATACATGACCGCGACCCGGTGGCTGATCCGCTCGACTACGGCCATGTCGTGGCTGATGAAGAGGTAGGCGAGGCCGAACTCCTGCTGGAGGTCGAGCATCAGGTTGACGATCTGGGCTTGGATCGACACGTCGAGAGCCGACACCGCCTCATCGGCGACGATGACCTTCGGGTTCAGGGCGAGCGCCCGGGCGATGGCGATTCGCTGGCGCTGGCCACCCGAGAACTCGTGCGGGTAGCGCTGGGCTTGGTCGGGGGTGAGACCAACGCGCTCAAGGAGCCAAGCCCCGCGGGCTTCGGCCGCCCGGCGGGTCGCGATCCGGTGAACGAGAAGCGGCTCCATGATCGAGAAGCCCACCGTCAGGCGTGGGTCGAGGGACGCGTAGGGGTCCTGAAAGATGAACTGGATATTCCGCCGCAGGCCGCGCAGCTGTCCGGCAGGCAGGTCGCGGACGTTTCCGCCATCGAACTCGATCAGGCCACTCTGGCTCTCGACCAGACGCAGGAGCGAGCGGCCCGTCGTCGACTTGCCGCACCCGGATTCGCCGACCAGAGCGAGAGTCTCTCCGGGATGGAGATCGAAGCTGACCCGCTCGACCGCGTGGACCCGGCGGCGAACGCGGTCGAGTAGGCCGGCGCGAATGTCGAACCGGGTGACGAGGTCGCGCACCCGCAGGATCGGTGCGGCGCCGGGGCGAATGGTGTCGTGGGGCGGCGCCTCGTCCGGCGGGGCCATATCCGCCGGAAGCTCGGCTCGCAGCAGATCGAATTTTTTCGGCAGATCGCTTCCTGCCATCGCTCCGAGCCGCGGGACGGCGGCCAGGAGAGCACGGGTATAGCCGTGGCGAGGGTCTGCGAAGAGTGCCGGGGCCGGCCCCTCCTCGACCTTGTCGCCGCGGTACATCACCAGCACGCGGTCGGCGATCTCGGCCACGACGCCCATGTCATGGGTGATGAAGACGACACCCATCTTCATCTCGGCCTGAAGGCTGCGGATAAGTTCGAGGATCTGCGCTTGGATGGTGACGTCGAGGGCGGTGGTCGGCTCGTCGGCGATGAGCAACTGGGGCTTGCAGGCCAGGGCCATGGCGATCATCACGCGTTGGCGCATCCCGCCGGAGAGCTGATGCGGATAGCGCCCGAGCACGTTGCGCGCCTCGGGGATACGCACGAGATCGAGCATGCGCAGCGCCTCGGCCCGAGCAGTTGACGCGCTCTTCCCTTGATGGACGCGAATCGACTCCGCGATCTGATCCCCAGCCGTGAAGACCGGGTTCAGCGAGGTCATCGGTTCCTGGAAGATCATCGCGATCTCGGCGCCGCGGATCGCGCGCATCCGAGCGTTCGAGGCACCCGCCAAGTCGACGATTTCGCCCGAGCGCCGCCGAAACGGCATCCGCCCGGCCGCGATCCGGCCGCCGCCGTGTTCGACGAGACGCATCAAGCTCAGCGAGGTCACGGACTTACCGGAGCCGGACTCGCCGACGATCGCCAAGGTCTCGCCCGCGTCGACATGGAACGATAGGTCGCGGACCGCCTCCACGACGCGTTCGGAGGTGGCGAAGCGGACTGTCAGGCCCTCGACGGCGACGACTTGGCGGTCCGGCAGAACGGAATGGGAAGCGGTCCCGGATGCGGTGGCCAGCATGACGGACCTCAGCGCAAGGGGGGCGATATGTGACGGGAATCACTGAAGATCGCCGTGACCGGCGTCTCGCCCGGATGGACAAGGCCACGATACATGCCCTCAGTATTGAACGGCATCGCGACTTGCCCATGGGCGTCGACCGCGATCAGCCCGCCACGGCCACCGACCGCCGCAAGGGCCTCGTGGACCACCGCACGGGCCGCCGTCTCGAGATCTTGCCCCCCGTAGGCCATGCGCGCGCAGACGTCGTGCGCCGCCGCGATGCGAATGAAAGCCTCGCCCGTGCCGGTGCAGGACACGGCGGCGGTCCGGTCATCCGCATAGGTCCCCGCGCCGATCAGGGGTGAGTCGCCGACCCGGCCGGGACGCTTGTTGGTCATGCCCCCGGTCGAGGTCATGGCAGCGAGATGGCCGTTCCGGTCGAGCGCAACGGCGCCGATCGTCCCGAACTTGCGCGTCTCGTCGAGCGGGCCGGACGCCACGTCATGGTCGAGGGCGACCTTTCCGGCGGCCTGGGCGCGGTGGAGCTGGTCGCGGCGGGCATCCGTGGAGAAGAAGTCCGGTTCGACCATCTCAAGGCCTCGCCCCTCAGCAAATGCATCGGCACCGCCACCGGCTATGAGGACGTGCTCGCCCCCATCCATCACGGCCCGGGCCGCCCGACCGGGCCGGCGCACCCGCGTGACACTCGCGACGGCGCCCGCGCGCAGCGTGGCGCCGTCCATGACGGCGGCGTCGAGCTCGTGCGTGCCGGCGCTGGTGAAGACGGCGCCGTGGCCCGCGTTGAAGAGCGGACACTCTTCCAAGAGGTCGACGGCGAGGCCCACGACATCGAGGGCGCTGCCACCGCGCGCGAGGCAGTCCGCTCCAGCCGCCAGGATGCCGGCGAGGGCCGCGTGATAGTGTGCCGCGCCAGCATCTGCCTGGCCCTGCGCGATCGTCCCAGCACCACCGTGGATCACGAGAACGGGGCGGCGGTCGCTCATGAGGCAGCTCCGGATTGCGGGGTCTCTGACAGGTCGTCGGCTCCACCCTGGGGCGGCCAAGCGGCATAGTCGCGATCGAGCCAGGGCAGCACCGCTTCCGTGACCCGCGTCGCGGCCGGGACGAGGTCCCCGGCGGCGAACGCGAAGGCGCTTGCCAAGGCCTCCACGAGCGCTGTCAGGCTGGCATCCGAGGCAGCGAAGTAATGGCAGTCGGTCTGCGCGTAGAGCGCGAGGGTGGCGGTCGCGACGAGGGGGGAATGCGGCCCGTCGGTCAGCGCCAGCACCGTGGCCCCGTGCCTCCGGGCGATCTGGGCCAGCCTCACCGTATCGGCGAAGTATCGCGGCGTGGCGAGGACGACGACGAGGTCATCGGGGGTCAGTCGGCGCAGGGTCCGCGCGGCGAAGCCGGGGCCTTCCAGCGTCGCCAGCAGATGGACGTCCTCGCGGTTGACGTCGAGGTTGCGCGCGAGGATCCCGGCCGGCCAGCTGCTGCTGCCCAAACCTACGACGTACACCCTCCGGGCCTGATGGATCGCCTGGACCGCTTGGGTACACGTCGCGCCGTCGAGCGTCCGCCGGGTCGCTTCGATGTTGCGGATGATGTCGGCGAGGGCCCCGTCGAGGATTTCAGGGACGGTCGCAGGCTGATCCCGGCCGACGCGCAGCTTCTCGACCGGTGCCAGGGCCTTTTCGTAACTGAGGACCAGGGCAGCGCGGAACTTCGCATAGCCCTCGTAGCCGACGGCGCGGGCGAACCGGTTAGCCGTGGCGACGGAGACGCCGACGAGGTCGGCAAGCTCGTTCGCCGGCAGGGTAGCCACCTTCAACGGATGATCCAGGACGAATCGTGCGACCTGCCGATGGGCCGCGCTGAGCGCCGGGAAAGCCTTCGCGATGCGGTGTGTTACAGACGCGTCCTCAGATTGTAGGGCCACGGCGTCTCAACCGATCAAAAATTCTCTTCCGTTGCGTTTTTGAGAAATTTTCCGATCATACGCAAGCGGCCGTCTGCCGCTTTTGAGTGCGCCGGATGCACAAATCTTCGCGCTGTCGAGGGCAGGGCGAACGCGCCTGACACTTGAAGACATGACTTTCCAAGTGCCAACCGGATGCCGGTGGGCTGCGTTCAGGTGACAATCGATCGGTCAATCATCGCAATCTGGGGGTATCGGCTCGCACGGATCAGACACTGGGTTCTTAAATATTGACAGAAAAGAAATTTTTCAGCTAAAATCTTGGTCTACCCCCAAACATCAGTCGACAAAAATATCCGAAACTCATCATAATGCTTATTTAGCGATTGAACGATAAGATATAGACGAATAAACGTTGTGCTATTTTATAATATCAGTATCCGGCATGGGCGCTGCCCCAACTCATACCCTGACATCCACTGCTATGAATTTCGCTTCAACCGTATCGCGGCAATGAACAACGCTGCGATTGGACAGCCATCGGCGCGCCTCGAAGCGATGGTAGTCTGCGATCGACCACCCAATACGGAAGGACTGATGCTACGATGCGAACGATCGTTTATGCCGATGGCGGTTGCGACCCTAACCCCGGGCCAGGCGGTTGGGGGGTCGTCGTCGCCGCTCCGGACGGCACGGTCGAGCTGTGCGGCGGAGAGCCCGGCACAACGACCAACAACCGCATGGAGCTGACGGCGGCGATCAAGGGTCTTGAGCATTTCCCGGCCGGGGCCGCGATCGAGATGCGGTGCGACAGCCAGTACGTCGTCAAATCGGTGACCGAGTGGATGCGCGGTTGGAAGGCGAAGGGCTGGCGCACGACGACGGGTGACGTGAAGAACGTCGACCTCATGAAGCGCCTCGACGAACTGAACGCGGCGCGCGACGTGAAATGGACCTGGGTCCGGGGGCATGCCGGCGACCGTCTTAATGAGCGCGCAGACGCTCTCGTCCACCGGGGCCGTCGCGAAGCGAAGCTCGGCAAGCTCGAGTCGCGGAACAGTGCTGCGCCCATACCTGCCCCTGCGGCCGCACCAGCGTCGCCGAGCCAAGGCGCCGCCCTGCGCGTCGATCTGGCGCTCGGCCTCCAGGTCGCTCAGGCCGCGAAGGCGGCGGGTGTTACGCCCGACGCTCTGATCGACGATGCGATCCGGTTCTACCTCGAAATCGGACCGAGCGAGGTCGCCCGCCTGCGATCGAGCCGAGCAAAGTAGACGAGGCCGGTTGCGACGCCGATTGGTCGCCGGCTCGATCCCGACTTTATCACATGCGTCGGCCGCTCGGACACCAGAAGCTTTTTGGGCAAGTAGCGGCCAGTCGGCGAAGCTTCCATGAGGGGCTGCTGCATGTCGTGAGGGGAGGGCCGCGACGTCCTCTTTCAGGCACCACCGCCCGAAGGAGGACCAGTGGACATCCACCCGTTTCGATCGCGGCTCTCATCAAGTGCCTGGAGCGGGCCTTCGGGCTTTCTGCAACGAGTCGGGTCGGGACACAGAAAACCTGGCAGGAGAGCGGCTGCTGCAGCTACGGCGAGCTACAGCGCTTCGGTCGCCGCGTAGCCCGTTCGTCAGCCGACTCGGGTCCCTTCGACCTCCCGGGGTTCAACCACTTGGCGGGGCCGCGAAGTGCCACAGAACGCCTTCGCGGGAATGGCCGTACCGCCCGGAGAAGATGAGCACGGCCGGCATTCGGCCAGGAGACCGTGATGTTGGCGCCGCGCAGCGTCTGGTCGGCAGCCGGCACCGCGGGGCGGACAGAGCCGCACCGGCCCCGCACAGATCCGTCCGGTCGCGGCGAGCGGGTGCGGCTCCAGCCCGGAAAAGAGCGAAGTTTCTGGTGGTGGCAGAGGGGCGGGCGCGGGAGCTTCAGCGGCGAGCCGGCCTCGATCAGCCGGCGCAGGAGACTTCCCCGATGCCGTTCTTCACTCCACGATCCGCAGCCGAGCCCAGGCACATCGCCACGCTGTCGCCGCTCTTCCTCGCGCTGCTGGCGCTCCTCGTCATGCTCGCCTCGGCTCAGGCGGCGCCCGGACCGCGCCGGGGCGGCCTGACGCTGCGCGGGTCGGCCGGCACCGCGCAGGTCGAGGCCGTCCAGCTCGCGACCGACATCGGCGTCGATGTCAGCGGCCCGACCGCCCGGACCGTCGTCACCCAAGCCTTCCGCAACACGAGTACGAACTGGGTCGAGGGCACCTACGTGTATCCCCTGCCGGAGGACGCCGCCGTGGATGGCATGAAGCTCGTCGTCGGCTCCCGCGTGATCGTCGCCGACATTCGCGAGCGGGCGGCGGCCAAGCGCGCCTACGAGGCCGCGCGGGCGGCGGGGCAGTCGGCAGCCCTGACCACGCAGGAGCGGCCCAACATCTTCACCAACGCGGTCGCCAATATCGGCCCCGGCGAGACGGTGCTTGTCCAGATCACCTATCAGCAGACGATCCCCGTCTCCGGCGAGACGCGGATGCTGCGCCTGCCCCTGGTGGTCGCGCCCCGCTACAATCCCACCCCTGCCTCGGTGGCGGCAGTCTCCCTCGACGGCGTGGTCGAGGCGGCCCGCGACCCGGTTCCGGATCGCGCCCGGATCAGCCCGCCGGTGCTCGACCCGTCGATCTCCCGATCGACCAACCCCGTCGCCGTCACGGTTCGGCTTCGGGCGGGTTTCGCCGTCGGAGCCGTTCGCAGCGCGACCCACGCGATCAGCGTGACAGAGACCAGCCCGGAGGCCCGGACCATCACCCTGGCCAACGGCGTCGCGCCGGCCGACCGTGACCTCGAGCTGACCTGGGCGCCGGTCCCGGGCCGGATGCCCGGCCTCGGCCTGTTCCGCGAGACCGTCGCCGGCCGGACTTACCTGCTGGCCGCCGTGAACCCGCCCGCGATCGAGGCCGACACGGCCTCCCGGCCGGCGCGCGACGTCATATTCGTCATCGACAATTCCGGCTCGATGTCCGGCGCCTCGATGCGGCAGGCTAAGGCCGGGCTGCTGGCCGGCCTCGGGCGCCTGACCTCGCAGGACCGCTTCAACGTCATCCGCTTCGACGACACCTGGGACGCGCTGCATCCCGTACCCGTGCCGGCGACGCCGGATGCCCTGGCAGGGGCCGAACGCTTCGTCGCCGCCTTGGAGGCTCGCGGCGGCACCGAGATGCTGGCGCCACTCAAGGCCGCCCTGGCCGATCCCCATGCGGAGGACGGGCGCGTGCGCCAAGTCGTGTTCCTCACCGACGGAGCCGTCGGTGACGAGGAGCAGATCTTCGCGGCGATCCACGCGAATCTTGGGCGCTCGCGCCTGTTCATGGTCGGCATCGGCTCGGCGCCCAACGGCCACCTGATGCGCCACGCCGCCGGGATCGGACGCGGCAGCTTTACCGAGATCCGCGACCTCGCGCAGGTCGGCGAACGGACCCGCGCACTCTACGAGAAGCTTGAATCTCCCGCCGTCACCGACCTGACCGCGACCTTCTCGGTTCCGGGCGTCGAGGTCACGCCGGGTGCGCTGCCCGACCTGTACCGCGGCGAGCCTCTGGTCTTCGCCGCGCGGCTGCCGAGGACTGCCGAGGGGACCGTGACCGTCGCGGGCCGGGTGGGCGGCCGGACCTGGAGCCGGACGCTGCCGCTCGCCGAGGCGGACGCGGGCGCCGGCATCTCCAAGGTTTGGGCGCGCTCCCGGATCGGCGAGACCGAGACAACGCGCCTGACCGGGCGACTCGGCGCGGACGCGGCCGACGCCACCATCCTGGCCCTCGCCCTGGAGCACGGCCTGACGACGCGGCTGACTGCTCTCGTAGCCATCGACGCCACCCCGCGCCGGGCGCCGGGCACGCCCCTCGTCGCCGCCGACCTGCCGCTGAACCTGCCGGCGGGCTGGGACTTCGCCAGTGTGTTCGGCACGGACCGGCCCGACGACGCGCCAGCCGACGAAAAGGCGGCCCGAATCGTGCCGATCAGTGCCGATGGCGCGGCCGTTGACTTGCCGCAGACGGGGGCCGGTATCCTGGCGGAGCTTAGCCTGGGCCTTCTCCTCGCTCTTCTGGGCCTCCTGCTGGGCGCCGGTCATCGGTCCGGCGGCCGGCGGACCGGGGAAATATGATGCGCCGTCATCTCGGACCCGGGCGGGGGAGAGCCCTCGCGACCCTCCTCACCCTTGCGGGCCTCGCGCTGACAGCGCAGGCCGCCTGGATACCCGTCAAGGCCATTCTGGCGCAGGTGCTGCTGGAGCGTGCCTTCGTCCGCAGCCTGGCCGGGCGGCAGCCCGCCAAGCCATGGCCCTGGGCCGACACCGAGCCGATCGCCCGGCTCACCGTCGCGGGCCGCAGCTTCGTGGTCCTGCGGGGCGGGAGCGGGCAGGCCCTGGCCTTCGGCCCCGGCCATCTGGACGGCACCCCGGAGGCCGGCGAACCCGGTACTGCGGTCTTCGCCGCGCACCGCGACACGCAGTTCGCGGGACTGGGGCAGATCGGCCCCGGCGATTCGGTCACGGTGACGGGCCGGGACGGCCGAACCTTGCGCTTCCGCGTCACCGGCACGCGGGTTGCGCGCTGGGACGCCTCGGGCATCGACCCACACGCCCCGGGACGGCATCTCGACCTCGTCACCTGCTGGCCCCTGGAGGCTCTGCAGGCCGGTCCGCTGCGGCTGATCGTCGAGACCGAGTTGGCGTCGGAGGCAGGGCGTTCCTGATGGGTCGGCGTGGCTGGCCAGCTTGGCCGCGCTTGCGCAAATGTGCGGTTTCATGCGGATCTGTACGGATCGAGCCTGCGCGAGCCTTGTCCGTGAACGAAGTTGAACTGTCCGCAGCGCAGAGCCGCGCCATCGCCCAGAATGTGCGCGAGGCGCTGGCCCGCCGACGCATTTCTCGGCAGACGCTGGCCGATGAGGCCCGGATCAGCATCTCGACCCTGGAGAAAGCGCTCGCCGGCCGCCGGCCGTTCACCCTGGCAACCACGATCCGGCTGGAGGAGGCGTTGGGCCAATCCCTGCGGCAGCCGGCGGGGCAGACACCGGTTCCGGAACTGCCCCGTCACGCCCCCGACGAACTCGGGGCCTACGCGCGTCAGGGTGTGTCTTGGCTGGAGGGCTGTTACCTCACCCTACGCCCCTCGTTCGAGACGGCGGGAGTGATTTTCGCCTACCGAACCGAGATTGCCTGGGACACGGACAGCGCGCGCTTGGTATTCCGTGAGGCCGAGCGGATCGATGCGCCGTTCGCACAGTCCGGCAGTGTCGCCGTTCCCAGCCAATCAGGCATGGTATACTTAACGACCAACTGGCACGGGCAGCATCGTCTCGCGGTGCTAGGCCGTCCCAATATTCGAGGCGAGATGTACGGGATTCTCACCACGCTGCACGCGGGCCGCGGCATGCAGCTCACGCCCGCTGCTGCCCCGCTCGCCCTGCTGCCGGAGCGCGTTGCGGCTGAACTCCGTTACGGCCGCATCGCTCCGCATGAGGCGACTTACGCAGCCTATCGAGCGCATCTGGATCGTGTCCACGCGGACGGCTACGCCACTTTCTTCGTAAGCGTTTCCTAGCTGGAACGGCACCAGCCTAATTCACGTACCCGATCGCTTCCAACGGGGTGATCCAACATGAACGTTACTGCATCGCCGATCTGGAGTTGACCCCGTTTGTGGTTCACGACCTATGGGAGCTCTCGGGCGGTGACGGCTTTGTTGGCGAAAGCTCGGGGCGTAAAGCCATCCGGGGCTGTGTGGGGTCGATCTTCGGTGTCGTGGTACCTCCATTCCTCGACGCGCTCGCGAGCATCCGCCAACGACAGGAACAACGAGACGTTCAGGCACTCCGCCGGTAGACGGCCGTTGACCGACGCGATGTCGGCGTTGTCGGTCGGTCTGCCTGGTCGGGAGAAGTCGAACTCGACCCTGTTGAAGTAGGTCCACCGGTCAAGCATGTGGCCGGCAGAATTGGGGTGTGCAGCCGCCGGTAGGCATAGAGCACGTGCGCTACGGCCAACTCCTTCAGCCGCATCCGCAGCGCGACCTGAGGGTCGGATCGCTTCCTGTAGCGCTGCGACAGACGACAGGCGACCGACGCCGGTGGCCTGGCAGGCCCGACGCTCGGCTCGAGCCTCGGGCCACCTTGCAGGTGACCGGCGACTTCACGGCGAGCGCAGGGCCTTACCGCTGTCGCGTCAGGACATCCTGCAACATCGAGCGGTCCAGCGTCAGGTCGGCCACCAACCTCTTGAGCTTGCCGTTCTCCTCTTCCAGCTTCTTGAGCCGCCGGATCTCCGGCAACCCATGCCGACGAACTGTTTCTTTCACTGGTGGAACGTAGGCTCGGACCACCCCCCTTCCGGCAGACCTCGTCCACCGTCGCACCGTTCTGCGCCTGCCGCAGGGCAAAGGCGCCCCGTTCGTTCGTGAAGCGCTTGCGGGGCATGGCATCCCCCGTCCGGGGTTCGGGATGCCCGAAAAACTCGCGCTCAGCCGTGGATCAGTTTGCTGGGTCAGGGTCCCGACAACCAGCTAGCCCAGGCTCTACCGAACGCGGCGTATCGTCGTGGGGGCCGGCGCACAATCCGCCTCAAGCTCAAGCCCGGGAGCCTTCACTTCTCCTGGGGCTCCCGCTCGCCGCACACCGACGAAGCGTGTGATGCCGACGCGATCCGCGCCATCGTGCTGCTGCACTACGCCGATCCGCACGCTGACAGCCGGATCAAGCAGGTGCTCCGCTGGCGATGACTCCGCAGTCGCCCGTCACGCCGCTGCCATGCGCGTCGTGGCGCCCTCCCAGTCGGCGCCCCAATCCTGCACCACGTGGCCTGGGGAGACCTCACGGTACAGCCGCTCAGGCGGCGCGTAGTCCGGTGCCCGGATCGGGCTGCGGATCTCGTCGTCCGGCAGCGCGTGACGGTCCCGGCGGCGGGCAGGGTCGGGGACCGGGACGGCGGCCAGCAGCTTCTTCGTATAAGGGTGCTGGGGGTCGCCGAACACGGCCGCGCGGGGGCCGATCTCCACGATCTCGCCGAGATACATCACGGCGACCCGGTGACTCACCCGCTCGACCACTGCCATGTCGTGGGAGATGAAGAGATAGGCGAGCCCCATCTCGGCCTGCAGGTCGAGCATCAGGTTGACCACCTGTGCCTTCACCGAGACGTCGAGCGCCGAGACCGCCTCGTCGGCCACGATCAGGCGGGGGCGCAAGGCCAGCGCCCGGGCGATGCAGATCCGCTGGCGCTGGCCGCCGGAGAACTCGTGCGGGAAGCGCCCGCGGCCTCGGCCGGCAGCCCGACCCGGGTCAGCAGCGCTTCCGCCCGCGCGCGCGCCTCGCGACCCGTGGCTAGGCGGTTGATCAGCAGGGGCTCGGCCACCGCGGCGCCGACGCTCATGCGCGGGTCGAGACTGGCGAACGGGTCCTGGAAGATCATCTGCATCCGCTGGCGCCGCAGGCGCAGGGCCTTGGGGTCGAGGGCGGCGACGTCCTCGCCGTCGAGCAGGACCGAGCCGGAGAGCGGCTCGACCAGTCGCAGGATCGAACGGCCGGTGGTGGACTTGCCGCAGCCGGATTCCCCGACCAGCGCCAGAGTCTCGCCGGCCGCCAAGCTGAACGAGACCCGCTCGACCGCGTGGACGCGCCCGGTCACCCGGCCGAACAGGCCGCCGCGCATCTCGAACCGGGTGGTCAGGTCGCGCACCTCCAGGATCGGGCGCTCGGCCGCCTTGACGGTGTCGGGGGTTTCGGGCGTCGGCTCGGCGACGCCGGTGGCGCGGTCGATCACGGGGAAGCGCATCGGCCGGGCCCGCCCCGCCATGGCGCCGAGCCGCGGCACGGCCGCCAGCAAGGCCCGGGTGTAAGGATCCTCGGGCGCGGCAAAGATCCGGGCGGTGGGGCCGGCCTCCACGGCGCGGCCACGATACATCACCACCGTGCGGTCGGCGATCTCGGCGACCACGCCCATGTCGTGGGTGATGAACAGGACCGACATGCCCTCCTCGTCCTGGAGGCTCTTGATCAGGTCGAGGATCTGGGCCTGGATCGTCACGTCGAGCGCCGTGGTCGGCTCGTCGGCGATCAGGAGCTTGGGCCGGCAGGCCAGCGCCATGGCGATCATCACCCGCTGGCGCATGCCGCCGGAGAACAGGTGCGGGTATTGATGGATCCGCGACCGGGCGCCCGGGATCCGGACCTTGTCGAGCAGCCGGACCACCTCGGCCTCGGCGCCAGCCCGCGACAGGCCCCGGTGCCGAATCAGCGCCTCGGCGATCTGGAAGCCGACGGTCAGGACCGGGTTCAGGGAGGTCATCGGCTCCTGGAAGATCATGGCGATGGCATCGCCCCGGACCTGGCGCATCTCGGCCTCGGAGGCGGTGAGCAGTTCCCGGCCCTCGAACCGCACGCTGCCGCCGACGCGGCTGGCGTCCCGGGCGAGCAGCCGCATGATCGACATCGCGCTCACACTCTTGCCGGAGCCGGATTCGCCCACCAGCGCCACGGTCTCCCGGGGGCCGATATCGAATGAGACGCCATGCACCACCTCGCGCCACTGCCCGTCGGAACGAAAGGCGGCGGTGAGGTCGCGCACCGAGAGGATCGGATCCGTCACGGGCTCAGCTCCTTGACCAGTCCTGGTTTCAAAAGGTCCGGGACCTTTCGCGGGTGCAGGGCGGAGCCCTACGGCGGAGGTGCCCGTTAGAAAACCCGGCGCGGGTCGAGGGCGTCGCGCAGGCCGTCGCCGATGAAGTTGATCGCCAGCACGGTCAGGAAGATCGCGCCGCCGGGGAACAGCGCCCAGTGCGGGGCGACGTCGAGATGGTCCTTGGCGTCGAACAGCAGCCTGCCCCAGGTCGGGATGTCCGGGGGGAAGCCGAGGCCCAGGAACGAGAGCGTCGATTCCGCGATGATCGCCGCCGAGACCTCGATGGAGGCGGCCACGATCACCGGCCCCAGGGCGTTGGGCAGGATGTGGCGGCGGACGAGGTGTCCGGTGGTGGCGCCCTGCGAGCGGGCCGCCTCGACGAACTCCTTCTCGCGCAGCGTGAGGAACTGCGCCCGCACCAGCCGGGCGACCGGCATCCAGCGCAGGCCGCCGATCACCGCGACGATCATGAGAAAGACGCCGCCCTGGACCCCGAACACGGCCTTCAGGCTGTCGCGGAACAAGTAGATCACCAAGAGCAGCAGCGGCAGCTGCGGCAGCGACAGGAACAGGTCGGTCAACCACATCAGCGCCGGATCGAGCAGGCGGCGCGACATGCCGGCCAGCGCCCCGACCACGACCCCGATCAGGCTTGCCACCGCCATGGCGGCGAAGCCGACCGCGAGCGAGATCCGGCCGCCGTAGATCATCCGGGCGAGCAGGTCCTGGCCGAGGTCGTCGGTGCCGAACGGGTGCGCCCAGGACGGCCCCTGGAGCTGAGCCGAGAAGTCGATGTCGTCGATGGCCAGCGGCCAGATCAGGCCGCCGAACAGCACGCCGCCGACCAGCACCGCCAGCACGGCGACGCTGGCCAGCGCCAGCCGGTGCCGGCGGAAGCGCCGCCAGGTCTCCCGCGCGGGCGAGGCCGGGGCGCGGGCCAGGGGGGGCGCCTCAACGGAGGGCGATGCGAGGGTCGAGCCAGCCATAGAGCAGGTCCGCGACGAGGTTGAACAGGACGACGAGGCCGGCGAACACGAAGGTCACGGCCATCACCACCGGGGTGTCGTTGGCCAGCATCGCGTCGATCAGCAGGGAGCCGATGCCGGGGATCCGGAAGATCTGCTCGGTGACGATGGCGCCGCCGAACACCGCCGGGATCTGGAGGGCGACCAGGGTCACCACCGGGATCAGGGCGTTGCGGGCGATGTGCCGGCGGGTCACCGTGCCCTCGGTCAGCCCCTTGGCCCGGGCCGTGGTGACGTAATCGAGGCGGGCGACGTCCAGCGCCGAGGCGCGCACGTAGCGGGTGTAGGAGGCGGCCTGGAAGAAGCCCAGCACCGCCACCGGCATGATCGCCTGCCGCACGCTCTCCCAGGCCCAGGCCAGCCCGGTGCCGGGCAGGTCGGCCTGGTAGACGAAGGGCAGCCAGCCGAGCTTGATCGAGAACAGCAGGATGAACAGCAGGCCGGTGAAGAAGGTCGGCAGCGAGAAGCCCACGAAGGCCAGGGTGTTGGCGACCTGGTCGGCCAGGGAGTAGGGCCGCCGGGCGGCGTAGAGGCCGACCGGCACCGCCACCAGCAGGGCCAGGACCTGCGAGGACCCGACCACGAACAGGGTGGTCGGCAGCCGCTGCAGGATCAGCGTGTCGACGTTCACCCGGCTGGCGAAGGAGAAGCCCCAGTCGCCGTGCAGCATCGCCCAGAGCCAGCGCAGGTAGCGGGTGAAGATCGGGTCATCGAGCCCGAACTTGAGCCGCAGGGCCGCGCGCACCTCCGGGGGCACGTTCGGGTTGGCGGCGAGCTCGCCGAACGGGTCGCCCGGCGCCAGCGCCAGGACGACGAACAGGATCAGGCTGATCCCGAGCAGGCTCGGGATCGCGATCAGCAGCCTGCGCAGGATGTAGGCGCCCATTGGTGTGCCTCGACTCTCGGCGCGCGTCTCCCGCTCAGGCCTCCCGGCTCCATTCGGGCAGGAACGCCAGGTCGTTGTCCCAGCCGCTGCGCGGCGCCACCAGCTTGGCGGCGGCCCCCGAGACCTCGGCCCGGTGGATCAGCGGCAGGATGTTCTCCGAGACCGCGAGGTCGTTGGCCTTGATCAGCAGGGCGGCGCGCTTGACCGGGTCGAGCTCGGCCTGGGCGGCCTTGTAGGCCGCGTCGTACTCCGCGTTGCGCCAGCGCGCGATGTTGCGGCCCTGCCACTTGTTCTCCTTGGTGGCGGCCTCCCACGAGACGTACTGGAGCAGCCAGGTCGAGGGGTCGGCCTGGGCCATGCTGATCGCGTACATCTCCATGTCCGCGTAGAAATGCGGGAACGTGTCCGGGTTGGCGGTGTCGGAGGAGAAGAACACCGAGCCGGTGACCGATTTCAGCTCGATCTCGATGCCGGCCTTGGCCGCCGCCTGCTTGATGATCGCCTGGGTCTTCTGGCGCGGGGCGTTGATCGAGGTCTGGAACAGCAGCTTCAGGCGCTTGCCGTCCTTGGCCCGCACGCCGTCCGAGCCCTTCGTCCAGCCGGCCTCGTCGAGGAGCGCGTTGGCCTTGGCCGGGTCGAACGCGAAGCTGGTGTTCTTCGAGACGAAGCGCTCCGGGCCGTTGACCGAGTTGGCCGTGGCCCGGCCGGTCCGGCCGTAGATGTAGTCCTGGATCGACTTGCGATCGACCAGCAGGTTCATCGCGTGGCAGACCTTCGGATCCGAGAAGGCGGGGTGCTTGGTCTTGAGCGAGGAGCGCTCGCCGTCGACCTCGACGTTCGGATCGGTGGTGTTGAGCAGCAGGAACTCGAGCTTGCCGCCGTAGACGACGTCGACCCGGCCCTTGCCGCCGGTCTCCAGGCGCTTGAGCACCTCGTCCTCGACGAGCAGGTTCCAGGCGTAGTCGTACTCGCCGGTCTGCAGCACCGCGCGGGCGGCCGAGACCGCGTCGCCGCCGCCCTTCATCTCGATGGTGTCGAAGTAGGGCCGGTTGGGCAGGTGGTAGTTCGGGTTGCGCTCGCCCCGGACGATGTCGCCGGGCCGGAACTCGAGGAACCGGTACGGGCCGGTGCCCACGGGGGCGAGGTTCTGCGGCGCCTCCCGCGACTTGGCGCCGGTATAGGCGGCGAACAGGTGTTTCGGAATCACCATGCCGACGGTGCCCACGAAGGCATCGCTCCAGTACGGCGTCGGCTTGTCGAACAGGACCCGGACGCTGTGGTCGTCGACCTTCTCGACCGTGCAATCCTTGTAGGAGCCGATCGTGACCGCCGCGGTGGCGGGGTCGCGGGCATAGGCCCAGGTGAACACGAGGTCGTCGGCGGTGAGCGGCTTGCCGTCGTGCCAGGTGACGCCCGGCTTGATCTTCCAGAGCACCGAGCGGCCGTCCGGGGCCAGCCCGCCATTCTCCTTGGACGGGATCTCGGCGGCCAGCACCGGCACGAGGTTGCCGTCCGCGTCCCAGGCGGCCAGCGGCTCGTAGAAGATCCGCGAGGCCTCCTGGTCCTTCGTGCCGATGGCGAAATGCGGGTTGATCAGGGTCGGCGCCTGCCACCAGAGCAGGCGCAACGCGCCGCCGCCGCCGGCCTTGGCCGACTTGTAGCCGGCGCGGATGTCGGCGGCCATCGCCACCCCGTTCCCGGCCAGCATCAGCCCCGCCATCGGCGCGGAGAGGCCGACGGCCAGCATCCGCTGCACGAAGCCGCGCCGCGACAGCGCCCCCGACTTCACCTGCCCGATGAGCCCGCGCAGATCCCGCTCGTCCATGCATCGATCCCTGATTGCCGCCGCGACCCGCACAGCATCCTTCTGGGTGCGGCTTTGGCAAGGCCCTTGGCAAGGGGCGCGCCAGTTACGCTTGGGGCGAAACGTCGTCGCCGGGGCTCGGCAGCCTGGCCCCGGGCCTGCATGACGGGGCCCGACACGCAGGCCGCCGCACCCGCTATGGGTGCGCATCGACGCGAGACACGCTCGGAGACGACGAGATGGACAACCGCAACACCGTGTGGCGCCACGTGGACACGCAGAAGGCGCGGCTGATCGCCCTGTCCGAGCGCGTCTGGGGCATGCCGGAGGTCTGCTACACGGAGGAGCGCTCCTGCGCCGAGCACGCGGCGGAGCTGCGCCATCAAGGCTTCCGCGTCACCGAGCAGGTCGCGGGCATCCCCACCGCCGTGATGGGCGAGGCGGGAGAGGGCGGTCCGGTCATCGCCTTCCTGGGCGAGTACGACGCGCTGCCGGGCCTGTCGCAGGAGGCGGGCGTGGCCGAGCACCGGCCCGTGGAGCCGGGCGGCCACGGCCATGGCTGCGGCCACAACCTGCTCGGGGCGGCGGCGTTGCTGGCCGCGACCGCCGTGAAGGACTGGCTCGCCGAGACCGGCACCCCCGGCCGCGTGCGCTATTACGGCTGCCCGGCCGAGGAGGGCGGGGCCGCCAAGGCGTTCATGGTCCGCGCCGGCGCCTTCGCGGATGCCGACATCGCGATCTCCTGGCACCCCGGCAGCTTCTGGGAGGTGGCGCCCCCGGTGGCGCTCGCCAACACCCGGGCGGACTTCATCTTCACCGGCCGGACCGCCCACGCGGCGGCCGCGCCGCATCTCGGCCGCTCGGCGCTGGACGCGGTGGAGCTGATGAGCGTCGGCGTGAACTACATGCGCGAGCACATGCCCTCCGACGCGCGGGTGCACTACGCCTATCTCGACGCCGGCGGCATCGCCCCCAACGTCGTCCAGGCGAGCGCCCGGGTGCGGTACTCGATCCGGGCGCGGGACCTCCCGGGCATGCTCGCCCTGGTTGAGCGGGTGAAGAAGGTGGCTGAGGGCGCCGCCCAGATGACCGAGACCGGCGTCGAGGTGCGGATCGTCAGCGCCGTCTCGAACCTGCTCGGCAACGACCCGCTGGAGCGGGCGCTCCACGGCGTCATGGAGGACCTCGGGCCGCCCCATTTCGACGCGGCCGACCGGGCCTTCGCCGACGCGATCCGGGGGACGCTCAGCGACGGCGACATCGATGCCGTGTTCCGCGCCATCGGGCTGCCCCGTACGGAGGCACCGCTGGCCGATTTCCTGGTCCCGCGCGACGCCCCGCGCAACCCGGCGGTGGGCTCCACCGATGTCGGCGACGTGAGCTGGGTGGTGCCGACCGTGCAGGCCCATGCGCCCACGGTGGCGATCGGAACCCCGTTCCACACCTGGCAGGTGGTCGCCCAGGGCCGCAGCCCGGCCGCCCACAAGGCGATGGTTCAGGTCGCCAAGGCGATGGCCGCCACCGGCGCCCTGGCGCTCACCGATCCCGCCCTGCGGGAGGCCGCCAAGGCCGACCTCGCCCGCCGGGTCGGCGCCGCCGGCTACGTCTCGCCCCTGCCGCCGGAGGTGGCGCCGCCGCTGCGGATGTCGGTGGGGTGAGGGCGGTCGCACGTCCTCGATGACGAGTGCGCCGCAGCCGGTGACGCGCACCTCTCCCTCCCCCGCAGAGGGGGGAGGGAAGGCGCCTGCCATGAAGGCGATGCGCCGTCACCGCCTGCCCCCGCATACCGAAACCCGCCCGGAGCAGGTATGACCCGATCCGGGCGGCACGCGCCCCGCACGGCATCACGATGGACGTCACCCCCTCCGAAGAAACCTGCGTGGCCATCGTCGGCCTGGGCTATGTCGGGCTGCCGCTCGCCCTGGCGTTCGGGCAGGGCCTGCGCACGATCGGCTACGAGCGCGCGACCGCCAAGGTCGCGGCCTACCGGGACGGGATCGACCCGGCCGGGGAGATCGAGCCGGGGGCGTTCCGGGCGGCCCTGCACCTGTCGATCACCGACGACCCGGCCGCCCTGTCGGAGGCCGACGTGATCATCGTCACGGTGCCGACGCCGGTGGACGACGCCCAGAGCCCGGATTTCGGCCTGCTCACCGAGGCCTCCGCGCTGGTCGGGCGGCACATGCGGCCCGGGGCGACCGTGGTGTTCGAATCCACGGTCTATCCGGGCGCCACCGAGGAGGTCTGCGTGCCCGTGCTGGAGCGGCATTCCGGCCTGCGCTGGAAAACTGACTTCTGGGTCGGCTACTCGCCGGAGCGGATCAATCCCGGCGACCGGGAGCACAGCCTCGCCAAGGTCGTGAAGATCGTGGCCGGCGACACACCCGAAACCCTGGACCGGCTCACCGCGCTCTACGGGACGATCATCGAGGCCGGGATCCACGCGACCTCGTCGATCCGGGTGGCGGAGGCCGCCAAGGTGATCGAGAACACCCAGCGCGACCTGAACATCGCGCTAATGAACGAGCTGTCGCAGATCTTCGACAAGCTCGACCTCGACACCCTGGAGGTGCTGCGGGCCGCCAGCACCAAGTGGAACTTTATGCCGTTCCGCCCGGGGCTGGTCGGGGGCCACTGCATCGGGGTCGATCCCTATTACCTGACCCACAAGGCCGCGATGGTCGGCCACCACCCGCAGGTGATCCTGGCCGGGCGTCGCATCAACGACAGCATGGCGGCCCATGTCGCCCGCAAGACCGTCAAGCTGATCGTCCGGCAGGGGGCCCGCGATGGCGGCGGTGCCCGGGGCGCCAAGGTCATCGTGCTGGGTTTGACCTTCAAGGAGAATTGCTCGGACCTGCGCAACTCCAAGGTGGCCGACCTGGTCCGGGAGCTGGCGGAGTTCGGCTGCGCCGTCTCGGTCCACGATCCCCGCGCGCGCAAGGACGAGGCCAGGGCCGCGTACGGCATCGACCTGATCGACTGGGCCGATCTGCCCGACCAGGCCGACGCCGTCGTGGTGGCGGTGCCGCACCGGGACTATGCCGAGCGCCCCCCGGAGGAGATCGCCGCCCGGCTCAAGGCCGGGGGCCTGATCGTGGACGTGAAGGCGCTCTACGACCCGGCCGCGTTCCGGGCGCTGGGGCACGAAGTCTGGCGGTTATAGAGAGATGTGAACCCGCACGGCCGCCGGCCCTGCGATGATGCGGCGGGAGCGGATCCGCGACATGCAAGAGACCAGCGTCACCGAGGAGCCGGGGTCGGATTTCGCCGGCCGGCACACGCGCTATCCCGAGGCGCAGATCCGCAGGATCCTGAACGACACGCGCACGATCGCGCTGGTCGGCGCCTCCGCGAACCCGGCCCGCCCGAGCTGGATCGTGCTGAAATACCTGCTCGACCGGGGCTATGCGGTCATCCCGGTCAATCCCGGGCTCGCCGGGCAGGAGCTGCTCGGGCGGCGGGTGGCGGCCGCGCTCGCCGAGATCCGTGAGCCGATCGACATGGTCGAGATCTTCCGCAGCTCTGCCGCCGCCGGCCCGCTGGTGGACGAGGCGCTCGCCCTCGACCCGCCGCCGAAGGTGATCTGGATGCAGCTCGGCGTGCGCGACGACGCCGCCGCCGCCCGGGCCGAGGCCCGCGGCCTCGCGGTGATCATGAACCGCTGCCCGAAGATCGAGTACGGCCGGCTCTCGGGGGAGATCGGCTGGACCGGGGTGAACTCCCGCATCATCACCGCGAAGAAACCGGTTCTGGCGGGCCGGGGCGTCCAGAGGCTCACCATCGCCGAGCGAGGCAAACGCCCGGAGTGAGGGACGCGGTATCATGATACCGCTAAGGCGAAGTCATTCCAGAGAAAGGCGTTTTCGGGATTTCGATTTTATTGGTTGACGGAGCGGGCATCCCCGGCTATCCACCGGCCGTCGCCGCCGCGTGCTCCCCACGCGGCGGCTCGTTTTTCGGCACCCCGAGGCTGTCCGCGTCCCGATCCGTCGGGGTTCCGGCGCATCGGAACCCTGGGATCTCACCATGAAGACCACCTCACTAAAGCCCGCCGAGGTCGACAAGAAGTGGATCGTGATCGACGCGGAGGGCCTCGTCGTCGGCCGCCTCGCCTCGATCGTCGCGATGCGCCTGCGCGGCAAGCACAAGGCCGCCTACACGCCCCACGTCGATTGCGGTGACCACGTGATTGTCGTCAACGCGGACAAGGTGAAGTTCACCGGCCGCAAGTACGTCCAGAAGCGCTACTACTACCACACCGGCTACCCGGGCGGGATCAAGGACCGCACGGCCAAGTTCATCCTCGAAGGGCGCTTCCCCGAGCGCGTGGTCGAGAAGGCCGTCGAGCGCATGCTGCCCCGCGGCCCGCTCTTCCGGCAGATCCTCGGCAACCTCCGCGTCTACAAGGGCGCCGAGCACCCGCACGTGGCCCAGCAGCCGCAGGCGCTCGACGTCGGCGCCCTCAACCGCAAGAACGTGAGCGCTTGATCATGGCGACCCTCCAGTCCCTCGCCGACCTCAACCGGGCGAACACCGGCGCGGTGGATCCCGCCAACGAGGCGCCGGTCCACGTCCAGAAGCTGGACACCCAGGGCCGCGCCTACGCCACCGGCAAGCGCAAGGACGCGGTCGCCCGCGTCTGGATCAAGCCGGGCAACGGAACGGTCACGATCAACAAGCGTCCGGTCGAGGTCTACTTCGCCCGTCCGGTGCTGCGCATGATCCTGCGCCAGCCGCTGGAGATCGCCGGCCGCGTCGACCAGTACGACATCAACGTCACGGTCGCCGGCGGCGGCCTCTCGGGCCAGGCCGGCGCGGTGCGCCACGGCCTCTCGAAGGCGCTGACCTACTACGAGCCGGAGCTGCGCGCCCCGCTCAAGCGCGAAGGCTTCCTCACCCGCGACGCCCGCGTCGTCGAGCGCAAGAAGTACGGCCGCAAGAAGGCCCGCCGCAGCTTCCAGTTCTCGAAGCGCTAATCCGCGGTCTCATCGACGGTTTGGAAGAGGGCGGTTCCTGCGGGAGCCGCCCTTTTTCGTGTTTGGACGCAGCGAGGGAAACCGGAATCTGACCGCGATCGGATTGGCTGTCGCGATGTCCGAGTTGGGTGGATTGCGGTCTGTCCGCTGATTGGCGGCAGATCGACAAAGCGGTCATCCAGCATTGCCGATCTACCCCGGGATGAAGAACCCCGGCGGAGACCAGCCAGGCCCACGTAATTATGAGGAAAGGCATCGCCGAGGAGGGTTCGGACCATCTCCTCGGCTACAATCCCGACTTGATCGATGCAACGAGGTCCATGTCGCCATCCGCAATCCCTAGCGTCGTCGTTCCATGACCAAGCGCTTCAACTTCGAGGACCAGAATGCGCAGCACAGCCTCCACGAGAAAGCTCGGCATGTCTCACCGTTCGGCCTGTGCGCTGGCCCTCCTGTCGGGGATCTCGGCCACACCCGTGGTGGCGGTCACGCCGGTGACACCGGTGGGTGTCGAGAGCTGCGACGCCTTCCTGGAAGCCTATGGCCAATGCGCGGCCAGCCCCGGCGTACCGGAAGCCGCTCGCCCCGGCATCCGCCAGGGCATCAACACGATGCGCGAGAGCTTCCGCGACTCGGTCCTGCGCAACGAGGCGGCGCGTCCGACCGTGGCCTATCAGTGCGCCCAGGCTCATGAGGCCGTGCGCAAAAGCTTGGTCGACGCATTCAAATGCGATTTTCCCGCCGCACCCGCGGCCTCACAGGCCCTGTTGCAGAGCCCGCCGCCACCGCCGGGCTCGCCTCGGGCGACCGCCCGCCCGGCGCCGGCGCCGACGCCCGAGGCTCAGGCGCTGGCAAAGGCCAATGCTTACACCGAGGCCCAGAACCACCTCGTCCGGTCGCATCCCCTGGAGCAGCAGTTGGCCGACTACCGGCGCGACAACGAGCGGGTGCTCAAGCTCGGAACGAAGTTCGGCGCCAACGCCTGGTACCACTTCGGCATCGTGGATTTCGATGGGGTCATCGACGAGTTGGAGAAGGCCGTTGCCTTGCCGGGCGTCGTGCCAGAGGTGGATGCTCAGGCCTCCCGGCTGCTGGCAGCCCTGCGTGAGGTCAATCCCATCCTGAAGGCGCTCACGCGCTATCAGACCACACGCGAGTTCAAAGAGGATGGCTTCAAGTTCGCCCGCGAGCAGCACGCGATCCTCGTTCCCAGAGTCGACGCGGCCGCCAAGGCGATGGACGCGTATGGCACGGCCCTGTTCGAGCGCGAGATCGCCCGGGATGAGCTCCGCCTGGCGGCGCTGCCGGAGGATGCGCCGGCACGGCGCCTCCTCTCCACCAGCCTCACCCTGCGCCGCGCAGTCCGGCGGTTCGAGGCACTGGGACCGAAGGCGGATGTCGCTCCCTTCCTGGCCGCACTCGGCGAGGTCTCGAACGCCAACCGCCACCTCGGCACGGTTCTCGACGGCATGAGCCCGAAGGCGAACTCATCCTGCACCGGCTACACCGACACGGTTGCAAGCGTGATTGGGCATGGCCGGGACGTCGCCCGGGACATTCGCGCCAAGAGTGATCCGAGCCAACCGGCGCAACGCTTCAACGAGACCTACAACCGCTCGGTACGCGATCTAGAATCTTGCCATAAGAATGAGAGTCGGGTGCGTCCAGGCTGAGGTCAGCCGAAGATCGCTTAAGACAGGACTGATGTCTCCTTCAAGGTAAACGCTCGTCCTTACGCCTCCGTAAGTCTGCGGGGAGACGAGCAGGTTGACGTCAAGGAGCGTACGTTCCACGGGTAGCACCGGCGTCTATTAATGAGGACGGACGGAGAGCGGTCGCTAAACCTTTGCGCGGGATCGCGATCGCGTCGTCCGCTCCTCATCGGGGCCAGTCGAAGTAGCGCCGGGCGGCGCCTCGGCCTTCCGCCAACGGCCTCGTCAGCCGGCCGCGCCGGTCGATCAACCCCCATCGGCCCCCGACCATGGCGGATGGCTCGCGCCCGTCCGAGCGGCAGCCCTGGCAAACCAGGGCCTCGCCGCGGGCGTTGAACGGGAACGACCAGTCGAAATTCGTGGCCAGCACCCGGCGCAGGCGCCGATCGTGAAACGCGACCTTGCCGGCGTGACGAGCGCGCACCAACCCCTGCGCGAAGGGATCCGGCCCGTTGTCGAGGGGGAACACCGGCAGCGCCAGCCCGTCGCGGCGCGCCCAGAGCGAGCCGACTCCATCGACGACG
Organism: Methylobacterium sp. WL1; assembly: GCF_008000895.1. Classification (NCBI taxonomy): domain Bacteria; kingdom Pseudomonadati; phylum Pseudomonadota; class Alphaproteobacteria; order Hyphomicrobiales; family Methylobacteriaceae; genus Methylobacterium; species Methylobacterium sp. WL1. The sequence continues at coordinate 1,852,645 of NZ_CP042823.1, read as the reverse complement.
ATCTCCGTCACCCCACCCCGGAACGGCATGCGCGCGAAGCGGACGGGGTCGATGCGGACGAAGTCCCACGCGCGGCGGGCGCAGTGCTCCGTGCGGGCGAAATCCGCGTGGACGTCACGGCAGGCCAGTGGGTAGGCGCCCCCGGCGCGCGCCTGCACGGCCTGCGGCGCGAGGCCGGCCGCAAGCCCCAGGAGGGCGAGCGCACCGAGCACTCTTCCCCGTGCCCTCGGGCTCACCTGAGGCCCCAGCGCCCGAGCGGGCCGGGCGCCCGTGGCGTCGTCCACGAACACGCGCCAGCCGCTGCCGTAGGCGACCTCGCAAACCTCCCAGACGAGGCCGGTGTCCGTCCGGGTCGGCACGGCCGTGCCGGTGGTGGCTGTGCCTGTTCCCGCCGCGGCGCACGCCGCGATCGCCGCCGCCTGCTCGGGCTTGAGGCGGCCCGTCGCGGGGGCAGGTCTGGCGGATCGGGAGAACAAGCGGTCCAGGATCGCCAGCACGGTTCGGGCTCCTCGCATCGGCGAACGAGCATGGGCGTCCGGCCCCGGGATGTCACCCGCCCCGGTGCCGGTTGCGGGGCGGCCGCCCGTCAGCCACACCTCCCGGACCGGATCAGGCGGAAGAACCGCATGTGAGGAACCTGGATGTCCTTGAAGCTCGACCACTCCTCCGTGGAGGAACTAGACTTGGCCCTGCGCCTGTATCGGCGCCTGCTGGTCCGCCTGCTCCTGATCCTCGTCCTGGGCTTTGCCGGGGTGATCGGCTTGGCCAAGCTCAGCACGATCCTGTCGCCGCCCTACGGCGTCTACTTCCTCGGGCAGGGCCTGGTGACCTGGGGGCTACTCGGCCTCCTCGCCCTGCTCTTCGCGGAATTCTGGTGGGAGGGCCGCCAGATCGGCAAGGCCCTCAACCATCCCGGCCTGCTCGATTCCCCTGTCGCCGGGCTGCTGGGCGGCCTCGCCGTGATCGGTGAGCGCGCCGCTGCCATCGGGATGGAGCCCGGCTTCTTCCACAGCCCCCTGCAGCCGATCCGCCGGCGCTGACGGGTCCGTGGCGCTCAGCGCGCCGGCCCCTCGCGGGCGACCAGGCTGTCGCGGTGGACCGCGAGGCTCGCACACGCGCTCGCGAGGGTGACGGCGCAGCCGAGGGCGGGCAGCGTCCAATCCTCCGCCCGCCACAGGGCCGCCGCGAGGCCCGCGCCGGCGCCGAGGCAGGCCAGGGACAGGGCGGCCCGCCAGCACCGCACCGCGCGCGGCTCGAACCGCACCAGGCCGTTCGCCCACCAGACCAGGGGCAGCATCGACAGCCAGTAGAGCGGCTGGGCACGGGCGGCGCCGTGCGGTCCCGGCACGAGGCAGGCGGTGACCGAGACGGCGGCGGCGACGCCCGCCACGACGGCGAGCCCGGCCGCCACGTTCGAGGGACGGTCCTTACGCAGGCGCTGCCGGTAGGCCGGGTCGCGGCGGATCATAGAGCCTCCTCCCGGGCCGGTGCCGGACGCTTCCAGGCCGCGAGGCGCGCCAGGACGTAGGCCGGCACGCGGTCGGCCACGGCGAGATTCTCCGGGCGCAGGGAGAAATCGTAGGTCAGGCCATCGCGGTGGACGAGGTAGGTGCAGGTGGAGACCTCGCGCCCGTCCGAGGTGTCCGAGGCGAGGCAGCTGGGCGGCGTCTGGTCGGCCGGCCGTGCCGCTTGCCGGGACGGGAGGCGGTAGAAGCGCCGGTGGTCGACGCCTTCGGAATGGACGAGGCGCTCGCCGCCGGACGGGTCGGGCCGCCACGGTGCGCCCTCGGCCAGCCGCGCATCGAAAGTGCCCCATTGCCGGGCGTGGAGGAATGCGAAGTGGCGACCGTCCGGGTCGCCCACGACGTGGACCACGAGGTCGGTGGCGAACGGGCCGGCATGGCCGTGGCTGAGGGGGCTGTAGCCGGCGAGGCCCGCCGCGACCTCGGTGGCGGGCAGCATCAGCCAGAGCGCGTCCGCCGGCTCCCGGCCGAGCCCCGGGAGCGCGTCGAGCCAGGGTAGGCGGAAGTTTCGGGAAAACTCGTAGGCGTGCGGCACGGCGTACGCGGTCCCGATGAGGCGGTACCGCGTGGTGCCGAACTGGCCCTCTGCCGCAAAGGCCGCGAGCACGAGGGGCAGGTCGAGGAGCGCAACGAGGAGCGCCACGCGGCGCGAGGGACGCATGCGGGACGTCCCTATTCCGGGGAGCCGGCACGGAGCCCGGCCGCTTCCGCCGCAACGTTGGCGCGGGCGGCGGCCTCCAAGCGGTCGTGGAAGAGGTCAGTCTGGTAGAGGCGCGGCCGGGCGAGGAAACGGTCGAGGACCTGGGCGCGCCCGAGCCGCCAAACCGCCTCGGGAACGGCGGCGTATTCCCGGCGGATCGCCGCCGCGTAGGCCGCGTAGACGGCGCGCGGCGCACCGAGCACGGCGAGATCGAGATCGAGGAGGAGCCGGGTCGCCGGTTCCGCGCTCGGGCCGTGCGCCGCCGTCGCGTGGATCATCGCGATCGCGGCACGGACGTGCGCATCCCCGGACGCCGGCCCCGCCTCGGCACGCAGCAGGTCGGCGCTGCGGGTTTCGTTGTCGTCACGAGCGGTGTCGTAGACGGCGTCGTGGAAGACGATGGCGAGATCGATGGCGTCGCCGTCGAGGCCGGCGAAATCGGGATGCGCCCGCACGGAATCGTGCCCCGCGAGCAGCGCCGCGACGTGGGGCCAGCCGTGATAGTGCCGGTCCGCCGCGCCGTAGCCCGCGTCGAGGGCCCGCCACGCCGCCGCGCCGGGCGTGCCGACGGTACGCGCCCACAGGGCGTCGAACCGCGCGCGAAGGGAGGCGTCCCTGACTTCCATCGCACCGGCCTCAGTTCACGCGGTGGCAGGTCGAGGTGGTCTCGGATGCCCCGCGCATCCCACCCGCCGGCCGCACCTCGCAGACCACGTACTTGCCGCCCCGCTCGAGGGTGAAACTCGGACCGGAGGCGGAGACGATGCGGTGGCCGCCGTTGAGGAGCGCGCTCATGGGCTCCTCCACCGGCACCCAGGTCGTGGCCGGGCGCGGCGGCGCGGCCGGGGCCTGGGCGACGGCCGGGCCGGTCACGAGGATCAGCGGGAGGAGGGTGTGGGACAGCGTTCGGCGCATGGGACATCCTGTGGTCGGGGGCGGGCCTTCGGCCCGTTCGAGCGGCGAGGGGGTCAGGGAGTCACCACGGCGAGGTCAGCCGCCGGCAGCCAGCCGATGACCGGGGCCTTCTCCCCCCGGTAGCGCACGCGCACCCAGGCGCCCCGCCGCTCCAGCACCGCGACGGGATCGAGCCGGACGAGGTAGGGCGCTCGGGCCGGAGCCGGGCCGGGTTCCGGCCGGAAGGCCGTGCGCTCGGCCGTCACGAGGCCGACGCCGATCCATCCGGACGGGGTCGCTGCCGCACGCCGCGAGAGCGCGTAGGGGGTCCCCACCATGGTTCCCGTGGTCATCGAACAACCGCCGTGATCCTCCACGAGGGTCAGGGCGGCGCCGTCGGGGGTAAAGGCGAGGTCCCCCGGGATGCGCTCCGGCTCGTCGGGAAACCACGTCTCGACCTTGGCCCGGTCGCCCGCGAGGGTGCCGCGCAGGAGGAAGACGCAGGCGAATTGCGGGCTACCGGCATCGACCGCCCCCCGCTGCTCGGCGAAGACCCCCGCCACCGCATCGCCGGAGATCGCCAGCGTCAGGCTGTCGTAGGTGCCGGACCGGGCGGCCGGCTCACCCGCCGCCGCGCCGCAGGCGGCGAGCAGGGCGGCGAGGCTCAGGGCGGTGCCACGCACCGTCAGAGGCCCTTCTCCAGCAGCTTCACCACGGCCTCGACCCGGTCCTTCGAGTCGGCGACGTTGGTGAACGGCCGCCAGTTCACGTCGAGGACCCCGCCGTCGAACGTGAGGCGCTTGGCGTAGTTCGAGGCCGGCGCGGTGTTCTCGTCGAAGCGGACGCGGATGGTCTTGAGCTTCGCGGCCAGGGCGTCGCGGCCCATTTTGTCCTTGGCCACCTCCTTCAGCCCAACGGCCAGGGGCTCGAAGATCGTCTTCTCGAAATAGTCCGGGTCGGAATAGTACTTGGCGTCGCCCGGGAGCGTGAGGTCGTCCCACGCCACCTCCACCGGCACGGCGAAGCCCGCCGCTTCCTGGATCGCCTTCTCCTGCGCGCGGTAGCGGTCCTGGCGGTAGGCCGCGATCGCCCGGCGCTCGGCGAGGCCGATGGTCGGCTCGGCCATGGCCGAGGGGGCGGACAGGACCGACAGGGCGAGCGCAGCGGCGAGGGCGTGACGGCGAGAGATCATACGGCGGTTCCTTGGTAGGACGGCCCCGGATGCGGGCTTGGCGTGACGGTTCAATGACGGGGCGGGCACGCTGTCAAAGTGAGACCCGCCCTCACGGGAAGATCGCTTTCACGGTGTCGGGGCGCAGCGCACCGGGCCGCCGGCCTCGACGGTGGGTGGGGCGGTCCCCGTTAGTTGTACGGGAAACGAGACGATGCTGGGCGTGTCCTTCGGGGCCTTTCCGGCCCGATAGCTCCCGGCGCAGGCCTTCACGGGCGCCGGCAGCGCCGCGACGGCGGGTGGAAGCGGCCCGTCGCGGGCGATCCGCGCCCAGCACGCGGCGCCGTGCTTCGGGATCGAGCAGGCCCCCTGCACGCCGCGCTGGAACCCGAGCCGCAGGGTCCCGTCCGCAACCGCGAAGGTGTCGATGCTGGCCTCGGCGGTCGTGTCCCGGATCAGGGTGCGGCCCGTGCCCGCGTCGAGCACCGCGAACGGGACGGTGCCGTTGGTGCTCGCCTGCTCGAAGACGAGGAACCCGCCCGTGCGGCCGAGGAAGCGCTGGCCGGCGGTCGCCAGGATGCGCGCACCCGGCCCCGGCGCGGTGGCGCAGGCGGGGGCGGCGCCGTTCGCGAGGGGCACGAGGGTCGCGTCCTCGGGGTCCGGCGTGTCGGCGTCGCTCTCGCGCACCATGAGATCGCGGTAGGTGGTGCAGGTGATCTGCTTGCCCTCCCCCGACATCTTGCCCTCTCCAGACGTCGCGGTCTCGGTCTTCGCGGGCGACTCGAACCGCGCCGCCTCCCATCCCGCCGCCACTGACGGGGCGGGGAGGCACGCTGCGAGGAGCGCGAGGCGGGCGGCGGCGAAGCGGGCGGCGGGGAGAAGGCTGCGTCTCATGCGGGTTCCCTGTATACGGCGCGGGACGCCCGAAGAAAGGCAGGATGGAGAGCCATGCGGACCGTTCTCTCCAAGGTAGCCAAGCGTTCTGCCGGGCCGGTCGCAACGCTTCTCGCCGCGCCGCTCCTCGGGCCGCTCGCCGTCCGGGCCGAGCCCGCTCTGCCGGGCGACGTGACGGCGTACGTGACGCGGCTGCGGGACTGCAACCACTGGGGCGGGGAGGATGCCACGGACGCGGCGCGCGGCCGGGCCATCGCGGCGGCCGTGAAGCGCCTGCGCTGCGACGACGCCGAGGCGGACGAGCGGACCCTGCGACGGCGCTACCGGGGCGACCCCGCCGTCCTGAAGGCCCTCGACCGGGCGCGCGATGCGGACAGCTGAGCGGGGGCCCGACGCCGGCGATCCGGTCCGCCGACGCGTCTTGCGGCTGCTGCACGTTCCGCTCCTCGGATTGCTGCTGGCGCTCGGCCTCGCCCCGGTCTTCCTGCTGTTTCCCCTCCTGCCCGCCGAACCCGGAACCGATCCGACCTTGCGGCCCGTCGAACTCTGGCTCGGCACGGCCCTCGTCGGCGGCCTCGTCGGCACCGTGGAGGGCGCGGCGCGGCCCCTCTACCGGGCGGCCGGCCTCGTCCTCGCCGTCGGCCTGCTCTCGATCCCGGTCCTGCGCGTCTTCATCTGGACCGACCTTCCGGTCCCGCACGGGCTCGCGCGCTGGCTCGGCCTCGATGGGGAAGCCGCCCTCGACGCCCACCTGTACGAGATCTGGCTCGCGGCGTGGTTTTCGGCCTGGGTTTTGGCTTGGGTTTTGGCTTGGGTTTTGGCTTGGCTCGGCCTCGTGCTCCTGGGCCGGCACCTCCCGGCGCGACGCGCCCGCATCGACCGTGCGGCCGTTCGATGACGGCGCCGTTCGAGGATTCTGGTCGGGGATTCTCGGCGATGATCGTCCCGCCATGATTGCCCCTCGGTCCGACTGGACGCGAAGGGCGGCCCTCATCGTCGGCGGCTGCGGTGTCGTCGTGTTCGGCTGGGCCCTCGTCGCCTACGCGCCGGCCCGGGGATCGCCGCGGCCGTCGTCGCGGTGCCGGCGTTCGCCCGCGCGGCGAAGCGCCGGGTCGCGGCCTTCCTGGCCCTGGCGGTCTTCTCTGCTGCCGTGATCTGGGCGGCGTTCGGAACGACGACGGGCTACTTCGTTCTGAACCGATCGCGGCTCGACGCCGTGGTGGCGGAGATCGCGGCCATGCCCACCCTGGTGTCCTTCGAACGCGGGCGGGACGATCCTCCGGCGGAGGCGGAGCGAACGGCGTGGTGGGAGAGCACCCGCCTCGTCAACGGCCAGCGCGTCACCCCGTACCGCCCGCAAGGCGCGCGCGACACGGACAGCCTGCGGGAGATCGACGTCCTGCGGGAACTCGGGGTTCCCTACGACCGCTACCGCGCCATCTGCGACGCCCTCGAACGCCTCGGGCTCGCGGGGTTCACCCGCGGTCCCGGCGGCGAGATCGGCCTGGACGAACCGATCCCGGGGGGCACGCCCTGGGGCACGTCGTTCGTGTACCGGCCGGACGACGTGTTTCCGGCCGCCTCCGGGGCCGAGAGCGACCGCCGCCTCGCGCCGAACTGGTTTTTCGTGTCGCGGGGCTGAGATTTACCGAACAACGCCGCCGGGTTCTTGGAGGGAAGGGCGGGCGCGCGAGGCCTCCGCCGTGGTGATGGTGCCGGTCCCGAGCAGGGCCGCGAACACGAGCATCGGCACGGCCCAGACCTGCATCGGCAGCCCCCAAAAGGCGTGGTCGCGCCCGGCCGGCCCGAAGGTCGTGCCGTGGTTCCAGCGCCATCCGAGACCGAGGACGGCGAGCGCCGCGAGACTCATGGTGAGGCAGACCGCCCTGTCAACTTCCGGCCCGTCGACCTGCCGCAGGACGATCAGGGGCAGGAACATCGCCAGCGCCACGAAGAGGACGACCCAGTAGCCGCGCCCGGTCCAGAAGACGATCATGTGCTGGTCCTTATCCCTCGTGTTTCGGAGCGATCCGCCCGGGCCGCGACCGCGTTAGCCCATCGCGCCGGCGCGCCGGTTGCGCACCATCGCGGCGAGGGCCGCGACGATGATGACCGCCAGCGCCCCGGCGATGACTAGAAGCGTGACGGTGCGGTTCCACAGGCGGTCGAGGGCGAGATCGGTAGTGACGAGGTCGGGCCGGGCCGGATCAGCCAGCACCCGGACGCTGTAATCGCCCACGTGCATGCCCGTGAACACGGTATTGATCCGGCGCACCACCGTGCCCGTCGGCGTGGGCAGGGTGAGGGTCATGTCGCAGAGGTGGAGCACGATCTTGGCGCTGCACTTGCCGTCGCTCACCCGCGCGGCGGCGACGGGGCGCGCCGTGTCCCGGATTTGCCAATCCGAGATCACGGGCGGGGCCGTGTAGACGGCGCATGCGACGAGGAGGGCCGCTAGCGCCACGAGGCCGAATAGGGTCCAGAAGATGTTGCCCCAGCCCTGGCGGGGCGGCGGCAGGCGCAGGGGCTCGGGGCGGTCGGCGGCGGTGTTCATGCTCGGAACCTCACGGGATCACGGGAGTCTGGGAGGATTCGGAGGCCGCCGCGGTCTCGGCCAGGACACGGCGCGCCTGCGCCGCCTGCCGGTAGCGGCCGATGAGGCCGGCGAAGTCCTGTACAGACATCCGGTACGGCAGGCCCGCCGTGATGGTGACTATACGCCGGCCCGCATCGAGCTTCACCTTGCGGCCGCCCGGCACCCGTTGCGGGAACGGCGCCTCCGGCGGCAGCAGCACGCGGGTGACGACGCCGTTCTGCCGGGTCGTCATGTCGAGGTCGGCGATGCTGTCCCAGGGGATCGGCCGGTCGAGGCCGAGCACCGCCACGGAATTGGGGCTCAGGATCATCGTCGTGCGCTCGCCCCGCCACAGCCGGAAACCGCCAATGCCGCCGAGGACCGCCCCGCAGGCCAGCGCCACCCCCATAACGGCCCCCGCCTGGCTGGCGGACAGGCCGGGCAGGCCGGCGGCGAGCCACAGGAGGGCGACCCCGATGAAGAAGCCGCCGGCGACCAGGAGGGCGATGGCCCCCGGGCGGGTGCTTTCGCGCAGCACCCGTGCCTCGGTGCCGATCTCCGCCACCGTCGCCTCCAGGTGCGCGCGGAACGCCGCGTCGCGGGTCCGCACCGCGTCGAGGAAGTCGTGCGTCGCCGCGCGGCAGAGGCCGGTGGGGTCGGCGAAGTAGGCGGCGAGCTGGCCGAGCGCGTGCGGGGGTGGCACCGCGGCCGCGGCGGCCAGGAGTTCGGTATCGAGGGTCCGTCCCAAAGCTGCCACGCGCTCGCGGGTCGGCGGATGGGTGTCGGTGGGGTGGGCCTGCTCCGCCTCGAGATGCGTCGCCGGATCGTCGAGGCCGCGCGCGATGGCGTGGTCGAGGCTCGCCGCCACGAGGTCGGCCGGGGCGGACCCGGGCGCTTCGGCGGCGGCGTCCAAGGTCTCGGCGATGCGGGGGCCACGGCCCCGGTGCGCAGGAGCGCCCGCGCGGCGGCGTCGACGGAGACCGGGCCGGCGCCCGCCGCGTCGGCAGCGAACTCGCGGGTCCGGCTCCAGTGGCGCACGGCGAGGTGGAAGTTCTCCATGACGAAGACGCCGAGGCGCAGGGACGGACCGAGCAGCCCGAAGGACCCGGCATGTCCCTCCGCCACCGCGTCGAGGGAGCGCCCGACGCCGGCGTAGATGGGCAGGAATCGCTGACTGTAGACGGTGTCGCCCCCGGCGTAGTGGGCGAGTTCGTGGCCGATGATCGCCGCCACCTCGTCGCCCCGCAGGAGGGCAAGGTAGGGCAGCGGCAGGTAGAGGATCCGGCCCGTCAGCGGCGCGCCGCCGGGCTCGACCACGGCAGGACCGGCGCTGACGAAGAAGCCGCCCGTGAGGCCGACCACCACGGCCTCGGGCTTCAACGCCCCGAGCCGGTCACCCAGCCCCTCGATCAGCCGCCACAGGCCCGGCGCCTCGGCGGGCGAGACGACCCGGCCGAAGATCGACAGGGGGTCGGGCTCGAAGGCGGAGAGCGCACGGCGCAGGCCGAGCACTGTGGCGCCCGCCGCGACCAGGACCGCCCCGATGGCGACGACGGCCACGAACAGCATCTTGATCTCGCTGCCGCCCAGCCCGGGCCGTGCCAGCAACCCGGCCTCGAAGACCACGGCGGCGACGAAGCCCGCCGTGGTAAAGAGCACTTGGAGGGCGAGCACCGGCGGCAGCAGGCGGCGCATCCACGAGAAACCGGCCACCAGCGCGTCGCGCGAGGCCCGCCCCAGCCGCCCGAGAGCGGCGCCGGCGAGGAGCACGAGGATCGACAGTAGTGCGGCGCCCCCCCCGGCCGCGACGACCACGGGCGGGAGCAGGCGGCGCCAGTCCATGACCGTCGTCAGGGTCGCGACCTCGTCCCGGGCCGCCCGGGCCTGAACCAGGGCAAGTGGACCGCCATAACCCTTGCCGTTGCGGCGGAACTGCATCCGGAAATCGGGGCGCCCGTCCGGCGGCGCCCGCGCCTCCAGATCCGCGACGATCCGGGTCAGGTGCTCCCGCTCGGCGACGAGGTCGGCCCAATCGGCGCCGGCCCGCTCCTGCTCCCACAGGCCGAGGAGCAGGATGCCCAGGGGCAGGAGGACGGTGGCGGCGATCAGGTGCGTGACGGAACGCAAGCGCAAGGGCATGCGCGAATTAGCTACGTCAGGGATACCCGCCTCCTCAGATGCGTTCGGAGCCAGAACGGGTCACTCAGAATTTGTTCGCCGGACGCTCGTCCACTGGAATCGGGATGAGGCTGTCGTGCTTGCGGCACGAAATCCTATCGACCTTGCGGCTCTCACCCTTGATCAGGTCCATGGCGCCAGTCTTTCGATTGACCAGGAAATAGCTACTGACATCAGCAGCGTCCGCGAGGTGGTGAGTCGCATTCTGGCGCAATGGGCAGAGGCTGGTCTGGTCGAGCTACGTCGTGGCGCGGTCGAGATCATTGACAGAGGCAGCTTGGCCTCTGCCGGTAGACGGTGACTGCTGCACTCCAATGGTTCGGTGTCCGCTTCGGGGCAGAAGGTCAAGGTCCGTTACCCATCCCGAGCCGAGTTTGCCGGACGGCCGACGAATGGCCGCTTTCGGGAAGCGCTGATGGTGATCCTAATGACTGTGTTGGGTCGGGACCCGTCCGTCTGCTCTACGGCCGGGGTGGGTGGAAGGCAGAACGGCTGCTCGGGAGTGGATGAGGCTCTAAGCGGAAGCTGCATACATCAGCTCGCACAGGCTATCCTGAACGAGCTACAGCGGAGGCAGCACGAATAGGGTAGCGAGTCGCCTGACTGCGTCGCGCAATTGCTCGGGCAGAAAACCGCCGTAGCCGAGCATCAGTCCCGGACGTCCGGGTAGCTCGGCGTACATCGGCGAGATCGGACGCATCACCAAACCGATGGCCTGCGCCCGGGCAGCAACCTGCACATCGTCCGCCCCTTCCGGCAGCCACAGCACGATGTGCATGCCCTGGTCACTCGGCTGAATGGACCAGCCCTCCGGCAGGGCCGGCGTGAGCGCTTCCAGCAGCACGGCCCGGCGCTCGGCATAGAGGCCGCGGATGCGCCGGACATGGGCCTCGAATGAACCGTCCTGCATGTAGGCGGCCAGCAGGTGCTGATCAGCGGTGGGGGAGTGTCGGTCGAGCATCGCTCGGGCACCGGCGAACGCCTCGACCAGCGGACTCGGCGCGATGACGTAGCCAAGCCGCAGCGAAGGAAACAGCACCTTGCTGAAGGTGCCGAGGTAGATGACTCGCGCTGGGCTGAGCCCCTGGATGGCCGGGAAGGGATGCCCCGCGTAGCGCAGCTCGCTGTCGTAATCGTCCTCCACGATCCAAGCCTGATTACGCTCAGCCCACGCGACGAGGGCTTGGCGCCGGGCCATGCTCATCGGCATCCCGACCGGATATTGATGCGAGGGGGTGACGAAGGCGGCGCGGGCCGTCGCGCAGATTGATAGGCCGCGTTGCACGTCGAGGCCTTGCTCATCCACGGGCAGGTGGTGCGTGAGGACGCCGAGGTCTTCCAACACGGCCCGCAAGCCCGGATAGGCCGGGTCCTCCGCCCAGACCGCATCGGCGCGCGACAGCAGCACCCGACCGGCCATGTAGAGGCCCTGCTGGGTGCCGGACGTGACGATGACGTTCTCCATTCCGCACCGAACCGCGCGTGCGCGGCGTACGTGATCGGCGATTGCCGCTCGCAACGCGGGTAGTCCGTACGGATCGGCGTAGCCCGCCGGTGCGGAGCGACTGGAAGCCCGGACACGATTGCCGAGCTTTCGCCACGTGTCGTCGGGGGCAATGCCGGCCGCCGGCACGGCGACCGCGAAGGGAACCTGGGGCTGTGACGCGACGGCACGGGCGAAGGCGGCCAGTCGTTCCGCCGCAGGCGGCAAGACCATTTCATAGGATATCAGATGTAGGCTCGACTCTGGCGGCGTGATCAGCGGCTCGTCGCTGAGCGTCGACGCGACACGGGTACCCGCACCGACGCGCGCGTCGAAGTAGCCTTCCGCCCTGAGCTGGTCGAACGCCTCGACCACCAACCCTCTGGCAACCCCAAGGGAGGCAGCCAGCGTGCGGGTCGATGGAAGCCGCTCTCCTGGCTTCAGTTCGCCACTCGCCACGGCATCACGCAGGCGCTGCGCGATCTGGCGGCCGAGGTGGCCGTCGCGCCGCTCGAAGGCTCTCAGGGAGGGGATCACAATGGTCGTTCGCTGCTTCGGCATCCAAGTGGACTAGCCGAAAACACCGATAATGGCACTCTACGCTAAACCATTTTGAGACGAAGGTAAGGTGCTCTCAGGGACCCTCGAGGCATGACGTCCAGCTCCGCCACCACCGTTCTTGGACGCCGACCGTCTCCGGCCTCTGCTCTCTCGACGCTTGGTCTATTCGCCTTCGTGGTGGTGGCCTGGAGCCTCAACTGGGTTGTCATCAAGGTTGCCGTTCGGGAGATCACGCCACTCTGGGCCGTTGCCATCCGTACCGTTCTGGCTACCCTGGTCCTGTTTCCGGCGCTTTTGGCCACGGGGCATCTCGTTCGTCCGCCCCGTGCTGACCTCCCCGTCGTGCTCGTCATTGCCTTGTTCCACATGGTCGCCTTCGCGGCGCTCATGACGGTGGGCATGACATTCGTTCCAGCGAGCCGCGCCATCGTGCTGGGTTACACGACGCCGCTCTGGGTGGCGCCCGCTGCGTTCCTGTTCCTTGGGGAGCGCATCACGACGCGTCAGGCGATTGGCATCGCCATCGGGCTTTTTGGACTGCTTCTCCTCCTAGGACCGCGTGGTCTGGATTGGGGAAGCCCAGCGGCTCTCTACGGCAATGGCCTTCGGCTTCTGGCCGCACTCTCTTGGTCCGTCAGCCTCGTTTATACGCGCGGCCACCGCTGGACGGCGACGCCGCTTCAACTCATGCCCTGGCAGTGCCTGCTGGCTAGCTCGGTTCTCGTCGGACTCGCACTTCTGGTCGACGGTGCGCCATCCCCGCGGATGAGCGCCTCCGTCCTCATCGCACTTGCCTATAACGGCGTGATTGGGACGGCACTCGGCTTTTGGGCGATGACTGTCGTGAGCCGCCGCCTGCCGGCAGCCAAGGCTTCTCTTGGCCTCTTGGCGACGCCCGTTCTCGGGATCGGCCTATCCGCCGTCTTCCTCGGTGAAGGGCTCGACCCGGTTCTCGTCCTCTCTGCGTTCGCGATTCTGGCCGGCGTCGCTCTCGGGATTGCCTTCTGAGTGGCAAGACCGTCCGGACACTGCTGAACGGATCAGGCTTGCCTTATCCAATACTCCCTCATCTCAGATGGATTACTGAAAGCTATGGATCGACAGAACTGGACTGGCGTCCCGAAGCCCGGATCTTGCGTGCTGGAAGGGCGTTACGCGCGCCTCGAGCCGCTGAGCCCCGCGCGACACGGTCCGACGCTCCTTCACTCGGCGCTCCGACCGGGCGCCGAGGATCGCTTCCGCTATCTCTTCGATGAACCACCGGTGGATGAGCCCAGCTTTGCCGCTTGGCTTGAGACAGCATCGACGTCGCACGATCCACTGTTCTTCGCCGTGATCGACCAAGCGACGGGACGGGCCGAAGGGCGCCAAGCCCTGATGCGCATAGATCCGACCCACGGCGTCATCGAGATCGGCAACATTCTCTGGGGACCGACCATCGCAAGGACACGGGTGGCGACGGAAGCGCTCTCCCTCTTCGCCGCCTACGCGTTCGAGACACTCGGTTACCGACGGTTCGAATAGAAATGCGACAGCCGGAACGCACCATCGCGGAACGCGGCGGCTCGGTTCGGTTTCACCTTCGAGGGCATCTTCCGTCAGCACATGATGGTGAAGGGTGAGAGCCGGGACACGGCCTGGTTCTCGATTATCAGCCCTGAATGGCCCAGGATCTCGGCCGCGTTGACCGCCTGGCTCGCGCCCTCGAACTTCGACGAGGCTGGCCAGCAGCGGCGTCGGCTGGACGATGTCAGGGCCTGATGACGATGGATCAACCGATGACCACCACGGTGGAGAAGCGGAAGGCCTTTTGCAGCCTTCACGAGAGCGGCTTCTTCCTTCTGCCCAATGCCTGGGACCGCGGCAGCGCCGTTCGACTCGCCAAGCTCGGCTTCAAGGCCCTCGCCTCGACGAGCGCGGGTGCGGCATGGGCCGCCGGCCGGCAGGATGGGGAACTCGGTCTGGAGGCCATCCTCGATCACCTGAGGATGCTCGTTGCCAGCACCCCTCTACCGGTCAACGCCGATTTCGAGAACGGCTTCGCCGACCGTCCGGAGGATGTCGCGCGGAACGTCGCCCTGGCGGTCGACACGGGCGTGGCCGCCCTGTCGATCGAGGATTGGTCCGGAACCGCGATGTACGAGACGGCTCACGCCGTCGAACGGATCGCGGCCGCGCGCAGGGCTATCGACGCCATCGATCCCACGGTGATGCTCGTCGGTCGCAACGAAAACTTCCGTGTCGCCGGCATGTCGGTGACTGCCAGCATCGCGCGCGTCGTCGCCTATGCGGAGGCCGGCGCCGACTGCCTCTTCGTGCCCTTCATCCTCGATCAAGGTGCCGTCGCGGAACTCGTCGCGGCGGTCGCCCCAAAGCCCGTCAACGTCGTCGTGCACCAGTACGACGCGGGCATCCGGGCGTTCGCCGAATGCGGGGTCCGTCGCTGCAGCGTGGGTGGAAGCCTTGCCCGAAAGACCTGGGCGGCCTTCGATGACGCTGCAGAGGCCCTCAAGAGTTACGAAGCAGGCGATGGGTGCTGACAAACGAGCAGGTTGGAGCGTCTGCTTTCGAGCGACGGCCGAATCCCTGGCTACGTCGTAGTTGGGTCGAGCCTGTGTGAAAACGAAAGCGCTTGCCGAAATTGTAGAACAATCCTCTACGCTGCAGACAAGCGGCCCCGCTGCAGGGCGGTTCTGACGCGATTTAGGCCTAAATTTCGGCGCTGCCCAGGTTGTTCTCGGGAAGATCCTTCTACCCCTTTGTCGTTTTCAAACATCCTCGGTCGAAAGCAGCCGTACAATGCTCCAACGAATTGGGTTCACACCACAGAAGATCCGTCGCCTTCGGGAAACGGGCTCCACGAGGTCGGTTCGTCGCCCTCGCCCAAGACCGGGACCAACCTTCTCCTGACTGCGTCCGCGAGGGCCGCCTCGTGCGGAGCCGGCAACGTTTCGGGGCCTCCGGCAGGGCCTTGATCGCCCTTTGAACATTGCAGAACCTTGGCCGTCCGCGCGGAGTCACACCACGACGCCCGATTACAATCCTAATTAAAATATACCAGCAATCCGATTGCGCACAAGGGAACAACCGGGTGCGCCGCCTGTTACCCGCCGCCGATCCAGTCCGGGTCGCATCAGGCAAGGCAGCTGAACCACCGTGACCGCGGGCGTCGACAGACACGAGCTGAGGCAGATCATCGCCGGCCTGACCGAGGGCGTCATCCTGGTCGAGCCGGATCAGACGATCACCTGGGCCAACGACGCCGCCCTGGCGATGCACGGCGCCGGCAGCCTGGAGGAGCTGGGCGAGACCGTTGACGCCTACCGCGACCGGTTCTCCGTCCGCTACCGCAACAACCGGCCGCCCGAGTCCTACCCGATCGAGAGGGTGGTGCGGGGCGAGACGTTCCACGACGTCATCGTCGAGGTGGTGCGGTCCGATAAGCCGGACGTCGCCTTCGTCCATTCCCTGCGCAGCCTGGTCGCCACCGACCGGGCCGGGCAACCGAGCTGCCTCGCGCTGATCCTCCAGAACGTCACGCCGCAATTCGAGGCCGAGGAGCGGTTCGAGAAGACCTTCAACGCCAATCCGGCGCCGGCCGTGATCACCCGGCTGTCCGACCTGCGCCACGTCAAGGTCAATGCCGGCTTCCTGGAGATGACCGGCCACACCCGCGACCAAGTGATCGGGCGCAGCGTCTACGAGGTCGACGTGCTGGCCGACGCCAAGCAGCGCGAGCTGGCGGTGACGCGGCTCAATGCGGGCGCGACCATCCCGCAGATGGAGGCCTGCCTGCGGCTGCCGGATGGCGGCACCCGCTTCGTCATCGTGGCCGGCCAGCCGATGGAGATGGGCGACGAGCCGTGCATGCTCTTCACCTTCGCGGATCTGGAGCTGCGCAAGAAGGCCGAGACCTCCCTGCGCCAGAGCGAGTCCCGCTTCGCCACCGCGTTCCGGATGACCCCGGTGCCGACCCTCCTCGCCCGGGCCGACGGATTCGCCATCACGGCCGTCAACGAGGCCTTCCCGCGGATCTTCGGCTACGGCCCGGACAAGTCCGTGGGCCGCTCCGCCGCGGAACTGGGCCTGTGGATCTCGGACAGCGCCCGGACGAAGTTCGAGGCCACGGTCCGGCGCACCGGCTACGTGCTCGGCCTCGAGACCTGCATGCGGCACGAGGACGGGACCGAGATCGACTGCCTGGTGTCGGCCGAGCGGGTGGTGATCGGCGAGGACGACTACGTCCTGGCGGTGCTCCAGGACATCACCGAGCGCAAGCGCTCCGAGCGCGACCTGTTCACTGCGATCGAGACCGTGATGGCCGACACCTCGTGGTTCAGCCGCGGCCTGATCGAGAAGCTCGCGGGCCTGCGCCATCCCGGCCGCGACAGCACCGACGAGGGCGTCCAGAGCCTCACGGTCCGGGAACGCCAGATCCTCGGGCTGGTCTGCGCCGGCCTCTCCGACGAGGCCATCGCCAAGCGTCTGAACCTGTCGCGCAACACCGTGCGCAACCACGCCGCCGCCCTCTACCGCAAGCTCGGGGTCCACAAACGCACCGAGGTGATCGTCTGGGGCCGGGACAATGGCTTCACCACGCGGGAAGCTAGTACATAAGTTCGAGCAAATCGGTATAATTATACCATTGAACCAGCGATATCAGACCCCACTCTAGTATCGCCAGGATCAACAATGGGTTTGACCATCGAAACCCATCCCACGCTGACCGGCGCCGCGGAGATCCCCGCCGGCGGCCAGGCTCAGCACTCTTCGCAGACGTCCGACGCGAAACCCGAGATCCCGCGCAACGCGTAGGCCGGGTCGAGCGGCGCACGACCACCAAGCCACCCGCCGACCGCCAGACAGGAGAGACACCATGGTTGATACGGATCGCGTGACGGGCGCCGCCAAGGCGTTCGTCGGCAAGGCGCAGGGCGCCGTCGGCGACCTCACCGGCTCGAAGAGCGACTCGGTCGAGGGGCGCTTCCGCGAGGCACAGGGCTCCGCCGAGAACCTCTACGGCCAGGCCAAGGACACGGTCCGGCAGGCGGCCGACCAGGCCGCCGACTACGCCGATGAGGCCGGCCACTACGCCGAGGACGCCTACGAGCATGCCGGCGACTACGCCCGCCGGGGCAGCCGCGCCGTGGCCCGGCAGGTCGAGGAAAGCCCGATCGTCGCGCTGCTGATCGCCGGAGCGGTCGGGTACGGCCTCGCCCTGCTGATGCACACCCGCCGCTGAGGCCGGGCCGCGCATCCGGGGCGACCCCGATACGACGACCAAGACGATGACGACCAAGACGACGACGACGACCAGGAGTTACCCAGTGGCCGCTTCCCCCAACCTCTCGACCACACCGCTCGCCCATGCGAGCGACTCGCGAACCGTCCTGCTCCACCAAGTGTCCTGGGGCGCGATCTTCGCAGGCGCCACCACGGCCCTGGTCGCCCAGGTCATCTTCAACATGCTCGGCGTCGGCATCGGGCTGTCCAGCGTCGGCATGAACGCCGCCGACAACCCGGCCGCCTCGACCCTGTCGATGAGCGCCGGCATCTTGTTCGTCGCCTCCGGCATCGTCGCCTCGCTGATCGGCGGCCTCCTGGCCGGCCGGCTCTCGGGCAAGCCCGTGGCCGGCGCCGCCGGCCTGCACGGTCTGGTGTCCTGGGCGGTGACCACCCTGGTGGTGCTGTACCTGCTGACCTCGGCGGTCGGCGGCATCGTCGGTGGCGCGTTCAGCGGCGTGACCAGCACCCTGGGCGGGGCCGGCTCGCTCGTCGGCGGCACCGTGCAGACGGCCGCTCAGGCCGCCGCGCCGTCGCTGTCCAAGATCACGAACCCGCTCGACGGGATCGAGAGCACGGTCCGCCAGCAGGCCGCCGGCCAGGACCCGCAGGCCGCCCGTGACGCCGCCGTCGCCGCCGTGAAGGCGCTGTTCACCGGCGATCCGAGCCAGAAGGCCCAGGCCGAGGCCCGCGCGGCCGACGCCCTGGCCAAGGCCCAGAACATCCCGGTCGACCAGGCCAAGCAGCAGATCCAGGACTACGAGAAGCAGTACGACCAAGCGGTCGCCACCGCCAAGCAGAAGGCCGAGGCGGCGGCCGTCGCGGCCAAGTCCGCCGCCACGCAGGGCGCCTTCTACGCCGCCCTGGCGCTGATCCTCGGCGCGCTGGCTGCCTTCTTCGGCGGTCGCCTCGGCGCCCCGAAGGCCGAGACCCTGGTCGGCGCCTACGACGCCCGCCGCGCCTGATCCCCTCGGTCCCCGCCCTCCCGGCGGGGACCTCGCCGACCGGCACGAGCCGGCCACCCGCAGCACCCCGCAAGGAGACCTTCGATGAGCAGCACCACCGACAAGATCAAGGGCCTGGCCAACGAGGCCGTCGGCAACGTCAAGCAGGCCGCCGGCAACGTCACCGGCAACGACAAGCTCGTGGCCGAGGGCAAGGCCCAGGAGCTCAAGGGCGAAGCGCAGAAGACCGTCGGCGACGCCAAGGACGGCGCCAAGAACCTCGCCGACAAGATCACCGGCAAGCATTGACGCAAGCGCTGCCGCAAGCGCGGGGGCGGCCGCCCGGCCGCTTCCGCCCCAGGGACCGAGACAGGAGCCTCACATGAACCGGGACGGGTTTCGCGGCGCCACGCGCCACCTCAAGGGCCGCGCCAACACCGCGCTCGGCGGCCTGACCGGCGATCCGGCCCGCCAAGTCCGCGGCGCGGTCGATCAGGTCGCCGGCGGGGCGCAACACGCCTACGGCCGCGCCCGGGAGCGCACCGAAGATCTCGTGGAAGAAGGCACCGAGCTCGCCCACGAAGCCCGCCGGCGGGGCGAACGGCTCCTCGACGACGGCAGCCGCTACGCCCGGGAGGCCCGGCAGCGTGGCACCCGCTTCGGCCGCGACGCCCTCGGCTACGCGGACGACCACCGCAGCAGCACCCTTCTCGCCGTCGCCGTCGTCGCCTTCGGCGTCGGCTGGCTCACCCGCTCCCCCCGCTGAACCGTCACGGAGACCCACGATGATCCGCAAGCTCCTCACCATCTTCGTTCTGCCGAAGCTGATCGCCTATGTCGGCCGCCGCTTCGCCGGCCGGTCCGCCGCGCCGACCCGCCGCCCCCGCTGAGATCCGCATCGCGGGGCCCGGCATCCGCCGACCGGGGCCCGCGCTTCCACGACGATGGGCGGCTACACGAGAGGACACGCCGATGAGCAAGGGTTACCCCTCGATGACCGCGCTGCTGGGCCTACTGGCCGTGGCCGGCTACCAGAACCGCGACAAGCTCGCCGAGCTGCTGAAGGGCCACGACCACGGGACCAGCCCGGCGCAGGTTCCGTCCGTGCCGAAATCGGCCCCGACAGGAACCGGGACCGCGACCGGCGGGCTCGAGAATTTCTCCGGCCTCTCGGGCCTTCTGGGCGGCGCCGGGACCGCCGGCGTCGGCGGCCTGATCGCCAGCGGGCTCAGCGAGCTCGTCGACCACTTCACCAAGGGCGGTCACGGCGAGGCCGCCACCTCGTGGATCAACCACGGCGCCAACCGCGACCTCCCCGAGGCCGACCTCGAGCGCGCCATCGGGCCCGAGACCCTCGACCACCTGACCCGTCAGACCGGCCTGAGCCGGGCGGCGCTCCTGGCGCGCCTGTCCCGGGAGCTACCCTCGGCGATCGACCGCTATTCGCCCGACGGCCGCCTGCCGACCTGAGGCCGGAACACCACGCGCCCGCATCGTCCCGGCCGCCGCGCCGGAGCCGATGCGGGCGCCGCCGTTGACATGCGTGCGCGCAATGGTCACCTCCAGGATCTGACGGCCGGGCGTGATTCTGGCCTGAGAGGCGGATCATGGCGAGCGAAGCAGCGACGCGGCCCATCGTGTTCATCGATGGCGAGGCCGGCACGACCGGTCTCGGCATCCGCGAGCGCCTGGAGCGCGACGGCCGCGTGACCCTGCGCAGCATCGCGCCCGAGCACCGGAAGGATCCGGAGGCGAAGCGCGCGCTGCTCGCCGAGGTCGATCTCGCCGTCCTGTGCCTGCCGGACGACGCCGCCAGGGAGACGGTGGCGCTGGCCGACGGCCTGCCCGGGGGCGGCCCGCGCATCCTCGACGCCAGCACCGCCCACCGGGTCGCCCCCGGCTGGACCTACGGCTTCCCGGAGATGACCCGGGAGCAGGACGCCGCCGTGGCGCGCGCCCGGCGCGTGGCCAATCCCGGCTGCTACCCCACGGGCGGGATCGCGCTCCTGCGTCCCCTGGTCGAGGCCGGCCTGATCCCGGCGGATATCCCGCTCAGCGTCAACGCGGTCAGCGGCTACAGCGGCGGCGGCAAGGGCATGATCGAGGAGTACGAGCGGGGCGGCGCGGCGCCGTTCCTGCTCTACGGCCTCGGCTTCGCCCACAAGCACGTGCCGGAGCTGCAGCGCTACAGCGGGCTCACCCGGCGGCCGATCTTCGTGCCGTCGGTGGGCAATTTCCGCCAGGGCATGCTGGTAAGCGTGCCGCTCCACCTCGACGCGCTGCCGGGCAAGCCCGCTTCCGGCGACCTCGAGGCGGCCCTGCGCGACTGGTACGCCGGCCAGCCGCTGGTGCAGGTGGTGACCGGCGCCGAGACCGGCCAGCACCGCGAGAAGATCACCCCCGAGGATCTGAACGACACCGACCGGCTTGAGCTGCGGGTGTTCGGCTCCTCCGAGCACGGTCAGGCGGTGCTGGTGGCGCGCCTCGACAACCTCGGCAAGGGCGCCTCCGGGGCGGCGGTGCAGAATCTCGGGTTGATGCTCGGGCTCGACGCCTGATTTATCGCCGATCTCGGGAATACCCGGGACGGCCCGACGGTTCTCAGTCCGGGGCGCGAAGCTGCGGGGTGAGCGGCCGATGGCGGCGCAGGATACGGACCCGGCGGGCGGCGGCGCATGACGACGCTCGCCCGTGCGCGCTTCAGCCAACTCGTCCTGCCCCGGCTCGACGAGGGCTACCGGCTCGCGCACTGGCTCACCGGCAACGCCACCGACGCCGAAGACGTGATGCAGGAGGCCTGCCTGCGCGCCTATCGGGCGATCGAGACCTTCGCGGAGGGCAACGCCCGGGCGTGGTTCCTGACCATCGTCCGCAACACCGGCTATTCGTGGCTGCACCGGCACCGGCCCCGGACGGTGGTCTTCGCCGAGGACCTCGCTCCAGAGGCCCGCGCGATCCTGGATGCAGGAAGCGTGCACGCCGAGGCGCCCGAGACGCCCGAAGCCGCGCTCATCGCCCACGACGAGGGCGGGCGTCTCGCCCGGGCGATCGACGCGCTTCCGGTCCCGTTCCGCGAGACGCTGGTGCTGCGCGAGTATCACGGCCTGAGCTACCGGGAGATCGCCGAGGTGACGGACGTGCCGATCGGGACCGTGATGTCGCGTCTCGGGCGGGCGCGCCAGCACCTGCTCGAACGGCTCGCAGGGGAGGGGCGATGACCGGCGGCGACGAGACCCTCCTGCTGCTCTGCGCCTACGCCGACGGCGAGCTGTCGCCGGGCGAGGTGCTGGCTATGGAGCGGCGCCTCGCGGCCGATCCCGAGCTCCGGACCAGGGCCGAGCGCCTGCGCGGCCTCTCCGGCGCGGTGCGGACCACGCTGGCGGCGGCGCCGCTCCCCGAGACCCTGCGCGGACGGATCGTCCAGGAGGTCGGGTTCGCCGACCCGGAGCCCCGCCGCGCAAGGATCAGCTCTTGGCTGAGCCCTCGGCTCACCTCTTGGCCGGCGCTCGCCGCGACGCTGGTGGTCGGGATCGCCCTCGGTGCCTCGCTCGGTGGCCTCGGTCCCCTCGGGATCGCCGCCCCCCCGCCGCGGGCGGCCGACGCCATTCTGGCCGGCCATCTGCGAGGTCTCGCCGCGCCGCAGCCCTACGATATCCCCTCCTCGGACGGGCACGTGGTCAAGCCGTGGTTCAACGGCCGCACCATCATCGCCCCCGACGCCCCCGACCTCGCCGAACGGGGCTACCCGCTGGCCGGCGGCCGGATCGACATCGTCGACGGCAAGCCGGTGCCGACCCTGGTCTACCGCCACGACCGGCACGTGATCAGCGTCACCGTGGTGCCGGCGGCCGCCGATGCGGCGGCCGCCGATGCGGCGGCCGTCGAGGCGCGCCGGGACGGGACGTTCATCGAGCGCTGGAGCGCCGGCGACCTCACCTACTGGGCGGTGTCGGACCTCAACGCCCGAGACCTGCGGGGCTTCGTCGCGCTGTACCGCGCCCGGACCGGGCAGCCGCACTGACGAATTCGATCGGCGTCCGGGAATAACCGCGCGGGGAACCGGGTTCTACATCCTGCCATCCGCTTCGATCCCATGAGGGCCGCGCGTGATCGTCAGTCCCGACCGCACCCTGCGCCCGTTCGATCGGCACGCCACGCCGACGCCCGATCCGGCCCGCGAACCGGCACCTGTGGAGGACGCGCTTCGCCTGCTGGTCGAGCATCTCGAGCAGGGGGTGGCGGTGACCGACCGGTCCGGGCGCGTGCAGGTCCTGAACCGCGCCGCCCACGCCTTGGTCCGCCGGGGCCTGCTGCGCCTCCGGAACGGATACCTGTGCACCGGCACGCCCGAGCACGCCGCGGTGTTCGGCCAGCTCGTCGCCCGCTGCGCAACCGGCACCGGCGGCGCGCTTCGCCTCGCGGGGGAGGGCGGCACGCTCCTGATCGCCGCCTGCCCGATCCCCGGCAACGGAGTGCTGCTACGCGTCATCGACCCCGCCGCCGCCCCGCTGCCGGACCCGGGGGCGCTGCAGGAGCTGTTCGGCTTCACGCCGGCCGAGGCGGCGCTCGCCACCGACATCCTGGCCGGGCACGATCTCGCGGCGAGCGCGGCCCGGCGCCGGATCACCCTGCACACGGCGCGCGCGCATCTGCGCCGTCTGTTCGAGAAGACCGGCACCAACCGGCAGGCCGAGCTGATGCGCCTGCTGCTGCTATGCCCGCTCCCCGTCCCGGCCACTGCCGAAGCAAACTGGCAGCCGACAGGATTTTCGACGGAGTATCGCTCAAATGAGTGATGCGCGAACCGTGGAATAAAACGACGCTGCCATTCGTCTAATACCGACACCACATCAATATTCATGACGGAGGAGAGCACGATATGCTGGTCTCGATCTTGAGATCCATTCGGGTCCGGCGCGCGGCTGCGCGGACCTACCGCGTCCTCTCGGCGCTCGACGACGATGCGCTGCACGATGTCGGCCTGGACCGGCACACCCTGCGCGCGTTCTGCGACGCCGGCTGCCGCCACCACGCCGCGCTTCCGGGCAAGCCGGGCGCGGGGCTGGGGGTCCTGATGCCCGGCGGCCTCACGCCCGCCTGGCGTTGAGGCCCATCGGGCCCGTTCCGATGGCGGTTCCACCGGCGTCGATCGCGACACGACCGGGAACGGCTCTCGTCAGGCGGGACGACCGCCATCGGCTCCGGTACAGGATCTCCCGGCATTCGGGAGGATCCAGGGGCGATGCGCGCGGCACTCGGCGGGACGGACGATCTGATCGACCTGGCGGCGGGACAGCCGTGGCATCGGCTGGATACCGAGGCGCGACGCCCCGATCCCGCCTGCACCGTCCGGCTGCAGGTCGATCTCGGCCTGCGCTTCCCGATCCACGCCGTCGGGGGCGACGGCGAACTCCGGGATCTCGCCGTCTCGGATGACGGGGAGGTCTGGTCGGAGGTCGCCCTCGAGGCGGGCGAGGGGGCCTCGGCGGCCCGGGTGATCGAGCCCGGCGAGGGCACCTGGGCGCGCCACGTCCGGGTGACCGCAAAGCTCCCGGCCGGGGCGGGCCTCCCGGCCGTGCAGGTCTGGTGCGCGCGCGCCGCGTTCGACTTGATCGCCCTGCGGCAGGTCTTGGGCGCGTCGTTCGACATGGCCGGCGAGCGGCCGGGATCCACGCCCTACATCACCTACAGCCTCGTCAGCGCCGAGCGGCCCCGGTCGCACGCGCTGGTCGGCATCGCACTCTACGAGTGCGGCGCCTTCGGCAATTGCCTGATCCAGTGCCTGCTGGCGATCGGGATCGCCCGCAACCTCAACCTCAAGACGATCAAGCTCCCCGCCGCCGACCGCAGTGCGGTGATCGCCCTATCCGGACCCGTGACGCTCGGCGGCATCACCTTCATTCCCGGATCCGAGCCGCTGCCGGAGGACGGGGCCTACCTGTCGGGGATGTATTTCGATCTCGGGATCCAGCGTCTGGCCGGCGTGCTCGGCCCCGAGGAGACCCGGGAGATCGTGCGGACCACCATCCGGCCGCTGTTCAACCGGCTGCCGGCACAGATCCCCGAGAAGCCCGACGACGCGTTGCTGATCCATATCCGCTCGGGCGACATCTTCGGCACCTGGGTGGCGCCGCAATACCCGCAGCCGCCGCTCGCCTTCTACCGGATGGTGATCGACCGGCTCCTGGGGGAGGGCAAGATCGCGTCGATCAAGTTGGTGTTCGAGAACCGGCTCAACCCGGTGATCCCGGCGTTGGAAGCCTGGATCGCGGCGCGCGGCGTACCGCTCTCGACGCAGAGCGGCGCGCTGACGGACGACGTCGCGGCGCTGATGAACGGGCGCTACCTCGTGTTCGGGCTCGGCACCTTCGGCCCCGGCGTCTGCCAGCTCTCAGACCGGGTCGAGCAAGTGTTCTACTTCGCCTCCGGCTGGCCGCAGCACTTCAAGAGCATCCCGACCATCGGCACGGTGGTTGAGGTGCTGGACGTGGCGGGCGGCTACACGAAGGTCGGCGAATGGGATAATTCGCCGGAACGGCGCGCGCTGATGCTCGACTACCCGATCGAGAATCTCGCCTTCGACGACGCCTGAACCGCCGCCCTTGCCGAAGGCGGGAAACTCGGTGACAAGCGCCCGAGAAACCTTGAGTCGGTCCTGCGCACCGAAAAGAATCCTGGATTCAAAAGGTCCGTGGCCTTTTGCGGGTCCAGGGCGGAGCCCTGGTGTCGGGCTTCGCCCGATGCTCGTGGGCTCCGCCCCCGAACCCCGCCAAAGGGCTCAAGCCCCTTGGGATCCCGGTCTTGCCGGTGCGCCGATCGACGGCTGGGTCAGCCGCCCGGGAGGATCGATTTGGCCAGCGATGTCCAGCCCTCGGAGGCCCTGCGGGTCAACGCCTTCCCGATGCACCGGGCCGAGGTCCTGATGCAGCAGCGGCGGCGCCTGCGCCCGCGCCGCAAGACCCTGGTCAGCTTCGCCGCGAAGTACCACTACGTCGAGAGCCAGCGCCGCCTCGTGGCCGCGGCCGCCGCCACCGGGGATTTCGATACGATCGAGAGCTGGTCGCCCGACCGGCTGCGCGGGACGCCGTTCTACGCGGCGCACAGGGCGATCCTCGACCGGTCCCGGGGCGCCGGGAACTGGGCCTGGAAGCCCTACATCATCGCCGAGGCGCTCGCGCACAGCCGCGACGGCGACTTCATCGTGTTCACCGATACCGGCATGCAGGCGATCGACGCCGATCCGCTGCCGCCGGTCACGCCGCTCCTGACCTGGCTCGCCGAATCCGGGCGCCGGGTCGCGGTGGGCGTGCTGCACGGCAAGCCGCAGCGGGTCTGGACCAAGCGCGACTGCTTCGTGCTCATGGACTGCGACGCCGAGCGCTACTGGAACGCCGACCAGATCCAGGCGACCTGGATCGCCTTCATGGTCGGCCCGGAGACCCGTCACTTGGTCGCCGAATGGCTGCGCTACGCCGGCGACGAACGGGTGGTGACCGACATCCCCAACCAGATGGGCTTAGCCGATTTCGACGGCTTCATCGACCACCGCTTCGACCAGAGCATCCTGTCGAACCTGATCTACAAGCTCGACTTGGAGATCCCGCCCCTGCGGGAGGCCTCGAAGAAGATCAAGACGCTGGTCGGCGAACTGGAGATGGACACCCTGGTCTCGGTCCGGCCGTCCGAGAACATCGCGCTGGGCAAGACCTGGCGGGCCAGCTCGGCCTCGCCCTGGTCCGGGACGAGCGGCCTCTACGGCGAGCGGACCACCGGCGACCCGTCGTTCTTCTTCCACACGGCGCTCGAGCCGAAGCCCTGGTTCGTGCTCGACCTCGGCACGGTCGAGCGGGTCTCGGAGATCCGGCTCTACAACCGCTGGGGGCAGCTCAGCGAGCGCGCCCAGATGATGCGGGTGTGGCTCGGCGAGACCGAGGCCGCGTATCGCCTGGTCTTCGACGCCGTGGATGCTGACTGGCACCCCGGCCTGCCGCTCTATCTCCGCTTCGACAATGCCCGGTTCCGCTACCTGAAGGTCGATCTCGACGAGGAGCAGATCCTGCACCTCGACGGGATCGAGATCTTCGCGGCCCGCTGACCCGGCGTGCCGGACGACAGCCCGCATCACGGACGATGACGCCACCCATGACGAGGGCGACCGCATGAGCGCGCCGGCCGGCGACAGGCCGCTCTTTCCGTTCGGGCCGATCCTGTTCTTCGGCGATTCGGTGACGGCCGGCTGGACGGCGCAGATGCCGCAGGCCTTCTCCGGCCCGCAGACCGTGCCGCGCGGGATCGCCGGCCAGACGACCCGGGACATGGCGCGCCGGCTCCGCTCCGAGATCGCCCTCTACGGCGCCCGGGGCCTGCACCTGATCTGCGGCCGCGACGACATCCTGGCCGGCGCTCCGGGCGTGTCGCTGGAGAGCATCGTGGCCGACATCCGAGCGATGCTCGCCGACACCCGCGACCTCTACGTGCGCAGCTGGGTCGGCTCGATCCCGCCGGTCGACCCGGCCTCACCCGCCGCTTCCGGGCGGCCCCTCGAACTCATCGGACAGGTGAACGCGTGGCTGCGCGACCACGTCCATGAATACGGCGCCGGCTTCATCGACCACGATCCCGTGCTGGCGAATGGCGCGGGGGCGCTCAGGCCCGATCTCAGCGACGACGGCGTGAGCCTCAACGCCGCCGGCAACGCCGCGCTTCAGGCCGCGATGCTGGCCGCGCTCACCGCGCCGGGCGTCGACCAGATCTGGGCGCCGCCCGAGAGCGAGGATGCCGCGCGCCGGCGCAAGTTCCTGCACCATTTCGGTTATCTCGACTCGAACACCCGCCACCCGAGCCCCTACATCCAGTTCACCGGCAAGCCGGGGGCGAGCCATTACGGCGTCCCGTTCGACGCCCAGGGCTTCCTCAACGCCACCGCCATCACGGCGGACAAGCCCCCGGGCGAGACCCGGGTCTTCGTGGTCGGAGACTCGACCACCATCGACGGCGGCACGCTGGCCAACACCCTGCCGGGGCGCCTCGAGCGGATCCTGCGCGCGGACGGGCTCGCCGCGGCGCGGGTCTACAATTTCGGCGTGATGTCGAGCTGCCTCACGCAGATGACCCACCTGATCTGGTCGCGGCTCGTCGGCTACCGGCCCGACGCGATCGTGGTGATGAGCGGCAGCACCGACCTGTTCCAGCCCTGGACCTACGATCCGCGGCCCGGCTACCCGTACAACGCCTTCATCACCGAGCGGCTCTACGACCACTTCTTCGACACCCACGATCCCCGGGCGCGCGAGGACGGCCTGTCGTATGACGCCCTGGTGACGCTGATCTACGAGGAGCTCAAGCGGCTGCGCGCGGAGGTGGGCTGGCAGACGCCCGGCTGGGAGGACGCGATCGTCCACCATTACCAGCTCGCCGCGCACCGCCTGACCAAGCTGTCCCACGACCACGCCGTGCCGATCGTGAGCGTCCTGCAGCCGACGGTGCTGCGCAAGCGCCACCTCACCGCGGTGGAGCGGGGCGTCGCCTCGGGGGCGTTCCTGGCCTATCTCGACCGCCAGTACGCCAAGCTGGAGGCGTTCACGGCCGAACTCGCGGCGCGACGGCCCTATCGCAGCACCTTCACGGCGCTCGATCTCAGCGGACTGTTCCGCGATCGGGAGGAGGGGACCTTCTACGACATCGTCCACTACGACGATCCGGCCCGCGAGATCGTCGCCACCCGGTTGGCAGCCGAGGTGACGCGGGTACTCGACCGGCCGCGCACGCCCCTCGCCCGCGTCCGCCGCCTGCTCGGCGGTGGGCGGTAGCCCGCCGCCTTACCCCTGCCGGTCGGTCCGCTTCACCCGGTGCGTGAAGATGACCGACAGCCAGGGCGACACCTCGTGCTCGACCTCGATCGAGAGCAGCACTTCGAGGTGGAGCGCGTAAGGAAGGGTGAGGCGGAAGCCGCAGCGCGCCTCCTCCATGGTGGTCGGCATGTCGCCCAGCACCGCCGCGATCACGTCGGGCCGGTGCACGTCGACGGGATGGCGCTGGATCTCACCGTCGACCTCGGCGACGAGCGTCGCTTTGGCCCGGCTCGCCGAGACCACCCAGCCGGACAGCACCACCTGCCCGTCCTGGATCTCGGCCCAGACCCGGTCCGGGGGCGTTTCAAGGTTCGCCCGGGCGAAGGGATCCGGCAATTCGCCGTCGAGTTCGGCGATCGTGCAGCCGACCTCGTATTTCTCGAAGCCGCGCCCCTCGCCGAAGATCTGCGCGAACTGCTTCTGGTACTCGGCGATCCGGGCGTTCCTGATGTCCTCGGGCAGGCCCGACCACTGGCCCTTCTCCTGGACCGTGTAGACCGACAGCAGCTCGCGCAGGAACGCGATGCGGCCCTTGTCGGCGACGTAGAGGTTCATCAGCCAGTCGGCCGCCGCCGCATTCTCGTAATACGCCTCCGGCACCCGGCGCAGGGCCTCGGCGCGATAGACGCAGCACGAGAAGTTGGCGGTGAGGGGCGCGTTGGCCAGCACCGGGAAGCTGATCGTGCCGGTGGGGTAGCGGCCCTGCTCGTCGTGCGGCACGTAGGAGCCGGTCGCCGGGTAGTGCAGCAGGACCCAGTTGAAGCACATATCGAGGGCGCGGTCGTTGCGCAGCATGCGCAGCTGCATCGCGATCTTGCGGTCGGACAGCCAGTAATCGTCGGCCTCGCAGAAGGCGATGTAGCGGCCGGTACAAGCCGCGATGCAATCCTGCATGTTGCGCAGCATGCCGAGGTTTTTCGCCCGGGGCCGCACGGTGATCCGCTCCGGATCGCGCGCCCGGTAGGATTCGACGATCTCGGGCGTCCCGTCGGTGGAGCAATCGTCCCCGATCACCACCTGCAGCTTGAACAGGCCGCGCTGGGCCAGAACCCCGTCGAGGCAGCGGCGGATGTAGGCGGCATGGTTGTAGGCGGTGACGATCACGCTGACCGTCAGCTGTTCCTCGAGCCAGGCGCGCAGCGCTGCCGGATCGCCGGAGAGCTCGTCGGGCGCGTCGAGGCCCATGTCGCGCAGGGCCGCCCGGGCGATGTCGGGGTTGGCCTCGATCAGGGCGCCCAGGCTCGGGACATCCTCCTCGTCGAGATAGGCCTCGGCCAGGCGCTGGAAGATCGCCTTCTGCGAGGCTTCGTAGCCCGCGGCGTAGCGGCCGCCGAAATGGCCGCGGAGCGCCCGGAAGAACGCGATCTCGGAATTGCCGAGCTTCTTGTGCCGAGCGAGTTCGGTGGCGTAGGTCGCCCACATCCCGGCCGCGTGCTTGCGGTAAACCGCCATGACCTGGGGCAGGAAGCCGATGCGGCCGACCTCGGCATGCATCAGGTGAACGTACCAATCCCCCGGGGCGATGCCCTCGTCGAGCCGGAACGGCTCTTCGCCGTGGTAGCGCCAGCGATAGAGCACGCTGTTGGTCTGGACGAAGTTGTGCGCGACGAGGTCCGACAGCGACGGCTGCGGGCTCGAATGCTTCGGATAGATCTCCTCGACGCCCGGCATGTCCTCGTAGAGGACGCGCACCGGGTGGAAGCACAGGGTGAATTCCGGGTTCGTCCGCAGGAATTCGACCTGGCGCTGGAGCTTGCTCGAATCGGTCCAGTAATCGTCGCCCTCGCAGATCGCGACGTACTCGCCGCGGGCGCGGGCCGTGAGGTCGGCGAAATTCTTGTTCGGCCCGAGATTCTCAGATCGCAGCACCGCCACGAGGTTGGGATGGCGCGCAGCATACTCCGCGATGATCTCAGCGGTGCCGTCGCTCGACCGGTCGTCGCCGACCAGGAGCTCGAACGGGAAATCCGTGACCTGGCCGAGGATGCTGTCGAGGGTCTGCCGGATGAACCGGGCTTGGTTGTAGGTGATGCACAGGACCGACACGACCGGCCGGTTCCATTCCGGCACCGGCTCGGCCTCAGCGCGCGCGCGGATCCAGGCCGCGAACGGATTGACGAAGGTGCCGTCGAAGCTCTCGTCGGGCTCGGCGGTGAAGTCGGCCCGCGGCTGTCGCCCGAGCCGGGCGCCGTATTTGACGTAGTGCTCCAGCGGCGAGAGGTCGGTCAGGCCGACATCGGGATAGCGCGCCGCGTACCAGATGTGGTCGAACCGGCCGCTGCGATAGATCGTCGAGAAATCGTCCTGCCACGGCTCCAGGGCGGGCGTCGCCGTGCTCGCACCCGGCGCGGCGTCTCCTGCACCGTCCTGCATCGATCAGATTCCTCGAACGCTCGGGACCACGTCCTTCGACCGGCCCCTCAGAGGGTGCCGGGAAGGCGCCCTTCCTCGGAGCCGTGGTTGTAATAATGCCGCGTCGGATCGGCGCCGGCATTCGCGACGTCGTCGTTGCAGGACAGGTAGAAGTGCCGGTCGAACAGCCCGGAGGTCTCGAGCCAGTCGAGCATGGTCTGCTCGGGGACGACCGGCGCCCGATCGGGGCTCGCCGCGGCGGCCTCCCGGTAGAGATGCACGAACTTGGCGATCCGGGCCGCGACCTCCTTGGCGGGGGGCCGGCGCACCGAGGAGGCGACGACGCTCGATGGCTCGCCGGGCCGCCGGCGCTGGAGATCGGCCTCGGCCAGACGCACCAGCCGGGCCATCTCGCCCTGCGCGTCCTTGAGCCTCGCCTGCGTCTCGGCGAGCTCGGCCCGCAGCGCGTCCACGTCCTCGCTCAAGGTCGGCTCCGTCTCAGTCACGACGTCCTGAATGCGTGCATGGGATCATGCGGCGGAATGGCCGGATCAGAGGCGCGATCGGACCGCACGCCGCGTGAGGCGGGGTGATACGATCGGCACCGGAGTCGGTCAACCTTGGGCGCTTCAGCCTGTACGACGATCTGCCGAGGCTCACCGCGCCTCCGGCGCAGGGTGGCGCCGGCGCATCCTCTGCGAAGAGAACGCCGGGCGCAGCCTGGCGTCGGGTGGCTACGCGCGGACCGGGAGTGGCTTTGCCTACCCCGCGACCGCCTGCGGCGCGACCGAGCCCGCGACCAGCGGGCCGGGGATCGCGGCCTCGGCGTCGACCATCAGGCGCGCCTCGTGGCGGCGCATGAACATCCATAGGGCTACGGCGCCCAGCAGCACGAAGGCCAGGAGCGCGAGGCCCACGGGCCCCATGACGTTCTCGATGGAGCGACCGCACAGATACGCGCCGAAGCCCATGATCGAGGCCCAGGCGACGCCGCCGACGGCGTTGAAGAACATGAAGCGGCGGGCATCAAGCTTGTTCACGCCGGCGAGGACCGCCGCGTAGGCGCGCAGCATCGCGGTGAAGCGGCCGAAGAACACGATCTTCCCGCCGTGCCGGCGGAACAGGTACTGGCCGAGCTTGAGCCGGCCGTGGTCGAGGCCGATCATGTGGCCCTTGCGCAGAAGAAGGGGCAGACCCCAGCGGCGGCCGACCCAGTAGCCGGCATTGTCGCCGAGGATCGCGGCGGTCGCGGCGATCGCCACCACGAGGGCGATGCTCAGGTTGCCGGTGCTGCCGGCATAGGCCGCCGAGGTAAGCAGGACCGTCTCGCCCGGCAGCGGCAGGCCGGCGCTCTCCAGGGTGATGATGACGAAGATGGCGATGTAGCCGTAATTGGCGATCAGGTCGGCAATGGGCAGATCGTGCAGGAAGGACATGCGGTCTCCTCGCGGATCGGAGAGCTGCCCTGTCGGCGAGAAACATGGCCGCTCCGGGGCGGAGCGCGAAATACCTGGCCGGGCGACGATCGGCTGTGCCGCCGAGCACGGCGACTCTCGGGCTTTGACGGCCTCAGCGGGCCGGGTTCGACAGCGCGCCGTCCCCGCGCGCCTCCGCCAGATGGGCCCGCATCCAGTCGATCGTACCGGTGAGCCCGTCGCGCAGGGCGACCCGGGGCCGCCAGCCGAGTTCGGACCGAATCAGCGTGGTGTCGAGCACGTTGGCCGGCACGTCGGCCGCGCGGCTCGGCTTGTACACGCAGGGCAGGCGCTCGCGCCCGAAGGCCCGCTCCAGTTCGGCGATGATCTGGTTGACGCTCAGGCCCGCACCGCTGCCGACATTCATCACTTTGTGCGGCCCGTCATACGGGATGGCGGCCAGGAAGGCATCGCTGACATCGTCGATGTGCAGGAAGTCGCGCACGACCTCGCCGGTGCCCCAGACCTCCAGCGGCAGGTCCGCGAGCACGCGGTGGATGTAGCTCCCGATCAAGCCCTGGTGCCTGTTGCCGAGCTGGAACCGGCCATACGGATTGGCGATCCGCAGGATCTGATAATCGATCCCATGGAGATGCCGGTACAGATGCAAGGACTTCTCGATCATCAGCTTGCTGATGCCGTAGGCTGAGATCGGGTCGGTCGGCGCATGTTCCGGAATCGGGATAGCGTGCGGGATCCCGTAGATCGCCCCACCGGAAGACGCGAACACGACCTTCTTGATCCGGGCCGAGCGGCAAATCTCGAGCAGGTGCAGGGTGGCGATCGGCGCGGCCGCGAGCTCCGCGGACGGGTCGCGATTCGAGCTCTCGGGGATCGATCCGGCGATCAGGTGGAAGACGATGTCCTGACGCTCAACCGCGTTGGCGATGGCGAGCCGGTCGGAGAACTGTCCGGTCACCCGGGCGACGCGCCGGTCGAGGACCTCGGCTTGCGGGTGGCTGCGGCTGAAGCAGGTGACCTCGGCGCCGGCTTGCGCGAGGCGGTTACACAGGTTCAGGCCCAGGAAGCCGGCGCCGCCCAGCACGAGGCAGCGGGCCCCCGCGAGGGCCGAAGCGCTGGCTCCGGTTGGATCGATAGGCGCCCCGTCAAATCCTTGGCCGCCGCTCATGGTCGGAGTTCGGCGCTTAGGTGCATCGATGCCGGGGCTGCCGGCGCCTCGGGCCCGGCCGAGTCCGAGTCTCGCGCTTCGATCAGACGCTCGACCAGGGCGAGGGCGGATTGCTCCAGCGCACGACGCGTCGGCTCCAGCGGCGCCTTCCCGTAGGCCCGGGTCGCCGCGTAGGCGGCCGCATAGGCCGCATCCCAGCCGGCAGCGAGGATCGGCGGCCCGGCCTCCTCCAAGGCGTCCCGGACGGTGATCCAGGCGGCCTGCTGGGTGGCATCCCAGGCCGCGGCCCGGACCGCGGAGCCGGTCTGCCGCAGGGTGAGATTGGCGACCGCGGCCCGCTTGCGCGCACGCTTCAGGTGATCGCACAGGGAGGTGAGATCGGCGACGTCGGTGAGTTCGGCCAGGTCGGCCAGCTCGTCCGCCTCGACGTTCAGCTTGGCCAGGCGGAACCAAGCCGGCACGTGGCTGCGCACGAGCCAATCGGCGACCATCGCGATGCGCCGGCGCTCCAAGGCCTCCGAGCCACGCGTGCCGACGAGACTCGGGACCAGCGGGAGGATCAGGCTGTCGCGCTCCGCCTGCGGCAGGCCATCGCTCCAGGTCCGGACGAAGGCGGCGAGGCTGGGCGAGGCGCAGGCGGGCTGATCGGAATGGCGTTCCCCAGCGAGGTAGGCCACCGCCTCCAGGGCGCACAAGCCCTGGTCCGGGCTCGCGTGCGGACCGGCCGCCAGGGTTGTGATGTGTGCCTGGCGCGCGGGATCCACCCGCGCGGGCTCCCCGCGGGCCGGCGACTGAAGCACGCCGTCATCCGGCACGCGGATGGCATGGCTGTCTGGGTCCGAGAGCGTGAAGCCGGCGGGCGTGCCGGACGCGACCTCGTTCTCCAAGGCGGCTACCGCGGCGGCGACCTTCCCCGGGTCGACGGTGTAGCTCACGTGGAAGGCGTGCACGCCCGGGCGGTGGAGGGTCCGGCCGCGCAGGAACAGGATCCGCGCGCCCCCGACCTCGATGTAGCTGGTATAGCCCCGGAAGTTGAAGGCCAGCTCCTCGTGGATGAGGCCGAGGATCCGGCAGCCGGGCCGGCAGAACAGGGCGTTGCTCAGGGCCGAACTCGACGAGCCGACCACCAGGGCGGCCGAGTGGAACGCGTCGACCTGTTCGAGGAACGACATCGTCTCCGGGTAGATCACCTCGAAGCCGAGGGGACGCAGGCGCTCGGCGATCTCGGCCTCGTTCAGCAGCGCCCGCTGGGTGAAGGCCTTGCGCGAGATGAACAGGCGCCGATCGGTCCGGTCCGACAGGACCCCGCGCTCACGCGCGCTCTCGAGGATCCGCTCGCGCACCGCCGCGAAGATATCAGCCGGCCAGACCGCGTCGTAGACCGGCCGCCCGGGCTTCATCTCGAACGGGAAGAACGCCGGCGGGGGCGCCATCCCGAGGAGCCCGAATTCGACGGGCTTGGGCGGCAGCTTGATCACGGGCCGGTCGCGCGTATCGAGCAGGCGCAGGATCTCCTCGTGCGAGCCGGGCATGTGGTCGTCGATGCACAGCGGGATCCCGTCCGGGCAGCGCGGATCGTTGTAGCAGAGCATCCGCGGGACGTACTCGCAGAACCAATGCCCGTAGTTCCGGCTCTGGAGGCCGAACATCATCAGTCCGGCCTCGACCACGTGCGGATCCTCGGGCACTTCCACGAGGGCGCGCGTATCGCCGAACGCGGCCATCATGATCTGGTCCGGATTGAGCCCGTCCTGCAGCAGGATGTCCGGGCGGCGCGGATGCGCGGCCAGATCGTAGACGAGCTTGTCGCCGGCGATGACCACGTTGCTGCGCGGGAACGCGCGGGCTTCCTTCAGAAAGGCGAGGTACTGGGACGGCATTTCGAGTTCGCCCCGCTCGGACAGCAGGGCCGGGGGCGGCTCGAAGAAGCGGAGTTCGGGAGGCGCGATCCTGCGCGCCGGCCGCAGCTCCGTGTACGCGGCGCCCTCGCTCGCCGCGAGCGCCTTGGCCGTGGTGATGTCGTAGGCGGAGAAGGGCCCGGCCGAATAAACGTGACGGGTCTGCTCGTGCAGCGCGATCGCGTCCGCGTAACGCCGATCCGGGAGCAGGGCATCGAGCTGCAGCCGGCGCAGGTTCTTGACCTTGGTGCTCACGGCAAAGCCGTCCGCCGTCGTGATGCCGTCGTCACCGCCGTTCAGCTCGTAGGCCAGCCGATAGCTCTGCGCGCAGGCTTCCGGCTCCCCCCGGCACTCGGCCACCCAACCGAGCCGGAGCAAGGTCGCGACACCGTCGCGGATGGCGGCGGGGTCGCCGCTCTCGCGCAGGCTCTGGACGCGGGCCGTGGCCTCCGCGTAGCGAGCGTGCCCGCAGAGGTCGCGCAGGCGCGCGGTGACGGCGGCCAAAGCCCAGCGCTCGCGCTCGTGCGGGACCAGCGAGCCGATCAGATCGTAGGTGTCGGCGGCGGCGCCGAGCTGGTCGTCGCCCTCGAGCCGGAACGCGAGCGCCTCGAGATGCCGTCGTATCGTGGTGAGGCCGGCCTGATCGTCGACCGGCACGAGCGTGTGCAGCCGCTCGAGGACCTCCGAAGCGTTGTCGCGATTGACCGTCCGGATCAGGTCGATGAACGTCTCCGTCGGCCTCATGTCGGTCTCAACATCCTGCCCGTCCGCGCGCGTCGGCGCGTTCGATCATGCCGCGCGCCCATGGCGGCGGTGTACTGGAACGGAGGCAGCGTGACGAGGCATCCCGGTTTCCGTGAGACTCGAACCAACGATCCACCGCCGCCGCCACGCCGGCCGAGCCCGATGAGCGATCCGAAGCCTCGCCCCTGGAGAGCCCGCGGGGACTCGTGTAGGGCAGGGCTCCCGATAGGCAGGGAACCCCGCGCATGGACGTTCGCCCGAGCGGCAGGCAGCCGCCAGCGCCGAGCCGGAGCCGGTTACGGCAAACGGCGCGATGACGGTCCGCCTCGTCCTCTACGGAGCGGGCGCCCTCGCCCGCGAGATCGTCGATGCCCTGAAGCGCCTGAACGCGCACGAGACCGCGATCGAGCTGCAGGCGAGCATCGTCGATCCCGGCATCGATGCGCCGGAGACCTTCCGCGGAACGCCGGTTGTCCGGGATGTCCGCACATTCGCGGGAGACGACAGCCTCCGCTTCGTCGTGGCCCTCGGCGAGCCCGGTCCCCGGGCCCGGGCGGTGGCGCATCTGCGCGCGGAGATCGGCGCGCGCTTCGCCACGATCATCGATCCCGGGGCGCTGATCGGTGCGAGCAGCCGCATCGGCTCGGGCGCGGTGATCCTCGGCCATTCCTCGATCACGGCGGATGCGCAGATCGGCGACCACGTGCTGGTCAATCCGGGCTGCACCGTCGCCCATGACGACGTGCTGGAGGATTTCGCGACGCTGAGCCCCGGCGTCCACTTGGCCGGGCATGTCCAGGTCGGGGAGGGGGCGTTCCTCGGTACGGGCGCCTGCGTGATCCCGAAGATCCGGATCGGCGCGCATGCCCTGGTCGGGGCCGGGGCCGTGGTGATCCGGAACGTGGCGCCGGGCCAGACGGTGTTCGGCAATCCCGCACGCGCCTTGCCGGCCCGACCACCGCGGCGCGCCTGAGAGGCGGCGGTCGCCGCCTTCCGCGGCCGCACCCAGCCATGTATAGCGGGCGCCGTCACCGGGCGTGCGGATAGGATGGTGGCGACCGACAGCCAGGACGTGTCTCGACGATGATCCCCGTGCTCATTCCCAGCCTGCCGGAGACGGACGCGATCGTCCCGTATCTCCGCCGGATCGATCAGACGCACACCTACAGCAATTACGGGCCGCTCTCGCGCGAATTCACGGCCAAGCTCTGCGCCTTCGTCTCGGAGCGCGCCGATGGTGCGCCGGTCGCCGCGACGATCACCGGCAACGGCACCAGCGCCATCGAGCTCGCCCTGCGCTACCGCATTGCGGGCCGGTCCGGCCGGCTCTGCCTGATGCCCGGCTACACCTTCGTAGCCACCGCGCATGCGGCGGTGAATGTCGGCCTGGAGCCGTTCTTCGCCGACGTGGATCCCGAGACCCTGTCGCTGACGCCCGCCATCGCCGAGCGGGCGCTCGCGATGGCGGAGGGGGATGTCGCGGCCGTCGTGGTGGTCAGCCCGTTCGGGGCGCCGATCGATATCGCCGCCTGGGAGGCGTTCGAAGCGACCCACGGGATCCCGGTGGTGTTCGACGCCGCCGCGGCCACGCTCAACCTGCGCCGGGTCGGCGCGCAGCCGATCTGCGTCAGCCTGCACGCCACCAAGGCGCTCGGGATCGGGGAGGGTGGCGCGATCCTCACCACCGACACAGCCTTGGTGGAGCAGACCACCGCGATGACCGGGTTCGGCTTCACGACGACCAGCCGGGTCTCGGAGGTGCGCGGCGGCAATTACCGGATCTCCGAATACGCAGCCGCCGTCGGCCTTGCGGTGTTCGACGGCCTGGAGGCGCGCATCCGACAGTTGCGCGAGGCGTCCCTGGCCTATGTCGAGGGTTTTGACCGGATCGGGGTGCGGATGCAGCCCGGCTTCGGAGCTCAGTGGCTGACCATGACGGTCAACGCGCTGTTCGAGCCCGCCGCCGCCAAGGCGGTGACGGACGGCTTCGACGCCGCCGGGATCCAGTGGCGGCGCTGGTACGGCACCGGCTGCCAGGCACATCCCGCCTTCGCCACCTGCCGGCACGACGGTCTGGCGCGGACCGAGCATGCCGCCGCCGGCGCCATCGGGCTGCCGTTCTTCCCGGCGATCACCCGGGAGCAGATCGCGGAGGTCTGCGGCTGCGTGGAGCGGGCGCTGGCAGCCCGCTGAGGGGGCTCGCGTATCGCGAAGGGGAACGGTCGGTGACGATGCAGGACGACTTTCGCCAGACCCTGTCGCAGGCCAATCGCGCGAACGGGACCGCCGCCCTCGACACGATCGAATGCGCCCTCGCCTCCGTAGCGGAAGGCCGGGCCGAGACCGCCGCGCAGCACCTCGCGACCCTAGGCTTCCGGTTCCAGGGTGAGGACAGCTTCGATCTGGCCGCCCGCGCCTACGGGCTGGCGGCCCGGACCTCGCGGTCCCACGCTGCTCATTACAATCTGGCCGCCATCCGGACGGGCATCGTCGCTTGCTGCCGCCGGCAGGCCTTCGACGGCGTGGAGAGCCTCCTGGAGGAGCTGCGCCAAGCCAAGGCCGCAGCAGGGGACCGTGGGCCGAACGATCCGTCGCTGGTCCAGATCGCCTGGGATTACGAGCTCGCCGGGGAAGCCGAGAGCGCGGTGCGCTGCTACCTGCTGGCGCGGATCGCGCGGGACATCCTGGGCGGCCCTGCGCTCACGATCGACGGCGACACGCTGGAGCGCAAGATCCGAAACCTGCGCAGCCTGCAGATGACCACGCTGGCCGAAGAGGGGCGGCACGAGGAGGCGCAGGCGCTGCACGAACGCACGCGCACGACCCTCGGGCTCGGGCCGGTGCGGATCTACGACATCGTCTCCGCCCGCCAAGCCGCCGCCGCGGGGGAGGGCGACTATCGCGAGCTTATCGGCCCCCGCCGGATCGCGGAGCCGGAGATCCGCTTCCTCGCAGGCCCAGTGGCGCTGACCTCGACCTGCGGCACCCTGGACGCCCCGCCGCAATACGTCGCCCGGTTCAAGGACTGCCTGACCTTCCCGCGCAGCAACATCGTGCTCCAGGGCAATCGCCTGATCTACGACCTCGCCGCGCACCCGGACAGCGGCGTCGCGGACATCAAGGACGGGAAGAACTCCGATCAGATCATGACGGCCGTCTACGGGGCCGGGCGCGCCCTGGTCGAGGAGCCGGCCGAGGCGCAAACCCTGGATGCCGGCCTGATGATGTTCGGGCTCCAGAGCAAGAACTACGGCCATTGGCTGCTCGAGTTCGTGCCGCGGATGCTGTGCTTTAACGATCCCGCCTGCCCCGCGGGCTTCCCGATCTGCATCGACGACCACATGCCCGAGACGCACCGGCAGATCGTGGAGCTGCTCGACGAGCGCAACAGGCCGATCCTGCCTCTGCCGGCACGGGCTGTCCGCTTCGAGGAACTCGGGGTCGCCCCGGTCCCGACCTTCTTTCCGTTCGACGCGCGTCCGGGCCTGCCGGTCTACGACGCGGTCTGGCCGAAGGATGTCCTGGGAGGCATGCGGCGCGCGGTGCTCGACAAGCTCGCGGCGCGCGGCGTGGACGTGCGTTCCACCGGGCGGCGGATCTTCCTGTCGCGGAAGGGCTTCACGCAGCGCCAGCTCGTCAACGAGACGGAGATCGCCGGCGCCCTGGCGCGCCACGGATTCGAGGTCGTGTATCCGGAGAAGCTGTCGTTCGTCGAGCAGATCGCGCTGTATCACGCGGCCGACGTGATCGTCGGCTCGGCAAGCTCGGCCCTGACCAACTGCATCTTCTGCAACGACAACGCCCGCGTCGTCGCGCTGATCCACGAGAACCGGTCGTTCAACTTCCGCGGCTACACCAGCATGATCGAATCGAGCGGCGCGAAGGTGCTCTTCATTCGCGGCACGACGGTCGCGGGCGAGAACGCGCATCCGTTCCACGCCAATTACACGGTCACACCCGGACAGGTCCTGCGCGGCCTGGAAAGCGTGGGCGTCGGCCCGTAGCTCTCAGGTTCTGGAGACGGGAGCGCCATGCGGCCGACGGCGACCTTCATCGACCTGATCCGGTCGATCG
This sequence comes from Methylobacterium sp. WL1, assembly GCF_008000895.1. Classification (NCBI taxonomy): domain Bacteria; kingdom Pseudomonadati; phylum Pseudomonadota; class Alphaproteobacteria; order Hyphomicrobiales; family Methylobacteriaceae; genus Methylobacterium; species Methylobacterium sp. WL1. The sequence goes on along the minus strand of NZ_CP042823.1, from coordinate 1,812,916 downwards.
ACAGCGGCAATGCCACGACCAAGCTCGAGACGCTGGCCGCCCTGCTCAGCGCGGAGCCGCCCTCAGCGGCGCGCACGGCCGCGACCGTGCGGCACCTTGAGGCCCTTGGATTCCGGCTCGAAGGCGGCGCGCGGTTCGGGGACGCGGCGCGCACCTACGAGCTCGCCGCCTCGATCGACCTGCGGGACCCTCAACGCTGGCGCATGATCGCCGCGACGGCGCGCCTGCGCGACTTCGTCGAGCACGAACGCTGGGACGACGCGGCGGCGTTCATCGCCGAGATCAGGAGCCGCGGAGAGACGGAGGCGGCCCTGCGCGAGGCCGCCAGGACGCTGCTGCAGGTCGGTTGGGATCACGAGTGCCGCGGCCGAGCCGAACCCGCCGTCCAGTGCTACCGCCTGGCTTTCGCGCTCAACAGCGGCGATGCCGGCCTCTCGACCGGGGACGGTCACAGCCTCAGCGCCAAGATCCGGAACCTGCGCATCCTGCAGATGAACGCCTTGGCGGAGGCGGGCCACTACGAAGAGGCCGCGGCTTTGCACGAGAGCACGCGGGCGATCGCCGGTTTCCGCCCCATCGGCATCTACGACATCGTCTCGGCGCGACAGGCCGCCGAGGCCGGGCACGGGCGATATCGCGAGCTGCTAACTGGCCGCACCATCGCCGAGCCCGAGGTGAAATTCCTCGGGGGCTCGATCGCGCTGACCTCCCGGGCGGGATCGCTCAATGCCCCCCCGCAATACGTCGCGCTGTTCAAGGACTGCTTGACCTTCCCGCGTAGCAACGTTGTTCTGCACGGACCGCGCCTGATCTACGATCTGGCGGCCCATCCGCTCAGCGGCCTCGCCGACATCAAGGACGGGGTCAATCCCGGCCAGATCATGCTGGCCGTCTGGGGGCCCGGGCGCGCTCTGGTCGAGGCGCCCGCCGAGATCCAGGAGATCGACGCCGGCCTGATGCTGTTCGGCTTCCAGAGCCGGCAATACGGACACTGGCTGCTCGAATTCGCGCCCCGGATGCTGTGGTTCAACGATCCCACCTGCCCGGCGGGCCTGCCGCTCTGCATCGACGACCAGATGCCGGACTCCCACCGGCAGATCATCGCGTTGATGGACGAGCGCGACCGCCCGGTGCAGGTCCTGCCGCCGGTGGCGACCCGCTTTCGGGAACTGGGCCTCGCCCCGGTGCCGACCTTCTATCCCTTCGACACGCGGCCGGGCCTGCCGACCTACGACGCGATCTGGCCGAATGACGTGCTAGCCGCCATGCGGGGCAAGATCCTTGAGCGGCTCGCCGCGAACGGCGGCGACCTGCGGCGGACGGGGCGGCGGATCCTCCTGTCCCGGCGCGGTTTCACACAGCGTCGGTTGGTCAACGAAGCGGAGATCGCGGACGCCCTGCAGCCTCACGGCTTCGAAGTCATCCAGCCCGAACATTACACCTTCGCCGAGCAGGTCGAGATCTATCACGCGGCCGACATCGTCGTCGGGTCGGCGAGTTCCGCCCTGATCAATTGCCTGTTCTGCCGCCCCGGCGCGAAGGTCATCGCCCTGACCCACGACAACCCGGCCTTCTATTTCCGGGGCTTCACCAGCCTGATCGAGTCGAGTGGGGCGAAACTCCTGTTCGTCCGCGGCCACGCCGTGCAGACGGAGGGGCTTCACCCGATGCACGCGGATTACGCGGCCTCGCCCGCGGCGATCCTGCAAGCGCTCGCCGCATTCTGAGCGGCCCCGGCCGGCAGGCTGCCGCAGCTACACCGCCGCGTAGACCTTGTGGAGCGGGAAGCCGCAGAAATCGTCCTCGACGCCGAGCTTCCTGATCGGTTCCGAGGGCGTCGCGATCTGGCCTTCCATCAGCATGCGCAAGAGTTCCTGCGGTGCCATCAGGGGGATCTCGGCTCGCAGCAGCTCCGGCCCGTAGAGGTCGAGGGTCTCGATCAGGTACTGCTCGGCGCCGGCATGCAGCTCGGCCAAGATGGCGTGCTCCTCCGGCGTCCGCGGATCCGCCTTGAACAGCGGCTCGATCCGATCGCCCGCCGTGTCATAGCCGATCACCTGTCCATGAGCTGCGGTCAGGAAGGCTTCGACGGAGAGGGAGTGGTTCAGCGCGGGCATCGACGCGGTCAAGGTCGCGACGTTCTCGCACAGGCACCCGAAGGCGGACCCGCCCTCCGCCGCGACGGCGTTCGCCTTGTCCAGGGCCGCCAGGTAGAACCCGGTCAACGGCCGGCCGAGCGCCGTCTGCATCATCCGCTGGATCGTGGCCGAGTATCCGACATCGACGACGCCGCAGGCGACATCCGGGTCCAACCCCTCCTGCCGAGCGTAGGCCAGGAGGCGCCGGTGCATGTCCGCGGCATGCGCCGCAATCTCCGGCTCGAGGTCGATCATGATCCGCTCGACGGCCTCGACATCGCCCGGAAGCCGCACCGCGATGCGGTCGAGCTCGCGATGCGCCGGGGCCGTGAACCCGGCCCTGTTCCACAGGAGCCCCTGCACGGAGCCCACGTAGCGTCCGGCCGCCGTCACCAGGTCCGGGCGGAACGCCTTGGCGAGGGCGGCGGCGATCGCCGTCTGCCGGGAGACGTGGAAGTAGCGCCCCTCGGGCAGGTGGTCCCAGCCGTAGCGCTCCCGGATGAGCCGGTAGATCCTGACGAGGACGTCGCCTTCGCGCGCCAGGAAGTACAGCCGCTCGACCCGGGCCAAGCCTTCGTGGCGGATCAGCCAGGACATGAAGACCAGCATCAGCGGTCCGAACACGGCGTACCCGATCTCACGGCTCGAGCCGAGGGACAGGTAGGGGGCGGCGGCTCGACCGAGAAACGGATTTCGGCCCAGCTTGAGCATGGCGTGGCCGACGACCAGATCGGCCGGCCACGTCCGCGCCAGATCGCCCTCGTCCCGCACGAAGCCGCTCTGGGCGAGGATCTTGGCCGGATGGGCGACGTGCAGGTAGGGGATGCGGCGGTCGCAGGCCGCCTGGATATCCGAGTGCTCGTTGTCGCCGACATGCAGCCAGCGGGCGCGCGGCACCGCCTCGGCCTCTTCGACGTGGCGCCACAGGTCGCCCCGGTCCTTGCGCGCGCCCACCGCGTTGGACACGTAGAGGGCGGCGAAACGGTCGGCGATTCCGGCACCGTTGAGGATCGCGCGGATGTCGGCCTCCTCGTAATAGGTGTCCGTCATCAGGACGATCCGTTTGCCGAGCGCGTGCGCCGCTTCGAGGATCGCGATGACCTCCGTGCGCGGGCGCAGGGCGGCGAGGTCGATCCGCTTCTCGAGGGCGTGCGCCCGCGCGACCACGTCGCCCGGGATCGGCCCCGAGGCGGCAAGCTCCGCGTAGATCTCCGACAGGTTGACGTCGCTCTGATGATACTTGCGGGCGCGCACCCGGTTCTCGGCAGCGCGGCGCTCCGCGAACAGCGGGATCGGCCGGCCCGCCTCCGACGAAATCCGATGCTCGACGAGCTTGAGCACCGCATCCGGGCGCCGGGCCGGGCGGCTCACGAGGGTGTCGAACAAGTCGAACGAGACGAGGTCGGCATCGCGCAGCGCCTGAAGCGCCTGGTCCTGAGTGCGGGCGCTGTACTGATGCCAGTTGCGCGCGCTGCTGTTGGTGCGGGCGAGCCCGCTTTCGTAATCGAAGCAGACGGCATCGTAGCCCTGGGATCGGCACACGATGGGGACCACCCGCTCGATGGCATGGGCGAGCGTCCCGTCGGTCTGGCCGTGCTCCTCAGGGAAATCCTGCGGGGTCAATCCGGCGGTCAGGAGCGGGCGCAGGGCGTCGACCCGCGCCCAGAACATGCCGCCCACCGGATAGTCGAGATACTCGTCGAACCCGTCGTAGCGCAGGCCAAGGCGGTCGAGCAGCCCATAGCCCGCGCCGATATTGGCGAGCCAGGTATGCGCCCAATAGACGATGTGCTTGCTGGTCTCCGGGAAGAACAGGCCGATCCGGGGATCCTCGTCCAAGAGGGCCACGGCGAGGCGGGCGCAGGCTCCGTTCGCGAACAGCGCGCGATAGATCTCGTCGCGCCAGCGCGTCTGCTCGGCGCCGCTGAACAGCGACTTCTTGGTGTGGACGTGGAGCACATAATCGTAGCGCAGGATGTCGGGCGCGAACACGGTGACGAGCGGCCCGAAATTGCGCCCGCGATTCTCCACCAGCTCCACGCGGCAGCGGCCGGCGAGCCCGGTGCGCACCGCCGCCGCCTCGAGCGCCGCCTTCTTGTCGGGCTGGTCGGTCGAGACCAGCAGGTCGAACCGGGGAATTCCCCGCACGAGGTGGGGCAGGAGTTCCTCGAACACGTCGACGTAGAAGGCGTGGACGACGACGACGATGCGCGCCGGCGTGCTCTCGCGCAGGACGATGGGTCGGGTCTCGATCCGGTTTGCGCCCGCATCGCGAGCGACGGCGAGGCGGATGGGCCGTCCCTCCGTGCGTCCGCTGACCAGGTAGTGCAGGAACGGGTTCGCGCCGGCTTCGGCGACATCGGCGTTGTTGCCGAGATACCACTCACCGTCGAACAGCGGGCCGGGGTTCATCCCGCTAGCTGCGCCCTCTCGGAGGTAATGGCGTGCGGCTAGGCTCGGCGAGAGGTCAGGCACGTGGATCGCCCGGTACCAATCGGCGTCGAACAGGTCGGAGCCCTCGACCCGCGCCAGCGCCTCCGGATCGGCAAACGGACAGATCGGCCGGCCCTCGGTGCGCCCATCGTTCAGGTAGTGGAGGAGGGGGTTCTGGCCCGCGTCCGCCACGTCGGTGTTGGTCTTGAGGTACCATGGCCCGTCAAACAGGGGGCCGGGGCTCAAGCCCCGCGCGGCGCCCTCTTGCAGGTAGTGCCGTGCGGCGTGGCCCGGCACCACGCCGGGGGCCTGCGTCGCGCTGTACCACTCCGCGTCGAACAGATTCGAGCCCGCGATCCGCGCAAACGCTTCCGGGTCGGCGACCGGGCAGGTCAACCGACCTTCCGCACTTCCGCTATCGAGGTAGTGCAGCAAGGGGTTCAAGCCCGCGGCGGCGACATCGGGGTTGTTCCGGAGGTACCACGGCCCATCGAACAGCGGACCGGGGCTCAGGCCCCGCGCGCCACCCTCCTGCAGGTAGTGCCGCGCGGCTTGGTCCGGTGCCACGCCGGGCGCTTGGGTTACCCGGTACCATGCCGCATCGAACAATTCGGAGGCAGCGATCCGCGCGACCGCTTCCAGGTCGGCGACCGGGCAGATCGGACGTCCTTCCGCGCGCCCGCTGTCCAGGTAGTGAAGTAGCGGATTCAAGCCCGCCACGGCGACATCGGGATTGGTGGCGAGGTACCAGGGCCCGTCGAACAATGGGCTGGGGCTCAGCCCACGCGCGGCGCCCTCCTGCAGGTAGTGCCGTGCAACCTGATCCGAGCGAAGGCCCGGGACTTGGGTCGCACGATACCACGCCGCGTCGAACAACTCCGAACTCGCAAGCCTTCGCTCGGCGTCACGGTGGCGAATAACACCAAGGAGATCGTGCAGCACCCAGCGGAGCGCGTTACGGCGGCCCATATCAAAACTTTGAATCGAGATTTCGTGCGCAGAGCAACGGCCTCTTCGTAGAGGTCGATAAGGCCTTCAACTCCATTATTTTATCCGAGCCGCAAAGCAATCCTCGAGCCCGGCATCCAGATCATAGCGAGGCTGGAAGCCGACTTCGCGCCGCAAGCGTACAACGTCCGCCTCAATGCTGGCCGGTTCCGTCGCCGGCAACGGGCGGGCACCGAAATCGATCAGATTCGGGCGACCGGTGAGGGCGCCAATCCGCTCAAGGATCGCCCGTACCGGCACGGCCGTTCCAGAGCCAATATTGACTGAGCCCGGCACCTCTGAGTCGACCAACGCCGCGAACGCCCCCGCCACGTCTGCCACATGGCTGAAATCCCGCCGCTGGTGTCCCGGGCTGGTCGCGAAACGCTCACCCGCCGCCAGCATCCGGATCGCGTCGCTCACCAGCCGGCCGGACTTCTCCCCGGGCCCGTACAGGAAGAACAGCCGGCCCCAGGCGAACGACAATTCGGACTCGTCCGCATAGGCCGACAGGATGCGCCGCGTCCCGTCCTTGGCCACCCCGTACAGGGTCGCGGGCGCGCACACCGCGTCCTCGCTGAGGCGCTCGGGGCCCCAGGCGTACTCGGCGCAGGTGCCCGCCACCACCGCCCGCTCGCCACTGGCCTCCCGGAAGGCCCGGACCAGCGCGAGGCTCGCCGCAACCCAGTCGAGGTTCACGGGCGATCGCCAGTACAGGCCGGGCTCCGCGTACCAGGCGAGATGCAGCAGATGGCTCGCTCCGATCGCCTGAACGGCCGCCCGCACCGCCCCTACGTCGAGGAGATCCACCGGGTGGAAGGCGACGCCCCCGGGTGGCCGCCGTCGGCCGAGCGCGTGAATTTCGAAGCCGCGAGCCTGGAGCGCCGGGATCGCGTGGGTTCCGACGAAGCCGGTGGCGCCGGTGAGGATGAGGCGCCGCACGCCCGAACTCACGCGACCGGATCCGTGCCGTCCCAGGCCGGAAAGGCGCGGTCGCGCTCCGAGATCACCATCACTGGCTCAGGCCAGGAGAGATCGACCGCCGGATCGTCCCAGCGCAGGCCCCGGGCGGCCCCAGCCACGTAAGCGCGGTCGATCATGTACAGCACTTCCGAATTGTCCCGCAGCGTCTGGAAGCCGTGCGCGAACCCGGCGGGGATGTAGAGCGCGGCCCGGTTCTCGTCCGAGAGTTCGACACCAGCCGCCTTCAGGTAGGTCGGCGAGTCCCGGCGTAGATCGACGATCACGTCGTGAATCGCCCCCCTGGTGCAGCGCACGAGCTTGGTCTCGGCGTGCGGCGTAACGGCGTAGTGCATCCCCCGCACCGTGCCGCGCCGCAGGTTGAACGACACGCTGGACTGTTTGAAGCGGCCCACGAGCCCGCGATCCGCCAGGGTGTCCTCGCACACGGTTCGCGCGAAGAAACCGCGCTCGTCCGCGTGCGGGCTGAGTCCAATCCGATAGGCACCCGTCAGTGGCAGTTCCTCGAAGACCACGCAGCCTCACTCCACCGCTAGGCTCGGGATGGCGGTGACGAACTGCCCGCCCCATTCACGGATCCCGGCCATCTCCTGCATGATCTCGGCCTTCAGGTTCCACGGCAGGATCAGCACGTAGTCCGGACGCATGGCGAGCAGCGCTTCGGGTGAGATCACCGGGATCCGGCTGCCGGGCAGGAGCGTGCCCTGCTTGTGCGGCGAGCGGTCGGCCACCGCCTCGACCAGTTCCGGGCCGATCCCGCAATAGTTCAGGAAGGTGTTGCCCTTGGCCGCTGCCCCATAGCCGCAGACGCGCTTGCCGGCCCGGCGCTGCTGGATCAGGAACTCCAGGCTGGCGCACTTGATCTCGACCACGGCTTCCGCGAACCGGGCGTAGCCGTCCGCCAAGAACAGACCGCCGTCCCGCTCGTCGGCGAGCACGCGCGCCACTGCGGGTGTCGACGCGTGCGGACCATCGGCGTGGCAGAAGAACACCCGCAGCGAGCCGCCGTGGGTCGGCAATTCCTCGACGTCGAACACCCGCAGGCTCGAGCGCTCCAGAATGCCGGAGACGACGCCCAGCGAGAGATACGAGAAGTGCTCGTGGTAGATCGTGTCGAACTGCTTGTGCTCCATCATCCGTAGCAAGTGCGGGAACTCGAACGTGCCGGCTCCCTCGGGCTTCAGCAGCACCTGGAAGCCGGCCACGAAGTCGAGGATGTCGGGCACGTGGGCCAGCACGTTGTTGGCCGCCATCAGGTCGGCGCCGTGCCCCTCGGCTTTCAGCCGCTCTGCGGTAGCACGCCCGAAGAACGCGACCTCGCTCGGCACGCCCTTCTCGCGGGCGACCGCGGCGACGTTGGCGGCCGGCTCGACCCCCAGCACCGGCACGCCGCGGGCGACGAAGTACTGCAGCAGATAGCCGTCGTTGCTGGCTACCTCTACGACCTTGCTGTGCGCCCCGAGCCGGAAGCGTTCGGTCATGGCGGCGACGTAGGCTTCCGCGTGGCGCAGCCAGCCGGCGGAGAAGCCGGAGAAGTAGGCGTAGTCCGAGAAGATGTGCTCGGGGCTCTCGAACGCTTCGAGTTGCACCAGCCAGCAGCGCTCGCACACGAAGGCGTGGAGCGGATAGACCATCTCGCCCTGCCCGGCACGCTCGGGCGGCACGTAGGAATTGGCCAGCGGCGAAAGGCCGAGATCGGCCACCGTGCGGGCGAGCGGTGCGCCGCAGGATCGGCAGCAGGCGCGGGCCGCGGAGGTCGGGAGAGTGTCCGTTGCTGCGCTCATGCCGGGTCCCGTGTCTCTGCCAGCGCCTCGTAGCGCGCGATCTGTTCAAGTGTCAGCGTGGCTGCATCCGCACCCTGCGCTTGCGCGCGATACCACGCCCCGGTCCAGTCCAAGGCCTCGGCGAGCCGCAGGCGCCGATCCCATCCGAGATACGCGCGCGCCTTCGAGGCATCGACCTTGAGGAAGGTCGCCTCGTGCGGATGCGTGCCCTCGGCGAGTCTCCAGTGTGCACCCGCGCCCCAGCCCCGGGCGAGGCCGGCCACCACCTCGGAGACCGGCTGGCAATCCGCGTCGGCCGGCCCAAGGTTCCAGCCCTCGGCGAAACGAGCCCCATCGTCGCCGCACAGGGCCTCGGCCAGGCGCAGATAGCCCGAGAGTGGCTCCAGCACGTGCTGCCAGGGCCGCACGGCGCCCGGCGCGCGGATCTCCACCGGCTCACCGCGCCCGAACGCGCGGACCACGTCCGGAACCAAGCGGTCCAGCGACCAGTCGCCGCCGCCGATGACGTTGCCCGCGCGCGCACTGGCGATACGTGCCGGATGACCGCCGGCGCCGAAGAAGGAGGCCCGGTAGGCGCCGGTGACGAGTTCGGCGCAGCCCTTCGAGTTGGAATAGGGATCGCGCCCGCCCATCGGTTCGTCCTCGCGGTAGGCCCAGACCCACTCGCGGTTCTCATAAGCCTTGTCGCTGGTGACGATCACCACCGCCTGGACCGACGGGCAGGCTCGGACCGCCTCCAGCAGGTGGACCGTGCCCATGACGTTGCTGGCATAGGTGCCCACCGGGTCGGTATACGAGGGCCGGACCAGCGCCTGGGCGGCCAGATGCAGGACGATCTCGGGCCGCGCCTCGGTGAGGCAGGCCGAAAGCGCGGCGAGGTCGCGCACGTCGCCGATGCGGCTGTCGACCCGCTCGGACAAGCCGGACAGGGTGCAAAGGCTCGGCTCGGTTTCCGGAGCCAGCGCGTAGCCGGTGACCCGGGCACCGAGGCGGGCAAGCCATAGGCTCAGCCACGCGCCCTTGAAGCCGGTATGGCCGGTGACCACCACGCGGCGGCCGGCCCAGAAGCTCGGATCCGGGTTGAGAGCCGGCATTACCAAATCTTCCAGGGGGCGGCCTTGGCGGCCCAGAGCGCTTCGAGATGGTTCTTGTCGCGCAACGTATCCATCGCTTGCCAGAAGCCGGTGTGCCGAAAGGCCTGAAGCTGCCCCTCGCGCGCCAGCCGCTCCAGCGGCTCGTTCTCCCAGACCGTGGCATCGCCCGACACGTAGTCGAGCACCCGCGGATCGAGGACGAAGAAACCGCCATTGATCACGGCACCGTCACCGGCCGGCTTCTCGCGGAAGCTGCGGATCGCATCGCCCTCCATCTCGAGGGCGCCGAACCGGCCGGGCGGGGCCACGGCGGTGAGGGTCGCCATCCGGCCATGCGCCTTGTGAAAGGCCGCCAGGGCGCTGAGATCGACATCCGCGACGCCGTCGCCGTAGGTCATGAAGAACGGCTCGGTCCCGAGATAGGGACGCACGCGCTTCAGCCGGCCGCCGGTCATGGTCTCGGGCCCGGTCTCGATCAGCGAGACGCTCCAATCCTCCGCGCCGGACCGGTGAAACTCGATGTCACCCGATCCGGTCGCCACCGTCACATCGGAGAGATGGAGACGGTAATTCAGGAAGAATTCCTTGATCATGTAGCCGCGGTAACCGAGGCAAATCACGAACTCGGTCACGCCATAGGCGGCGAAGCTCTTCATGATGTGCCACAGGATCGGCTGCCCCCCGACTTCGACCATCGGCTTCGGCCGCGTCCCGGTCTCCTCCGACAGGCGCGTGCCGAGGCCGCCCGCTAGGATCACTGCTTTCATCGCGCAGACCAATTAAAGATCATTTGATTTCACTCCTATATCCCAAAGCGCAACTGTGTAGCTCGTCGACATAAATGACCACTCAAGACAGATCCGGATTTATCTTTTAAAAAAGTCGTTGGGTAAATCCGAGCTGCAGGATGGAACCTGCAAACCGAGACCTCTCATGGGCGTAAGCCGATCGTGTGGAGGGCACCTGCCAAACGACACTCAAATTCGGCCGGTGCACACTCCTTTCTGACTTTCAACAGAGAGCTATCTCGAACCGCATTCCACGTGTGTTCATCCTGATACAGTAGCCCACACTGCTCTGCGAATTCGCTCTCGTCCGAGCCGATCAGAGCAGCTTCTCCTGAGACCCAGCCTAGTTGATCAGCCAGCAGCGGCGTGATCACCGTCGGAACACCGAATGCGGCAGCTTCGTAGATTTTAAGAGGGATTCCAGCGGCGTACCGCGTCGGGCCGATAAAGACCCGTGCGGCGTCGTAGTGCGGCGTGAGATCGTCAACACGGCCGAGGATTTGAATTCGCGGATCGTCGAGCGCCACAAGCCGCGCGGAACCGGTGGGACCGGCAACAATTAAACGGTAGTCGCTCCCAATAAAGCCGTCGAGTTTCGGCATCACCCGCTCGATAAACCAGAATAAAGCATCGACATTTGGCGAAGTATCATCGTCCAGACGCCCAACAAATAGAAATCCCTGTCGCTGTGCGAATGTGTACTCGCCTGCCTTTATCTCAAGTGCGTGCCCGAGCACGCCGACATTGCTGCGTCCGCCGTCGCGAAAATAACCCGCGTCCCATTCATTAACAACCAGAGTGAGGTCGGCAATATCTGAGAGTGCGATCTCAGCGGCAAGCGCCTCGCTTTCCTCAGCTGGTGTCATTGGATTGCCATGAATGGCCCGGCGCCGCGCGTCCCGCGGAGCGCAGACGGCTTCAGCGTCATAGATCAACGCTGTACCCCGGTAAGGTGCAGAGTTTTGTAGAAAGTGAGCTTGGATGACATGCATGTTATTTGGCCGACAGACAAAGATACCATCGTAGTATCCTGGCCTCTCCTCGATCAGCTGTGTAAGTACCGGGCGGTCGCTGCCGAGCACAAACTCGACGTCGACCGAGCAATGGCTGCGTAGCTCCGCCTCAGATACATGCGGCTGGAACGTCGGATAGTAAGTGACAAAGAAACCCTGCCGGGTCAAAGCGTCGAGGATGCGGCTCGTGCGCGGAAAGCCAGCGCCGTGCGAGCTGAGCGGCACGAGGTTGTCGATCATCAAAATCCGCCTGAGGTGCCGGTGCCGGCTTCGGGCTAGATAGGTTGGGCTGGTCTGCGGTAGGTGACGACGCGCTAAAGCAGAGTGATGCCTCTCCGAGAAGGTCTTGAAGTTGCGCCCCATCAGAGCTGAAGCCTCGCCAGCATAGGCTACGCTCGCGAACTCGTAGTGGTTCACGACGATACGCGGATCGTAGATTACTCGAAAGCCGGCCGCATGAATGCGCATGCACAAATCGGTTTCTTCGTAGTAGGCGGGTGCATAGATCGTATCGAATCGGCCGAGTTGTTCGAAGACGTCACGGCGCATCATCATGTATGCACCAGAACAATAGTCAACATCACGGCGGAAATTGTACTGGTAACCGTCCGGCGATTGGCCTCGGCCGTACCCAAGGCAGGCACCGTCGCTCCAAATGATGCTGCCAGCCTCTTGGAGTGTGCCATCGGTCAGAACAAGCTTAGCGCCAACGACTGCGACGTCGGCCGAGCTCTCGAGCGTCTCCAAACCATACCGCACAGCATCAGGCTGCAGGCTGATGTCGTTGTTGAGAAACAGCAGCGCGCGCCCTTTGGCGCGGGCGGCCGCTTGGTTGGCAGCCCGCAGGAAGTGAAGATCCTCAACGTTCCGCACCATTCGCGCATTGCGCACACGGTCCAAGAGATAACGGGTGTCATCCGTCGAGGCATTGTCGACGATGATGACTTCTACAGGCAGATCGACGGTTGCGACTATAGATTGTAAAGCTCGGAACGTTAATTCGGCCTCATTATAGACCACCATCAGCACTGAGATGACCGGATCAGGATAAACCGGCAAATCGATAGTCTGCCGCGTTGCAAAGAAAGCGTGGAGTTCGGCGCGTGCCTGCTGCCGATGGTTGAACTTTCGGGCCGCCAGCGATACGGGGGCTATCACAGTCCGCGCGGCCATTTCGGCGAGCGTGCGGTCGGCGGGAGCGGTGTCGTAGCCCTGAAGCGACGTCGCCTCGCGCCAACCAATCAGGTTGGTACCCTTGCTGAGGCCGCGGACGGTACTAACCTTGATAAAAGGAAATCCAACATCAAGAAGTTCGCGCCACCTATGTAAGGTTGAGTTGGGCAGGCCAGGCGTCGGAAACATCGACTCGCAACGCAGACCGTGCCTCATCATTTGGCGAGTGAACTGAGTTTCATACTCGTTGATCACGTCGTCTTTGTGGTCGAACGAGACGATACTGTGTATGAAATCACGTAAGACTTGTGATTTCAGGGCACGCTGCTTGACGACAAGAAAATAACTTTGGATATGCCAGCCGCGCTCCAGGTTGTCAGTTAGGCCGATCAGATCGGCGTCAGTCTCTCGGATACGAACAACGAGCCGCCCGAAATCGGTCTCGCTGGTCGGACCGAAGACGCTGTCATTGATCAAATAGACGATGTCCGCTTCGAACAATTCCGGCTGAAGGCGAAAAACATGTGCCCATGCGGCAAAATCAAAACCGCCGTTGGCACGTTGATAAATTACCTCTGAGCATGCCGCCAGCGTTTCTGGCACTTCTATCTTGTCGTGGTCGCTAGTCACGATCAGAATGCAGTCAATTCCCTGCTGCTTCAGGCTTGCCGCATAATGGGCCACGTGTGGCTTGATCGTCCCCTCGGCGGACCAAGTCACGAACAGCGCGACTTCGCGTCCGATACGGCCGGCTTTGAGGCAGGTGATTTTGGTTGCCGTGACGTCGCTACCAGGCAGTGTCACATTTTTGTTAGGACGGCGACGTTCGAGCAATCCATGTCGGATAAAATGCTCGAGCGGATCTAGCCCCGCATCCGCGACATCCGTGTTGCGGTCGAGGTACCAAGCCTCATCGAACACGGTCTTCCAGGCCTCGCGATCATCTTCGAACGCGTTGGGCGCGCGGCCCTCCAGGATCCCGATAGTTCTGAAATGATGTAGCGGGTCGGTTTTGAACTCGCCCAGATCCAAGTAGCGAGCCGAATACCAAGCCGGGTCAAAGATTGAATCCCATGCCTGCCGCGGCTCGACTGCAGCGTTTGGATATCGGCCTTCGACGTGACCATACTCGGCGTAGTGGAGCCGCGGGTCGGTCCCCGATGCCGCCACATCCCGATAACGAGCTAGGTACCATGCCGGATCAACCTCGGCAGCGCGTATGCTGAAGGCCTCGGCTTCTGCATTAGGAAAGCGGCTATCAATATAACCGTATTTGGCAAAATGGATCTTCGGATCCATGCCGGCTTCGGCTACATCCGGATAGCGGGCCCGGTACCAGATTGGATCGACTTTGGCGGCCATCGCATTGGCGGCCTCGGCTTTTGCATTCGGATACCGGCCGTCGGCATGACCGTATGATGCATAGTGGTTGCGAGCATCGGCACCCGCATCTGCTACGTCGGGGTAACGGTTAAGATACCATATCGGATCGACCTCGGCCGCTCGCAAACTCGCCGCCTCAACCTGGGCATTCGGGAACCGGCCTTCGTGCCGACCGTGCTGCGCGAAATGTTCGAGCGGATCAAATCCTGACTTTGCCACGTCAACATAGCGATGGAGGTACCAAACCGGATCGAACTCTTCTACTTGGATACTGGACTGCTCTACCATATCGTCAGTTTCGCGATCCCTCGTACCCTGATCCGTCATACTTCGTCTTCACTCTGCTAGAAAATTTGCATACCGCTGGCGCAAGCAGATGCATGCACTTCAGCCCAAACGATCAACTTGGATGGGGAAACCAAAAGCAGATCTAGAAGGGCGAGCAACTAAGATAATGCTTTAAACGTCAGCGTGCGATTGCGGATCTTCGATTCACTAGTGCGACGTTACTTATTATATTTGAGGCCGAGAACCAATATCCCCGGGTGCCATCAAATTACGGCACTTCATCTCAATGAGCAAGCGTCAAGGTCTGGGCGCGTGTCAGCCAGCTCGATATGCGATCCCCATGCCAAACGCAAGAGCATGCTTTTTTCAGGCGCCAAGGCATCGTCGAAGCGCCGCGTCTGGTTGTCGGCTATGAGGAGGTTGTCCTGTCGCCCCTGGCGGAAAGTGTCGCTTGCCGGCCACCAAAGAGGGGGATAGCCACGCCCGTTTCGACCCACCACCAAGACGTCATAGCCGCGCGCCGTGATCCGCCGGGTGAGGCTGCTCCGTCCACTCTCAAAAGCATAAGCGTCGAGCTTGCTGCCGATCAAATAATCTCGGAACAGGTCCAGAAGCACAGTGCGGCGCAGCGCGAAGCCGTTGGTGCGCAAATGCGGATTGGGGAAGAGCTCGACCTCAAGCCCAGGTAATTGCAGACTTTCAAAGGATCCGCTCGCTCCGACGAGTCCCACTTCTCTGCGACGGAGATGAGCCACGAAGTTGTTGAGCCAGTTAGGCGCAAGAATCTCTGCATGGGTATTCATAAAACATATGTATGTTGCTGCCATCTGCTTGCTGCAATCGATATAGGCGCCGACGTCGTAACGATTATCTTCCAAATTAAGAAAAACAGGATTGATGGCTGAAAAGCGCGCGCGCGTTGCAGCAAGGTGATCGGGCGAAGCGAACCCCTTAAGGGCTACATACAAGGTGTGAGCTATACCGGCAGCGTTGAGCTGATAAGACTGAATGAAACGATCAAATTTCGCATCGCATTCCGTGTCTGCACCACGCGCGAGATAAAGTGCTGCAGCCGATTCCTCATTCTGACACATCATCGTCGATCTCACATTAATACTCACATGCGGTACCTACACCATAAAACACGCTCCTGAAAGCATTGCTTTAGGAACGCATGGAGCCAAATACAATTTATCGCCGCACTCAACTACGAACGGCAAAAAACAACATGACCGGGCCGGGGGGCGCATCGACCTGCTCTTTGAAATGAAGCAACTTGAAGCCGCGCTCCGTTACATAATCGAGTATTATATTTTTTTCCAGCCAATAGGCTCCGCTCTCCACACCACCTGAAAACTCGATCCCCTTCGCGACATAACTTTTGTAATGATGGACTACCGGGGCACTGCCAATATCTTTCACAATATCTTTATCGACATCAAACGTTAAATCCTTCGCGCATTCTTCTTGCTTCCAATAATGCGTCCATATAAAAAAGGCGTTTGAACGATCGCAAATCAATTCCAGCAATCTGAGCGGTTCGACTTGATGATAAAGCACACCAGACGCCCAGATCACGTCGAAAACTTTGTCGTTATTCTCAAGATATTTTAATGCACTTCCGTAAAAAAAATTGGCGGGGATATTGAACATCTCCTTGACCATCAAACATTTCACGAACGCCAGATCATTGGCTTCAACCGCCACCACGGGGCCCGCGCCGGCATCACAGAGATGCTTGGTTTGGTATGCTTCCAATGGACCAAGTTCGCAGACCGATTTTCCTGAAAAATCGAAAACGTCCGCGACTTCTTTAACGCGATTGTCAACCGTTTGATCGAAATGAGCGGTGCCGCCGGCCGACAAGCCCATTTCTGGAGGAAATGAGCTGACCCAACTTCCTGCTAGAATATCAATCATTGCCTGCTGAGACGGAGCGTCATTGCTATAGGCCGGAGCAATTTGTCTGAGAGATTGCATTTTGTTTTCCGAAATTTGATTTGGAGGAGAGACCGTCGCCGGAGCGGGGAGATCTGTTTGATTCTGCGCCGCGGAGAATTCAGAGATGAAGATTTCTATCGGTTTATAGAACCACTCAGCCCGAGCCCGAATCTCTTCCGGTGTCCAATCCCACCAGGCAATCGCCAGAAGATCGGCGCGAGTAGCCTCATCGAAACGATATCGGATGATCTTCGCCGGGTTTCCCACTACGATGGCAAACGGCGGCACGTCTTTACAAACGACGGCACCCGCTCCAATAACGGCGCCATGCCCAACAGTACATCCGCCAAAAACTTGCGCACTGCGACCAATCCATACATCCGATCCGATGCGGGTATCCGGCTTTCGACGATATGCACGCGATGGGTTCCAGACACCTAAGATAAAAGTGTCGACGGGCCACGTACTCACCTTTTCTGTGAAATGCTCTCCCCCTGTCGCTAGAAAAGCGTCCTCCGCGATCGAGCAATAACGTCCGATGTATAATCTTTCATCTGCTATGTAAGTCATAAACTTAGTTTTCGGGTCCCAGTAAGTCCCGCGGCCAACATGGACGGAGTCTGGAAACGCGGCTGACGAGATAACTCGGTCGTTCTGCAGATCGTGGTGCATCTGAGTTTGATTCGGGCGTTTCAATGGGGGGCGATATGCCTTATTGAGGCAGGCTTGGCAATTGCCGCCTGCTTATCTCAAGTTTAGGACTATCCTGATAAGCGCCGATGCGGCAGCTCATTGCAGAGCTTGAGTGGACATCGTGCTTTCTATATCAGTTCAATCTTTGATACGGGTAATTTGGTCGAACGCAAGCTGAGGTTTAATGCGGCACTCCTAACAATCGCAGCATCACCCATTTTGCTCGGGGTATATCTATATCTCCCTGGAACACTCTATAGATTTAATTTGAAACCATCCCCGTCCAACAAATTATGCGATCTCTGGAGTGAAAAGGCTCCCAGTTAGAGTGCCCAACGCCGCCAAGTCTTTTAGCTAGCAAGCGCATTATGCTACATTCTGACAATCATAATTTCTGCGTTCTCACGCGACCGCGAAATCCATACCGCCACATATCGGCGCCAAGCGGCTTCTGCCGGTAGCTAAGGCTGACAAATCGGGTATTCCGGCAGCTAAACCGAAGCTTATCTCACATCAGCGCATAAATTTTTTCGGGTTTTTGTCCAAAATGTGGGCTTTTATAAGCGATTAAACTACTAGTCAGCTATTTATAAATAGGTCCGTGAGGGTCATTTGCTCTGAAAAAATTCGGATTGATTTTTACAATCTTATATTGGTTCATATCGCCCGTTCTGCAAATTATATATCTGAACTCTGATTTATTATTAATAGACAGGCGCCAATCAAGATATCACCTTCATTCAGAAGCGTCGCATAACAGATTGGAACGGTGGCGTAGTACTACGCATTTGTTCGGTGAAATACATGCAGATACCCATAGAGATCGTTGACGCTTGGTAATAACTTTGGCCTCGCAAAATGGTTGGCGCTGGCCGCAGGTTTTTCGGGCGTCCTGGGCCCTGAAGGAAGGCGGATGCCATGTCGGCAATCGCTTCGCGAAGAACAGATCGCGTTTGCCCTGCGGCAGACGGAAACTGGTGCGGCGGTAGACAAGGTCTGTCGGGAGATGAGCCGGTGCGAGCCGACCTCGTTACCGTTGGAAGAAGCAGTTCGTCGCCATGGGCGCGCGTGATATCCGACGGCTCAAACCTCTGGAGGGCGAGAAGGCAAGCTTAAGCGGTTGGTGGACGGCCTGACGCTGGACCGCTCGTGGCCGCAGGATGCCCTGAAGCGAGAGTAGTGAGGCCCGCCGCTCGCCACGAGGTCGCCGGCCACCTGCAGGTGGCCTACGGCGTCCGCGAGCGTCGGGGTTTGCCAGGCCACCGGCTTGGCCGCTCGTTCCAGCGCTACAGAAAGCCCTCCGACCCGCAGGTGAAGCTGCGCATGCGGCTGAAGGAGCTGGCTATCGGTTGGTGCGCAACGGCTACCAGCGGCTGCACATCCTGTTGCAACGGGAGGGCTGGACCGTGAATGACAAGTGGAGTTCCGGATCTACCATGACGAGGGAGTGTCGACCCGGTCCAAGCTGCTCCAGCGCAAGCGACCTTGGCTCGATCGCCGGGAGCGGCCGGCGACCGGCGAACACAACGAGGTGTGGGCGATGGGCTTCGTATCCGATCGCGTCTTCGATGGGTGTCCGTTCTGGACTCTCACGGTGATCGATTGCCCTACGCGAGAGGCGCTCTCGCTCACACCGAGAGCCAGCTTCCCCCCCTACCAAGTGACCGAGACTCTGGACGCCTTGGTGCGGCTGCGAGGTCGACTGAAACGCCAGGGGGGGGACGATGGATCAGAGTTCGCCGGCCGAATGCTCGACCCTTGAGCCTACCGGAACGGGGTCGCGATCGACTTCTCCCGGCCAGGGAAGCCGACCGACATCGAAGCGTTCAAAGCCTCCTACGGGCGGAATGCCTGAACGCTTGGTGTTTCTGTTGCTCGCCGATGCCCGTGGACCCCTCAAGGACTGGAGGCCCGACTACAGCGAAGATCGACCCCATAAGCCCTGGGCGGCTTGACGCTCCGATCCTTCGCGAACCAAGCTGTCACAGCCCGAGGACTTGCATCGTCCGTGGACCACAAACTGGGTTAACTCCACGCGCACGGAAGCCATACATCCATGCAGACCACCCGCAACGGGGTGAACCAAGGGTTGGGACGGGCCTCGACCGGTCCGATCGATTTGATATAGGAGCGGGTCGGCTAAGAGGTATGAACCCATCGGACGAGTCCTGCATCCGTGATACTGGTCCAGCGAGCGTGTTGCGGTCAAGCTTCGGACGATCATGAGCGAATCTGCAGGCAGCGAAGTCGATCCCGACTGGTATCTCAACCGCTACGGCGATGTTGCCAGCGCGGGGGCGGATCCCGTGGAACACTACGCCCTGTATGGACGCGCGGAGGGCCGCTATCCCAACGCAGCATCCGAGGCCCTTCATCGCTCCGCGTCCAATCTCGATCCGACCTGGTACCGTGCGCGCTATCCGGACATTGCCGCCGCGGACGTGGATCCGGCCGCCCATTACATCGCGTTCGGCGCCCTTGAGGGGCGCTATCCCGATGCCGAGAGTGAGCGGAGGCAGCGGCTTCTTAACGCGTTCGACCCGGTCTGGTACCTCGCACGCAACAGGGACGTGGCCGCCAGTGGCGCGCCGCCCTTTCAGCATTTCCTGGCATACGGACATGCCGAGGGTCGAAGCGCCTGCGTTGAACAGGAATCCCGCAGCTTCTGGAAAAACTGGTTCGACCCCGTTTGGTATGTCGCGCGCTATTCCGACGTGAACCAAAGCGGCCTGCCGCCCTTGGACCACTATCTCACGATTGGCATCTATGAAAATCGCGCACCGACTTCGGCGGCCGAGGATCGCGCTCAGTGGACCGGTGTCTTCGACGCCGACTGGTACACGATGCGGTACAAAGATGTCGCATCGCTCGGCATTTCTCCGCTCGAGCACTTCATCACATTTGGCATCGTCGGGCACCGGAAGCCCAACAGCACTGTTGCGCTCCGTCATGCGCGCGTCGAGGATGCCGAACTGGTCTGCATCAAGGAGAGCGGGCTCACTGAACATGTGGCCCTGTTCGTCACCCATACACCGACCGCAACGCTCAAGCCCCATTTGAGGCATCACCTGGAGGCTCTGCGCGACGCGCGGCTCTCGATCGTCCTGATCATCGCAACGGATGCAGCATCGGTTCACGTTCACCCGGACATCGAGGCGTTGGCTAACATCATTTTCGTTCGTCAGAACCGGGGATTCGATTTTGCCGCCTGGGCGCACATTATGCGCAAAAGGCCCGAGGTTCTCGCAAGCCGTACTCTATACCTGGTCAACGACAGCACATTCGGTCCGTTCGGGTCCGCTGCATTCGGCAACCTGAGCAGGCAAATCGAAGCACGCGCTGCCGATATCATCGGTCTCACGGACAACCATGAGCTTGGTTGGCATCTACAGAGTTATTTTCTCGTCCTGAAGCATTCCGCGCTCAGATCCGACGCGGTAATAAACTTCTTCGATTCCGTCGTTTCCTATTACGACAAAAACGATGTTATCAATGAATATGAGACGCAGTTCACGGGCCTCATGGCCGCAGCGGGCCTGCGATGCGACGCATTGTTCAAAACCGATGAGCCTATCAATCATACGGCTTTTCGGTGGCGCGAACTGATCGACCGCGGGTTCCCGTATCTGAAGGTGACGCTCCTCAGTCGATTAATCACGCGCGCCGACATCGTGGGTTGGCGTGACCACCTGACGGCCCGCGGCTATGACACCGCCCTGGCGGATGAAACGTTGGCTGAAATCACGGCAACATCGAGCGCCTTGGACCCGTTCGAGAACAGCCTTGAACCAAAGAGGCGGCGCGATCTCATCGTAAATTTGCATCGTTTCTTTGCGCGCCACGCGACCTTGCCTATTCCCACCGTGTCCGAGCCGGCATTGTCGATCGTAATATTAGCCAAAAATCATGCAGAATACTTATTTGAAATCATGAATAATGTATTACGCAGCAAGATTTTCGAGAATGCAGAAATAATTATTATCAATTATAAATCATCTGATGATACAGAATACCTTCTGTCGCGCGCTGCCAACGTGAGAGTTGCACACACCTCTGAGGACGCCTCGCTGGCCGGTGCATACCGAGTCGGACTTGCGATGGCACGAGGGCGCTACGTTTTGATGATGGATCAGCCCAAGTTCGTCAGCGAGAACTTCTTCACGCGCTTACATACCGCACTCATTCCTGCAGACCATCAGACTTCCATAACCGTACGCCGCCGTCGCATGCCCAATCAGATGGGCGCCGCCGGAACAGCGTCATCCATCGAGGACACGCACAACGCGTTGAGGGACTGGGATATCATCGCGGATGAGAAGGCCGGGGATCCACTAGAGACTACGCCTTACCTGTGGCTCAGGTTGCGATCGATCGTCGAAAACTGTTTTGAACTTGACGACGTGAATGATCTTCCGTCCCTCTGGGCTCACCTTACACGTCTGCAGGCCGCGCACGAATATCCGTCGAAGGACGGCCAGGAAAACATCAATCTGTTTACCGTTTGAGCGGGGAGCCTGATACATCCGCTCGTGCGCCGTACCGTCTAGGCTCGTCTCGCCATCGGCCGGTCCCTCGGACTATTGGCCGGCGCACCCGATTGTCTCAGCCCCGGTCCATGGCGATGGGATTGTCGGGCTTCGGCCAAACCGCCGCGTCGTCGGGCACAGCGCGCAGCACGGTGCAGCCCATGCCGATCATCGCGCGCGCGCCGACCTTGAGGCCCTGCAACACCTTCGCGAGCGGACCGACCAGACCGTCCGCACCGACCATGCAGCGTCCGCCGATGAAGGCTGCTGGCGAGATCGTCGTGTTGTCGCCGATCTCCGCGTCATGCCCGATGATGGCACCGGTATTCACGACGCTGAAACGCCCGAGCCGCGCATCGACATTGACAATCACGCCATGGGCGACGAACGCGCCGGCGCCAAGAACCACGCCCTGGCTGACGATCGCGTGCGGCGACACCAGGGGCGGGCAGGGGAGGGCATGCCGGTCGAGCCACGCGATGATCTCGGCGCGCGCCTGGATCGCAGCCCGGCTCACCCCGCCGACCGCGAGGGCGACACCCGCAAACTCCGCGCGGTCGGCCAGCAATGCGTCGAGGTAGCCCCGATAGGTTCCGACCTGGGCGCTCGGCTGGCTCGAATAGGTCGCCTCCACGGTGTAGCCGCAGAGTTGCGCGACCTCGGCAATCTCCTTGGAGAAGCCGCCGCCGCCGATCAGGGCCAGGCGCTTGGTCTCGGACGTCACCGGCAGCCATCCATCACAGCGTTGCCCCGCCGTCGACCCGCAGGATTTCGCCGGTCACGTGCCGCGCCTGCGGCGACATCAGGAACGCGATGGCATCGACCACCGAATCCACCGTCGCCGCGCCCGCCGGGCTGCGCTTCTCCAGCGCGACCTTGAAGTCGTCGCTGTAGAGGCGCGCATGGGCCTGGGTCATCTCGGTGTCGAGCCAGCCCGGCGCGACGCCGACCGCGCGGCGCGGCGCGAGTTCCCGGGCGAGACCGCGGATCAGCGCGTCGAGACCCGCCTTCGAGGCCGCGTAGGGAACGATCGCCGGCTCCGGGCGCTGGCCCGCGACCGATGATATCGCGCAGAACACCGCGTCCCGCGTCGAGATCCGGGCGCTGCCGAACGCGGCCGCGAACAGGGTCGGGGCCACGAGGTTCGTCTTGTAGAGACGCTCGACCTCGTCCACGCCGAGGCTGCGCATCGGTTTGATGACCTGTACGCCCGCGCAGTACACGAGGCCCGTCAACAGGCCGCGCTCGGCGACAGCAGCCTGCAGAACGCCGCCGATCGCCGCCAGGTCGGTCACGTCCGCCGCGACCGTCGCGATCCCTGCATCGGCGAGGCCTGCCAGCTTGTCCGCCCGTCGGGCGAGGGCGGTGACCGAGCCCTGTCCGGCGAAATGCTCCGCGACGGCCCGGCCGATGCCGCTGCTGGCTCCGACGACGAGGATGTGTCCCGCGGGTTCCACCATCGCCCGGCCTCAGGCGGCCAGTTTCGTGCTGGCCATGGCCAGAAGGTCGTCGGTGGTCAATGCTTCCGCGATCCGCGACGGCTCCACCTCGAGACCCAGCGTATCGAACAGAGCCATGATGTTGAGGATGCCGAGGGAGTCGAAGGTCTCGATCTCGCCGAGCGTCTGGCCGCGCGCGAGCGGCCCCGGCTGATCCAGGATCGCGCCGAGCTCGTCCAGGAACCCAGCCTCGGTCATCACGCGGTCTCCTCGAACTTCAAAACGGGCGGGGCGTAGATCCGGTCGGTGCTCAGCGCGCACGCGCCCCAGCTCAAACCGACGCCGAACCCCGCCAGCACCGCGCGCAGCGGCCGGCGCGCAAAATCCTCCGCCAGGAAGCCCGAGATCGTTCCGGGGATCGAGGCGGAGTTCTGGTTCCCGTAGACGGATTGCGTGCCCGAGGGAAGCTTGACGTCGTCGAGCCCCAGCCGCCGCTGCAGGTTCTTAAGAATGTACTTGTTCGGCTGGTGCAGGACGTAGAAATCCGGCTCCTCCGGCCTCATTCCGGCGGCCGCCAAGATGTCGGTGACCAGCGAGGGAACGCGTTTAAGCGAGAAATTGAACACCTGAGCGCCGTCCATGTGCATGGAGGCCGGCTTGTCGGCATCCTCTGGATCCGCGCGCAGGCCGCTATGCGGGATGAACAGAGCCTTCTCGCCGGAGCCGTCGCTGTGGAGCTGGAAGACGCTCTCGGTCTCCCGCCGCTCGATCAGGACGGCGGCGCCGGCATCGCCCATGATCGGGGTGATGGAGCGGTCGTTCGTGGCGACCATGCGGCTCGCGACATCGCCGACGCAGAGGAGCACGCGCTTCAGCCCGGACTCGACCAGGCTGTAGGCGACCGAGAGCCCGTACACGAAGCCGCTGCAGCCCAGCCGCATGTCGAAACAGAGCGTGTCGGTGCGCATGCCGAGGCGATGCTGCATCGCGATCGCCGTCGAGGGCGAGCTGTAATCCGGCGTCTGAGTGACCAGGATCAGCCCGTCGAGATCCGCCGGCTGCAGGTCGAGGCCGCGCAGGAGCGCCCGGGCCGAGTTGAGGCAGAGGTCGGCGGTGGTGGTGTCGTCACGCACGACCACGTGGCGGGTGGTGAAGCCCATCGCGCGCTTGAGCCGCTCGGCCTCCTCGGGGGACATCCCGAGATCGGCCGCCTCGGCGTCGAAGGCGAGCGCCCGGCCGCCGACCGTGGTGACGAGGCCGGCGATCCCGGCGTGTTGGAATCGCAGCTCAGCCACGGGCGACGGCCTGCGCGACGTAGTCGAACCAGCCCTGGAGCCGGCGCAGGGGCGAGCGGGTGCTGTCGAGGATGCTCTCGTCGGCCAGCGGGACGTAGCGCCCGACCGCCTTCTCGACCTCGGACTCGGTCTCCAGCAGCAGTTCGACCACCGCGAAGGAATCGATCCGCTCGTAGAGGTCGTCCTCCGGGCCGAGGCCGCTCAGCTCCGGCCGGCCCCAGGTCTCGACCAGGCGGTCCAGGGTGGTGCGGGCGGCTGTCGCGGCAGCGTGCTCACTCGGCGACGATGTGGACGTAGGCAGTGTCATCCGGTCCTCGGGTCAGTCGATAGTCCTTGCCCTCGGGGCCAGAGCCGATGAGCGCGAACCCGTTTTCGTCCAGGAAGGTCTCGACCATCCGGTTCTTGGCGCTGGGGCGATAGCGTGCCCGCAGCGCCGGGTCGGCCTCTTCCTGGCAGACGTAGCGCAGGACTTGGCTCTCAATGCGGCGTCCGAGCGCCCGGCAGCTCATCAGGAACGTCTCGAGCGCACCGCCCCGGACGATGGCGACGCCGACGATGCCCATATCGCCGAAGCGGTCAACCACCCGGGCCGCGTACACGCTGCCCTCGCGCATCGCGGTGGCGACCTCGTCCTCGGTGTAGCGCCGCGTGGTGAGATTGAACTGGTTGGTCTTGTTGATGAGCTGCGCCACGCGGCGGAGCGCGCCGGGATTGTTGCGGGTGATGTGCAGGCGGATGTCGAGCGAGGCGAGGTACTCGTCCATGGAGGCGGCCGAGCGCTGCAGTTCCTGCCGCTGCGCCTCACCGCGATACTGCTCGGTCTTCGACAGGTCTTCGGCCGTGACGTTCCGCGCCCGCAGGGACGCGATCGCGTCGAGCAGGGTCAGCGCCTGCTCCGGCCGTGTCCGGTCGAACAGGTGGCACTCGACGCCAGGCAGCCGCGCGCGGACCTCCTCGATCTCGAACGGGTTATCGTCCAGGAAGACGAAGCTATCCAGGCCGAGATTGAGCGTCTCGGCGAGCTCGCGGATGTTGTCGCTCTTCTCGGACCAGTTGCTGCGATAGGCGACGAAGTCGTCGAGGCGC
Source organism: Methylobacterium sp. WL1 (assembly GCF_008000895.1). NCBI lineage: Bacteria > Pseudomonadati > Pseudomonadota > Alphaproteobacteria > Hyphomicrobiales > Methylobacteriaceae > Methylobacterium > Methylobacterium sp. WL1. The sequence continues at coordinate 1,787,874 of NZ_CP042823.1, read as the reverse complement.
AGGGGCATCGCGCGCTGCTCGAAGACCGAGCGGAAATCCGCGTCGTTGTTCTTGGTGACCGCGCAGAGCAGGATGCCGAGGCTCTTCAGGCGCAGCAGCTGACGCTGGAGCTGAGTGTGCACGATCCCGGGATAGTCGCTGTCGACCTCGAGGTTCTCGACGCCGTCCTCGCCGACGACGCCGCCCCAGAGGGTGTTGTCGGCATCGACCACCACGACCTTGCGGCGGGCCCGCAGCCGGGCCGCGATCGCGTCGGCGTAGCGCTCGACCAGCGCATCGACGGCGGCCGGGGCGTAGGGCATCTGATAGAGGTAGCGGTTGCGCTCGCGCAGCGCGTTGGCGAAGCCAATCTGCGCCAGGGCTCCCGCCGCATCGATGACGCTCACGCGCTCGTTGGTGCGGGCGAGTTCGAACAACACCCCGTTGATGCGGGCCAAAGCGTCCAGCTGGCCGTGGAGGTCGCTCTCCACCGACGAGACCGGCACGAACGGAACCGTGTTGAGGATGATCGTTCCGGACGCACTCGCGAGGCGGGCCGAGACCAGTTCGCCCAGCATCCGGGCCCGCGCGACCGCGGCCTCGTCCGGGGCGACGTCGAAGAACCAGCGGTGATCGAGATGAACGATGAGGGTGTCGACGGAGGCGGGTCCCGCCAGGACTTGCTCGATCTGCCCGATCGGGAAATGCTCGCACGCGACCTGAGCGAGATCCGCGAGGCGGCTCGTCACCTTCCCGAACGGGTTGGTGACGACGTTTCCGACGAAGCCGAGCGAGAGAGCGCGAGCCGTGGTCATCCCCGATACCGGTCCCTGCGACACCCCGAAGGATGCCTGCCCTCCGGCGATCGACCGGCCCCATCCTGACTATGCGAGCGGCGCCCTCTTGCGAGATCCGATACCATAAAGCAAGGGGCCGGACCGGATCGCGATCGGTCGCGCCCGAGCGCCCGATCGAAGCACGGTTTCTGGGCGGCGTCCCGATGCGATCGGGTCGGGGCCGATTCCGAGCCTACCGGCCTGGTCGTCGACAAGGAGCTTCACGATGAACGGATCTGATTCGGCTGCCGCGACGGCGATGGTGCGGATCTGGTCCGAGACGCACCAGACAGCCTTCGCCCGGGCCACCGGCGACGTGAACCCGATGCATATGGATGCGCGCGTGGCACAGCGGACGCTCGCGGGCGGCCGCGCGGTCCACGGCGTCCACGTGGCCCTGTGGGCGCTGGATGCCTACGCGGAGATATACCGGCTCGAAGAGTTGAGCAGCCTGCAGATGCGGTTCGAACGCTTCGTGCTGGTGGGCGACCGCACCGAACTCGCGGTGCACGGGGCGGATGCGCAGGGGCTGCGTCTTTCCTTGTCAGTGGACGGCGTCCGTGCGGCGACGATCCAGGCGACGCTCGGAGGAGCGAGGCCGCGGGCCGAGCCTGTGGCGGTCGCATCCGGGGCGATTCCGACGGAGCCGGCCGTCGTCGAACCGGGAACGATCGCCGGCGCGACGGGGGCATTCCGGCTCCCCGACCCGGAGGCGATCGCGGCGCTGGTGCCGCAGCTCTCGCGGGCCATCGGTCCCGCCCGCGTCGCCGCCCTCGGCGGCCTCTCAACCCTTGTGGGCATGTTGATACCCGGCCTGCACTCGATCCTCTCGAAGATCGACGTGACGCTCACGGATGGGGCCGACGGTTCGAGCCTCGCCTACACAGTGAAGCGGTTTCAGCCGATGCTCCAGTCGGTGACGACGCAGGCCAGCGGTCCGGGCCTTGAGGCCCGGGTCGAGAGCTTCGTGCGCCCGCGCCCGGTCGAGCCGGAGAGCCTGGCGGGCCTCGCGGCCCTGGTCCGCCCGGGCGAATTCTCTGCGGTGTCCGCCCTCGTCGTCGGTGGATCGCGGGGCCTCGGGGCGGCCACGGCCAAGCTGCTCGCGGCGGGGGGCGGCGACGTCTGCATCACCTACGCGTCCAGCGCCTCCGAAGCGGAGGCGGTCGCCGAGGAGATCCGGAACGGTGGCGGACGCTGCCAGGTCCTCCGCTACGACGCCGTCCAGCCGGTCGCGCCGCAACTCGGATCCGTCGTGATGCAGCCGTCCCAGCTCTACCACTTCGCGACGCCCCGTATCTTCCGCCAGAAGCGGGCCGCCTTCGAGCCGTCATGCTTCGAGGAGATGATGCGGGTCTACAATTACGCGTTCTACGATCTGAGCCTGTTCTGCCTCGAACGGCGCGACCGCGTGGCGGCCTTCTATCCCTCGACCACCGCCATCGACGAAGCGCCGCGCGACACCCTGGAATACGTGATGGCCAAGACCGCCGGCGAGACCCTCGCGGCGACGCTGGCTCGGACGATTCCGAACCTGCGGACCGTGATCGAGCGGCTGCCGCGGGTGAAGACTGATCAGACCGCCACGATCTTTCCCGTGCCCGCCGCGTCACCCGGCGGCTTGATGCTGCCGATCATCCGGCGCCTGTCGTCTGACTACTGAAACCGGCCGCATACCGGCGGCCCCACACCCAACGCTCACCGAGATGCTGTGCCCCCGGCGGCGGAGCTCGACAAGGCATCGGTGCCGCCCTGGACGCCGGCGGTGCCCAGTGGGTTCCCGCGCGTGTCGGTGGTCAGGTTCGGGTCCCTCTGGACCAGTCCGGGGGGCGCAGGGTCGAAGGGCTCGACCGGGTTGAATACTTGCTGCCCGCCCCCGAGGGGCTTCACGACGACCTCGGGACGTATGGAATCCGTGCATAATCCCGCACAGATCGGCTCGACCAGATCGGTCTGCTGGCAAATCGGCCGCATCATGCCCCTGACGCAGGCGCATCGGCAGGCCGCCCAAGCCTGCGTGGGCAAGAGCAGGAGGGAGCAGAGCAGGAGGATCGACCGCATGGCGCAGGGCCCCTGGTAACGCCGCTCCGTACGGGCGGCGGGTTTCATGGTAGCAGGCCGGCACGATGGCCGCGAGACACGGCTACGATCCTGAGGAACACCGCAAGGGCCTTCGAAGCAGCGCTTCAAACACGCCGCCGACGGCTAAGAGCGGCGCGAGCGTCACCCGGGGAGGACGCCTCAGAGCGCTCCCCGGCTCTCTCACTCGGCAGCGGCCACAACGTGATGTGGATCCTCGTCGTCCGATGCCGTGTCATCCTGGTCCGACTCGACATCGGGGTCGTCGGCCTCGTTCTCACCTCCATCGGCGGCGGTGAAGAAGTCGCCTTTTCGAACTGCTTCACCGCCCGTCACCATCATGCTGAGATAGGTGTTGAGGGTGTTCGGAGCGACGTCGGGCAAGCGCTCCGCGATCTCCGCATGGGTCAATCCCTGTGGCCCCGCGCTACCGAGGAGGGCCTTCAGGCGTCCCTTGGCCGAGTTCGACCGTGGACCGCGAGCTCCGCGACGCCCACTGCGACCAGACGTGGCTTGATCCTCTCCGGACGATCGCGGATTGTCCGATGACCGAAAGATGGCCGTGTCCTTCAGTGGGACACCCTCCACGATCGCCGTCAGAGCGGCTTCCGCCGCCCGCAATTTGGTCAGTTCCGCCGAGATCCGGTCGTAATCGCTCTGAAGCGCAGCCTGCCTGGCGCGCACATCGACCAGCGCCTTCGTTAGGGTGTTGTCCTCAGCCATTGACGGGCCTCACTGCATACACTCGTTCGTGAACGGTCATAGGTCATAGGACCCTGGAAGCGTCAACAGCTGGTGGGTTTGGCGTTTGCGAAGCTGGATCGGTCGCTAAAGGCAGCCCGAGTTGTGAGAAACGCATTGTCTGGCTTAGAGATCGCTGAAACGCTTCCCTCGGATATGGCCGGCACTGGTGACGTAAGCGCCTTCCAATAGATCAGATCCATACGGCTTAAATCAACGCCGACACGGCTGCGCCAAGCGGAATTTCTGACCATAATCTCACGCCGCACCAAACTGCTTATCGACACCAACTCCGTCGCGATCGCCCATACAATAAGCTAAATTTGCAGAGTCTTTCATGCCATTAGATATCTTCGACAAAGGAGAAAATAACGTTGTTGATATTGACCCGCGGGATCAGCACAATCAGGCGGGGAAAATATATATCAACGGCGACAATAATTATATACGTATAGGAAGAGGCTGCGTTTCCGACAAAGATATGCACATCGTCATCGAGTCGAATTGCAAATTCGACATCGGCGACGACGTCCGACTCGGGATGGCGAACATCTATATCGGCCCTGGCTCGATGCTCCGCGTCGGCGACAGGACCGGCTTCACCGGGCTAGTCCATCTCAACCCGGTCGAGGCGAAGGCGATCGAGATCGGGGCGGATTGCTCGATCGCATCCGGGGTCTGGATGACGACGAGCGATTTCCACTCGATCATCAGCCGAAGCGGCGGCGCGCGGCTGAACCCGGCCAAGCCCGTCCGCGTGGGAAACCATGTCTGGATCGCTAACCACGCGACGCTCCTCAAGGGCTCGACCATCGGCGACAACGCGATCATCGGGGCGCACGCGGTCGTCACGGGGGTCGTGCCGCCCCATTGCGTGGCCGCCGGCAACCCCGCGCGTATCGTGCGCGAGGATGTCACCTGGCGGTCGGACTTGATCTGACCGCGCCGGCTTGGGGACGGCGGGGCAGGGCGCCCGAGGCCGGCCCCTCATGTTTACCGGGCGCGCCCGTTCCGATAGGGCGGGGATCGCTGGCCGGACGCTTACCCGGCCCGATGATCCACCCGCGATGCAACACCCTCAGAGACATGCTCATCCGGGCGACAGGCCTCGAGACAGCCGCCGGCGAAGTCCGCATGCCGGGTCAAGCGCTCCGAGCGGCGATGTGAGAGCAGTGCGTTGAAGACCCTGTACGGCCTGTATCACAGCTGGGCGGGCTCCGCCGGAGCGCGTTCGAGCCGCAACCCGCTGGTCCGGCTCGCGGCCCGCAGTAGCCTTCCGCCGGCGAACGATCTCACGTCGGCGGCGGAGCAGATCGCGGCGCTGGAGCTCTATGTCGACGCCGGCTTCTACGCGAGCTGGTACGGCATCACGGTCGATCCGGTGCGCGACTACCTCGTGCTCGGCTGGCGCGAGGGCCGGGATCCGCGACCGGATTTCTGCACCGCCGACTACCTCGCCGCGCGGCCGTATCTGGCCAGGGCCGCTATCAACCCGCTCCTGCACTGGGTGACGGCCCAGCGCGCTAAAGGTGGCGCCCTGCCCAAGCCCGACACCAGGCAGGCCGAGCGCCTGGCCCGTCGCCTCGTGGACGGCGCGTTCTACCTCGCTAACAACCCCGACCTGCAGGCGGCCGGCGTCGATCCGGCCGGCCACTACATGGCCTCCGGCTGGCGCGAGGGCCGCGAGCCGTCGCCGCATTTCGACACCCTGGCCTACTGCCTGACCCGAAACATCTCCTACGCGACCCAGAATCCGCTGGTGCACTACGTCCTGCACGGCGGCCTCGCCCGGCCCGAGCCGGAGGATCTTTTCGGGCTGCAGGCCGAGACGCTGGCGCTCTATTTCAACGCCGCCTATTACCGCGAGGGCCTGGACGAGCGGGAGGCCCAGGCGCTCTCCGACGCGTCCGACGCAGAGTTGCTGCGGGCCTACATGACCGGCGACTGGCGTGCGCTGCGCAGCCCGCGCCAGGACTTCGACCCGGCCGGCTTCGTGCAGGCGCGGGCCGGCAGTCGGGCGGTGATCGGCGACCCGTTTTTTCGGTATGTGGCCGAGACGCTGCTCTCCGGCGGCACGCCGTTCTCGGGCCGGGACCAGCCAACGTTTCCTGCCGTGGACGAGGCTTGGTACCGGACGACCTACCCGGATGCGCAGGGGCTTGCGCCCTACGTCCATTTCTCACGGGTCGGCTGGCAAGAACTGCGGGATCCCGGCCCGGGCCGCTCGACGCTCGACGCGCTGCTGCGCGTCTGCGGCCTGCGCCCGACGCGTCCGCCGATCGAGGATACCGGCTGGCTCGACGCGATCGGCCGGGAGCCCCTGGACCGGGCCGCGTCCCTGGACCTGCAGGTCGGGCTGGCGGCGCTCCATTTCGACCATGCCTTCTACCGGCAGCGCTACGGCCTGCCGGATGACGCCGACGCGGTCCGCGACTATTGCGACACCGGCTGGCGCAGGGGCCGCAACCCGCGCCCCGACTTCAACGGCTGGGCCTATCGCGCCCATCGCCCCTACGTGGAGGCGACGGGAATCGCCCCCTTCGTCCACCACCTCGCCACCGCATTGCTGCGCAGCACCGACCTGTCGGGCGACGCCTTCGATTCAGGCTACGGCACGCCGCCCGCGGCGGAGGATGCGGAGTTGCTGGAGCAGGCCCGACTGATCGAACCGTATTTCGACGCCGCCTGGTACCTGAAGCGCTATCCCGACACGCGCGGCTTCGAGAACGGCCCGGCCATCCACTTCCTGTCCCACGGCCAGGAGGAAGATCGCGACCCGAGCAAGACCTTCTCGACCCGCTTCTATCGCCGGGCCTACGGGCACCTGTTCGCGCCGGGCGAGTCGCCGGTCCTGCACTACGTCCGCACCGGCCGAACCGCCGGGCTGATGGGCTGCCCGGAGGATCTCGGCAGCTGGCCGGCCATGGAGGCGCCCGAGCCGCGGGACTGGGACGGCCTGCCCCGCGCACTCACCCTCGCCCAGGCCCGGGTCGTCGTGATCATGCCGGTCTACAAGGGCCGCGGCGAGACCCTGCGCGCCATCCACGCCTGCCTCTCGGCTCCGCAAAAAACCCCGTTCACCCTGCTCGCGGTCAACGACCGGTCCCCCGACCCGCGGCTGACCGCGGAGCTCGTGGAGCTGGCCGGCCGCGGCCTGTTCCACCTCGTCGAAAACCAAGACAACCTCGGCTTCGTGCGCTCGGTCAACCGCGGCCTGTCCCTGCGCCAGGGCCGGGCCGTGGTCCTGCTCAACTCCGACGCCGAGGTCTTCGGCGACTGGCTCGACCGGCTGGTCGCCCACGCCGAGACCGCCGAGGCCGAGGGCCGGGCGCCGGTCGGCAGCGTCACGCCGCTGTCCAGCAACGCCACGATCTGCAGCTACCCGAAGTTCAACGCCAACAACGCCATGGCGCTGGAGATCCCCCGGCCCGAGCTCGACCAGGCCGCCAAGGCGCTCAACCGCGGCCGCTCGGTCGAGGTGCCCACCGGGGTCGGCTTCTGCATGTATATGACCGCCGCCGCGCTCGATGCCGTCGGCACCCTCGATGCGGTCGCCTTCGGCAAGGGCTACGGCGAGGAGAACGACTGGTGCATGCGCGCCCGCAAGGCGGGGTTCTCGAACCTCCTGGCCGAGGACGTGTACGTCTACCATGCCGGGCAGATCTCGTTCGGGCTCGACCCGGGCGGCGAGTACGACCAGGGTCAGGCGGCCTTGCTCGCCAAGCATCCGGACTACCCGGCGCTGGTCGGCCAGTTCGTTCAGGCCGATCCGGGCCGGCGCGGCCGGGCGCGGCTCGACCTGTACCGGCTCGCCCGGCACTTCCGCGGTCGGGCCGTGCTGTTCGTGACCCACAGCTGGGGCGGGGGCATCCAGCGGCACATCGACGACATGATCGCCCGGCTGAAAGCCGAGGGCACCGCCGTGGTGCTGCTCTCGGTCGACCGGGCCCGCAACATCCAGGTCAACGTCTCGTACCGCAGCCGGGAGTTCGTGTACCTGCCGAGCCTGGACAGCCTGTACCTGCCCCGCGACGCCGAGGCGGTCGCCGCCTTCGTGGAGCAGCTGGCGCCGGTTCTGATCCACGTCCACTCGCTGGCGGGCCTGCGCTGGAATGCGGCGCGCGCCCTGATGGACCTCGTGTCATACTCGGGGCGGCCCTATGCCTGGACGCTGCACGACTTCTCGCCGGTCTGCCACCGCAACCACCTGGTGATGCCGGACGGGCGCTATTGCGGGCTGGCGCCGGTGCCGGTGTGCCGGGACTGCCTGGCCTCGGACGCGGACGGCTACGAGGAGCCGGACCCGGAGGAGCGGCGGGCCGCGTTCGGACGGTTCCTGGCCGGGGCGGCGCGGGTGTTCGCGCCGTCGGCCGACACGGCGGGGCGGATCGGGGCGGTGTATCCGGAGCTGGCGATCACGGTGCGGCCGCATGTCGAGCACGACCGGAGCGTACGCTCGACGGCGCTGCGCCGGCCGGGCCGCGTGCGCCGGGTCGCCGTACTGGGTAGAATCAGTATGCCTGAAGGCGGCCTACTGCTTCAGGCCTTGGTGGCCGATGCCAGCAAGCGAGACCTCGCGCTGCAGTTTTCGATCGTGGGCTTCTCAGATCCGGCGCTGACCGGCAGCATGGAGCGGGCCGGCGTTACCGAGACGGGATTCTACTCCTCCGATGATCCGACACTCGATCGCGTCGCCCGGGCCGCCCTGCAGATCGCAGAGACCGGCCAGCCCCGGGAGGACGAAGAGATCCTCGATCTCCTGCCGAAGGTCTCCCCCGACCTGATCCTGCTGCCGACGATCTGGCCTGAGACCTATTCCTACGCCCTGACGCTGGGGCTGCGGACCGGCCTGCCAGTGGTGGCCTTTGACCTTGGTGCTCAGGGCAATCAGCTGCGCGTCTACCCGAACGGCCACCTCCTGCCCTACGCTCTCGCGAACGACCCAACCGCCTTCAATGACCGGCTATTAGCGATCGACATCTCAACCGCTACGGAGCTCTCGGTCCCGATCCAGACGGCCGAGTACGATGACCTGATGCGGGACTACTACTCCCTAGGAAACGTAAGGCTGGCCGCTCTGGCACATCCTGTCAACGCACTTTAGCCCAGTTTTTCCTTGAAACAGGCGGAGAATTGCAGAGGCCAACTCGATGTCCGCTCTCCCCACGGTTCAGACGCAGAAGACCCCGGTCGAGTCCTACTTGCACGTCCTGCACGCCCTGATTCTGCGCGACATGCGCACTCGCTTCGGAGCGTCAATATGGGGCTACGCTGTGGTGGTGCTATGGCCCTGCGTCCATGTCTTTATGTTAATATCGATCTACACGTTCCAGAAGCTGGCTGCGCCCCTCGGCGATAGCAGACCGTTGTTCTTCGCTACGGGAGCAGTCCCAGTACTGGTTTTTCAGTACATATCGCGCGAAGTGATGAAATCCGTAATTATGAATCGTCCGCTGACATATTATCCGCAGGTAAAGTTGTTTGACTTGGTTTTTTCTCGCATACTGGTCGAAATCGTGACGGGTTTTCTCGCTTTGCTGGTCGTCATTTCAGTTTTATTGGCGCTGGGCACCAATCCTGTCCCTGCAAATCCTATCGCCGCTGTTTCCGGCTATGTGGCCGCCATTATATTGGGAATTGGAGTGGGGACAATCAATGTTGCCATCATAGGATTTTTCCCTGGATGGATGATCGGCTATGCACTTTTCAGTATCATTATGTATATATCAAGCGGAGTTATGTTCCTACCAAGTTTCATGCCCGACAAAATTTATTATTGGATGAAATTCAATCCTGCCCTGCAATGCGCGGAATGGGTGCGGTCAGCATACTATCCGTACGCCGGCATTCAAGTGGACTATTTGTATGTCATCATGTTCGGACTCACTGCCGCCAGCATCGGTCTTCTTCTCGTCAAGCAAGTGGTTAGTAAGCTCAATGCCTGAGTGATCGGCCCCCACAGCGTGGTCCAAGGTTAAAGTTAGTGCGCAGTAGGCCGCTCCACCACGGGCAGCTTGGCCGGCGGAACTGGTCGGGCGAGCGCAGCCGGCCAAGCGGAGAAGGCTGGCACGAACACCTCCGGGGCCGGCGGCCGGTATCCTAGAGAGGCATGCGGGCGCACGCCGTTGTAGTGACGTCGCCAACTTTCGATGACGACCTGCGCTTCCCTGAGTGTGTAGAAGATCTCCCCGTTGAGGAGTTCGTCGCGAAGTCGTACGTTGAAGCTTTCGACGTAGCCATTCTCCCACTGGAGTTGACCCCGTTTGTGGTCCACGGCCTATGCAAGTTTTCGGGCTGTGACAGCTTGGTTGGCGAAGGCTCGGGGCGTCAAGCCGCCCAGGGCCGTATAGGGGCGATCTTCGTTGTAGTGGCACCTCCAGTCCTCGATGCGCTCGCGGGCATCGGCCAGCGACAGGAACCACGAGGCGTTCAGACATTCCGCCCGTAGGCGGCCGTTGAACGACTCGATGTAGGCGTTGTCCGTCGGTTTGCCCGGTCGTGAGAAGTCGATCTCGACCCCGTTCAGGTACGCCCACTGGTCGAGCATGCGCCCGGCGAACTCCGGTCCATTGTCCACCCGTAGGCTCTTTGGACGACCGCGGAGCTTCACCAGTGCGTCCAGGGCCTCGGTCACCTGGAAGGCGCGGAAGTTGGCTCTCGGCGTGAGCGAGAGCGCCTCTCGCGTATGACAATCGACGACCGTCAAGATCCGGAACGGACGTCCGTCGAAGATGCGATCAGACATAAAGTCCATGGCCCAGACCTCGTTGGGCCCACCGATCGCCGGCCGCCCTTGCCGGTAGCGCCAAGCTCGTTTGCGTTTGGGCAACTTGGACCGGATCGATAGTCCCTCGTCGCGATAGATCCGGTAGGTGCGCTTGTGGTTCACCTCCCAGCCCTCCCGTCGCAGTAGGATATGCAGCCGTCGGTAGCCGTAGCGCACCCGCGCGGCAGCGAGTTCCTTCAGCCGCATCCGCAGCGCAACCTGCGGGTCAGAGCGCTTCCTGTAACGCTGGGACGAGCGGCCAAAACCGGTGGCCTGGCAGGCCCGACGCTCGCTGATGCCGTAGGCCACCTGCAGGTGGCCGGCGACTTCACGGCGAGCGCCGGGCCTTACCACTTTCGCTTCAGGACATCCTGCAACATCGAGCGGTCCAGCGTCAGGTCGGCCACCAATCGTTTGAGCTTGCTGTTCTCGTCCTCCAGCTGCTTCAGCCGCCGGATCTCCGGCACGCCCATGCCGACGAACTGCTTCTTCCAGCGGTAGAACGTCGGCTCGGACGCACCCATCTTCCGGCAGACCTCGTCCACCGTCGCGCCGTTCTCCGCCTGCCGAAGGGCAAAGGCGATCTGTTCGTTCGTAAAGCGCTTGCGAGGCATGGCATCCACCCTCCTTCAGGGTTCAGGATGCCCGAAAAACTTGCGCTCAGCGCGGACCAGTTTGGTGGGTCAGGGTCACTCGCATGCATCACCCCTTGTGTGAATCCTCTGACCGCATCAGTGCACTAGGTCTGGTCGACGGATGGATGTCACGTTGACAGGCGACGCTTTGCTACGAAGGTGACGCCAGGGCCGTGTGGGTGATTCAGCTGTTGGCTCAGGATATCGACGCTGAAGCCAAGGGCGTCGAAAGCAGAGACAAGCCCATCTAGGCTCACCCACTTGCTGTGCACCTCCACGCCACCGGCGAAATCCGTGCGCTGAAGGTCGTTCTTGTATGACTGGCGGCTGTATTTGATCTTACGCCCGTTGAAGAACTGAAAATCCGGGTCGTCAAATTTGCCTGCTAGGATCTCATTACCGTCTATAAGCTCTTTATCGTAATAATGCGTCCAGATACAGATTTGATCCGCAACCTTAGTCATCAACTCGATGGCAAGAAGCGGGTCCTCAAGATGATACAGGACTCCTGACGCCAGAATGACGTCTGCGGTCGGCCTCGACAGCGATAGATACTTTATAAAATCGCCACAGAGAAATTTTGCTTTGAGATCAAATATCTCCTTAACCACCAGGCACCTAAGGAATGCATCTTGATTCGCTTCAATCGCCAAGATTTCGGAAGCCCCGAGCAGCGACATGCAATAGGTATGTCCGGCTTCCAGCGGACCTAGCTCAAGAACTTTCTTGCCAGCGAAACCGCCAATGGTTTTATCAAAATCTACAATTCTGCTATCGTTAAACAAAGCTGCGGGGCCGCCGCCGTAGAGCGGAACGTTGCTGCACCACTGCCCATGAAAGATATCAAATGCATTGCTCATTGCGGCAATGCGTGTCTCAAATTTAGTAGTCATATGGCGCTCTGGATCTGTTTCGGTTCCGAAGTACGAGGCGCAATGCTTGCGCCAAGAGCAGGTCGAAAACAAGCCCCTTTAGTGGGCCCCATCAGTCAGAAAAACATCTCGGCATTGAGATCCAAAACACCGTCTTGCTTAGACAGGACAACTGCAGGACGGCCAAATGCCAAAGGAGACGACAGTTGAAGATCGATCTCAAGGCATGAGCGCGTGCTATAGTCGGTCATGACTGAGACGGCCGTCGCAATCGCTTCTCCGTCAAAGATCTTAAGCACCCCGAGTAGCGTAATCTCGGGCTCTGCCCGCATCTCCACCGAGAGTGGCATACCGCAACGGGCTGCGACATTCCCACCGACAACTCCACGAAGCGGCGGCGCAAGCAAGCGGTTGAAGTAGCGCTGACATCGCCTAAGTTCGTCATCGCGTCTTTCGTACACTGTTGGCGTAGCCCCAGGTTCAAGTTGAGCTAGGCCGAGTGACACTGGAGCTGCATCGCGGGGCAAGCTGAACTCGACGGCTATATCTTGACCAGAGTTGAGCTTCTGTGACGAGATGGGGCCCGCAATGAAGCTGGAGGGCTGAACTGCAACGAACCGTCCGACCGCATCTCCTTGCCAGGAAAGGCAGTAGGTTCCGCCCTCTGGGAGATAGAGTGCCCCTTCCACCACCTGGAGGATTGATCCGGCCCCGATGTGGATCGTGACATCGCCGTTTGGACCAGCCTTGCAGGCTGCCGTGCAGCCAGCCAGGCCCGCCCGCCAGCGATCACGTATGAATTCGCCGGGCTCGTAGACAGTGGGGGCATCCGAAGCTGAACGCTGATTGACGGCAAAATTGCCATTTACCAGCCGGTTCCGAAAAGAGACCGCCGATGCCCCGTTGAGATTGAGGCTGAACAAGAGCCGGGAGATGGAATTGGAGGTCGAGGACATCGCTTCAATCAGAGGACATGCGTCTTTTTACAAACGCCCGACCGCCAGCGTTTCGTCAAGCGTCCGGCGACTTACAGCGATGGCGACCTCGTCAGGCATCGAGTGTTCGCATTCCGGCGCCGGCTTTCGAGACGAAGTCAGCGCCGCTCCACGCTCACCGATTGTAGTGCCCTGTCGAGCCTTTCATTTCACTGTATCGCGACAATGGCTGCCCTCGCTCAAAAAATGCCATGCTATTGTAGAAAGAAATCGAATTTGTTGTATTCGTGAATTCCGTCGTCGGCAGCGCATTATGAGAGACATCGGCGTTCAATTCATCGATTAATGTCTTTGCATATTCGATGAAGCTTCCGTCCTTGAGATGCCCGCCGCCGTATTCAGGCCAGTAGGCGGTGTGCAGATCCTCGATGGCGTAAACCCCATGTCGCGGCAGTTTCGGGTATAGGTGCTTGAAGGTAGTGCAAACATCGCTCATGACATGGCTCCCGTCATCAAGCACAACGTCGGGAATCCCAAATTCAGCGAGCAACGCATCAAGAAAATCCACGTCGGACTGATCTCCGATACGGATAGATATTTGACTATCTGCGTACTGTAGGCATACGGATCTATTGTCTATTCCTACAATCGATGCATGAGGCCCAAAAAACCTCCGCCACATTTGCAGCGACCCGCCGTCGCCGACACCAATTTCAAGAAACAACAACGGTCGATTTACGAACGGCGCAAAATGCCGTTCATATGCTGGAAAATAATGGGCCCATTTATGTATCGTTCGGCCGCTGTTCGTTTGAAAATCGTTCCACAGCGACATTGTATGACTCCGCGCTTTTTTGGGCGGCCTCAGTATAGGACCGGCATACCAGCATACTTCTCGGCCAATGTCGCGACTGCGCTCTTACGCTTAGACGACATGCCGCATTTTTTCCAGCTTGGCCAGCGCGCTTGTAACCCCGCGGTGGGCCCAAACCCCTTAGGCGTTTGGCGCTGTCAGCAGTTTCAACTGCTCCGCCGTGTCGACGGGCCGCGGGGCTGGCGCCGCAGGGTCCTTGCGGTACCCGCCGCGCTCCTCAGCGAAGCCGCTGTTGACGAAGTGTACCAGCGGGTTGTGGCCGGCCGCCGCAACGTCAGGATTCGTAGCGATATAACCCGATGTGCTGAACCCCGCGCTCGGATCCCAGCCCTCCTTCCAGCCGAGATGGGGGTAGTGATAGAGCGGGTCGAGACCTGAGGCTCGCACGTCCGAGTACCAGAAAAGGTTTTAGATTGGATCGAAACCAGGGAGCGGCGTGCGGACGAGTTTCGGGCGCAGGTCTAGTTGTTTGGTTGCGGAACGTCGTTGGGATGCGGCGCGTTGGGCGATCAAAGCCTATGCGTGGCGGTTTGCAGGTGTGCGCCGCCGTTCTTCCAGGAGGGCTCGCTGATGCTCGCCATCCATCCCCAAGCCCGCACCACCCCGGCTGTCCGCGCCGAGATCGCCCGCTCGTACGAGCGCTCCGGTGTGCTGGCCAAGCGCTACGGCGTGTCCACCGAGACCATCCGCAAATGGCGCAATCGCGGTCCCGATGCGTGTCAGGACCGCTCGGCTCGGCCCCACAAGCTGCCCTGGAAAGCCACCGATGAGGAGCGCGCCATCGTGTGCGCGCTCCGCCGCTCCACCGGCTTTCCTCTGGATGCACTGACCTTCATCGTCAGCCACTTCCTGCCACACCTGAACCGGGATGCGGTCTACCGCATCCTCAAGGCCGAGGGCCTGAACCGGCTGCCGCCCGCCGAGCAGGCCCGCAAGCCACACGGCACCTTCAAGGACTACGAGGTCGGCTTCATCCACGTCGATGTGAAGCACCTGCCCAAGCTGCAGGATCGCGACCGCGTCTCGCGCAAGCGCTACCTGTACGTCGCCATCGATCGCGCCTCCCGCTACGTGCACCTCGCCGTCAGAGACGACGAGACCACGGCCTCGGCGGTGGCCTTCCTCACGGACGCGCTCGGGGCCTTTCCGTTCAAAGTCACCCACGTGCTCACCGACCGCGGCTCATGCTTCACGGCCGATGCGTTTGAGGCCGCCTGCCAGCGGCACGGTGTGCAGCATCGCAAGACGCGTCCCTACACGCCTAAAACCAACGGCATGGTCGAGCGCTTCAACGGGCGCGTCCAGCGCGAGGTGCTGGGGATCACGCTCTACAGTCACGCCGACCTGGAGATCGTGCTGCGCGGCTTCAACGCGGCCTACAACGGCCGCCGGCAGCGCGTGCTCAAGGGGCTCTCGCCCGAGATGTTACTGCGCCAGCGTCTCGAAGCCGATCCCGCATTGGCCAACCCAATCTACAGACCGCCCAGTTCTACTATCATCAAACGCGCCCTCCGCGTCGTTGCCGATGCCAAGGAGGTCTCACATCCAGACAATTCGGGCGTTGGTTCACGTGGTGGCCCGAGGGCAGCGCTATGCCGATCTCGAACCCGTCGGTCCCGGACGGCCTGCACGTCGATGGTCTGACGCTGGACAAGTCCGGGTTGCTGATCACCGCCCGAACCACGGCAGCCCAAGCCTGCTGTCGGGTCTGCGGGCGGGCGTCAGTGCGGGTGCACAGCAGGTATTGGCGGACGTTCGACGACCTGCCCTGGCAGGACCGGTCGGTGACGTGGCGGGTGCAGGTTCGCCGCTTCCGCTGCGGCCATTGCCCGGGGCGGATATTTGCCGAACGCGTGCCGGGGCTGGGTGCACGCAAGGCGCGCCGCAGCGACCGGTTAGCCGCGGTGCAGACCGACATCGGCATGGTGCTGGGTGGTGAGGCCGGCGCAAGGTTGTCGCGGCGGCTGGCCATGCCTGTCGGCGGCGACACCGTCCTGCGCCTGATCCGTCGTCGCGGGACCGTACCGTCTCCGCCGCCGCGGGTCATCGGCATCGACGATTGGGCGTGGCGGCGCGGCCGGTCCTACGGCACCATCGTGTGCGACTTGGAGCGGCGGCGCGTCATCGATCTGTTGCCCGGCCGCTCGTCGGCACCGGTGCGGGACTGGCTCACCGCCCATCCGAGCGTGACCGTCGTCAGCCGTGACCGTTCGGGACCCTACGCCGAGGCCGCGCGCACGGGAGCACCGACGGCGACGCAGGTCGCGGATCGCTGGCACCTACTCGTCAACGCTTCCGAGGCCCTGCGCGGCATCGTCGAGCGGCACCAGTCCGAGATCCGAGACGTGGCGCACCGCGCCGTGCACGACCCCGCCGGCTCCCCTGATCTGGCGAAGACAGCGCCAACGAACGTGAGCAGCCGGCGACGCGACCGCTGCGAGGCGGCCCTGTGCCTCCACGACGAAGGCCTGCCGACCAAAGAGATCGCTCGCCGTCTCGGCGCATCCCGCAACGCCGTGCGCCGCTGGGTGCGGGCGGGCCGGTTCATGCCCTACCGCCGCGCACCGGGTTCGAGCCTGCTCGATCGCCATCTCCCCTTCGTCGAGGCACGCTGGCGGGAGGGCCAGCACAGCGCCACCGTCCTCCACCGCGCGTTGCACGCGCAGGGCTTCATTGGCAGCTACGACATCGTCCGGCGCTGGGCCTCACGACGGAGGCAGGATGCGCCTGCGCGATCACCGTCCGCCCGGGTCCCCTCGACGCGCCGCATCACCCGTTGGCTCACCGCCGACCCGGCCGCACTATCGCGGGAGGATCGCGCCTTCACCGAAGCGCTCTGCAGCGCCGCGCCGAAGCTGAAGCAGGCCGCCAAGGATATACGCGCCTTCGCCGAGCTCCTGCGCCAGAACGATCCCACCGGACTGACGACCTGGCTGGAAGCTGCAGCCGCGACCGATCTCGGCGGCTTCGTCACCGGGCTCCGGCAGGACGAGCCAGCCGTGCGCGCCGCTATCGTCGAGCCCTGGAGCAACGGCCCCGTCGAGGGGCAGGTCAACCGCCTCAAGCTGATCAAGCGGAGCATGTACGGTCGCGCCGGTTTCGATCTCCTGCGCCTACGCGTCCTGCATGCTGCATGAGCCGGGATCGGCAAAGCTTGATCGGATGCCAAACCTTCAGCACCGAAAGTGCGGAAGTACCAATGTTCAACGCTGTTTGACATGGTTACCTCCCATGTCGCCGATCGTTCGTCGACTGACCGAGACGGAATCACCCGAGGCAGTTGCGCACGCAATAGGGAGCGACCGCATCCTTTCGAACGCCTGCCCGAGCCACCAGCGCGCTTTTGTGCCTGGGATTCCGAAGCGGGGTGGCGCGACTCCCCGCATCCCTAAGTTCCGGTACCCGGTGCCCATCAGGCTGGGTCCGAACTTAATTGCATATCAGCTTGCCCGGCGCTGGTAAGATCAGGCGCTCCCACGCTCTGCGAGCAGATTGGGGCTGGCTCAAGCGATGACGGCGACCAGCCGCTTCAACCGTGCGCATCCGGCGAAGGCCGCCTTGTTTGGAGGTTTATCGGCGTCCAGCTTTTCGGTGATCTGATCCGGCATCGGTGCTGGCATCGGTGCTGGAGATGCTCGGATGGACGATGCGACCTACATCCGGCGCCGCCGCTGGAGTCCTCAAGAGAAGCGCGCTGTCGTGACGGAGTCTGTGACCAGCGGCAACGTGATCGCGACGGCCAAGCGCCACGGCATCCAGGCGCAGCAGATCTATCGCTGGCGTGAACGGCTGGAGGCGCGGCCGGCCTGTGGCGCTTTCCTGGCTGTGGCGGTCGCGTCGGATCCAGGGCCGTCCAGTCCGGCACCGCTGTCGGCACCGGTGCCGGCATCGCTGCTGGATGACACGAGCAGGGATCGGGATCCGACATCGCGGCCGGAGCGGTCGCCGCGGGTTGAGATCGTGCTGTCCGCCGGGCGCCGGATCATCGTCGAAGGCGGCGTCGAGGTCGACGCGGTGCTTGCGTTGGCGCGGGGCCTTGAGGGCTTTCGATGATCCCGGTTCCGCTTGGGGTGAAGGTCTGGCTTGCCACTGGCCACACCGATATGCGGAAGGGGTTCGCCTCACTGGCGCTGTTGGCGCAGGAGGTGTTGAAGCGTGATCCGCTCGGCGGCCACGTCTTTTGCTTCCGCGGGCGCCGGGGCGATCTCTTGAAGGTAATCTGGCACGACGGGCAGGCGGCGAGCCTCTACGTGCGACGGCTTGAGAAGGGCCGCTTCCTATGGCCCTCGCCAGCCGACGGGGTCGTCGCGATCACGCCCGCACAGATGGGTTATCTGCTCTCCGGGATCGACTGGCGCAATCCGGTGGAGACCTGGCGTCCGACGGTGATCGGATAGGCCTTTTTGCTTGCGTTTGCAGGAGGATGTGATTCCCTCACCGTCGTGAGCGCCGCCCCTTCATCGCCGACTTCGCCCTCGCTTCCCGCCAATCTGGCGGCGGCTCATGCGATGATCCTCAGCGAGCGCCAGGCCAGGATCGAGGCACAGACTGCAGCGTCCCACGCCGTCGCCGAAGCGCTGAAGGCAAAGGCCGCGGCGTCCTCCACCGAAGCGATGATCGCCCACCTCAAGCTGATGATCCAGAAGCTCAGGCGCGAGCTCTACGGCCAGCGATCGGAGCGCACGGCGCGGCTCATCGACCAAATGGAACTGCAGCTTGAGGAGCTGGAGGCCAAGGCTACGGAGGACGAACTCTCGGCAGAGGCTGCGGCGCTGCAGGCCTCGTTGCCGGCTCCGGCGCTACGCCGCCGTCCATCACGCAAGGCGTTCCCGGAACATCTTCCGCGCGAGCGGGTCGTGATCGCAGCGCCTTCGTCGTGCCCGTGCTGCGGCTCCATGAAGCTGTCGAAGCTCGGCGAGGACGTCACCGAGACCCTGGAGGTGATCCCACGCCAGTGGAAGGTGATCCAGACGGTCCGGGAGAAGTTCACCTGCCGCGCGTGCGAGGCCATCTCGCAACCGCCGGCGCCCTTCCATGTGACCCCACGCGGCTTCGTCGGGCCGAACCTGCTGGCCATGGTGCTGTTTGAGAAGTTCGGTCAACATCAACCACTGAACCGCCAAAGCGAGCGCTACGGCCGCGAAGGCATCGAACTCTCCGTCTCGACGCTCGCCGACCAGGTTGGCGCGGCAACGGCAGCGCTGGCGCCGTTGCATGAGCGGATCGCCAGGCACGTGATGACGGCCGAAAGGCTGCACGCCGACGACACCACAGTGCCGATCCTGGCCAAAGGCAAAACCGATACGGGCCGGATCTGGACCTATGTCCGCGACGACAGGCCCTTTGGCGGCGCCGATCCGCCGGCGGCGCTCTACTTCGCCTCGCGCGACCGGCGGCACGAGCATCCGGACGCGCACCTCGCGGCATGGTCCGGCATCCTCCAGGCCGACGCCTATGGCGGCTACAACGGGCTCTATGATCCCGCGCGTCCGAGCGGACGGGTCACGTCGGCGCTGTGTTGGTCCCATGCCCGTCGCGGCTTCTTCGAACTCGCCGACATCGCCGCGAGCGCGCGGCGTAGCCCTGGCGCCGCGCCTGTGTCACCGATCGCCCTGGAGGCGGTTACGCGCATCGACGTGCTCTTCGCCATCGAGCGCGAGATCAACGGTCTGAGCGCCGACGCGCGTCGCCAGGTCCGACAGGAGCGGAGCCGCCCGCTCGTCGAGGACCTGCGCACCTGGCTTGGTGAGCAGCGCATCAGGCTCTCGCGCTCGGCGACCGTCGCCAAGCCGATCGACTATATGCTCAGGCGCTGGGACAGGTTTACCTCATTCCTCGACGACGGGCGGGTTTGCCTCACGAATAATGCCGCCGAGCGGGCGCTCAGAGGTTTTGCCCTCGGTCGAAAAGCATGGCTGTTTGCAGGCTCCAGCCGCGGCGCCGAGCGTGCCGCCGCAATAGTGACGCTGATCCAGACGGCAAGGCTTAACGATGTCGACCCACAGGTCTGGCTCGCCGACGTGCTGGCCCGCATCGCCGGGCATCCGATCCATCGACTCGACGACCTGCTGCCGTGGAACTGGTCCCCGCCGTCGACCAGGGCAATCGCAGCCTGACGATGCACATCAACAAGGTCCATGCCGTCAGGACCTTGGCGCTCGTCGCAAGGGAGCTCGGCGAAGATGCGGACTGGCTCGCCGATATCGCTACCGATCTGGAGCCCGAAGACGGGCTGATCTGGGTCTACGATCCGCAGTACCCTGACGGAACCATGGCCTTCTCAGACTTTGGTATCGAAAGTCTCCGTAACCTCATCGAAGTCCACCGCAGCGCGCCGAAATAGGACCCCCGCGGCCCACGCCGGATGAATACCTTCAACCCTACCGCATTGCGCATTGCGCATTGGGCGTTCTGGCTTCGCCCGGCACCTTTCGTCGGTTCAAGCGCCAGCAAGGATTAACCCATGCCCCGCGGCCATCTAAGAGCCTGTTTGAGCCCCTCAACCGGCCGCCCCCATCTGTCTTGTGTGCAAACACAAATTCCGCCTAGCGGGGCGGATTGGAGAGCAGATGTGGACGGACCGACATCAGACGCGTCATGAGGCACGCCTGAAGAACATGGTGCTGCAGACGGGCCTGGACGAGGTGGCGCGCTTCCTGGAGCGAGCGGATCCGCCAGGTCGTCCGGAGGCGATACCGGCGCGCCGCGTGCTGGCCGCGATTGCCTGGCACCTGCGGGTCGGCGGAGCATGGCGGGCGTTGCCTGCGGGCTTTCCGCCCTGGCGCTCGGTCTATGGCTGGTTCCGGCGCTGGATCGACAAGGGTCTGTTCGAGAGCCTGATGCGGGCTCTGGCTCGCCGACAGCGGCGGCGGTGTGGACGCCGGTCGGAGCCACGGCTGGCGATCATCGACACACAAAGCGTCAAATGCATCAGCGTGCGCGGGCCGCGCGGCTACGATGCAGCCAAGAAAGTCGTCGGGCGCAAACGTGTGGCCCTGGTCGATGCCGAAGGCCACGTCCTGGCGCTCGCGGTCCTGCCGGCCAACGTGCAGGATCGCGATACCCTGCCTACCCTCGATGACGGCAAGGAGCAGTGGCCCAGTCTGCGCTTGGCCATCCTCGACGGCACCTTCGCGGCCGAGCGCTGCCAGGACTGGTGCAACATCCACGGCATGCGCCGCCGCATCGTCGAGAAGGAACCCGATCAGAAGGGCTTCGTCGTGCTGAAGCGGCGCTGGGTGGTCGAGCGCACCTTCTGCTGGCTCAGCCACTGGGCCGGCCTCCATCGCGAGCGGGCCGGTCGCCTGGATGTCGCCACGGGCAGGCTCGCCTGCGTCGCCAGCCTCATGGCCGCCAACGCCCTCTACAATCCAGTCTGAGAGCCGTCCTCAAACAGGCTCTAAGAAACCCTGCCTGCACGATGCGGGACCCGCACAGCGAACTTCGCCGCGACCGTTGTTCGAGTAATGGGCGCCACCGCATCATCGTCAAGAGCCACAAGGTAGGACTGGGTAGCCCTGTAGAAGGCGGCACCAAATTCAGCAGCTAAATCGCCGTGTAAGATTGCTAAAGGCAGAAAACAAGTCAAATCCTTCATGCTGAAGCTCCAGTAAATCCGATCGGCTCATATAGTGGAAGCGCCTTTAATTGCTCACCGTACCAACGACTCCGCGTGGCGCAGTAGGGTTCTTTAAGTGTCATTCTCTCTCGATCGAGTGGCATCAAGTCGTGGAACGGCCGCTCGATTACAAAGTTCACATAGGGAGTTACAGCGATGAGCCACCCGTCACGATCAGCCAAAAAGCCCAATACAACGGCAAGGCTACTCGCGTTAACAGATGTTCCGCTTCTCTCCATAAGATCGAGCGCCGTAACTAGCCTGTCGGACCGAATTACGACATCAAGCAGCGGAGCTACATCAACACAGCGCTGACAGTACAACGCTCCGTGATAGCCGCCGTCGGCTATCGGCGCCCCCTGATGCAAATCAATCACGCCCGCTTCCGTAAAGACGCCCCCAGACCACGCGACCTGGCCGTCCGAGCGGCTAAGCAGGCCACCCACAACGCCGACACGCTTCTCCCAATGGGCAGCGGCTGACAATGCCAATAGATCCGTGTCTCTCACGACCGGGTCTTGCGAAGTTAGGAGGGCGACCCACCCACCCGCGCTGGCCATGGTACGCAGCATAGCAGCCCGCGCATCAACGGGCGACCGCCAGAAATCAAGCGACGAGGCAATTTCGACGGCAGCCAAAGGAGAGGTGGCCGCAAGAGACCACATTCCGGTTTGTGGGCCGAGGGTGTTGGGTTCCACCCTTAGCTCAGCGGATAGGGACCGTTCGGCGATCGCCCGTTCGAGCACAAATCGCTGCGAGTTGACGGCTTCGGGCTTAGTGCCAGTCGAGACCGAGGCCGTTGAGCCCGGGTTGATACGCCAAGCGTAGAGCAACTCTGGCACATGGACTGGCTCAAGCCCAGCCCCAATGGATCGGAATGTCGTATCCCAATCGTGACACCAAGTAGCCCGCGGATCGGAGTAAGCGTTGATAGACCGAAGAAAACCTGTTTTAATCATCATCAAGTGCGTCACGTAGCAGCAGTTTGTAATCTTGATAATATCAAAATCCGACTTGAAGAAAGGGCTAAACTTGTTTGATCGCACGTCTGATTTAAATTCGTCTGAGTAGAAAATCAGCTTTCCAGGATTCGCAGCGGAAGCCTGGGACAAGATTTGCAACGCATCGACCGTGATGAAATCATCCGAATCCATGGGGACGAACCATTCCCCCAGCGCCGCGTCTAGGAGAACCTTCTGCGCGCCCACGATGCCGACGTTCCGACCGAGACGGATTACCCGCACGTCGCCCCGTTTCTCGACATTTTCGAGCCAGCGGAGCGTATCGGTGCTCGTCGATCCGTCGTCAACAATCAGGATCTCAAGATTACGGTAAGTTTGCATGAGCGCCGACGTGAGCGCTTCCTCCAATTGTGCGGCCGGGCCGTTGTATACCGACATCCCAATCGTAATTAGGGCATCCTGCTCGATTAGCGCGCCCTGCGTACGATTAGAGATGCGCCGATCTAGCCATCGCTCGAAACAGATTGGGTCTGAAAATTGACCGCGCTGCCTCGGCCATTTGGGTACGAATGCAGGGTTCCTCTGATCGAACTTACCGTTGAAGTACGGATCCTTGAGCGCCGGCCACCGACGGAAAAGTTCCTCCTTCTCGCACTTGAATGTTCCTGTCTTCGACGCGCTTTCGTAATGATAAACGTGCACATTCGGATCTACCACACAGCTGTACCCGGCATCTCGCAAGCGGAGACAGAAATCTACGTCATTGTAATTCAGCGGGAGACGAACATCGAAGCCGCCCAATTCCATGTAGAGAGCCCGACGGACGAACATCATCGCGCCGGTGACGCCGAACACTTCACGGCGATAATTCAGGTAGCCATGTTCACCGAAATCGCTCTGGCGCTGCATAATACCAGCGTGAGATGGTCCCTGTTCCAGCAACATTACTCCGTCGTGTTGTACTCTTCCATCTTCGAAAAGGCATAACGGAGCGGTTGCCCCAACCTCGGGGTGATGTTCCATAAACCCAATAAGCAGACCGCCCCCGGCCAGAGTAATTGCTTCCACGTCATCATTCAGCAGGCAAACGAATTCTCCAGAAGCACATTCGACCCCCAGATTGATTTTCTCGGCAAGGTTGAAAAGCTCAGCCTTATATTCGACGAGCTTAACACCGTCCACCGCTTTCAGAGCCAAGACCTGTGAATCGCTAAGATTCCCATTGTGAACGACTATATATTCCCGTAGCTCATAAAAATTCGCATTTTCCAAGCTTTCAATGCAATTGAGCAACAAGTCAATGGGTGCTCCTCGGACGTTTCGAGATCCGCCCGCGGTCGGGATAACATACGAAAGCAAGGCCTTCTCTGGTGGTAAGGGGTAGTCCACGCGCCAGAAACCGGGCGACAGTCCTGGCTTAACGACAGCGCCTGGTGCACGGGCCTGCGCGGCCTCGCGTACTGCGGCCTCTTGGGCGGCGATCACACCATCTTTTGCGTCAAGCCGCAGAGCGGTCGATCCCTCTATGGCTCGCCAAAGGTAGGCGATGCACGGGACATGAGCCACGCGCGGCGCTTGCGCAGCTGCACGGAGCGCCATGTCATAGTCCTGGGTTCCGTCAAAATTCGTGCGGAATCCACCCAGCCCACGCAAGAAAGGCAGTTTGTAGACAGTTAAATGCCCAATATACATGGTGTTTTGGAGCAATACCGGCGACCAGTCTGGCTTAAGAAATATGCCGTAAATAGAATAATCCGCCGTTAATTTACATTCATCGGTGTAGATCATGTCGAACGGCCCGTTCGACATGATCTCGTCTCTCACACATCCTAATGCGTCGCGTGCTAATACGTCATCATGATCGACGAGGCATGCATAATCTCCGAGCGCCGCGTCGACGGCCCGGTTAGTTGCCGCCGAAATCCCTCCGCCTATAGGATCGCAACACAGGATCACCCTCTCGTCATTCGCCGCAATTTCGTGGAGCGTTGCAAGCGTATCTGAACGCGTTGATCCGTCGTCGCTGATTATCCACTTCCAGCCAGAGTACGTTTGGTTGCGTAAGCTTTGGTAAAGCTCCCGCAACCACACCGACTTAGTGTTATATGTCGGTGTCAAGACCGAGATCACAAGGTCGACATCTGAGCTTGATCTAAGTTCATCAGCATTTAGATTGCATAGATCAAGAATAGTAAGCGCGTCCGAAGCGCTGCCTTCACGCAGAATAAGTGGACAGACTTCGCCCTTTGCCCGACCATAACGCAGCCAGCGTTCCAGAACCCCACGGGCACCGCGGGCGTCTCCCGATGGCCGTTCGAGAAGCCATGAATTATCAAACTTAGGATGTGGTGATCGTCCCTCAAAAGCCCCATCGTTTAGGAAGTGGGTCAAGGCGTTGAGGCCGGATTCAGCGATGTCCGGGTAGACCTCAAGATACCATGCGATGTCGAACAACGCGCTAGGCGAACGTCCTTCTTTCGCTCCAAATTCTATAAAGTGACAAAGGGCATTCTTCCCGTGTGCTGCAATATCACCGTACCTTGCAAGGTAATAATCGTTGTCAAACAATGGATTAGGAAATAAATTGCGCTCGCCGCTATGCAAATAATGCGCTAGAGGGGTGGAAAAATTTGCACAATTCGGATTAATTTTGGCATACCACGATGAATAGAACAAGGGATGCGGATCCCTTCCCTCTACAGCGCCGCACTCTATGTAGTGAGTCAGTGGGTTGATTCGTTCAGACGTTACGTCCAGATTCTTCTCGAGATACCAAGCCGTATCAAACACGGGTGTAGGGTTGAATCCGTTGAGTGATCCGTACTCGATATAGTGGACTAGAGGCGAGGTTTCCGGATCCATATGATTTCGGTAAACGTCCAGGTAATATTTGCCGTCAAAAAGTGGGTTTGGCCACCGCCCATCCCTCCAGCCAACCCTGATGTAGTCACTTAATGGATTGTCGCCGTCAGCAATGAGATGTCCATAGCGCTCGACGTACCAGGATGTATCGAAAAGCGGATGCGGCCTGCGTCTCTCTCGCCATCCGTGGCGAATAAAATGAAGCAGCGGATTGAACTCCGCGTCCGCGACATCTGCATATTGCTTGAGATACCATGCGCCATCGAATAAGGGGTGGGGAGATCTTCCCTCCAAACCGCCAAAATTCAGATAGTGCTCCAATCCGCCTAGACTGGCAGCAGCAACGTCAAGATTGCGGGATTCGTACCAATCCGTTAAAAATAGCCCCGAGCGCTGGAGGTCTGCAATTTCAGAACCCCATACAAGCTCTGTGGGCGACGAGACGTCAGCATGGTCTATCGCTGCCGATTCTGTTTTCAAGAGAGACAATCGCTTTCTCGCTTCTATTAGTTATGCTTCCACTCGTCCGGCGCCTACTATCGACTCATCGGCAAGGCGCTTCAGATCCGCGCTCACAAGCATTTTAGCTTGTTCGCTTGAACAGCATCTTGTCCTTGCTATTTCATGGATACTCGATCAACCATTTTGACGCCCGCTCAACATACTCTTTCAATCCGATGTCGACGGGATAGCCACATTATTTCGATTCAATTTCAACGTTTGCGCGTTTGTCAAAAAAATAGGGTGCACCGGTACAACCTCACGCTCTGGGCTCCGTTAACAGCTTGGAAGGCACTTCGTCTACCGCCGATTGGCCTGGATCGGCTTGCGCCGCCCCTTGGTGCGGCGCGCATGCAAACCCAATACTACGACCTATGCACGGCCGCTTATCACCAGCGACGAGTAGCTCGCGCGCCTCTTCAAGAGACGTCTCTCCCGCGCCCTGACCGCCGGCACTTCGCACTTCCATTTCGCCACAGCCGGCCGTGGGCCACAGACGGTGTTGCGGTATCATCACACGACGGCGGCTATGTGGCGGACTTTACCTCTCTGCTTCGTTTCTGCAACTTGAGATAAGCAGGCTTAGGACCTATGGCTAGCAAAACGCGAGTTGCAATCTGTGGGATCGCCGGCTGCCTCATAGTGGGCGGGGCCTCGATGAAGCGGGTGAATCTTACGAAGCCTATTAGGTTGGAATTTGCGACGCATAAAAACTGAGAGGCAGCTAGAAATGCTAATTGGTAGTTACACGCGCAATGTCACGCTGGAGACAAAAATATACTATGTACATGTTCCGAAGACCGCCGGAACTTCTGTGAATGTTTTGTTTAGAAATATTTTTGGGGCGATGAGGTCGGTCTTTCACGCGGAGTCGATGTTACTTCCTGCGCCAAGTCGCGAGGCGAACGCGGAACTCTGCAGAAGGAAGAACTTTGTTTCGGCTCATCTTCCTTTTGACTTTTTCGCTGTCCACTTCCGGCCATTTGGATACAAATCCATCGTAACAATTAGGAATCCAGTTGATCATCTAAGATCACAAATTGCTCATATCGTGCGTGATAAGACCGCTCTGCATGATGAAGAACAAATTTTTATTAAGAAATCGCTGGCGAAAGATCCCAATAACTTTATTGCGTCGGCAACACGAGAGCGGCTTGATTTTCTCAGAGCTATGCAGAGCAGGACAATTTTTGGATCGAGCAATGATCGAATTGGCAACCACGCCCTCGATCGGGTATCTTGGATCTTAGAAAATTATGATAGTGTCGTGCTTACAGAAGATGCGGACGATCTTCATCGATATATTACAATTGAAGGAGACAAGCTGGAATTCCCGCCACCGAATGAAAATTTGCGACCGGCATCTCAGGAAATAGAATTGGATCTAAGTGATAAGGTTTTGGATCTTCTCGAATCGGACTTTATTATTTATGAAGAAATCAAGAAAATCAATAATATATCAAATAAATACTGGAAACAACTGATTCGTTAATATTCTATGGTCTAACACGTTTATTTATGTGGCCATGCGCCGTGACTTAACGGTCGGTGTTCCGTTATTTATTTGTGCCTGTCAGAGGTTTGGGAGTTATTTGGTTTGTATCCGGCGGCGTGTAGCTGAGACTGGTTGCTTTCCGCAGCTGCTCTGCAGGTTACGGGTCGGACCCAGCTGACCCGCAACAACAAAATGAGCCGCCGTTTTGTGTGCGGGACCGCGACTGTGCGCGATGCTTCTGCACACATGCGTCGTCAATTCGCCCATCGCGCTGCGGCCGCAGGTTCGAGGCTGCCAAGATGCGGCTGGCATGCTGCTCGCCTCCGGGTCCACGCTTGAGTTTGCTGATTGATCCCTCAGGTATATCGAGCTGCTGAGTGAGATCATCTTGCGACAACTCTAGTGCACTGACTCAGACGGGTGGTTCATGGGCTCGATTGAGGGCGTCGAAGATGGCGGCGGCGGGCTTGGTCCAGACGAAGGGTCGTGGGCTTTGGTTGTGCTCACCGATGTAGCGTTTGATGGCGGCCTGTAGGTCGACGATGCCGGTGAAGGTGCCCCGTTGGAGACGGCGGCGCGTCAGCGTGGAGAAGAAGCCCTCGACTGCATTGAGCCAGGAAGCCGAGGTCGGTGTGAAGTGGAACGTCCATCGTGGGTGGCGGGTGAGCCAGGCGCGAACCTTCGGGTGCTTGTGGCTGCCGTAATTGTCGAGCACCACGTGGATCGCCTTGCCCGCTGGGACTGCCGCCTCGACGGTGTTGAGGAAACGGATGAACTCACCGTGGCGATGGCGCTGCATGCAGCGGCCGAGCACCGTGCCTTCCAGGACGTCGAGGGCGGCAAACAAGGTCGTGGTGCCGTGGCGGGTGTAGTCGTGCGTCTGAGCAGCGGGATGCCCGGGTCCGAGCGGCTGGTTGTCAAACAGCGTTGAACATTGACCCTGGATCGGCGTCGAACTTTGGCTCTGACTCACTTTCGCTGTAATTACCCGGGCCTTTGACGGCGAGGATCAGGCGCTGACGGTCTTGAGGATGGTGCCGAAGGGGGTACCGCCTGTGAGGCGCGCGGTATCGACGACGGTGCGGATGGCGGCCTCGCCTTCGGCAGCCCACATCGCGCGGTAGCCGTTGGTCATCTTCCGCTGGATGACCGCCGGGCGCAGCAGCCTCTCCGAACCGTTGTTGGTCGGTCCGACCGCCCCGGGATGGGCGAGGAAGACGAGGAGCTGAGCGCGGGCCCGTCCGATCTTGGCCTGCAGATCGCAGGTCAGGTCGCAGCCGCTCGGCGTGGCGAGGATGGCCCCGAGTTGTCGGTCGAGGCTCCGGCGCTTGGCTTCCAGGGTCGAGGTGGCCAAGGTGGTGACGCGCTCGGCCAGGGCGAACACGGAGGCCAGCCAGAGCTGCAGACGCCAGGGCACCGGATCGTCGCTCGCCTCGACGACGTAGGCGATGTCGCGGGCGAGATGGGCGAGGCAGGTCTGGTGTTGGGCCGCATGGCCCTGCTGGGCGGTGTAGCGGTCCGAGATCCAGACTGCGGGCCGGTGGCCGTCCATCATCTCGCGCACCACGACGGCACCCCGCGTCGGCGAGGCTTGATGAACGACCGCATCGGCCGCGTGGAAGACCCAGTGGAAGGCGTTGCTGCCCTCGATCCGCACGCCGGTCTCGTCCGAGGCGACCACCGCGGCCCGGCGTAGCGTCGAGACGGCCTCCTCGCGACCGGAGCGGAAGCGCCTCTGCGCGCGCTGGAGCAGGTTCATCAGCCCGCCCTGGCTGAGGGTGAGACCGAACAGGTCCGACAAGGCCGCCTGGAGCCGCTCGTAGGACAGCGCCTGGAAGGTCTTCAGATATGTCGCCACCGCATGCAGCCGTGGGCCGAACGGCGTGCCACGGGCCGCCTCTGGCGCCGGCGCGACCATCCGCGCCCCGCAGGTCGGGCAGTGCACGGCCAGCCGCCGATGCTGCGTCACGACTGGGGCCACCTCCGGCAGCTCGATCCGCTCGGACACGCTCACGAGTTCGGCGGGAAGATCTCCGTGCAGGGCGCCACCGCAGCACGCGCAGCGGTCGGGACGATGCTCGACGACTGCGTCGGGATCGTCGCTCATCACCCGGCTGTGGTCTTCGTGCCCGGGCTTGGCCCCGCCGGGCTTGGATTGCTCCCGCCGCTCCTTGCGGTCGGTCGCGGGCGGCTTCGAGGAGGTGCGCGAGGTCTTCTCTGGACGCTGCAGCCGCAGCACCAGCTCAATCAGTTCCTCGCGGCTCAATCGCTCAAGATCGCTGCGACCCATCCGTCGAGGGAATCAGCGAAACCCGACCCGCGCAAGGGGGTGGGTAATTACCTTTCGCTGATCATCAAGGCTTGAGGCCTATCAGGCGAGCCTGCAGCAGGTCGATCTTGCCGCGGCCGTACATCTGGCGCTTCACGAGCTTGAGCTTCGTGACCTGTCCTTCGGTCTGGCCGTTCGACCATGGCAGCGTGATCGCGGCCTGAACTGCGGATCGGTCCTGACCGATGCCGCGCGCGAAGGAGGCGACGAGACTCGCCTCGGCCCGCCTGAGCCATCCTTCAAGCCGGCCGGGTTCGTTTCCTCGCACCATCGTCTGGAAGGCGCTGACTACCTCGCGTGCCTCGACCAGCTCCGGCACCCCTTCCTCGACCGCGGCCACGGTCAGCGTCTCCGCCCTGGTCAACCGGTCGCGATCCGTCGTCAGCAGACGTGCCAATGTTCGCGCCGACGGCACACGCTGAAGCCGCTCGATGTTGGCCTGCTCTGCGCGCCGGCGGCGCGTCGCCCATTCCCCAACCACGCGGAGCGATCCTCGGAAGCCCTGCGCCTTCGCCATTCGCCAGAGTTCGGTGGCGTTGCGGCTGCCTGCGTCCCACTGGGCGTCGAGCCAGGGCATATAGGCGTCGAGCGAGCTCTGGCGGACCCGGAAGACGTCCGTGCGCTCGCCGCGCAGGACTGCACGCACCATCATGCGACTGTGGCCCAGGCGCTGGCCGATCCGGCGAATCGGAACGCCTGCTTCCGCGAGCGCGCGGATGGCCGCGTCCGCCTCTTCCCTCCGCAGGTAACCCTCGTACTGGATACGCTCAGCCGCAGTGAGGAGCGCCGGATCAAGGGTGGCCGCGCCGACGACCTCGCGAACCTGACGCATCGACCTGCGCACGGCGTCGAGGAAGCCGCGGCTGGCGTTCTCCATGAGGTGCCAGCGGTCGGCGACCTGGATAGCCTGCGGCAAGGCGCGGGCGATGGCCTCACCATATCCGCCGCCACGGTCGCGGGCGATGATCTGGATCGAGGTGTTCTGCTTCAGCCAGGTCTGCGCGGTCGCCTGCTCGCGATCCGGTAGGAGCGCCACGATGCGGCGGCGTTCGAGATCGCAGACCAGGGTGCCGTAGCGGTGGTTGCGTCGCCAGGCGAAGTCGTCGATGCCGATGACGTCGAGCGGATCGGACCGTGTGGCCGCCCGACGGCGGATGACGCGCAGGAGCGTGTCGCGACTGACCGGCAGCATGAGGCGCTGGGCGAGACCCGCACCGGGCCGACCACCGAGGGCTAGACCAAGGTGATGGACGATCTGCTCCAGCCGCGAGGTGCGTCGCGCGAAGGCGGGCAGGAACTCGTCGGGAAAGCGCTCGGCGAAGATCGTCCGCTCGCAGGCCGCCGCATCGCACCGGAAGCGTCGTACAACGACCTGGAGCTCGACGCGCCGGCCACCGAGCGGCAGGTCGGCGGCCCGACGTCGGTAGCGGCTTTGAATGCGACGCGAAGGGGTCCGGCAGTTTGGGCAGGCCGTCACCACGGCTCCCGACCTCACGACCAGACCGATGCGGTCAGTGCCGACGTCGAGATGATCGACGATGAATCCAGTGGGTACGAGGCTCGATGACCGGAAGTGAGGGCGCATGCTGCGGCTCCAACATGGATATCCGCAACCTCAACGCCGCCAGCATCAGCGAGAGTGAGTCAGAGCCAAAGTTCGACGCCGAAACACACTCTCGCGGCTTGCGCCCGAGATGAGCGTGGACGTCGTCCACGAGCGGCACGAGGGCGCGGGCGTCGGCGGCGTTCGTCACGAGGCGGTGCGCGACGATCACCTGATGCGCGGCATCGACGGCGATCTGCCCGTTGTAGCCCTGCACGAACCCGTCGCGGGTGGGCAGGATGCGGCTGTCCGGGTCGGTGAAGTTGCGCTGGGCCCGGTCGGGCGGACCGCCGTCCTCACCGCGCAGAGGCCGCCCCTGCCAACGCATGCCCGAGGATGCACCCGGCCCGCTCTCGTCCTCGGGGTTGGGCGGGTCGACCGCTTCCGCCTCCAGGGCAGCCTTGGCGGCACGGATCGTCTCCAGCCGTCGCTGCTTGTCGGCCATCCAGTCCGGCGTCTCGTCCCCACGACGGGTCGCACCCTGCGCCTCATCCTCGGCCACGTCCGCCTCACGCGCCTGCTCCAGCCAGGCATCGACCTCGGCGGCCAGCGCTGGCTCGGCTGTCTTCATGCGTCCGTAGCTCATCGCCTTGTGGCGGGAGGCATTGGCCTTCACCTTGGTGCCGTCTACCGCCACGTGGGCGAACTGGACCAAACCAGCCGCCCGACACAGACGCAGCACCTGTACGAACAGGTCGGACAGGGCCACGAGGTGGCGCTTGCGGAAGTCGGCGATGGTTCGGAAGTCCGGCCGGTTCAGCCCGGTCACCGCCATGACGTCGGCCCGCTCCTCGCAGGCCCGGGCGAGCTGACGCGAGGAGTACAGGCCGCGGCTGTAGCCGTAGAGCAGGAGCGCCACCATCATGCCCGGATGGTAGGGCGAGTAGCCGCGCTCTTCGCTGTAGATGTCGAGGATGGCCGAAAGATCGAGCGCTTCCCGAACCGTGTCGCGGACGAAGTGCGCCATGTGCCCGGGCGGCACGAACTCGTGCAGCCAGGGCGGCAGCAACCAGCCCTGATCCACATCCCAGGAGCGAAACACCTTGGCCATGAGCCGAGTGAATCACCCCCAGGCCCCGCCGTCGAGAGGATTACTCGGACGGGCTCCTAGTAGCCATCTCAGAGAGCTATCGCAGCCTGCTCCAAGCTCCATCAGGCCGGTTTGGTGAACGCCATTCGAACTGGGCAGTCAACTTTAATCCATGCGGCAACCGATTCCTCGCGATCTATCGGGAGCCGCCGGTTCGGCAGATCACCCACGATGTGGTCAACCTGGGCAAGCAGGTCCATGTCAGCGATCGTCACTAAATCCGTGGTGTCCGGCCCGCGGCCTGCCTTGAGGTTTGATATGCGCAACCACTTTAGGATCGCCTTCCTGCTCGCACTCGGCGCTATGGTTCTGCCGGTTGCCGCCCTTGCCCTCGACACACCCTCAGCGTCACGAAGACTTTCCACAGGACTGAGCAGTGCGCAAGTAGACAGCACCTACAGCGCGTCTTCACCGTCGATGCTCGCTACCTACGGATACCAGCGGGTGCTAACGTCCTTGTGGTTTGAGGCCGAAGCGAAGAGCGCCACACAAGCCGAGCAGGCCGGGGTATTCCGGATGACGTCCACGACCGGCAGGCCTGGGGACGTGAAGAGCTACAAGATGGCGCTCGGCGCGGAAACAACCTGCGGTGTCGGGTCTTCATCGTGTTGGGGTATGTCAGTCATTGGATCATTTAACCGAGGCTACTCGACAAAAAACCATCAGGTCGCGTTTGAGGTCGATCACAACAATCTGACGGGCACGAACTGCTTGGAGGCTGACTATGGGATCGCTGGCAATGTGCCTTGTGCCTCGCTGGTCATAACCGGCTCGGGAAGCAGCCAGATCACCGCTGCGCTCGATATTCAGGGCAACAACCAATCGCATAATGCGATCCAGATAGACACAGCCGGCGCGTCGCTTTCCACGCTGCGCAATTATGCTAATACGCAAAATCTCGCATATGATACGGGCTCGCACATCAACGGCGTTTTCCTCAACGGTACTTATTCGAAAACCGCGATCTACTCGCCAGGCTTCACGGTAAACGGGACAGGCGACGTGGTGGCCAGAGCCGTGTCGGCCGAGGGAGACGTAAGTTCTCGATATGGGCGCCTAACGCCCGTAATCTACCGGACGGTTGCGGCGCAGCGCCCTTGCAATATCGAAAACCAAGGGGTCACGGCCTACATCAAGGACAGCACGACCGCGAGTTTCAACGCCCCGATTTCAGGCGGTGGGTCAATCGCAATTGGTGTCGTGTGCAATGGAGCCGACTACGTGGTTCACTGAGCGGCCCGCCAATGATCGTGAAGTGGCACCCGAAATAATCGTACTGGGGCTAACGCATTTGGAATTGTGTGCCTATGGCGGACCCTATGGTGAGTTCTGACGACCCACCCCGCGCCGAGCGCGTCGAGGCGATCACCATGATCCAGCGCTGGACGTAGCAGGAGAAGGTGCGTCTCGTCGAAGAGACGTATCTGCCTGGCCAGTCCGTCTCGCTCGTCACCCGCCGCCATAGGCTGAACGCCAACCCGCTGTTCACGTGGCGTGGTCTGATAGAGCGCAGCGCGTTGACGGTTGCCGGTGCCAGCGAAGAGGGGGTGCCAGTCTCTAAACTGCGTGCTGCCCATCAGCAGATCGGTGAGTTGCAGCGGGTCCTGGGCAAGTAGACGCTGGATATCGAGATCCTGCGCGAGGCGATGGAACGGGTCGCCGCCCCCAAAAAGTTGCCGTTGCGCGTGACCTCGTCGCCGGGAGACGAATGTTGAGCGTGGCGGCTTCGGCGTTAGGCATGTCGCGCCCGCACCTCGCCTCCAGTCGGCAGACGCATCCCGACACGATCGAGATCTGGCGCGATGCAGGCGGCAACATCGAACTGCGCCCCGCCACGACCTACCCGTTGCCCGTGACGCTCGCGGCATTTGCGACCGCCCATCTTAACTGGCTAAACCACGAGGTCACGCTTCGAGACCGATCGCGGACCGGGCGGAAGCGTGAGGCTCCGCCAAGGCCACGCTTGTCGGAACTCGCTGATGTCTCAACTCGACCAAACGTCACTACTTCTCCGGTTGGTTCTCGCCTGCGATGAACACTCGCACAACTCCGCCGGTGAAGAGGGATCGAACTAGGGCTTCCGATCCGTTCTCGACCGGCCATACCTTGATGATGACACCCTGGATTTCGCCATCGTCCGAGCGATAATCCTGCCCAACGTCGAGACGTTTTCGATTAAGCTTCACGTTCGCCCCCGATGTCGCGATCGCTCACGCCACGAGGATGACAAATAAGTGTATCCGTGTGTGATTTCTACGGCAAACCGGTAATATTAGGCTACGTCATGCACTGTGTTGAATTCACAACTGCGTGATCTGCGCTGCATTGCTGTAGTCGGCAGACCGGCGGAGGAGTGAATCAACTTAGGGATGAGCAATGCGGCAGACTGATGAATGCTGCATCCCTCGGTCCGAATGACCACATCTGGCGCTTGAGGAGCTTCATAAGGTGCGGAGATACCGGTGAAATTTGGGATCTCGCCGGCTCGAGCCCGATGATAGAGCCCCTTAGGATCGCGTGTTTCACAGAGCTGAATCGGCGTATCGATGAAGACTTCGAGAAAAGTGATGTCATCCGCGATGCCGCGCGCCATCGCGCGCTCTTGCCGGAAAGGGGAGATCAGCGATACGATTACCACTAAACCTGCCTCGGCCATCAGCCGCGCGGTCTCAGCTGCGCGGCGGATGTTCTCAACGCGATCGGCGTCGCTGAAGCCCAAGTCTTTGCTCAGGCCGTGACGCAGGTTGTCTCCGTCGAGCACCATCGTGTGCCGTCCGGCTTGGATCAGAGCACGGTCTACGGCGTTGGCGATGCTCGACTTGCCGGCACCAGACAGACCTGTGAACCAAGCGATCAGTGGACGCTGCTGTAACGAACGCCAGCGTTCTTCTTTAGGCTGCAGCGAGTGCCAAGTGAGATTGCGGGTGCCCACGTTTCCAGATCGCTCGTTCATCACGGTGCAGATCATACAACTTTAAGTCAGATTACACCCTTTTGTGGTAAAAAGTGCGCCAAAATTGTCACTTGGCCATTTATCAATCCGTCGACCTCGGTAGGGAACTCGACAACCATATGCGCTTACAAGCGTTTTCCACCTGAGTATGTGGTTATTCCAGGAGGAGCGTGGCGATCAAACGGCCTTTCTGGCTCTTGGATGAGGCGTCGCGCGGATGATTCGCACCTTACCCATGGCCAGCCCGGCAGACGGCAAAACGACCGGCGGGCGATCAGCGGCGTAAGCATCCGGCCTGGGCCGCGAGTACCTGCTTGGGATAGTCAGTCCGCGTCAGGCGGCTTCGGCGAGGTGCTGATCACCGGCGGATTGCCGCTAGTTCAGGGCAGCAGGGCGTCGAGATCGCGGGTGGGGTGGTCGTTGATGCGCGCAAGCGGCCCCCTCCCATTCGGTAGCCCAGGTTCAAAGTTAGTGCATTGTCGGTCGCGTGACGATGGCGGGGTGAGCGGATCGCACTGAGCCGCTCGACTCCCTTGTCCAGATGACGACCTCCGGTGCAGGCGGTTTGTAGCCCAACGATGAGTGTGGGCGGATGGTGTTGTAGTCTTTCCGCCATTGTTCGATCACGACGCTGGCTTCCTTGAGCGTGTTGAAGACCTCGCCGTCGAGTAGCTCGTCCCGCAGCTTCGCGTTAAAGCTCTCGCAAGAGCCGTTCTCCCATGGACTGCCCGGCTCGATGTAGGCGGTCTTCGAGCCGACCGCTGCGATCCAGTCCTGAACGGCTTTGGCGATGAACTCCGGCCCGTTGTCTGAGCGGATATGACCCGGCACACCGCGCAGGCTGAACAGATCCGAGAGAACATTAATCTCGTCGAGTGCCTTCAGCTTGCGAGATACACGGATTGCTAGGCACTCCCGGGGGAACTCGTCGATCACATTCAGCATTCGGTACTTGCGCCCATTATGCGTGCGGTGCTCGACGAAGTCGTAGGACCAGACGTGGTCGGGGCGCTCCGGCCGCAATCGTAGGCAGGAGCCGTCGTTGAGCCAGAGGCGTGCCCGCTTCGGTTGCCGAGCGGGGACCTTGAGCCCCTCTCGCCGCCAGATCCGTTCGACCCGTTTCAGGTTCACCGTCCAGCCATCGCAACGGAGCATCGCCGCGATCCGACGGTAGCCGTAGCGCCCGTATTAGAGGGCCAACGCGATGATCGCAGCCGTCATGGCGGCCTCGTCCTCGACCAGGACAGCGCATTTGCGCTGGGTCGAACGATGCTGACCCAGGACACGGGAGGCGAAGCGTTCCGAGACGCCATGCTCGGCAACGACGGAATCGACGCAAGCCCGGCGGCGAGCCGGGCTCAGAAGTTTCCCGAAGCTGCCTCCTTCAGGATCAGCTTTTCCAGGGTCAGGTCGGAGATCGCTCGGCGAAGCCGCAGGTTCTCTGTCTCCAGAGACTTCAATCGCTTGACCTGACCGCCCTTCAAGCCGCCGTATTCGGCCCGCCAGCGATAATACGGGACCTCCGTCACCTCGATGGACCGGATTGCTTCAGCAACCTTGCGCCCTTGCGAGACCAAGACATCCACCTGGCGCAACTTGGCGACGATCTCTTCAGCCGTATACTTCTTCCGTCCCATGAAAATATCTTCCACATGGCCCAAAGCCATACATCAGGGAGGACCACTTTTCAGGAGGCAGGCCAGCACCCTGCTGGCCTGCTTCGTTTCCACCCGGCCGGCATCCGGTGTGATGCGCGGTAGCAACACGCCGTCTAACGACCCTCGACCCGCCGGAGGCCCTACCAACGCAGCTGTCCAATCTTTCCGAAGCGCGCGAAGCCCGTTATCCGACAACGTCCACTGCAAGCCGGCAACGAATGTGGGGCACAAGGTGGGGCCGCTTATTTTCATTATACATTAAACCAAACGAAAACAAAGGCTTACCGGTATGAATTGGCGGAGGGAGAGGGTTCAGGCAAGACCTACTCGCCATTGATTGTGACCACCAATTAGTGCGGCATTGCTCGTTCCAGCTGCTGCAGTGGTAGCTTGTAGCCGTTAGAGGGCATCACGGCGCCTTCCGCTCCCGAAACCGGATTCCAGCTCCGCCGCCATTCTCAGGGATGAACTCCAGGCCGGCGGCCTCGAGAGCGGTTCGAATTTTTTCGACGCTGCTAAGCCGAGCGTCTTGGCCAGCCTCAAACCGATTGATCGTGTTGGCGCCCACGCTGGCTTCACGTGCAAGATCTTGTGTGGTCCACCCAAGCGCGGCCCGGGCCATTCGGCATTGAAACGACTTCATATGGTGATTTTATTACCGAATGTGGTTGACTCCAAACTGGTGATGCCGCTACCGTAAGTGGTGTTATTTACACCACAAGGCTCATCTTATGCCCCTCCTGCGCCGCATCTCCTGGAACGCCGCACTCCGCGACGTTCGTGACGACCGCGCCAAAATCCCGGTCGGTCTTCTTGCTGCCAAAGCCTCCATCAACCTGACCGTCCGCTACGACCGTCGCCCACTGGTCGTCGCGGGCAAGTTCGACCGGTCCGCCATCATGCGGGCTGCAGCCAAGGCCGCACACCTCCATCAGGCACGGTACGGCTGCTCCTGGACCGACGCCATGTCTGTGGCGCTCAAGGCCGCTTGGGGCGCCGCCAAGCTCGCCCGTCACATGGCCAGACACTGAGGGGAGGGGGGCCATGAACCACGCACTCCCCCTGGTCCTACGCTCGCCAACCCAGCGTCTCGCCCACGCTCGGGAGGATCACGCGACCTGCCTCGTCCTGGCCGCCGCGTACCGCGACCGCCTCATCCGCGCCGACGGCGATCCCGCAGACCTACGCCAGCGCCACACGTGGGCCATCGACCACGCCCGGACGCTCCGTACCCGCTTCCCCGGCGTCCTAAGCGCCTCGCAGGCCTAACCGACCTCCGACCAAAGCACCTGCCACTTTCGACCTACCGCCACGAGCCTCATTGGGAGCGCGAACGATGACGTATGCGCGCATCCCCGATTTCAGCCAGTGCGGAGAGGGCTGTGGGACATGGCAGCCGGCTCTATCCGCGCAGCAGGCTGACACGACAACTCGACCTGGCAAGGCCAGCGAACCCGCGCCCAGTGTCACGTCCCCGAATTCAGCAACGAGGCAAACCATGGCTCAGAAGAGACCGCGCAGTCGCGCGGATGACCACGCAAGTCCGACAGTGGCGTCATTAGCCCTTCAAGTGAAACTCGTCGCCCGAGAGGACGACGCAGAGCTGAGGGGCCTGATCGAACGCTATGAGCAACTCCTGTGTGATTGGGAGGGCCTAACCCACCGGGCGCTCAAAGCGCTCGCAGTCCGACCAAGCCCTCAAGGCAAGCGTCACGATGCCGTACGTCGCTCTTGAGGACGTCGGCACGACTAAGCGTCGATCATTATCGGGGCGCCGCCGGCTCGAGGTTTGGGAGAAGACTGGCGGCACCTGCATCCTGTGTGATCGGCGGATCGACGGCGTGCGCGAGCGCTGGATCGTCGAAAACATCCGGGCCCTCGAGCTCGGGGGGATGGATGACATCGACAACATGGGCCCCGCGCATGAGGCTTGCGGTCGCAAGAAAACGCTTGATGATCACGCCCGGGCCGCCGAAGCGAAGCGGCAGAAGATCCGCCATCTGGGCGCCGCCGTCGCTGCTAGGCCGCTGCCGGGTTCGCGGGCCGGCCCGCTCAAGCGAAAGGTCAATGGCACCGTTGTCCGTCGCGATCCTGCGGCTCGTCGTTCCAACAATGAAGGGCTGGGATCGGACCCGGAGGAGGCCTTGGACTTCGATCCAACACGACCCTCGATGGATTCGACGACTCGATCAGTCGATCGGCTTTGTGTCCGACCCGAACCTTCCGCTAAGGATCACGGGGCAGGAACGAAAAGTCAGATGACGAATCAACCGCGGCTGCGCAGACGTGAAATAATTCCCGGTCCGGATGTCGATGCAACGGCATCGGGCGAGGTGATGCCGGATATCCCTGCCCATCTCGGTTTCCTGTTTGACGAGCGGCCTCTCTTACCGGGCGAGGTCACAGACCAGTACGACGCGCTCCTGCGCAGCATCGTCCAGCAGGTGAAACCCGTCGATGTGATCGAAGCAATCTGGGTCAAGGATGTTATCGACCTGATCTGGGAGGCCAAACGGCTTCGCCGTTTGACCTGACCGGTATTTTGGACCGAGCCGATTGAGAGGCTACTGCATGGTGGCGGCCATGGGTAGCCGGAAGGCCAGGTCCGGGAAGGTGACAGGCGCGGGCGGCCGATAGCCCAAGGACGAATGCGGTCGAACGCGGTTGTAGGTATTCTGCCACATGCCGATCACGGTCTGTGCCTCCTTGAGCGAGTAGAAGATCTCTTGGCGTAGGCACTCGTCCTTCAGCTTGCCATTGAAGCTCTCACAATAGCCATTCTCCCACGGCGATCCTGGTGCGATGTACTGGATCTGCGGGCCGGTTTTGGCGACCCATTTCCGCAAAGCCTTCGAGATCATCTCTGGGCCGTTGTCGCAGCGGATGTTGTCGGGGATGCCATGCAGGCACATCGCATCGGCCAGCGCCTCGATCACACCCAGACTGCTGATGCGCCTCGCGACCTTTAGCGCCAGGCAGGCGCGACTGTGCTCGTCGATCAGCGTCAGGATACGCAGGCTTCGCCCGTCATGGGTCTGGCCCTGCACAAAGTCGAAGCTCCAGACGTGATTGCGATGGAGAGGCCGCAGCCGTACGCAGGAGCCATCGTTCAACCAGAGACGGCTGCGTGGTCGATGCTTTTGCGGGACCTTGAGCCCCTCACGACGCCAGATCCGCTGAACCCGGTCTTTCCCCACCTGCCAGCCCGCTGCCTGCAGCAGTGCGGTGACGCGGCGGTAGCCGTAGCGTCCGTACTCGGACGCCAAGGCGATGATGGCGCGGGTCAGCGCATCCTCGTCAGCTGGTACCGTGGGCACGTAGCGTTGCGTGCCTCGGTGCTGGCCGACGATCCGGCAGGCGTGACGCTCCGAGAGGCCGTACTTCTCCTGGATGGCGTCGACTGCCTGCCGGCGTCGCTCCGGGGCTATAAGTTTCCCGAGGCGACATCCGCCAGCACCTGCTTCTCCAGGGACAAGTCAGCCACGAGCCGGCGCAATCGAGCGTTCTCGCGCTCCAAATCCTTCATCCGACGGGCCTGGTCGATTTGCAGGCCCCCGTACTCCTTGCGCCAGCGATAGTAACTCTGCTCGGAGATCTCCGCCTCCCGGCACGCTATCGCCAAACTCTTACCCTGGGCCGTCTGCACCTCAATCTGGCGCAGCTTCAGCACCACCTGCTCCGCACCCGTCTTCTGACCTCGCTTCATGTCCAGCTCCTTCAGTCCTGGCTGATCCTCTCAATCAGCCCGGTCCAAAGCCAGCCGGTCAGGTCACTGAAGCGATTACTCGCGCATGTCGCGCCGCTGCCCGTGCCCCCACCGCAGCCTGAGGCCGATAAGCAGCACGACAAGGGAGCCATGGAAGCCCACGCCTTCCTGAGCGCAGTCGCTGCCGCAATGCCGCGGATAAACCCACCCAACGCTGCAAACGACGACCCAATGGAGAGTGTTCACAAGGTCGTCGAGTACGCCCTGGCACAGTCCGGCTACTTGCGCTGAAGGTATTCACCCGGTTTTCGTGGCAGCGAATTGCCGCGCGTTTGGCGCAGCGAGATTGACTACACATGTGTAGAGGTCGACTGTCTCAGTCGGGGAATAGTGCGACGGCGGTGTGGGGTACATGGGGGTCGCGGTGGTTTTGAAATCGCCCCCCCGCCGGCAGGCGTTGAGAAAAGGGGCGATTCACGGCATCAGGCGTTGGAACAGACCTAACCGCTTGAGTCGATGGAAACGCCGTGAGCAGCTTGAAATTTGGCACCAGTGGCCTGCGGGGTCTCGTGACAGACCTTGTGGGCTGGCCGAGCTACGCATACGCCAGCGCGTTTTTCCGATCCGTCACGGCAGATGGTGCCGCCCGTAAGGTGGTGATCGGCCGTGACCTGCGCGACAGCAGCCCAGGCATCGCCGCGACCGTAGTGAGC
Organism: Methylobacterium sp. WL1; assembly: GCF_008000895.1. Classification (NCBI taxonomy): domain Bacteria; kingdom Pseudomonadati; phylum Pseudomonadota; class Alphaproteobacteria; order Hyphomicrobiales; family Methylobacteriaceae; genus Methylobacterium; species Methylobacterium sp. WL1. Next base: position 1,746,670 of record NZ_CP042823.1, on the reverse strand, counting down.
GCCGCGGCGGCATCCGGCTTCGAGGCGATCGACTGCGGCGCCCTTCCAACCCCAGCCCTCGCACTTGAAGCGATGCGGCGTGGGGCCTACGCCGTCATGGTCACCGGCAGTCACATCCCTGAGGATCGCAACGGTCTGAAATTCTATCGGCCCGACGGCGAGATCACCAAGGACGACGAGATCGCCATCCTGGCGGCGTTGGGGGATGTCACTGCGGTCGGTGAGATACCGACAGCAGTGACAGCGATATTAGAATCCGGCGCCATCGAGCGCTACCACCAGCGCTACAGCGACGCCTTCGCGCCCGAGATCCTGAAGGGTGTACGCATCGCGGTTTACCAGCAAAGTTCGGTCGCTCGCGACCTGCTGAGTGAACTGCTCGCGCGCTTCGGGGCGAGCGTCACGCCAATCGGTCGCTCGGACAGGTTCGTGCCGATCGATACCGAGGCGCATCGCCCCGAAGACATCGCGTTCATCCTGGACGTAATGTCGTCCGGCGACTTCGACGCGCTGGTGACGACGGATGGTGACGCGGACCGGCCGCTGCTTGCCGATGGTGCCGGGCGGATCGTGCGCGGGGATGTGCTCGGGCTGATCACTGCGCGCTACCTAGGCGCCGATACGGTCGTGGTCCCTGTGACCGCCGGTTCGGCGCTGGAGCAGTCCGGCGGCTTCGGCCGAGTCGTGCGGACCAAGGTCGGCTCGCCCTTCGTCATCGCCGGTATGGAACAGGCGAAGGAAGCCGGGGCGCAGGCCGTCGTGGGTTTCGAGGCGAACGGTGGGTTCCTGCTCGGATCGGATGTGACTCTCGGGGGCAAGATTCTGTCCGCCTTGCCGACGCGGGACGCGATGCTCCCAATTCTGGCGACACTCGCCGCGGCACGCGCGGCGGGTACGCTGACCGATCTCGTGACCTCGCTCGATGCGGGGGAGATGGCGAGCGACCGGCTGCCCAACACGCCGTCGGAGCGAAGCAGCGCCTTTCTCGAACGGCTCCGCGAGCCGAACTTCCGAGGCGAATTTCTCCGGTCGATCGGTTCGCCGCAATCGGTCGATGAGCAGGATGGGATCCGGATCGGCCTGGACGGCGGCCGGTCGATTCATTTCCGGGCCTCAGGCAATGCTCCTGAGCTACGCTGCTATGCAGAGGGCAAGTCCGCTCGCGACGCTCAAGCTCTCGTCCAGTGGGGACTGACAGCAGCGGCGGCAGCCATGGCGGGACGGCCCGACCAGTCATAACGGCCGAGACAGCCAGCGTGATCGAGGTACCGCGTCGCGATACGTTCTCACATCACCGGAGCGCAGAACCAACGCCCGCCATCGGCGGATCGTCGGTTGGGCTTGGGAGACGGACGCGCCGGAAACACCGGTCGCCGTATTGATCGCGATCGACCGGCGTATCCTGGGCCGGTGCAAGGCGGATTCGTTCCGTGAAGATCTGGCAGTACACGGCATCGGGACAGGCCGGTGTGGTTTTGCGATGAGCATAACGGCAGCCTTGCTATCACCACGCCACGGCTACGAGATCAGCGCCCGGCGGGAGGGCGATGGGACTCATCTACCCGGCTCGCCTTATGTGCTCGCGCCGGCGATCGGAATCGTCGGCGAGCCATAGCGCTTTGCCAAAGCCAGAAATTTCAACCCGGCCGCACCCATTGAATGGCCCTGAGGCGCTCGCGGGCATCGAGCGGGCTGGAGCACTATCGATCTCGCCTATCCAGCCGCTCACCTGTGTCTCGCCGGACGACACCACCACCGATCAGTCGCTTGAATGGGCTGGCCTTGCCGCCCGGAAGCGAACGGCGATGCGCATCCGTGATGCCTGCATGCCGGTCATGCACGCGGCGAACCCGCGCGATCACACCGACGTCGATCACCGTCTTGGCCGTGTGACAGGGCCTGCACAGCACCTGGCAGTTTTCGAGCGACGCATCCTCGGTCAACGCTGCTGGCACGATGTGATCGTAGTGGAACCGCCCAACGTGCAGGACGCATGGGCAGCGGCTGCCATCGGTCAGCACACCCTCGCATCGCCCCATCGCTCGGTCGAGGGCCGCGCGCAGGACAGCTTTGCTGAATTCCCGGCGGGGCATCACACCCCTCCCACGTCAGCAGTCGGGATCGGACCACCCAGATCGGAGGCGATCGCCGCGCGTTCAGGTCCGCTCTCGGCCAGTCGATAGGTATGCAGTTCACTCGCCCCGCGTATCGCGCAGGCGGCGAGCCACCCGAGAAAACCCGGATCGCCGGCTGGGCAGACGCGAACAGCGGCAATCGAGGCCTGTCCCTGCTCGTCGCGGCCCACGGCCAAGACGACCGCAGGATCTTCGGCGACGAGATCGACGGTATCGAGCGGCTGCACCACGACGACGTAGCGTCGGCCCGAGTGCCCCCGCCAAGCGCTCATAGCGAGGACAGGCGCGCCCCGTAAGCCCGTGCTCGTGCGTAGACGCTCCTCGCGAATCGCCGAGCGTGCCACTCGATCGGACTTCAGCTCGCGCAGTGCGGCCGCCCAAGAGATGCTGCGATTGGACATGCCCGCCCTCACGCAGAGATCGGGGAGGGCGGTGCCAAGCGGCGGTCCGATATCCGACAGCTACACAGTCTCAGCGTTGGGCAATCGAGCGGGGATGGGGAGGGGAGGGTAAAATCGGGGAGATACATGACACGCACCGAGTTCGCGGCGGGATCGGCCCCGCCACTGCCCCGACCCCGCACGCAGCCCAGTAGGCCTGCAGGGTGATGTCATCCTTCAAATGTCCCGCCCCGCTTGCGGGCGGCGTCCCTCAGGCGGCCGGAGCTTTGGCGCTCACGTCCGCCGGTCGGTCTTTGAGCGATTGAGTGTCATACGAACCAGACACCTCCCGGTGCAGGATGGTTATAAAGTATAGATGAATATCATGCCCGGATCTGAGCCTTGAGTATGATCACATCGATGGCCAAAACCAGCTTGATACGACGGCATGATTGTTCTAGCACTCCGCTGCGTGCCAGTAGGTAACGCTCGTCTAAGGAGTCTTACTCATAAATTTCACGTCCCGAGTCGCGTAGGGGGCTTTTTCGTGGCCCACTGAGTAACGCTCCATTCGTCCGAGCAGTCCAGTGGAATATGCCCGCCTCGTTCAGGAAATTAGCGATGGCAATCTTACCTCCCCAATCGATCCAAATAACCAGTACTCAGTTCAAACATCGTCTCGCCGACGCAAATTCGTCAGGCGAGCCGACCTGCCGCCACGGATCAACTCCAACCCGCCTCAATCCAGTCGCGGTGCGACGCGCAGGCAACAATCCAAGGCCTGGGCATGGCGACCATTTTCCTACTCACTGCCGGCGTCCGTGAGAGGGGGGCGCAAAAGGCAGCAACCGACTTTCGGCTCGTGACACGGAATGCCGCCACGGAATCGTGCAGGGCAGGGCATGCATCGACGGGGTCCGCGTCGGTCACAGCATGTGACGGCGGCGGGCAAGCAGCTTGACCGATCGATCGTGATGCGAGCGAAGAGGTGCTGTGATGAAAAGGCCGCCTCAGCATGCGCTGAACGAGCTAAGCTCGTAAGCTGAGGGGTATATCGGCACGGAACCCGGTCTCGGTTCTGTGACCCATGCGTCCGCGGCAAATCTCGAACCACCTCCGCGGGGTGGTCTGGAAGGGAAGCGTCTTGCGATGGTGACCGGCGCTTAACCCGCGCTCGCCACTTTGCAAACGACCATCATGGGAAGGCATATGCCGAAGCACATCACCATCGCGATCCCACACGATCTCGGCGCGGCAGAAGTGATCCGTCGCCTGGACCAACGGACCGACTGGGCGGTGCAGCGGTTGAAGCGCGAGAACATCTCCGTCACGATGACAGAGTGGGTCGAGGGCCGGAGGGCATTCACGGCGCGCGCTCTTGGACAGGACGTCCGAGGTAACATCGTCGTGGCGGGCGACACCTTGTTGCTCGAAGCCAAGATGCCCTGGACCATAGGCGTGTTTGCACCTGCGATCGAGGCGGCAGCCAAGCATTACGCGGCACGGCTACTCGCCACAGCTGAGGCTGCCTAAAACCTCCGAATGCCTGGCCTCAATCAGCTAACCATTGTTTTGCGGGCAAACATCGCAGCCGCAAACATAACAGCGGATCCTGCGGCGATCAGGCTTATCATCAAAAGGCGCCGAGGCTCCGTGGCGGAATCTGCCTTTATCGGTGCGGTGATCATGTTGAAGAACTGCGGCTGCCGAGCGACCAAGATGCGTGCTCGGTCAAACGCCTTCCGAACCTCTTCGGCGTATTTGACTGCGCTTTTCCGCTCATGATCGAGAGCCTCGAACCGCGTCAGCGCGCTTGCGAGCTGACGTTTCTGGTTCGGATCCTGGCCTGTGGCCTGCCGTTCGATTCGAGCGATGTTGTCATCGAGATCTCTGATCTGCTGCTTGATATCGATGATCCGACGAGACTCTGGGCCGAGATCTCGCTGGCCGATCGAGAGCTGAACGGCCAAGTTGATGCGGGAGCCTCGCAGCTCTGAGACGAGCTTGAGATTGGCCTCGTTGGATTTTTGAGCATCGAGCAGGCCTTCGCGATTGCGCAGATCCGTTTGAGCGAGGTCAAGCTTAGCGACGCGATCCTCAGCGATCTTCAGTTCACGCGTGCTCTCAACCAAGGCATCCTCACGCGCCCGCAAACTGAGGTTACCCAGCATCTGCTCGGCATCCTTCAGGATCGCTTGTGTGATCGCCAGTGACTCGTCTGGATCAAACGCCTCTACCGTCAGTCCCATGATGCCCGAGGCGGACTCGACATCGATGGACACCCGCCGCTTCCAGTAGCGAAGCGCTTTTTCAATCGGCTTCTCAGGGTTGAGCCGGGACGCGAAATCGACGCTGTCGCGGCCGAACCATTCGCGGATCGGCAGCTGGGCCTCGATCTGCTCAAGCATCGGCCGGCTCAGGATGTACTCCTGGGTGATCAGCGTGTCTTGCGCGATCGTCGAACTCACCACGCCGACACTGGTGCCAACCGCATCGGGCGCCGCCTTATCGGCCGTGCCGACCGAGGGGCGGATGGCGAACTTCACCTCGGTCACGTACCGATCCGAGGCGATCAGGCCATAGTACAGCGCCCCACCCAGCGTCGGCAGCACGAAGCAGACCACGAACAGGATCAGGATCCAGGGATCGCTTTTGACGTGGCTCTGGTAGGACGTCACACCCTTCTTGCGGTCCCGGAAGCTGGGAACGTTTGGTAACCGCTGCAGGACCTTGGCGATCGCTTTTTGATTCTGAGGGGCGGCGATGGGCTGTCCGCCGGCCTTCCGAGCTTCCATATTCATGGACCAGTCCCTGGCGCTGGCGATCCGCGAGGTTTCGAGACTCGGCCGGATACCGGCGGCCTCAGTGCGGCTGTGCGCATGGGCAGTCCCATCAGCTCGCGGCAAAAGCATGTCGGCCCTAGCGATCAGGTCCGCGCCGATCTCGATGGCGTGATGGATCTCCGGGATGGTCAGGAGCTCGCTCTTGGATGTGAAACGCAGAGCGACATTCTCGTCGTCACCGTTTCCCAGGCATCCTGGTCCGGGACAATCCCTGCGAAGCCGTACTCGGCCGGACCCGATCGATCAGTACCTCTGCGGCCGTCGCGGTCAAAGGCTAGGCCTTCGCCCTCCGCCTCACCAGGGCCTACCGCGCCCTGATGTCGGGGAAGCCGCCCCCTTAAGGAGGGGTTGGCCAGTAAAATGCCGGGACGGCTCTCGAGGCGATGCAGGGCACGGACCGCGGCGACGCGTTGGTCGGCCATACCCGGGTCATTGGCGGTACGAAGATAGAGGCAGTACGGCAGCGTGTCGGTCGTGGTTCAGAAGCCCGTGCCAGAGACCAAGCTTGGCCCGCTCGCCTCTGGCAGCTCGCTCGAACGCGGTCATGAACCGAGGTGGACGTTGACGCGGGCAATTCGATGTCGCCACGACCGCCCGCTCGGCTAATCCAGCACCACGACGGTCGGCCGTGAGTGATCCCACTTGCCGTGAGGAAACGCGTGCTTCCTCTCCACCGCAGCAGCGATCTGCGCGCTCAGATCGGCTGGCGTAAACGGCTTCAACAGCACGCCATCGACGCCGGCCTCGCCCGCCGCTTCCACCATCTCGCCAGTTCGCGAGGTGGTCATCACGAACGTCAGCGCCCGATTGTCCGTCCGCCTCCGTACCAGCATGATAAATGCGGTGACGCGCATCGGACCGACCCGCGCGTCGATCACCGCGATGTCGGGTGCGGTCGCCTCGATCTGCCCGCGTGCGGTGAGGGTGTCGAAGGCGACATCCGAATTCGTCAGACCGGCTGAGCCGAAAATTTTGGCCACGAGGCGCGCGACCGCCACCTGACCATCGACGATGAGAACACGTGCGTCCGAGCGTAGCATCGCTCAAGCCTCCTGTGGCAGCGGGGCGAACTCAGACACGCTGATGTTCAGCAGAACGCGCGGCTTGCCGGACCCAAATCTCGCCCGCGACCCGGTCAGCCAAATGTCGCAACGTGGGGACGTCGATCTCATCCGCGGTGCGCGGGCGCTGATCGATGATGCACAGCGCACCGAGACGGATGCCATCTCCGTAGTAGAGCGGAGCCCCCGCGTAGAACCGCACGTGCGGTGGTCCGACCACGAGCGGATTCGAGGCAAAGCGCGAATCTTGCCGCGCATCGGGAACGATCAAGACTACGTCCTGTGCGACTACATAATTGCAGAATGACGCGTCTCGCGTCGTCTCACAAATATCCAAGCCGACGCGAGACTTGAACCACTGCCGCCGCGCGTCGAGCAGTATGATAAGCGCGACCGGCGCGTCGAAGGTCAGGGCGGCTTCTTGGCAAAGATCGTCAAAAGCGGGATCTTGCGGCGTATCGAGTAGGTCGAGATTTTCCAAAACGGCGAGGCGTTCAAGTTCATTAGCGGGAACAGGATACGTCATGCTGCAGAACTCGAACCGCGATCGTGCTCGAACGAGTCTGAGCCAATAGGGATAAGAATCAGTTAGGCGTTCCGAAGCGGCGACCTCGGCCTAACGACACACTGATCGACGACGTCAACCAGGACCCAGAGCGACAGATGACGGCGCCTGAGGGAGGTCTGGAGGCCAAAAACCACTGATCACTGCCGACAAGCGCCCGGCCTTTATTTTGTGCAGGATACCGTCGGAATTGCAGTGACGTGGGTTTTTTCCTCCCAGCGACAGAGGCCGAACTCACCAATCGTCGCCTGAAACGCCGCTCGTGGTTGCGATGTTGAGTTTTACGCAGACGATAGCTGATGCGGTTCAGACGAGGTGGGCGTTGCAGCACACCCAGGTCCTTCGTCAGGCGCCTCGATACCCGCTTTTGCCGTTGCCCTTGGTACTCTCGTGCTGCGGCTCCTCGTACCCCTTGTCGTCAAAGGCACCCATATCACCAGGCTCGGACTCGCCGGGCGATCGAGGCCCCTGCGGTCGCACGGCGACGTCACTCGGGGGATGGGGGCGAGCGTTAGAAGGAGCCTCTGTGACTACCTCTTGAGCTGGGGTTGGTTCGGTACGACTCATCGCACGCTCTCGATCCATTGCGCTCCAGTTTGAAAAAGGAACTCAGGGTGACGTGGTTCCGAAACGGCAGATGGCCGTCAGCCGTAATCCGGCGCACCTTTGCCCTCGCCTTACGGGACCGCGGGCACCAGGCAGCGATAGCGGCGCAGCTCCTCCAACGCCATCGCCCGAGCAGCGATCGAGGGAGAGAGGCCCGTACAAGCAGCACCTCGCCCCGGACCATCCAGCGAAGAGTTTCTTGGAGTGCGACCGCAATAAGATTTCATTCATCCTATCGTGTAAAAAAGCAGTGCACGCTCAATGATGGATGCGTAACCAATGTCTTCTAGCGTCACGCTTACCGCGGCCACCCGCCAAAACCTGCTCTCGCTGCAGGATACCGCTGCGCTGACCGCGACCACCCAGAACCGGCTCTCCACCGGCCTGAAGGTCTCCTCGGCCCTCGACAACCCGGTCAACTTCTTCACCTCGCAGTCCCTCAGCCAGCGCTCGGGCGACCTCGGCAACCTGCTCGACGGCATCTCGAACGGGATCCAGTCGATCCAGGCCGCCAACCAGGGCATCACCTCGATCCAGAAGCTGGTCGATCAGGCCAAGTCGGTCGCCAACCAAGCGCTGTCCACCCAGATCACCACCACCGGCACCGCCTCGACCGCCTACTCGGCTCCGGCCGCTGCAACCACCCTGAACCTCTACGTCAACGGCTCGGCGACCACCGTCGCGCTGGCCACGGCCGACACCCTCGACCAGGCCTTGACCAAGCTCAACGCCGCGGTCGGCGCCGGCAGCTTCTCGAAGAGCACTGACGGCACCAAGATCGTGATGAACGCGTCCTCGGACTTGGAATTCAAGACCTCGGCCGACCAGACCGCACTCGGCTTTGCCGGCGGTACGGCCTCGTCCGGACCGACCTACGGTACCACCGCCGCGGCCGGCCAGAGTTCGGACCTGAGCGTGTCGGGCGTCACAGCCCGGGCGACGCTCGCGACGCAGTACAACAGCCTGCTGACCCAGATCGATCAGCTCGCCGGCGATTCGAGCTTCAACGGCACGAACCTGATCAACGGCAAGAGCGACAACAACAACCTGACGATCAACTTCAACCCGAAGGGCAACTCGAACCTCACGGTCACCGCGACCGACGAGACCTCGGGTGGCCTGGGACTGACCTCGATCACCAGCACCTCGACGAAGACGTCGACGATCGGGCAGGGCAACTTCCTGCTCAACGCCGACATCAACACGACCCTGAACAAGCTCACGACCGCCTCCAGCCAGCTGCGGACGGACTCGTCGACCTTCGGTTCGAACCTGTCGGTGGTGCAGAACCGTCAGGACTTCACTAAGAACTTGGTCAACGTGCTCGACACGGGCTCATCGAACCTGACGTCCGCTGACTTGAACGCTGAAGCTGCGAACTCGCAAGCCCTGTCCACCCGTCAGTCGCTGGGCATCTCGGCCCTGTCGCTGGCGAACCAGGCGCAGCAGGGCATCCTGCAGCTCCTGCGCTAAGCGTCCGCTGCATCGTAGACGTCGCGGCTGGGGTCATCCCCAGCCGTTTTGCGTTGCGTGCGTGCTCGTATCGGCGCCTCGGCGTGGCGTATCTCGACAGGATGACCATCGAGGTGGGTACTTGGACGGCGCTCAGAAGGTCGCCGACGTGGACCTGGAAGGGGGCCTAATCCCGTGCCATGAAGCCGGTCGGCAACGACGAGACCGACGGCAAGTGGCGCGAGCGGTTCAAGCACGCACAGGTGTCTTGGCTGCGCGTGTGGGGCACCGAGCCGCGACCTGGCGGCGGCGCCGCGGGTCCGGCGCCGCCCCGGATCAGGAGACGCCGGGGATCTGCATCCACCTTCGATCGCGTCTTATCCGTGATCTTTGCCGGCCGCCGCGGAAGCGTGCGTGGGAATGTCTCGCGGCGCTACCACTGTGCTTGCTGTCCCGAGGAATGCCATGCCGAGGCAGGCGAACCCCAATGCTTTCATGCGGCGAGAGGGATCTCGAACTGCGCGTTCGTGAGCTAGCACGTCGTACGCTGCAGCCCGATTTGAGTTGGCACGATCGTTGAGCATGACGCCCTCCGTCCACCCCGCAGAAATACGGGCTCGGATGAGGGCTAAATGGTCTGACCTACAGGGCGATGTCCTGTTCGTTGCAGCCGAAATCCACCCGGCCAAATCGTCTGTTGCGGCAACCCGCCGGGCGTTCCGCTTCGAGCCGCGCCCCCCCCCCAAGCCGCGGGCCAGCAGCATGCCTGAGCCCATAATGATCAGCGCGGGACCATCGAGGTCGATCACCCCTCGCGGGTGGACCGCGTCACTGGAGGGAACGTCCCTCCGGTGCCATTGAGCGTCCGGCATCGAGAAGAGCGCGAACCTTGCGCATCGCATGCAGCATGATGTCGGGGCGGGCGACGTCGCTCGCGTGCTCAGCGGCGAAGCTGTCCAGCGCTTCCGTGATTTGGTTCTCGATCTCGTCCATCAGGGCGAGACCGTCCGATCCCTCACGACGCAGGTGCGCCCCCGCGAGCGTCAAGTAGGCCGCGCTGGCAAGGAGAAACGCCACACCATTCGCCTCCTGCGCGGCGGCCGAGGGCGGCTCATCGCAGCTTTTATTGTCAACCGACCTGTCATAAATCATCGGAATGCACCCCTAGTCGTTGTTCAGAGAGCGTATACGCTAATCACCATGCTGCACGCAGCCGTAAATATTGCGCAAACAATCGATATCTATTGACGTCAATACAACACGAAGGCTCACGCCTGCCTTCGTAAGACATCTTTTGGTTGTTGCGACGATGTTGTGGGTGCGGGGTTAGTTCGTCGCGGCAAAAGATGCCCGCGGCTAAGACCTTCAGCGCCGCCGACCCGGCCGATTGCGCTGAGCGAGAGGTCCGCCAGCGGCTACGCGCTGATCCTCGAAGGGTCGAGATCGGACGCAGGACCCAGCAGCTTGCCGACTGCTACAGCGCACTCATGCACGCGATCGTGGAAGCTCCGTGCGGAGGCCGACAGCGAGGACGCGAGCAAAGACGTGTTGGCGCCTTACCAGGGGTGAACCCGTGACTTCGGTTCCGCTCCGCTACTGCAGATGGACGCGCGCGAGGGCCATCTGGTGCGCCCGGCATACTGCGGTCGAGAGTGGTCCGGGCCGGTCATCTCGGACGCGCACCAACGATCGATCGCATGCCGCAGCCAAGGCATCGAGCGCTGCCGACGCAGATGCCATCAAAGCCAGGGCCAGAGCCGAGCCGAGCCGAGCCGACGGAGATCAAAGCAAATATGGTTGCGAGGGTTTGGGGAGCTGTCATGGCGAACCTCCTCAGTCTCCAGTGGGTCGCCCTCAATATTTGGGATGTGAGAAGCCGTAACGCCGTGCGGATCAGCACTCGTCTCAACCGCCGCGCAGACTCTTCGCAAAACGGGTGCTTCATGCTCGTCACGGCCGAGGTGCTCGACATCGCGGCGGCGGCATGAGCGCGACGACTGACTGATGGCGAACTTTATCCGCCCGCATGCGCGCCATTTGACAGGACGGGGCTGATACGACTGGCGACCCGAAGGCAATCTAATCGTGCGGCCTAGCAGACGCTTGGGAGTCGTTGAACAACGCGATCGTTGCCCGAAATGCGGGGCGTCGTGTCAGGAGACTATCTTCTGATCGCACGCCGGTAGTCAGCCGACACGTCGGTCGCGATGGACCGCAGCATCTCCGAGATCTGGACCGTCGTCCGGCGCTACGGTGCCGGCGAGTTCGCCCACATCGCCAAAAGGGATCGCCCCCATCGTTATGACGACGCCGTGGAGATTCCGTACCGAATGCGCGCTCCATCATGAAGCGGCCGATAGGGTCAGTGCACCACCCTGCTGATGCCCGGGCCAAACGCTGCCAGACCGTCCCTCTCCACGACCCCCATAAAGGCGCGGTAGGCATCCCGCTCGGTTGCGAAGCGCTCCTGCCACTCCGTGCTACCGCTCGCCATGTGGACGACCGCCAACTGCCAGGGATCCTGCGTCCCAGCCAACCGATAGATCTCCACGTCGACGGTCTCACCGCCACGAGTGAACGAGCCGGACATACCCGAGTGCTCGTACTCGCGATCCTCGTCCACGGCTTTCTCAGGTCCGTTTAACGTCGCCGACGAACCGGCTCATGTGCACCACGACATCATCGCCGTTGGGCCTCACCCCCGCGCTCTCTGGATGCACTTCAGCCTGCTCAACGCGCTGAGCGATCTCCATAAACACGATCTCGACCGAGGGCGGCCAGGGCACATCGTTGTCTTGGAGCATCTGGGTGGCCCTGACCAGCATATGGAATTGGCTCGGCTGGATCGATGTGCCTGCAACGTGCTGATCGAGGATCCGGTCAGCCAGTGCTGTCGCCAACCCGGCGACCTCCGCGAGCTTGCTGGGCGGGGCGTCAACGTCTGTCATCTCAAGTAGCCCCTCGCTTCCATCGGCTTGGAACTCAGCTCAGGCACGCCCCTTCAGGCAGGCTGCGCCCTGTATCCGCCAGCGAATCGCCCCCGGCCGACCCGTACTAGCTCGTGGAGGGGGGAGCGGCGCATTCATCGTGCCGCATTCAGAATCACTCCCGCCGATTTCGTACTCCGGCGGCCGCCCTGCAGCTGCTCAGGCAGATCTATCAAAATGACGGGATCTACGAAACCCGATCCTCATAGGTTCCATGGTCCACTTTCCGGCGAGGAGGCCAGAGCCATGACGATCACCGCCTCGATCAATACCGTTGGCGTCATGCGCGCGACGGAAATGCTGCAAACGGCGCGCACGGATGCGGCGCTCGCTCATCGGGAAGGACCGCACACCGTCTCGGTCGAAATCGCACGCTCCAGCGAGACTGGGGCGCAGCAGCGGGAGGGTAGGCACCTGTCTCCACCATCGCAGAGGCGGGTCGTAGATATTCAAGTCTGAGATTAGGCAGACCTGCTGCCAATCCCGGCTTGATGAAACAATCTTCTACGAGCTAAGATCATCAGCTCAAAGATCGGCAAGCTTGATATTTGATGTCCATGCAGCCGATTCGCCCAAAAGTTTTAAATCAATTTTCCTAGTAGCTAACGGGCAACCGCGATTAATCGAGCCTCCTTGATTGATCCGCCCGTAGATTTAGGAAAATGCGTCGACATAATCGGCTCCCCGTGGCCGTGCTGCGACACGCATGCCATCGCCGCATTTCCCCTGTCCAAATTGTAATGCAGCTTTACATACCAGTAGAGCAAAAAGAGCGGCCAATGACATCGGCCATCAGCATGCGCGATTTGCAAAAACTGTCGGCCAGCGCGATCCAAGCATTACCCCACGCTGTCCCGATCAAGAATGGCACGGCGACGGTCGGCGTCTTGGTACCCATGCATACGCTCTCCCGCAGATATCTGACCAAGGTGTTGGCCGATATTGAAGCGGCAGCGGAACGGCGCTCGCCCGAACAGGAAGCCGCGATCGACCAGTTGCTTGCCGAACGCGGCACCGAGTGATGCAGGAAGACGCGCGGACTGACCACGCGCCCCGCCCTCGATCCTCGTCATCGACGCCAATATCATTCTGAGTGTCGTTCGCGGCCGCCGATCGCGACCGGTTTTCGCCGAAGGGATCGCCGCCCGCAGCATCGGGACCTCAGCTTGAGCGGCCGAAGAGATCCATCATGTCCTACGTTCGTTCCCGAGATTGTCGCCGGAACCCCCGATCTCGCCGAAGCGCTGGTGGTTGGAATCGAGGTTGTGCCGCAGATCGTCTAAGTTGACCGTCTCGAGATCGCATCGCGCGCGCTCACCCATGCGGTCGCATCGCGCAACGGGTCGACAAGCGACGCCCATCTTCTCGCCCGTGCCTGGATGTTCGACGCCGATATTTTGGAGCCATGATCGCGATTTTGCCGGCACGGGCTGGCCGTCTTGGTCGAATGCCAATCTGCGCCACGCGATTGGGAGAGAGCCGGACGAAAACCCAGCCCGCTCGCCTTTTACAGCCTGACGGGCGGTCGCCCGACCATTGACGGCCTTAAATTGAGGCGACGGCATCCGGGTGTGCCCACTCGTTAGCTCTCAATTGGGTCGCCGACCGAGACAACTCTCTCAGCTCCGGTTACGCACGGAACGGCGGGTCGTCTGACCGTTCGAGCTGCGCGGCGCGTCCTGCACCGGCATCGGCGTCGAGGCCGGGACGTCGATGACGCGGCATCCATTCACCAAACGTACCTTCGCGCCCTCGGGAATCAGAGCGTCGGGCTCGGCCGCTACGATCTCCGGGTCGACGGCTCGGCGGCGCGAACTCAGCGGCCGTATACTCTCCCGACTGCGCCGGACTGGCGGCCGAGCCCGGCGCAACCAGTCCGTGAGGTAGTGCAGCGCGTAGCTCGTCGCATCCACCTGATCGTCGTGACGCCCGTTTGGGAAGGCCAACAGCTCAGACAGGTAGGCGCCAAGCCAAGGCGCCTCGGCGGGTAGGTGCACGCGCCCCTCCTCGAACCGGGCCGATTGCGCCTCGCAGCGCGCGACCTTGTCGAGGCGCGCCGGCAACAGGATTGGTCTGAGAGGGCTTGTGCGCCGCAGATCCTGGAGCAGCGCGTGGCCGAGGGCGGTCTTCTCGATCAGCGTGACGTCGGCATCCCAGTCTGCGTGCAACTTCAGCACAGCCCGCCGCAGCTGTGGGAACTCCAGACGCTGCCTGACGACGTTGAGCAGGTAGAAATCTTGGTCACACACGCCCCAGACCTGACCCACCGACCAATCGCTGGTCTCGCCCAGGGTCGAGGCCGTGTCCCAGGTGACCACGACCCGGCTGAAGGCGGCCGGCCTCTCGCTGTAGGATCTCAGCCATTCGCGTCGGATCAGGTTGCCGCTCGCCGGTGTTGGAGTCTGTTGATACTGCGCCTCGAAGGTGCGCGAGCCGAGCTCGCGCCGCAGACCGTCGAGCAGCTCACACGGTTCACGATCGGTTTGAAGCGCGTCGCCGCAGAAACGCCGATGCACGTGACCCGGCCGGTCGCTGAGCCGGAACTCACCGTCCTCGACGGCGATGGCCGGAAGGTGGACGACCTCCCATTCCTCAGGAGCGCGCGCCAGCAGATGGCCACACAAATCGGCCTCGTGGAGGCGTTGCATGACCAGCACGATGGCGCCACGCCGCTTGTCATTCAGGCGCGAGACCAGCGTCCCCTCGTAGTACTCGATCGCCCGCCGCCGATCGGCTTCCGAGGTGGCGCTCGAGGCCTTCATCGGATCATCCAGGATGATCACATCGGCGCCCCGACCGGTCAGCGCGCCGCCGAGTCCGAACGACAGGCGCCCGCCCTTGAGGGTGGTCACGAGTTCGGTGTCGCGTTGGCGGCGGGCGACGAGCTCACAGCGCGGAAACAGCTCCTGAAACCACGCGCTGTCCATGATGTGGCGCGTGTCGATCGCGTGCTTGCGCGCGAGATCGGCGGCGTAGGAGGCGCACAGGATCCGCTTTGTCGGATCGCGCCCCAGGAGCCAAGCCGTAAAGGCGACCGAGACCGTGATCGACTTCATCGAGCGCGGCGGCACATTGATGATCAGCCGACGCACCTCGCCCCGGGCGACCCGGTTCAACTGCCAAGCGAGATGGTCCAAGTGCCAACTGTGACAATACGGCGTCCCCGGCTCCAAGGCATGGAACGTCTTCTGGGCGAAGGCGGCGAGGTTCTGGCGCAGCAAGGCGCGCAAAAGACGCCCGTGATCACTCACCGTCCTCTCCACCCTCGCCGATGAACGATCCCGGACGGGTCTCCTCACCATCGAGCAGACCGGTGGCATGCGTACGCAGGATGGCTTCGTCTTCGGCAGCGGTTTCTTCAGCGATCCGCGGAGCAGGTACCTCGACAGCAGCAGAGTAGACGAAATTGATACTGTCGTTGATCGCTTTCGCGTCACCCTTAATTGCCAGATCCCCTTGCTTCTTCAAAAGAGCGAGGAACCGCGGGATGTGACGCTCGCGTCCACCCTCGATGATCTTGATCGATTCTTCAAACCACACCTGGTGCACCATCGCGCGGATGGTCGAGCGGTTGAGGCTTCCCTTCGGTCTTCCCTCGGGATTGCCACTCTTGCCCTTGACAAAGCGCGTCCGCTTCGGCGGGCATTTGTAGCCGACGCGCTCTCCATCCTTAGGAGGTTTAGGGGGTGAGTTCGCCTGACCGAGCTCAGCAGGCTGCTCATCATCATCGTCGTACGTCATGGCCCCCTCCAGCAACTCGCCACGCCTTCCCGTCGAGGAAGGACACAACCGTGCCGGAATGCCGCTCGCTTGAACGATGACGACTGACCCGCGCTGAGGCGGAGCGTCTTCCCGGTTTTTCGATCGACATAAGGCACATCTCACCGATGTGCACCACTCTTATTGACGACCTTGAGTCAGATCGTCAAGTTAAAAAAGTAGTTTTTATAAGGTATTAGTTGCTTCAATCAATCGATACCTAAGACATGACGGGGCTATGACTCAAAGCAAAATACCTTGAGCCATAACCCCGTCTTCTTGATCACGCCGGATCCAGTCGGTGGCGTAGGGTTCGTCGCGCCGCTACGAACCCTTTGGTTTGGTCCGCTCGCGCACCCGTGGTCTGGCCGCCGCTGCCGAAGGTGATGCCACGGGGGAAATCGGGCGATCTGGAGCAGCACCCTGCAGCCCCTCGGCGAGCCGGCTTTCGGTCAGCTGCGCCAAGCTCAGCCCGGTCTCGAGGTGCATCGCTTCCCGGCCGGAAGCCTCCTCGAAGCGCCGGATCGCGATCTGGGCGTAGCGCGGCTCGTACTCGATCGCCCGAACGCGGCGTCCGACCCGCTCCCCGGCCAGGATGGTGGTACCCGAGCCCACGAAGGTATCGAGCACCACCGCGTCGCGCCGGCTGACGTCCTTGATCGCATCGACCACGAGCTGGATCGGCTTGACTGTGGGGTGATCGTTGAGATCATCCACGCGCCCGGCCCGAAATCCATTGCCGCCGGGATAGGTCCATACGTTCGACCGATTGCGCCCGAACCGGCCCATCTGGACGTTGTCGCGATGGGGCGTATCCCCGACCCGGAACACGCCGACCAACTCGTGCTGATTGCGATACAGCCCACCTTGCCCGGCGTTGGTCTTCACCCAGGTGACCAGGTTGAGAAAAGCGCCGTAGACGCTCTCACCGGCCTCGATGAGGTCGCGCACGTGCTTCCAGTCCATGCACACGAAGTGTACGGCCCCGGGCGCCGAGACCCGGGCGGCGTTACCGAGGCTCGCCGCTAAGAAAGCGACGAACTCGACGCGGCTCATCTCGCCCGACGCGAAGGCGAACTCCGGATGCTGGGTTTGGCCGCGCCCGCCTGTCGCGCGCACCGGCACATTATAGGGAGGATCGAGAAACGCGACCTCCGCCCGCTCGCCCGCCATGAGCCGGTCGAGGAGATCGGCATCCCGGGCATCGCCGATGGCGAGCCGATGCACCCCGAGACTGAAGATATCGCCGTGCCGTAAACACGTCTCCGCCCCCAAGAGCGCCGAACCGATCGCATCGCCGGCGTCTCCTGCACCGTCATCGAAGTCGATCACGAGCGCGTCGATCTCGGCGACCTCGAAGCCGGTGTCGCTCAAGGTGAGGCCGGCCTCCTCGAACAGCAGCGTCAGCTCGGGGATCTGGCCGGCCAGCGCCTTGCGGTCGAGGCGGGCATCGAGGCCGACGCGATTGTCGCTGAGCAGGAAGGACCGCTTCTGGGCTTCCGACAGGTTGAAGACCTGGACGACCGGCATGCTCGCGAGACCCCGCCCCTGGGCAGCGGCGAGCCGGGCATGGCCGGCCAGGATCATGTAGCGCTCGTCGATGATGGCCGGCGCCAACTGCCCCACACCCTCGATGGCACGGCTCAGCTTGTTCACCTGCCGCGACGAGTGGACCTGTACGCGGTGCGGGTTTTTCACGATGATGTTGAGTGGAGCGAGCCCGTAGCGCCCTTCGAGCCCCGGCCCGACGGAGACGCGCGGTGCCTCGTCGAGGGCCATCGCGTTGGCGCCGGCGCCGGGAGGGGCCAAGCCTGCCGGTACGGCGAGCGAGCGTGTTTGAGTTTGTCTCGGCATAAGTGCCTCCAAAGCTGACTGCGATGGAGACCGATGCGGGCTTAAAAGGCAGACGAGCAGCACACAGTCATCAGCTGGCGCACGACCGACTTGGCCGCACGTCCCAAACCGATGCTGCTCCGGGCTGAACCGCCCAATGCTGCTTCGAGATTTCTGCGGGCTGCCGATCGCCTCGCGGCTGTGATCGGCCCCCGTGCGCCAAAGCGAGCTTTACTCGACTCAACCGTGGCACAATCTGTGATGCCGCACCTTCAACCCAAATACAATAGCTTTCCGAACCACGACGGTACGAAAGCTGGCGTCGGAGCCTGCCAGCGCTGTGGCCGTTTCTTCAAAGGCCAGCCGCACCCATTCGACAGGGATACCTTGTCTGGTCCTTCAGCAGACGCTAATTTGCAGTCAATGACTAACGGAGTTCGCCATGGCGGTGATGACCATCCGCAACATCGACGCGGCGATTAAAACCCGCTTGCGGGTCCGCGCCGCCATCAACGGCCGCTCAATGGAGGACGAGGCCCGCGATATCCTTCGCTCGGCGCTCTCAACCGAGATCCCACGCCCCACGAGCGTTGGACAATCAATTCATGAGCGCTTCGCCGCGCTCGGAGGGGTCGATTTACCGGAGTCACCGCGGGAGCCGAGCCGTGAGCCCATTGGATTCGAAGAGTGATCATCCTCGATACTAACGTCCTCTCAGAGTTGATGCGAGCGAAGCCAACAATATTCGTCCTAAAATGGTTTGCGGCTCAACCCTCGGCCGGCTTGTTCACCACAACTCTCACGCAAGCGGAGATCTTCTACGGCCTATCGTTGCTACCGGAGGGGCGCCGTCGCGACGATCTGTTCGCAGCAGCTCAGCCGATTTTCGAGGTCGAGTTAGCCGGACGTATCCTGAGCTTCGATCAAGATGCGGCTATGGCCTACGCGGACATCGCGGCCAGCCGACGCCGAGCTGGGCAGCCAATCTCGCAGATTGACGGTCAAATCGCTGCGATTACCGCCTCCCGCGGCGCGCGTTTGGCGACCCGTAACGTGCGCGACTTTGTCGATTGCGGGATCGTTGTTGTAGATCCATGGATGACGCCGAATTGAGCCATCCACCGCACCGCCACGTACCCGTCCCACTCCCATTGGATCGGCGAGCGCTGAAACGGGGAGATAATCGGCGGAGCCGCTATTCGGCTGGGGTCTTTCGGCGATCGTAGGGTATTGCAGGTTCGTGTGGTCAGCGCTTGATAGCGTACGCTGTCAGGCCCAAAATCCCTGTACTTTTCCCTCGTGCAGGGAAAATGGTATCGCGGCGTATCGCGCTACGGCGCATCGCCCCTTCGACTCAGTTTTGAGCTAACCGGCCGCGGCAAGGCGTCGACCGCGGAAGCGGTGAGACTCGCCGAGCGTTCGCGGCTCACCCGTAGGTAGCCGAGGCGCTTGCAAACGACGGGGGCGGACCGCAAGCGCACGGATCGGATTCACCGCGGCTCCGGCCTCGACAGGCCGAGATGCCCGCGCAGGGTGGTTCCCGTGTACTCCGTCCGGAACAGGCCGCGCTCTTGGAGCAGCGGAACGACCTCTCGGACGAAATCGCTCAGCCCCTCGGGGAAGAAGGGCGGCATCACGTTGAAGCCGTCCGCGGCCCCACCCTCGAACCAAGCCTGCATGCGGTCGGCGACGTCCGTCGCCGTGCCGACGATCATGTGGTGGCCGCGCCCCGCTGCCACCCGCAGGGCGAGCTGGCGTATGGTCAACCGCTCCCGGCGGGCCAGCCCGGTGAGGAGTTCGGCGCGGCTGCGCAGCTGATCCGAGATCGGGAGGTCCGGGAGCGGGCCGTCCAAATCGTAGGTTGCCAGCGAATGGCCGAGACGCTCTTCCAACAGCGGCATCGCCTTGGCGATCTCCGTCCACCGATCGAGTTCGATCAGCTTCGCGCTCGCTTCCTCCAGCGTCCGACCGATGACCGGGAGGATACCCGGCATGACCGCCACGGTCGCGGGATCGCGGCCGAAGCCGGCGACGCGCTGCTGGAGGCTGGCGTAGAATGTCTGCGCCTCCTCGATGGTCTGCTGGGCGGTGAACACCACGTCGGCCCGGCGGGCGGCGAGATCCTGGCCCGGACCGGACGAACCGGCCTGGATCAGGATCGGGTGGCCTTGCGGCGAACGTGGGATGTTGAGCGGGCCCTTGGTACGGAAGTAGCGGCCGACATGGTCGAGCACCCGCACCTTCGCGGGATCGGCGTAGATGCCGCGTGCCTTGTCCTTCACGAAGGCGTCGTCGTCCCAGCTGTCCCAGAGGCCGCAGACCACGTCGACGAACTCCTCGGCGACGGCGTAGCGCTCGTCATGCGCGGGATGGTCCTTCGAGAAGTTGTCGGCGGTGCGCGCGTAGGAGGTGGTGACGACGTTCCACGCCGCCCGTCCGCCGCTCAAATGATCGAGCGACGCGAAGGCGCGGGCGGTGTGATACGGCTCGCCGTAGGTGGTCGAGGAGGTCGCCGCGAGGCCGATGCGGCTCGTCACCATCGCCAGGGCGCTCAACAGCGTCAGCGGCTCGAAGCGCGCGATCATCGACGGATGCGCGTCCACCGCGCTGGTAAGGCCGTCCGCGAGGAACACCATGTCGAACTTGGCGTCCTCGGCCATCTGCGTCACCCGGCGCAGGAGGTCGAAATTCTCGCTGCCGGCCTCGGCGCGCGGGTGGCGCCAGCCGGAGACGTGATGGCCGGCTCCCTGCAGGAACAGGCCGAGATGCATCTGTCGCGGGGTCGTCGTCATGGGCGGGCTCACGGATGCGGTTCGGGGGCGGCTGGAATGCTCACGGCTGCAGCCGTCGCGCGAGAAGGCCGAGGAGGTGGGCGAGATCGTTTCCGTCGTGCATGTTGCGCACGAGGTCGGGCACCGGACGCAAGGCCTCCGAACCGGCGGTCGCGTCCCGGAACTTGTCGTCGGGATCCGTGAGCCCAGGCAGGCCGTCGATGCGCCGGCAATTCGTGCGGCCCGCGGGGTCCGTGATCTCCACCACGACGAAGCGCGTGCTCGGGTCTGAGGAAAGGCGGCGGGCGGACGGATCGTGCCGGCGCTCGACCCGCGCCGCCAGCGCCGCGAGGTCGGGGCGGACCGGACGCGCGTCGAAATGGTCGATCCGGACCGCCCCGTCCACCAGGGCCGCGGCCAGGATGTATTCCGGGCTGAACCGTGCCTCGATGCCGGTGCGCGGCGTCCGGACCACCAGGGCCGCGTCGCCCCCCGGCGGGAAGGTGATCGTCGCCCCCGCCAAGTCGCGGATCCCCTCGCGGTGGAAGGCGAGGCCGGCCACTGCCACGGGGTGGGCCGCCGTGCAGCAGGGGAACGCCTTGAGGGTCAGGCCGGGGCGGACGATCTGCCAGGGGGCGCCCCAATCTTCCAGCAGCCGCTCGGGCGCCGCCTCGCCGAAGCCGTAGGCCTGCAGGAACCCGTTCGCGCCATCGAGGCCGTCGTCGGCGCCGGACAGGCCGGCCTCGGCCAGGAGGGCCGCCGCCAGGCCGTTGCGGGCGGCGAGCCCGGCATGGAGCGGCTTCGCGTCGGATCCGAATTGCAGCCGCAACCCGGCGGCCTGCGTCGCGGCGAGACCGAGGGCGATCGCGGTCGTCCCGGCGGTGAAGCCGCGCAGATGCGCGATCGCGGCCGCCGCACCGAGTGGACCGAGGGTGGCGGTGGCGTGGAAGCCGCGCTCGTAATGGGCGGGGCCGATCGCGCGCCCGAGATGCGCCATCGTCTCCAGCCCGACCAGGTAGGCGGCCAGGAACGCGACCGCGGTGGGGAGCGCGTCCGGGTCGAGGGTGGCGAGCAGCGCCGGGACGATCACGGTGGTCGGATGGCCGCGCACGCTGGCCTGCACGTCGTCGTAGTCGAGCACGTGGCCCGCATGGCCGTTGAGGAGGGCGGCGAGGAACGGGTCGGCCGGCTGCCCGGAGCCGATCACCAGGGCACGACCGGGCGCATCGCCGAAGACGCCGCGCAACGTCGCGAGCGACGGGTCGGTGCTGCCCGCCAGAGCGCAGGCCAGGAAGTCCACCAGCGCGACCCGCGCCGCCATCATGGCGGCGGTATCGACGTCCGGGCGGGCGGCGACGATCGCCTCCGCGAGGGCGGCGGTGCGCGGGTTCGGCATCAGATCCCCTCCCGGTCCTGCACGGCGTCCCGGTAGCCCTGGAAGCCGCCGATGAACTGGCGGATGCGCGGATTGCCGGACCGATAGAACAGCTCGGCCGGCGGAGCCTGCGCGACGATCCGGCCGTTTTCGGTGAACGCGATCGTGTCGCTGATCTCCTCGGCGAAGCGCATCTCGTGGGTGACGAGAATGCTGGTCAGCCCGTCGCGGACCAGCTCCCGGATGACGGCGAGCACTTCGCCGACCATCTCGGGATCCAGGGCGGAGGTGACCTCGTCGAACAGGACGAGGTCCGGCCGCATGGCCAGCGCCCGCGCGATGGCGACGCGCTGCTGCTGGCCGCCGGACAATGCGCCCGGATAGGCCGCGACCTTGTCGGCGAGGCGGACCCGGGCGAGCAGGTCGCGGGCCAGGGCCTCGGCCTCGGCCCGCGGCACCTTGAGGATGCGGGTTGGCGCGATGGTGATGTTCTCCAGCACGGTGAGGTGCGGGAACAGGTTGTATTGCTGGAACACGATGCCGATGCGCTTGCGCAGGGCGATCCGCTCGGCCTCGGTGCGCAGGGTGTCGACCCGGGTGCCGGCCACCGTGATCCGGCCCGCCTGAGGCTGGGCGAGCCCGTTGATGCAGCGCAGGATCGTGGACTTGCCCGATCCGGACGGTCCGATGATCGAGACCGCATCCCCCTTCGCCACCGTGAGATCGATGCCCTTGAGCACTTCGGCCGCCCCGAAGGACAGGTGGACGTCCTGAAGCTCGACGAGGATCGGCCGGGGGGTGGAATCCTGTGCCATGGGGCGGCGATCGACTTTCAGCGCGGGGCGAGGCGGCGTTCGAGGCGCCGCGTCAGGCGCGAGATCGGGAAGCAGAAGAGGAAGAAGGCGGCGAGCACCGTGAGGTAGACCGCGATGGTGAAGTCGTCGCGGCGCACCGCCGTGCTCGCGTCGGTGGCCGCGTGCAGCAGCTCGTGGACGCCGACCAGGGAGGCCAGCGCCGTGCTCATGGTGATCGAGGCGTAGAGGTTCATCCAGGGCGGCAGCGCCCGGCGCAGGCACTGGGGCAGGATGATCCAGCGCAGGGTTTGCCCGCGGGACATGCCGACGCCCTTGGCGGCGTCCCACTGCGTGGTCGGGACCGACTGGATCGCCCCGCGGACGATCTCAGCCACGTAGGCGCTCGCCGGGATCGCGAGCCCGAACACCGCCTTCAGCCAGTCGGGAAAGGGCAGGTAGTTGCCAGCCACCACGATTTCAAATGGGAAGATGTAGGTGGTGGCGAAGATCAGCACGAGGTGCGGCGCGTTGCGGAAGACTTGCACGTAGGCCACCGCCGGGGCTCGCACGAGCCGGGAGGCCGACAGCTCCATCGCCCCCAGCATGACGCCCGCGAGCGTGCCCGCGCCCATGGCGAGCACGCTGATCAGGATGTTCATGGCGAAGCCCGAGGCGAGGTAGGGCAGCCAGTCGAGCAGGTCGCGGGCGAGCCGCGCGTCGAGCACGAACCACAGGAGGAAGCCGGCGGCGGCGAGACCGAGCCATGCCAGGGCCGGACCGAGGGTGGCGCGGCTTCGCGCGGGGAGCGCGGCGGTGCTCACACGCCGTAGCCCGGGACGGCGAGGCGACGCTCCACGTACCGGCCGACCTGCGACAGCACCGTGTTGATCAGGCCGAAGAACAGCAGGATCACGATCATCAGTTCGAGGACGTTGTCGCGCTGCGTCCAGATCATGATCGACGCATAGGTGACCTCGCCCACCGCGATCGCCGACCCGATGGTCGTCAGCTTCACGAGGTTGACGAGGTTGTTCACGATGGCCGGCATCGCCGTGCGCAGGGCGAGGGGAAGCGTCACGAAGCGCAGGACCTCGAAGGCGGAGAAGCCGATGGCATGCGCCGTCTCCACCATGGCTGCCGGCACGGCCTCGATCCCGCCGCGCAACGCTTCGGCGTGGAAGGCGGCGACGTGGAGCCCGGTGACTGCGACCACCCAGAAGAACGGCGT
The DNA here is from genome assembly GCF_008000895.1 of Methylobacterium sp. WL1. NCBI lineage: Bacteria > Pseudomonadati > Pseudomonadota > Alphaproteobacteria > Hyphomicrobiales > Methylobacteriaceae > Methylobacterium > Methylobacterium sp. WL1. The sequence continues at coordinate 1,722,881 of NZ_CP042823.1, read as the reverse complement.
GAACGGGTTGTGGGCCGCGCCGCCGAGCGCCTTCGACAGCAGCATGTTGAGCGCGAAGAACGCGAACATGAGCTGGACGAGGGTCGGGGTGTTGCGGGTGAGCTCGACATAGGCCCGCACCGGGCCGGCGAGCCAGGGCCGGCCCGAGGTCAGGGCCGCCGCGAAGGCCACGCCGGCCGCAAGGCTCAGCGGGATTGCCACGAGCACGAGCAGGAGCGTGGTGCCCATGCCGGCGATCCAGGGCCGGACCTCGGACGCGCTGAGGAGGAAGTCGTAGTGCAGGCCGACCTCGCCCGCGAGGGCGATGAAGGTCCGGACGGCTTGGTCGATCATGTCGGCAGCGACGCGGTTACGGCTTGGCGGGCGCGGCGTATCTGCGCCGTGCCTCCTCCAGGAAGGCCGGATCGACCAGACGGTTGGCCTTGGCCATCTCCAGCATCGCACCCGAGGCATGGAGATCGCGCACCGCCGCGTCCAGCGCCGCGCCGGTGTCGCGCTCGCCCTTGCGCAGCCAGATCACCGAATCGGCCGGCTCCAGCTCCGTCGGGATGACGATGGCGAAGTCCTTCCACTCGTTCGGGCGGTCGGCGAGCAGCAGCTTGATCGTCGGCGCCACGTGGACGGCGACGACGCAATTGCCGCCCTGGAGCGCGAGCATCGATTCCGGCTGGCTCGGGATGCCCTTCACCTCGGCGCCATAGGTGTCGGCCAGGGGCTGCGCGTAGTTCGAGCCCTGCGAGATGCAGACCGGCTTGCCCTTCAGGTCCGCCCAGTCCTTGATCCCGCTGTCCTTACGGCCGAGCGCGGCACCGCCGGCTCGGTCATACGGGGTCTGCACGTGATCCATGATCTTCGCGCGATCCTCGGTGAACTGCATGTTGGCGATCAGGACGTCGACCTTGCCCTGCTGCAGGAACTGCACGCGGTTGGGCGGCGTGACGGTGACGAGCTCGACCTTCACGCCGAGCTTCTCGGCCAGCGCCTTCGCCAGGTCGATATTGAAGCCCTTCTCGGCCCGGCTCTGCGGATCGATGTAGCCGAAGGGCGCACCCGACAGGATGATGCCGACCGTGAACTTCTGCCGCCCCTTGATCCGGTCGAGCGTCGCGTCCGCCTGGGCCGTCTGGCTCGTGACCGTGCCGAGGGAGACCAAGGCGAGCATGCCGAGACAGGATTTCAACGACGAGGTGCGCGCCATGACGGCTCCGGTGTAATGCGCGAGGCGGGCCCATCCTTACGGGGGACGTGGACGCGCGAAAAGCCGGAATGCGCCGCGCCGCCGAAGTCTCGCCCAGGCTGAGGAAGAGTCTGCACCGCTGCCGGTCAAGGCGCGATCCGAACGTCCGGACGTGCATCGACCGCCCACGGCTTGGCCACTGAGCGTCGTCGATCATCGCGATGAAGGAAAAAGGTGGGCCCCGGGGCCGAAGCCCCGGGTTCTGTTTCTACGGCTGCCCTGCCGCAAGATGCTTACGCCGCGAGGCGGGCATCCATGACAACGTTATCGTTGGCATTTAGAGTTTTGGTCAGGTGCCCGGAACAGGGGTTGCCTGCGCCGAACCGGTCGAGTCCTTACCGAAGATCGCATCTTATCCTGCCGAAACAGGGTAGAACTCGCGGTCCCTTTACCGTCCAGTCGAACCTAACTTCGCCCCCAGCAGAAACACCCTGGCCGCAATCGACGCCCGTTAAGGGCCGTCTGCGCTGCCCCGTGAAAATCACCGGGCAGGATGTTTTTGGTGGAGGCGCCGGGTACCGCCCCCGGGTCCTGAAACGTTATTATGAACCGGTCATCAACCTCGCGGACATTCTACCGCGTACGCGACGGAAGGTCCACTGGTTCGTGGCGGCATCGCGGACCGCCTTACCGTCATGCGGAGGGCGCCGGCCCGGAAGGGCGGCGCGCTGTCGCCGCCGGTCGCTCGCACCGGCGGGGTTTGGGCGTTATGGGCTTACCCGCCATCGATAGCCGCGGCCGCGCGCGGCCGTCCGCAAATCCAGGCAGGGAAAGTCGAGCATGCCGAACACGTTGGGCCTCAACCGCACCCTCGGCGCCGCCATCGGCGTCATCGCGCTGGTCTCGGTGCTCAGCAGTGGGGCGGTCCTGGTCACCCGCGGGCAGCTGCAGGACGCCAACGATGTCCTCGACCGGTCGAACCAGACGATCCGCGGCCTCGACGCGTTCCGTAACGCCATGCTCAACCAGGAGACGGGGCTGCGCGGCTACCTGATCACCGGACGGGATGGCAGCCTCGAACCCTACCGGCAGGGACGGCCGGCCCTGGACGCGGCGATCAACCGCCTCGGCCTCCTGATCGGCACCGACGCGACGGCGTCGCGGCTTCTGGCCGATGCCGCCACGGCGGCGCGCACTTGGCAGACCGAGATCAGCGAGGCGGCGATCAAGGGCGCAGCCGACCCGGCGACCCGGCCCGAGGCGATCCGCATCGAGGCCGAGGGCGCGGGCAAGCAGCTGTTCGACACCCTGCGGTCCAAGCTGGGCGCCATCGAGACCGCCGAGGAAGCCCGCCGGGTCGCCTTGAAGCTGCGCGTCGCCCGGGCCGAGCGCAACGAGAGCCTCGCCCTGTGGGGCGGCACCCTGATCACGCTCCTGATCTGCGCCGGGATCGGGCTTGCCATCAACCGCCTGATCGTCCGGCCCCTCGGGGCCGTGTTGGGCTTCGTCGAACGGGTCGGCGCCGGCGATTTGTCCGGCCGGCTGCGCTCCGGCGGGCGTGACGAGATCGCGCGCCTGGGGCGGACCCTGAACGCGATGGTGGACAACCTGTCGGACCTCGCCCGCACGAGCCGGGCGGCCACCGCCGACCTGAACGCCGCCGCGGCCGAGATCCGCGCCTCGGCGCAGCAGCAGGCGGCGTCGGTCGAGGAGCAGTTCGCGGCCGTGCAGGAGACTGCGGCCACGGTGGACGAGATCACCCATTCCGGCGCCCAGATCGGCAAGCGCGCCACCGAGGTAATCGCCACCGCCCAGGCCACGGCCCAGACCTCCCGGCAGGGCCTGCGCGCGGTCTCCGACACCGCCAAGGCGATGGACGCGATCCGCGAGCAGGCCGAGGCGGTGGCCGGCAACATCGTCAGCCTGTCGGAGAAGACCCAGACGATCGGCGACATCATCGAGACGGTCAACGACATCTCGGAGCGCACGCACCTGCTGGCGCTGAACGCCGCGATCGAGGCGGCGGCGGCCGGCGAGAGCGGGCGCAGCTTCGCCGTGGTGGCCTCCGAGATGAAGCTGCTGGCCGACCAGGCCAAGGCGGCCACCGGTCAGGTCCGGGGGATCCTGGGCGAGATCCAGCGGGGCATCAACACGTCGGTGATGCTCACCGAGGAGGCGGTCAAGCGCGCGGCGGCCGGCAAGACGCGCTCGGACACGACCCAGCGGACGATCGAGGAGATCACGGCGCGGGTGGAGGAGAACGTGCAGACGTTCCAGCAGATCGTGGCCTCGACCAACCAGCAGCAGCTCGGGATCGAGCAGGTGATGGGCGCGCTGCAGAACATCCGCCAAGCCAGCCAGCAGACGGCGGCCGGCACCCGCGAGGTCGAGGCGGCCTCGGCCAACCTCACCGAACTCGCCCAGGCCCTCATGGCCCTGGCCGAACGCTACCGGCACTGAGGGCGGCACCGATCCCGGGTCATCCGAGGCCGCGGCTCACCTTTGCGCAATGGAAAAACCCCGGGTGCCAGGGGCACCCGGGGTTCTGCACGGCCGGAGCGGCCGATTTGACCGGGCTGGGATGCCGAAGCGGCTCTCGGCCAAGACGACTTCCGGCGAAGACGACTCCCGGCGTTAAGGCCGGGAGCGTCGCGGGTCCTAGTACGAGCCGAACTTGTAGTTCAGGCCGGCGCGGACGACGGCGAACTCGTCGTCGCGACGACCGATGGCGCTGTAGGCCACCGGGACGAGGTTGGCGGCGTTGACGACCAGGGCGCCCTGGTTGCGGTTGCCGCGCTCCAGGTTGACGTACAGACCTTCGATCTTGAACGTCACGGCCGACGAGCGGAAGAAGTTCAGGAACGACTCGGTGGGGAGGGCGAACTCGACACCGCCGCCGACGGCGTAGCCGGTGCGGAAGCTGTCGTTGCCGGCATAGCCGCCGAACGAGCGGTCGGCGCTGCCCGAGCCGTAGGCGAAGCCGCCGGTGCCGTACACGAGGGTGCGGTCGAAGGCGTAGCCGAGGCGGCCGCGCACGGTGCCGAAGTAGTCGAGGCTCGACAGGCCGCGCGGGTCGGTGACGTAGTAGCCCGGGGCGACGGCGCCGTTCACGAAGGCGTTGTTCCGGCTACGGCCGAAGTCGAGGTACTGGGCGTCGGCCTCGATGCCGACGACCACGCCCGAACCCGGGGTGAACTGAACGTTGTAGCCGATCTGCGCGCCGCCGGAGAAGCCGTCCTGGCTGCGGTTGCGGAAGGTGGCGGTGGTGCCGGGAACGGCGAACGGGGCCGGGACGCCGAAGGTGGAGTTGTTCGAGCGGCTGCTGGCGTCGAAGGCGTAGCCGGCGTTGAAACCCGCGTAGAAGCCGGTCCAGGTGAACACCGGCACCGGGGTGAACACGGGCGGCGGGGCGGCGCGACGCGGCAGGTCGGCGGCAGCAGCGGCGCCGGTCAGAGCGGTGAAGGCGGCCAGGGAGGCGAGAAGCTTGGTCATGCGGGGTAATCCAGGACGTGAAATCTGACGCCATGACTACCAATCCGTCGGGAAGAAAGCTGTAGTTTTACGGACACACCCGCCGGCAACGACACCGGGCATCATAGTAAACCGGCGGTAAATGGCTGCGGTCCGCCAGACATCATTCGGGAATACTGGGCCGACTGTGACAACGCCGACGCCGCGCATCGGTTGCGGCGACGGCGACGGTTGCCGAGCCCCTGTGGCCGAAGAGCGACAGAACGGGTTCGCGGAGGGCAGCAGAAGGATGGCGGCAGTGCTCGCGTTCACATTCCGTACCCACTGTGGCCCGGGGGCGGCAGCGGCTTTTCGGGGGCGCTGCTAGACAGCTCGACGTCTCTGGATGCCGCGCATGTCCAATCGACCGATCCTCCGCCGCATTGTCTTGGTCCTGTGGCTGATGGGCATCCTGATGGCCTTGGCCGACGTCGTCGCCCGCCGGGAGCTGACGCAGGCGGCCCACGAGACCTTCGGGCGCGGTGGCGCCATTTCACGGACGGCCGAGGCCACCGATTAGAGCCGCTCCCGATCGCGCCGCCGGGGCCCGCAAGGCTGCGGTAAGGGCAGCCGGTCGGACCGATGACGGACGGGAGAGCGTCGGCGCACGCCTCAGTACGGCCGGATCGTTCCGCAGATACGATTCCACGCCACGACCGAGCGACGTGTCGAGGGCCGGCGGAGTGTTGATGCCGGAAGCGCGGCAGAACCGAACGCCGCGCTGCGCCGTTGAGGGACGTGATGCCGGCCGAGGAGCGGTCGGGGTCGCATATCCACGCCCATGGCCTGCGAGCTTCCGATGACCCGTCCGCGTCGCGTGGGCCTGCCCTGGTACGCCCCGGAGCATTACGAGGCGCTCCGCGCCAGCCTCGCCGACGGACCGCGGCTGCCGCCTCGGTACGAGACTTGGCGGATCGCCACCGAGCAGATGGAGCGCGAGGTCCAGCGCAGCGGCGTCGCCGTGATACGCGTGTCGATCGAGCCCGCTGCGTTCGCGGCGTGGTGCGCCGATAGCGGCGTGCTAGCCGACGGGCCAGGCCGGGCCCGCTACGCCGCCGAGGTTGTGGCCGCCGCCGCCCCGGCTTGAAGGGCGTCCGCCGCTCAGAACAGCGCGACCAGCGCCACGCCAGCGATCATGAGGACGGCACCCAGCATCCGCCAGAGGCTTGCCGGGTGCACGGCGAAGCCGACCCAACCGTAATTGTCGAGCACGATCGACGCGACCACGCCCACGGTGACGATGATGCCGAGGAAGGACGCGGCGCCGATGGCCGGCGACGCGTAGAGTTGGGCGAGGATCAGCAGGATGCTGAGGAACCCGCCGAGCCAGGCCCACCAGGGCACCTGCGCCCATTGCTGCCCGCTCGGGATCTCGAGCTTGCCGACGGCGAGGCCGCCCACCAGGAGGGCGGCCGTACTGACCAGCAGCGTCAGCAGGGCGGCCGTAATCGGCAAGCCGAGGGATTTCGACAACGTCGCGTTCTGGCCAGGCTGGATCGCATTGGCGAGGCCGGCGAGGATGGTGAGTCCGTAAAGATACCACATGCTCCGCTAGCTCTTGGACCTGCGGCCAAGATCCGCCGCCCGCCCGCGCATTTTTGACGCGCCTGGCGCGGGCGGCGGTGCGGCCCCGCCGATCCGCGCAGGATCGTGCGCGGATCCTAGGGCGTGACCGGCAACCGCCCGACCACGGATCCGGACGCGTCGCGCACGATCAGGATCCACGCTTCGTCGGGATCTGCGGTCGCCAACTCGGCGGCCATCTCCCGGATCACGCTCCGGGCCTCCTCCAGGGCCGCATCTAGACTGACAGCCTCGACGCCGTCCTCGTCGCGGATCGCCTCGGCGCCGTTCTCGATGTCGAAGTAGAAGCGCTCGGGCATCTGGCAGGTCCCCCAGATCGAATCCCCCGTAAGGGTCCATGAATTCGGCTACGTAGTGCGTAACGGCACAGCAGCATTCAAAAACAACGATAAACCTTAAAATATCTCAAACCTGAATTGGCTGCGCGAGTTGCAATTATGTCGAGATTTTGGCGAGACGATCCACTAAAGCTTTTAGCGATCGCCTTCCGAACCAAGGCCCTAAGGCCCGCTGAGGTGGCGCTCCTTCCTTGGGGCACTTGCCATGTCGACGTGTAACAAACCGGACTCGGCCAAGAAAACCGACGCGCCGTCGGACAGTAAAGACCAGCTGCGCAACCACATCCGGCGCGTGTTGCTGTGTATCAAGACCCGGTCGGCGCAGAAGTAGTTGCTGCGCCACCGCGCAGAGTGCGATCGACCATCCGGCATACGAGCTCGGCGTGAGCAGGCCCGGACAGGGTCTGGCCGCGACGCTTTGCGGCATAACCTGACCGTCTGTCGGCGGCCCGCTGTGGCGTCCCTGCGCTGGCGCGGCCCGCCGACAGACGGCATCGTCGCGTCATGGTGAAGCCCGGAACCCCGACCTGCGAAGTCTCCGTCGAAGGAGCCTGGGTGGCCATGACGGTCGACGAGGCGCAAGCGCGCCATCGCGACGCCCTCAAGCGCTGCCCGGCCTGCTTCGGACGCCTGATGATTCAGGGTGGCTATACGGCGGTGCGGCGCGCTTCGCCGTCACATTTCCGCGTCCACGATGGCTGCCCGCTGATCCCGCGCCACTACAAGGGCGCGCCATCGCGGCACCCGGCGGCGATCAGCTAGACGAGGGTCTGCCGTTTTTTCAGCGGAAGCCGTCCCGATGCTCGGCGCATCGGGGGCACCGAAGCTCCGCGACCGTTCGAGATCGAGACTCAGCGCTGTACCGCCTCGATGTCGTCCTCGAAGATCGAGTCGGGCTGGCAGGCGTGCCAGTCCTTCTTCTCGTCGGTCTGCCCATTGCGACCCCAGCAATAGCCGGCCTGGGCCAGGCGTCCGCTCAGTCGGTCCCGGAGCCGGCACTGCTCGCGGATGACGGCAGGATCGCCGGATCCCTCGCATCCGAGCGCGGCCCGCGCCTCCGCGCTCAGCAGTTCGGGCACCGTGGGCGGCGGCTGCTGTGCGAGTGCGACCCCGGCAGCCATACTGAGGGTGAGGGCGGCGAGGGCGGTGCGCATCCCGGCACGATACAGGCCGGCGTAGCCTTGTCGAGACGACGACCGCGTCGAGCGGGCACGGCGGCCGGTCCGCTCACTAGGGCGCGCGGTCATCACAGGGGTCCGCATCTCAGGGATTCACCGCCGGTCGGGCACGCTATCGCCCGCGCAGGAAGAAGAACCAGATCAGTATGAGGACGGGGATCGGGACCCCGATCAGCCACAGCAGACCACCCGTCAGCATCGCGCTCTCCTTGAACTCTCCGAAGGGCAACCCCGTGCGGAGCGGGACCGTTCCGGCATGCCGGCGGTGCAGTCGGCCCCGTTGTCAGAAGGTTGCAACCAGCGCCACACCGGCGACCATCAGGACGCCGCCGAGGATGCGCCACAGGCCGGCGGGATGCGTCTCGAAGCCGACCCAGCCGAAATGGTCCAGTACGATCGAGGTGATCACACCAGAGGTGACGAGAAGGCCGAGGAACGGTGCGGCCCCGATCTGCCGCGCCACGATGAATTGCGCCAGGATGATGCAGCCGCCCAGGATCCCACCGAACCACGCCCACCAGGGCATCGCCATCACCTGATCCGCCGTGGGCCAGGTGAGCCTGCCGGAGAGGAGGCCGACCACGAGGATGCAGGTGGCAGTCCCGGCCGCCACCACGAGCCCCGCTGTCAGCGATTCGGCAAGCCCTTTGGAGAGCGCCCCGTTCTGCCCCGCCTGGACGGCATTGGCGACGCCCGCCAGCAAAACGAAGCCGTACAGGTACCACATGGTTGAGATCCCGATCTGTGACGGCACAGGTTGGCGACACGGTCGGGGCCGTGGCGGCGCACAACCGAGGTCGGTGACCTCTCATACTGCCGCGACAACCACGCGGAGATGGTCCGACGGGGTGTCGGATGCCTGTCAGAGCACCCCGTCCGTCTGCGTTCCGGCGGTATCCATGCGGTCGGCCAGATCCTGGACGACCTCGTGGACGAGGGGCGGCCAGGGCACGTTGCTGTCCTGAAGGAGGCGCGCCGCACCCACCAGCGCGGCGAGTTGATAGCCCGAGATCGCCCGCCCCATGATCTGAGAAGCCAGCATCTGCTCCGCCAGAGCCGTCGAGAGGCGCAGAACCTCCGGCATCCGAGCTGTCCGGGGATCGCATTCTGGGCTGGAATGCGCGTCGGGGTCCCTGTCGGTCATGTCAGCCCCCCTTCGCTTCGTAGCCGCGCGCCACCTGGATGAATACGGGTTCGGCGTCAGGCATGTTCCATCGCCGATCGACGGCGTTGCCCGATGACATGACAATCGGGTTCATCGAAAGCAGATATTTCAGACTGTTCGGCGTTGTCAGGGCGAGGACCGATGATCGATCGGTCACCGGCCCGGTCGGCGCGGCCTCTCTCGGCGGTGACCCAACGAGGGGCGACGGTGGGCGCCCGCCGAAGCGGGGAGGGCGGGGCCGGCCCGCCCTCCCCGGGCCTCGGGGAGACCGATGCGCGCTATTTGGTGATCCGCACCGAGACCGGATCGCTGCCGGGAAAGCTCTCTTCCAGCGCCTCGTCGAGCCGCTCCTCCATCCGATCCGCCTGGTTCGCGGCGAGACCCCGGTCCGCAGCCGGGAATCCGGCCGTAAGCGTGGTCGAACGCCGGCGCGCCGTCGACCGGAACACGTCGTAGACGAGCAGGCCGAGCCCGGCGGCGATCAGCAGGGCCGGCACGGGGTTGACCCGCACGTCGGCGACGAAACGCTCGACCGCCTCGCCGGCGGCCTGCCCGGACCGCTTCAGGTCGCCGAGATCCCGGGGGATGCCCGGACCTTGAAGGCGGGATTGCAGATCGCCCAGCGTGCGATCCAGGCGCCCGCGGCTCGCTTCCACGTCCTGCTCGAGTTCGTCCGCCGCGTTGGTCATGGGTCCTGTACTCCGGTGGGGCATCGTCCCGCGGTGCCGGTTTCCGGCCCTCGGTACGATGCGAAATCGAAACTCTCAGGCCTCGTCCCGGAGCGGATGTCCAGGACGATCCGCGAGACCCTGCGCATCTCTGCTGATCTGCCGTCCCATCCGGGTCCGCCGCCTACCGGGATCCGCGCTCCGCGACGCGGCCCTACAGGTCCGGCGTCGGCAGGACGTCGACCGGGACCAGGGCCCGCGAGCGCGGCACCGGCCGGATCCCGGGCGGGTTGATCAGCCGATAGAGCGCGACGCCGGCCAGCATGGCGGCGGCCGCGGTCAGGACGGGCCGGCGCCGGGCGGCTGCCCGGACCGCGTCGTACATCTCGCCGAAGGAGCGGCGGGACATGTCCTCGGCCAACCCGTCGACACCGAGAGCGGCCTGCTCGAAGAAGGCTTTCACATGCGGCAGCCCATCGAAGCCCGCGCCCGAATCCCGGATGGCATCGCCGACATCGGAGACGACCCGGACCGCATCGGCCCGCCGCTTACCGGCATAGTCGTGTGCTTGATCGCGCAGGGCGTCTGCGAACCCACGCGCCGGGTCCCGGTCCGGCCCGGAGGAGGTCGGACCTCGATCCTGGGCACTGTTCCGCATCAAGCTGTTCTCCGGCAGGAATCACGTCTGAAGGGAAGCCGGCAGCAGCCCATCCAGTTCCGCGAGCGACCGGGGGAGCGTCGGCCTTTCCGGTGTCGCGGAGCCGGCCGGCGCGGTCCATCCAACCCACGCGAATTCCAGCACCGGGCGCAGCCTATGTTAACAAACCCTCACCCTGCCGACTTGATTTTTAATGGTTTGTTAATCATTGCGCTTCGTTTAATCACCCAACGTCTACAGGCAGGGAGAGGGCGCCCCGTGAGCGAGCTGCAGCGGCTTTTGAACGATCCGCGCTTCCGCACCGCCGACAAATCGAAGCGCGAGCCGGGCGCAGCCCCGGAAGCCAATCTCGGCAACGTCCTGCGGGTGGTGTCGTCGCTGAACGAGCAGGCCCCGTTGCCGACACCGCAATCGTCGCCGCAGGATTGGGACGCGCTGATCCACCGGGTGCAGGCCGCGGCCCGGCAAGCGCGGGAAGTCGAGGCCCAGGCTCGGGAGCGCGAGGAGCGCATCGAGCACGTGCTGGAGCGGGTCCGCGACGACATCAATGCATCGAACGAACGGGCCCGCATCGCCGAAGTTCAGGCGCGGGAAGCGCAGGTTCGTGCGGAAGCGCAGGTCATCGCCGCCGAAGAGCGCGCCAAGGCGGCCGAGGCGCGAGCCCGGGCGGCGGAGGATCGCGCGCGTCACGCCGAGGAGTGGCTGGCCCGCGTCCAGGACGCGATCATGTCCGAATTCTCCGACCTGACCGATCAGGCCGCCGCATGAGCAGCAGCCCGGCCCGAGCGCAAGCGGTCCCCCCGGAAGTCGAGCCGGTGGACCGGGTGGTCGCGCTGTTCTCCGGACCCGACGCCGCCGCGTCCGCGGAGGACGAGGATTGGTCGGCCTCGCTGCTGGCCGTCCGGGGCGTCGCGGCTCGGGTCCGCGAGATGCAGAAGCGCGCGCGGGACTCCGCCCGAGACGCGCAGCGCTCGGTCCGCGAGGCGGATGCGGCGGCGCGGGCGGCCGAGGACCGGGCCCGCCATGCCGAGGCGACGATGCGCGAGGCGGTTGCCCGCGCGGAGCGGGCCGAGGAACAGGTCCGCTTGGCGGCCGAGCGGGCCGACCGGGCGGAAGCCCGCGCGACGGAGGCGCATATGTGGCTGCGACGCATGCACGAATGCATGGTCAGCGAGTTCGGCACGCTCGCCGCGGACCCGCCCCGGCCCTGACGCGCCGCCGCGGTCAAGCGACCTCCGGAGCCGCCACGACGTCGACCGCGTGCGGTGTCCAGGCGTAGGGCGCGGTATGGCCGTGATACCCGGCGATCTCGAGTTGCAGGATCCGGATGCACTCGGCCGATAGCTCCGTCAGGATGTCGTAGCCCTCCTCGTCCACCGCGGACCGGACCGTCACGAACGGCCGGTGATCGTCGTAGGTGACGAGGACTTCCTGTTCGGCATACGGATCGAGCGGGTTAATACAATAATGGGCCGGCATCCGCCTTCGCTCCTGAGATGATGTTACGCAGGATGCCTCTAGTTCCTGGTTGTAACAGCCCGATGAAGAGTGCCGACCGCCCCGCCACACGGTCACAATCCGAGCAGGGCGCCCGGGCCGGACGCGATTGGGCAAGGTGCAATTGGGAGAGGCCCGGAAAACTCGGCCCGGAGGGCGGCGAGCGCCGCGCGGATCGCCAGCGTCACAGATCGGGGCGCGCTCGCGGCCTGGGCGCGCAGCTGAAGCTGCTGCAGCTCGTGCCGGAGGACCCGCCGCCCGGGATCGCCGGGGAGCCCGTAATCCGCGGTGAGCAGACTCAACAGCTGCCGGCCGAACGGATCCGCAAGAAGGGCCGCCATCAATCCATCCCGATGCAATACAGAAACATGCCAATAGCGGCCTATGCTCTATCGCTCAGTATAAACCGCTGATTGGCGACTCCATAGCCGGAATGATAGGCGTAGATTACTGACTTGCGTACCCCCCACGCAGGCCAGTACCGGCGAGGCGGGAGGGGGAGCCTTGCTCGCCCGCCTCGCCGGTACCCCCGGCTCCCGGTCGTCGCCGATGCGCCCGCCGCTCCCGCTATAAGCGGCCGACCGCCCAACAGACGCCCCGACCCGGAACGATTCCCTATCCTTACGGGACCGCGCGCTCCTGCGAGGCGCCGGCCGCCCAGTCTGTGCGCAACGGGTATCGATCCCGGCGACATGCTGAATCCACCTCAAAACGACCATTCATTTTAAGGGCAAAACAATATTTTTCGGCGATGATTGCTGCATCCGGGCAATTCTAAGCTGTCCAGCGAGCAGGCCACCGTGACCCTCAGTCTCGTTCTCAGTATCACCGCCCCGCTGCTGACCGGCGTCGGCGCCCTGCTCTGGGCTGGGTTCGTAGCCCCGTGCCTTGGCGAGGTGCCGGAAGCGGGCGGGCGCCGCGACCTGCGGACCTGGTAGCGCGCACCTCACTTTTCGGGGACGGGGCGGGGAGGGGGCCGCTCACGGCATGCGTCGGATCCCGGTGATGTTCTCCGGCGAAAGGTCGGCCGCCAGACTCCGGTGCGGCGGAGTTGCGGCGGCCCGCACCCGGGTCGGCGGCGTCCTGCCGTGGTCGGCCGCACTTGGGGCCATCGCAGCCTCCCGGTCCGGCCAATCCTCGAGCTTCAGATGCCGGGCCGGCTTCTGATCGCCGCAGCCGTCGCAGACCGAGACCAGCCACGATTGCCAGAGGCCATCGGTCTTATCCTGTGCCGAGCGCGCCTGCTCGCGTTGCGCGGAGGCCAGCGGCAGAGTGTCGAGGTCGGCTTGCTGCTTGGGCGGCGCCAGGGTCCGGAGTTCGTCGAGCTGGACGTCGCGTTTGGCCGGCACGCCGGCCTCCGGTCCGGATCCGGGCGACGCGTTGGGCAAGGAGGCAGGCGAGGCGCTGGGCAAGGGCTCGGCCAAGGAGCCGGTGGTGCCGGGATCGGGCCGGCAGCCGATGCAGATCCGGGTGCTGATCGCGTCGTCCGCGACCTGGCGCGGGGTCCGGCGCGCGATCGGCCGGATCTCGGCCGGGCTGGCGTCCCGGCTCGGCGGTTTGGTCTGTCCCACCGCGGTGGTGTTCGGCACTTTCTCGGTCGAGAGCGGGCCTCCGCCGGTCCCGGTGACGTCCGGCTGCGCGCAGGCCAGTCCGGCCGAGAGCGCCCAGAGCGCAAACCCGGCCAAAGGAATCCGAAGCACGATCATGGGCACCTCCATGAGAGACCAATCCCACAGGTTGCATCGGGTTCGATAAGTCTTTCGGCGGATCGGCACGCCCGGTCCCGCATACGCCCCGCCCCGGGTGCCGGCGGCAACGGGCGCGCGTTACCATCCCGCAAAGGTCCTCGCCGGGAGGACCGGTTCTCGGAGGCATCCATGGATCTCGGGTTGAGCGGGCGCCGGGCGCTCGTATGCGCGGCCAGCAAGGGTCTCGGCCGGGGCTGCGCCCTGGCGCTCGCCCGCGAGGGCGTCGCCGTGACGATCACCGCCCGCACCGCGGAGACCCTGGAGGCGACCGCCGAGGCCATCCGCCGGGAAACCGGCGCCGCCGTGACCGTGGTGGTGGGCGACATCGCCACCGAGGCCGGCCGGGCCGCCGCGCTCGCCGCCTGCCCGGAGCCCGACATCCTGGTCAACAATGCCGGCGGCCCGCCCCCGGGGGATTTTCGCGACTGGGACCGCGACGCCTGGATCCGGGCGCTCGACGCCAACATGCTGGCGCCGATCGCCCTCATCCAGGCTACCGTCGACGGCATGATCGGGCGCAGGTTCGGCCGGATCGTGAACATCACCTCCGGGGCCGTGAAGGCGCCGATCGCGCATCTCGGCCTGTCCAACGGCGCCCGCTCGGGGCTGACCGGCTTCGTGGCCGGCCTCGCCCGCCAGACGGTGCGGCACAACGTGACGATCAACAACCTCCTGCCCGGCCCGTTCGACACCGACCGGATCCGCAGCAACGCCGCCGCCGGCGCCGCCAAGGCCGGCACCAGCGTGGAGGCGTTCCTCGAAGCCCGGGCGCGCGACAACCCCGCGGGCCGCTTCGGCCAGCCGGACGAGTTCGGCGCCGCCTGCGCGTTCCTGTGCAGCCGCCACGCCGGGTTCATCACCGGCCAGAACTTGCTGATGGACGGCGGAGCATATCCCGGGACGTTGTGAACGCCTGTCCGGCCGGCCCATCCCACCCATCCCGTCATCTCTCCCTCATCCTGAGACGCCCGCGTCAGCGGGCTTCGAAGGAGCCTCAAGCCGACCGCGCTATTCCCGGAGCCCTCCTTCGAGACCTCCGCTCCGCTTCGGTCCCTCAGGATGAGGGGGATGGTCTGCGACGGTGCGGGGCTCGACGGCTTTCGACACACCGCATCGGCCCCGCGCGGAAAACACCGCCGGGGGCATGGCCTAAAAAACCCAGGCGCAACCGGGGTGACGCGGGACGCCGCGAAGCCCGAACGCAACGTTGCACAAAGCCGGCTCCCCGGCGTCCCGCGGACAGGTGGCGCCGCCGCCGATAGGCTGATCGCACCACCCCATCCGTCTTTTACGTCTGGTGTTCGTCACGCGGGAACGCGCCTGCGCTAAGATCCGACCCGAGGTGCTCATCGCCCCTCAGCACTTCCGAGCGAGCCTTCGTCGCACGCCCACTCGTAGTGGAGAGCGCTGCAGAACCGCCGCACCGCCCAGGCCAGGGTCGCCAGGACAGGGTCGCCGCGGGCCTCTGAACGACCGGAGGAATTTTTTCCGCCGACCGCCGCCCAGCCCGAGTCGGGGGGTGTCGCGTTCCCGCGCCCGAGGCTGCCGCAGCCGACGGCAGACGCGGGCCCCGTCCCACAGCCGCCGATCCGGCGGCTAACCGGGCCGGCGGCTGTGGGACGTCTCACGACATATCGCGGCAGGCGGTAAGACCATGAGCACAAGATAGGAATAATATAAAAAAATCGCGGAGTAAAGGGCTCCCAAAAGGCAAGTCCTTTGGCGGGGTTCGGGGAAGGAGCCCCTGATCATGGGGCTATGCCCCACACCCGGGCTCCGCCCTGGATCCGCACAAGGTCCCGGACCTTGTGCGGATCCAGGACTCCAGCGATCGGCCCCGATGCATTGCCGGCCGCCGGCCCCTGGTGCACCCTGTCGGCGATGCCGCCCAGCGAGCCAGGAGCCGTCGCATGATCGAAGCCGCCCATTCGAGCGCCCCGGACCCCGCAGCCGACCCCGCCGCGGTCGAGGCGATGCGTTTCGACCTGGCTGCGGCCTACCGGCTGATCCACCGGCTCGGCCTTGACGACAGCATCTACACCCACATCTCGGCGCGGCTGCCGGGAGAGGGGCATCGGTTCCTGATCAACCCCTACGGGATGCGCTTCGAGGAGGTGACGCCGCACAACCTCGTCACCGTCGATATCGACGGGCGCGTGCTCGAGGATCCGATGGGGCTGGGCATCAACCCCGCCGGCTTCACGATCCACAGCGCCATCCACGCCGCGCGCCACGACGCGATCTGCGTGCTGCACACCCACACGGTCGCGGGCGTCGCGGTGTCGTGCCAGGAGGAGGGGCTGCTCGCCCTGAACCAGTGGTCGATGCAGTTCGCCGGCCGGCTCGCCTATCACGCCTACGAGGGCATCGCCCTCGACCTCGACGAGCGGGCGCGGCTGGTGGCCGACCTCGGCGACAAGCCCGTCATGGTGTTGCGCAACCACGGGCTGCTGACCTGCGGCCGCTCGGTCGGCGAGGCGTTTAAGCTGATGCACAACCTGGAGCGCTCGTGCCGGGCGCAGCTGGCCATCCAGGCGGCCGGGGCCCCGATCACCCGGCCCTCCGCCGCCATCGCGGCCAAGACCGCCGGGCAATACGCAGCCGGCTACGATCGCGTCGCCGTCCAGGGCGCGCCCGACAACGAGTGGGCAGCGTTCAAGCGGATGCTGGCCCGCACCGATCCCGATTGCGCTCAGTGAGCCGGCTACGGATGGCGGAGGTTTTGGGGCGTGGGGCGTTGTCGTCTGGAACACGGGCGGCGCTCTCCGGCCCCTTGTGGCTACGGGTTACACCGGTTTCCACCGGAGCCGTGATCATGCCGTAGGCGCAGAGGGCGCAGGTTCCCATCCCCGTGCGGGAGAGGGGACCTGCGCCAAATCCTTTACCCGCCGGTGAGCCGGGCAGGGCGCCTCACGGCTCCGGCCAGGCAGCGCTCGACCGGTAGGTGCGCTTCAGGAAATCGAGGAACGCCCGGGTCTTGGCTGGGACGAAGGCCCGGCTCGGATAGACCGCGTAGATGCCGGCCTGCGCGGCAGCCGTGTAGGCCGGCAGCACCACCTCCAGCAGGCCGCTGCGCAATTCCGCGTGCACGTCCCAGGTGGAGCGCAGGGCGATGCCCAGCCCGCCGATCACCGCCTCGCGCACGACCTCGTTGGAATGGGTGCGCAGCGGCCCGGCGGCGCCGACCGTGCAGGGCCCGTTCGGTCCGACCAGCCGCCACGGGTTCTGGTTCTCGGTGGCGAGGCAGACATGGCCGCGCAGGTCGTCGAGGCTGGCCGGGCGCCCGGCCGCGTCGAGGTAGCTCGGGCGTGCGCACAACACGCGCCGCACCGGGGCGAGGCGCAACGCGGTCAGCCCGGAACTCTCCAGGGCGCCGACCCGGATCGCGAGATCGTAGCCGCGCTCCACGATGGGCTCGAAATCGTCGCTCAGCTCCAGGTTCAGGACGATCTCGGGATGGAGCGTGAAGAAGGCCCGCAGGTGCGGGACGATGTGCAGCCGCCCGAACGAGGTCGGCGCCGTCACCCGCAGGGTGCCCCGGGCCCGTGAGGCCCGCTGCGACACCAGGGTCTCGGCCTCCGCGATGGAATCGACGATCGGGGCGATCCGCTGGAAGAACTCCTGGCCGACATCGGTGGGGACGACCCGCCGGGTGGTCCGGTGCAGCAGCCGCACCGCCAGCCGCTCCTCCAGCCGCTTCAGGCGCTTCGAGACCACCGCCACCGACAGGCCGAGTTCGGCCCCGGCCTGGGTGAGGCTGCCGGCCCGGACCACCCGGGCGAAGATCTCCAGGTCGCTGTGGTCGTGCATCGGGTGGGATCCGCATTCTCAACGCCGCGGAAAGAATCAAATCCCTTTTGGCGCCTTTTTCGCCGGAGCCAAGGGTCCTATCGCTGGGGCGTCAAAGATTCTTCACGCGCCGCTCAAGTTTTTCTGACATGCGCGCGCCAGTCCAGGGGATCGCCATGTCGGGCCTCGTCGTCGCCGAAGACCTCCGCCGCTTCGTGTCCGAGGAGGCGCTGCCCGGGACGGGCGTGGACGCGGACCGGTTCTGGTCGGGCTTCGCGGCGATCCTCCGGGATCTCGCGCCGCGCAACCGGGCGCTCCTCGACCGGCGCGACGCGCTCCAGGCCGACATCGATACCTGGCATCGCGACCGAAGGGGCCAGCCGCACGATCCGGCGGCCTACGCGGCGTTCCTGGCGCAGATCGGCTACCTGCAGCCGGAGCCGGAAGCCGTGCGGGTCACCACCGCGGACGTGGATGCGGAGATCGCTGGGATCGCCGGCCCGCAGCTCGTGGTACCGATCTCGAACGCGCGCTACGCCCTCAATGCCGCCAACGCCCGCTGGGGCAGCCTCTACGACGCGCTCTACGGCACCGACGCGATCCCGCGGGACGGCGACCTCGCCCCGGGCCAGGGCTTCAACCCGGCCCGCGGGGCGGCCGTGGTCGCCCGGACCAGGGCGTTCCTGGACGCCGCCGCGCCGCTGACCGCCGGCGCCTGGGCCGAGGCCACCGGCTTCGCGGTGACGGCGGGACGCCTCGCGGTGGATCTCGGCGGCCGGACGGCTGGGCTGGCGGACGAGGCCGCGCTGGCGGGCTATACCGGTGCCGCGCAGGCGCCTGACGCCATTCTGCTGCGCCATCACGGGCTGCACATCGAGATCCGGCTCGACCGGACCAGCCCGATCGGCCGCACCGATCCGGCCGGCATCGCCGACGTGGTGCTCGAATCCGCCCTCTCGACCATCATGGACATGGAGGATTCGGTTGCCGCCGTGGACACCGCCGACAAGGTCGCGGTGTACCGGAGCTGGCTCGGCCTGATGCGCGGCGACCTCGTCGCGCATCTGCCCAAGGGCGGCCACACCATCGCGCGGCGGCTTGCCGAGGACCGGACCTACACGGCCCCCGACGGCGGCGGCCTGAGCCTGCCGGGCCGGTCGCTGATGCTGGTGCGCCATGTCGGGCATCACATGGTCACGGACTCCGTGAAGCTGGACGGCGCCGAGATCCCCGAGACGATGCTGGACGCGGCGATTACCGCGCTGATCGCGCTCCACGATCTCAAGGGCACCGGCCCGCTCCGCAACAGTCGGGCAGGCTCGGTCTACATGGTCAAGCCGAAGCTGCACGGGCCCGACGAAGTGGCGTTCGCGGCGGAGCTTTTCGGCCAGGTCGAGACGCTGCTGGGGCTGGCGCCGCGGACCCTGAAGATCGGCGTGATGGACGAGGAGCGGCGCACCAGCGCGAACCTCCGGGCCTCGATCGCCGCCGCGGCCGACCGCCTGTTCTTCATCAACACCGGCTTCCTCGACCGGACCGGCGACGAGATCCACACCACGATGGAGGCCGGCCCCGTGGTCCGCAAGGACGCCATGAAGGCCACCGCCTGGATCCGGGCCTATGAGGACGGCAACGTGGATGCCGGGCTGGCCTGCGGGCTGCCGGACCACGCCCAGATCGGCAAGGGCATGTGGGCCGCCCCCGACCGGATGGCGGCGATGCTGGCCGCGAAGGGCGACCAGCCGGAGGCTGGCGCAAACACCGCCTGGGTCCCGTCCCCGACGGCGGCCACGCTCCACGCGCTCCACTACCACCGGACCGAGGTGCGCGCCCGCCAGGCGGAACTCCGCGGCCGGGCGCCCGCGACCCGCGCCGCCATGCTGACCCTGCCGCTGGCCACGGAGCCGTTCCCGCCCGAGGCCGTCCGGGAGGAGCTTGACAACAACTGCCAGGGCATCCTCGGCTACGTGGTCCGCTGGATCGACCAGGGCGTCGGCTGCTCGAAGGTGCCCGACATCCACGATGTCGGGCTGATGGAGGACCGCGCCACCCTGCGCATCTCCAGCCAGCACATCGCCAACTGGCTCCGGCACGGGATCGTGGACCGCGTGCAGGTCGCCGAGGCCCTGCGCCGGATGTCCGGTATCGTCGACCGCCAGAACGCCGGCGATCCGTCCTACCGGCCGATGGGACCGGATTTCGACGGGCCGGCCTTCCAAGCCGCGGAGGCCCTGATTTTCGAGGGTGCGGCCCAGCCGAACGGCTACACCGAGTTCGTCCTGCACCGCTACCGCCGGGCGGCGAAGCGCCGGGGCGCGTGACGCGCGCCGTCCCGGGCTTGCGCGGAGGAGCCTCGGCCGGGTCTCAGCGACGCTTGCGCGTCGCGAACCGTCACCGGGATCCGCATCGGTTCTGACCGGTAGCGCAGGGGCGGGCGCCTCCCAGACGGACGAGGCCACGCGCTCGGATGGCCCGACGCGCGCGGATCGGCCAGAGTGAACTGGAGGCTAGACCCGGGGGGGAAGGCGGCCAGAGGCGGCCCAGCGGCGGCTCCGTTCCATCGAGACATCCACGTGTGTAGTGTCCGGAAGTCAACGCCGGGCCTCCTGGGGCTTCCTGCGCGATTTGGGGGCGAAAGTGTCAAGCTCGCGTCAGCTGTTGCCGTTGGGTTCAGGCTCTGTCCGCATTTCTGTCCACCGACCGAGGAGTGGCAGCCGTCAATAAGTCCAGACAGTACCTCAGCCTCGGCCGCGGTAATCTTCCCCTCGCTATATCTAAATGCGAGACTCAGCGGCTTGGCCTTATCGCTTCGTCAGCGGCCACAGCCTCGACCTCGCAGCCCTCGTGAGCGCCTCTCCAGCTTCCACGATGGCGGATCGGTCTCAGCCACAGGTGAAGGGGTTTCGGACGTTGCTGGCGGCCGCCATCATGGGAGCCCATCCAACCCCACCCTGAGCTTCAGCCGCTTGGCCCCGTTCGACCTGCGTGCTGATGCCGCGAGGCGTTTGCGGTCCGGCTGCTACGTTTCTTGCAACAGCGTTTGGCGCCTCGTCGTTGTGGCAGTGATTGAGCGCTCGCTTGAGGCTGCAGCCCGCCTATGTCTCCTACCCCCTTAAACCCAGATCCGTCTGACCCGCCTAACGAACAAGGCTCGACAGTCTGGATGTTGGCACTCGCCACCGCGCTCCTCAGCCTCGTAGTGCACTGACGCGGTCAGAGGATTCACACGGGGGGGGGGATGCATGCGTGTCTGGGCGATGGCTCAGGCCGTCTGCGTGCTCCTCGACGACGCCACCAAGTTGACTTTGTCCACGATCGCCGGAGACCGATCCCGCCCCCTTAAGCACATCCTGCGGGCACGCATCGTCCTGCTCTCGTTCGAACGCTTGAGCGTGCGGGACGTGGCTCGGCAGGCCGGCGTCACAGCCGGCCCGCGGTCTGGCGCTGGCAGCAGCGCTTTGCCGAGGAGGGTGTTGAGGGCCTGCTGCGGGACAAGACCCGCCCACCCGGCACCCCGCCGCATTCCACCCGCACAGTGGCGAAGGTGCTGGCGCTGACGTGTTCGGAACTGCCGGACGAGGTCACGCACTGGACCGGCCGCGCCGTCGCTGCGCGGACCGGCATCTCACTTCGCTCCATGCAGCGGATCTGGCAGGAGCACCGCCTGCAACCGCATCGGGTGCGGACCTTCAAGCGCTCCCACGACCCGGCCTTCGCCGAGAAAGTCGAGGATGTGGTCGGTCTCTATATGCAACCGCCCGCCCACGCCGTCGTGCTGTCCATCGACGAAAAGTCCCAGATCCAGGCCCTGGAGCGAACCCGTCCCGACCAGCCGCTCGGACCCGGGCATCCCGCTGCTCAGACGCACGACGACACCCGCCACGGCACCACGACCTTGTTTGCCGCCCTCGACGTCCTGGAAGGCACCGTGCTCGGCCGCTGCATGCAGCGCCATCGCCACGGTGAGGTCATCCGTTTCCTCAACACCGTCGAGGCGGCAGTCCCAGCGGGCAAGGCGATCCACGTGGTGCTCGACAACTACGGCAGCCACAAGCACCCGAAGGTGCGCGCCTGGCTCACCCGCCACCCGCGATGGACGTTCCACGTCACACCGACTTCGGCTTCCTGGCTCAATGCCGTCGAGGGCTTCTTCTCCACGCTGACGCGCCGTCGCCTCCGGCGAGGCACCTTCACCGGCATCGTCGACCTGCAGGCCGCCATCAAACGCTACATCGGTGAGCACAACCAAAGCCCACGACCCTTCGTCTGGACCAAGCCCGCCGCCGCCATCTTCGACGCCCTCAATCGAGCCCCTGAACCATCCGTCTGAGTCAGTGCACTAGCTCACGGTCGAGCTGACGAGGTACTGCACACCATGTCCAAATTGCATCCCCGTGCCCGAGGTCATCTCAGCTCGTTCACCGCCAGAGACGCAGTTCGCCGAGAACACGCAGATCAGGTCAACCAAGATCTCGACGCCGAGAAACAGGTGCTGGGCGAGCGGACCGCGCAGCTACGTGCCGCTCGATTGGTTCAGAAGTGCATCGAGCCCGCCGCATCGTAAAGCTGCAGAGGTCATTTTTCCCGAAGAGAATGGTGAGGGCCCGGCGTGCGATTGCGGAAGGCACTGTGGATTTGCGGTAGCAAGGACTGACGCAACAGCCGCCTATAGGTACACTCTCCGGCGATGCATAAGCTCGCGCCCAGCAGTCTCTCTCGGCTCCGAACCCTCGCGGCGACCGGACCGCGGTTCTATCAGATCAACGTCTACATGCGGCGCCTTGAAACGCTGGGATTGGTAGTGGGCACTGGTCGAGCGCGGCCGGCAGAAGACAGCGCCGAGTACGAAATCACCGCATCAGGACGCCAGGAATTGATCGAACGATATGGAGCCTCATAGTCGGCGTTCTCGCGAAGAGATAGCCTACGCACCCCGCCATCCGTGATCAGATCACAAGCTCAAGCCGGCCAAAG
Organism: Methylobacterium sp. WL1; assembly: GCF_008000895.1. Taxonomy (NCBI): domain Bacteria; kingdom Pseudomonadati; phylum Pseudomonadota; class Alphaproteobacteria; order Hyphomicrobiales; family Methylobacteriaceae; genus Methylobacterium; species Methylobacterium sp. WL1. Next base: position 1,700,595 of record NZ_CP042823.1, on the reverse strand, counting down.
AAGACTATACAGATCTGCGCATCAGCAAAATCAAAAACGATTAGTTAAAATCTATTCGCAACCAAGTACTAGAAAATAAACTTCTGTCACGCCGCATCGGACATATTTGTTCTAATTTTTGACTGCTGAACGCAATTTGCTGTCATCTGTCCCAGGTAGAGCAACAAAACATCAATCATCACTGTCAAATCGCCATCATCAATATCGAAGATAGTTTCCCGTAGATCGATTGCCTGAAGAACGGCACGATCCAGCACGATCGCTCTATCAATCCTCATGAAGTCAGCAGACGCGCGATCTGTATCCATAGCCCTACCCTCAAAACTCACTTATGATGTGAAGGCAAAGTTAACAGTTAGTTAACAGACTCGCTCATGAGTTGCATTAAATGAACTACAACCATGATCGGTTGTTGCTGCTCATGCCCAGTTCTGGATTTGCGCCTCAGGGTGGGTACGAAGCGCCCCAATTCCGGGATGGACTCAATGGGAAGGGCCGAGCAAAGGTGCTTCACGGTATCTTGAATTCATGCGCGATCTGACCGATCGATGGCGTGTTGCGCGATTATGGACACGCTTGATCCCAGTCTCGCCGACCACGCCTCTATCCTGGAACGGGTTGCTCGCGCACTCGATGCGCCGGTCGCCGAGTTCATAGACGAGCGGTCTGTCGACGAAGGGGACGACCTTCTCGCCCTCGTGCGCCTCTGGTCAAAGATCGAGGACAACCAGGGTCGTCGTCGTGTCCTGGATGTGGCGCGGCAGGAAGCAAAACGTGGCAGCCACAAGAGGCGCGCCGAGCAGCTTTCAACCAAGATCCGGCAGACCCGCTTCTGACCGCATGGCCTGCCGGTAGCACCTATCGTAGCTCGGCCGGATATCATCCAGTCCCGGCAGCCTATGCAGACGCCGGTGAGATAGACGACCTCCCCCGCCGGCCCGTGATCAGATCGGGCGACGGGGCCGAGCCGGCGAGTACGCCATCAAGGGGGTACGCGTCCGGTGAGGACCGCCTTGTGTGATGGTCGGGTCGGGTTGAGGTCATAGGAGTAATCCTAGGACTTTGAGCATGACGCGGTCGGGCATCGAACTGGTGAGGTCGAAGCGGCGGCGAAGCTGGACGCGGGCGGTGAAAGAGCGGCTTGTGGTTGCCTCGTTCGAGCCGGGCGTGTCGGCCTCGGATGTCGCTCGCGAAGCAGCCGTGAAGAAATGAAGCCGAGGCTATATGCCGAGGATCGAAGCCCTCTGTAGGGTTCGCCGTTCGAGCAAGGGCAATGGTGGATCGCCTCACATGACAGACGACAACGAAAGCCTTCCGTTCCTCCCAGCGGAGTGGCGGCGATCGGCCGAGGCCATCGCGCACGCGATGGGGTTTGCACCGCCTGCCCAGGCCAGCGAAGCCGAATGGGACGTCATTCTGCGCAACGTCAAAGAGGCAGCGCGGCTCCGCGGGATCATCGACCCGCCGATCGGCTGGCAGGAAGCGTTGGCGCGCAAATTCGGGCGCGGACAACAGGGCGGCGGGTAGTGAACGACGATTGGATTCCCCCGAGAAGCCGCCTTGGCCGCGCCTCGGAACCCCGGGTTCTCTTCTGACGCACAGCAGTTGGCGCCGGAGCTTTAGCAGCGGCTGCCGGCTTCCGTCGAGGCGCGGGCGCGGATGCGCGGAGTCGATCTGCCAGTTGGTTGGTGCGCAGAACTGGCCGAACAGATGGGTCGGACAGGGCTCGACTCGCACGAAGCCCCGGAAACTGAGCGACGTCAGCCAAAGCCTTACTCATCGAAGATTACGCGGAGGCGTATTCATCCGGCGTGGGCCGCGGGGGTCCTATTTCGGCGCGCTGCGGTGGACTTCGATGAGGTTACGGAGACTTTCGATACCAAAGTCTGAGAAGGCCATGGTTCCGTCAGGGTACTGCGGATCGTAGACCCAGATCAGCCCGTCTTCGGGCTCCAGATCGGTAGCGATATCGGCGAGCCAGTCCGCATCTTCGCCGAGCTCCCTTGCGACGAGCGCCAAGGTCCTGACGGCATGGACCTTGTTGATGTGCATCGTCAGGCTGCGATTGCCGTGGTCGACGGCGGGGACCAGTTCCACGGCAGCAGGTCGTCGAGTCGATGGATCGGATGCCCGGCGATGCGGGCCAGCACGTCGGCGAGCCAGACCTGTGGGTCGACATCGTTAAGCCTTGCCGTCTGGATCAGCGTCACTATTGCGGCGGCACGCTCGGCGCCGCGGCTGGAGCCTGCAAACAGCCATGCTTTTCGACCGAGGGCAAAACCTCTGAGCGCCCGCTCGGCGGCATTATTCGTGAGGCAAACCCGCCCGTCGTCGAGGAATGAGGTAAACCTGTCCCAGCGCCTGAGCATATAGTCGATCGGCTTGGCGACGGTCGCCGAGCGCGAGAGCCTGATGCGCTGCTCACCAAGCCAGGTGCGCAGGTCCTCGACGAGCGGGCGGCTCCGCTCCTGTCGGACCTGGCGACGCGCGTCGGCGCTCAGACCGTTGATCTCGCGCTCGATGGCGAAGAGCACGTCGATGCGCGTAACCGCCTCCAGGGCGATCGGTGACACAGGCGCGGCGCCAGGGCTACGCCGCGCGCTCGCGGCGATGTCGGCGAGTTCGAAGAAGCCGCGACGGGCATGGGACCAACACAGCGCCGACGTGACCCGTCCGCTCGGACGCGCGGGATCATAGAGCCCGTTGTAGCCGCCATAGGCGTCGGCCTGGAGGATGCCGGACCATGCCGCGAGGTGCGCGTCCGGATGCTCGTGCCGCCGGTCGCGCGAGGCGAAGTAGAGCGCCGCCGGCGGATCGGCGCCGCCAAAGGGCCTGTCGTCGCGGACATAGGTCCAGATCCGGCCCGTATCGGTTTTGCCTTTGGCCAGGATCGGCACTGTGGTGTCGTCGGCGTGCAGCCTTTCGGCCGTCATCACGTGCCTGGCGATCCGCTCATGCAACGGCGCCAGCGCTGCCGTTGCCGCGCCAACCTGGTCGGCGAGCGTCGAGACGGAGAGTTCGATGCCTTCGCGGCCGTAGCGCTCGCTTTGGCGGTTCAGTGGTTGATGTTGACCGAACTTCTCAAACAGCACCATGGCCAGCAGGTTCGGCCCGACGAAGCCGCGTGGGGTCACATGGAAGGGCGCCGGCGGTTGCGAGATGGCCTCGCACGCGCGGCAGGTGAACTTCTCCCGGACCGTCTGGATCACCTTCCACTGGCGTGGGATCACCTCCAGGGTCTCGGTGACGTCCTCGCCGAGCTTCGACAGCTTCATGGAGCCGCAGCACGGGCACGACGAAGGCGCTGCGATCACGACCCGCTCGCGCGGAAGATGTTCCGGGAACGCCTTGCGTGATGGACGGCGGCGTAGCGCCGGAGCCGGCAACGAGGCCTGCAGCGCCGCAGCCTCTGCCGAGAGTTCGTCCTCCGTAGCCTTGGCCTCCAGCTCCTCAAGCTGCAGTTCCATTTGGTCGATGAGCCGCGCCGTGCGCTCCGATCGCTGGCCGTAGAGCTCGCGCCTGAGCTTCTGGATCATCAGCTTGAGGTGGGCGATCATCGCTTCGGTGGAGGACGCCGCGGCCTTTGCCTTCAGCGCTTCGGCGACGGCGTGGGACGCTGCAGTCTGTGCCTCGATCCTGGCCTGGCGCTCGCTGAGGATCATCGCATGAGCCGCCGCCAGATTGGCGGGAAGCGAGGGCGAAGTCGGCGATGAAGGGGCGGCGCTCACGACGGTGAGGGAATCACATCCTCCTGCAAACGCAAGCAAAAAGGCCTATCCGATCACCGTCGGACGCCAGGTCTCCACCGGATTGCGCCAGTCGATCCCGGAGAGCAGATAACCCATCTGTGCGGGCGTGATCGCGACGACCCCGTCGGCTGGCGAGGGCCATAGGAAGCGGCCCTTCTCAAGCCGTCGCACGTAGAGGCTCGCCGCCTGCCCGTCGTGCCAGATTACCTTCAAGAGATCGCCCCGGCGCCCGCGGAAGCAAAAGACGTGGCCGCCGAGCGGATCACGCTTCAACACCTCCTGCGCCAACAGCGCCAGTGAGGCGAACCCCTTCCGCATATCGGTGTGGCCAGTGGCAAGCCAGACCTTCACCCCAAGCGGAACCGGGATCATCGAAAGCCCTCAAGGCCCCGCGCCAACGCAAGCACCGCGTCGACCTCGACGCCGCCTTCGACGATGATCCGGCGCCCGGCGGACAGCACGATCTCAACCCGCGGCGACCGCTCCGGCCGCGATGTCGGATCCCGATCCCTGCTCGTGTCATCCAGCAGCGATGCCGGCACCGGTGCCGACAGCGGTGCCGGACTGGACGGCCCTGGATCCGACGCGACCGCCACAGCCAGGAAAGCGCCACAGGCCGGCCGCGCCTCCAGCCGTTCACGCCAGCGATAGATCTGCTGCGCCTGGATGCCGTGGCGCTTGGCCGTCGCGATCACGTTGCCGCTGGTCACGGACTCCGTCACGACAGCGCGCTTCTCTTGAGGACTCCAGCGGCGGCGCCGGACGTAGGTCGCATCGTCCATCCGAGCATCTCCAGCACCGATGCCAGCACCGATGCCGGATCAGATCACCGAAAAGCTGGACGCCGATAAACCTCCAAACAAGGCGGCCTTCGCCGGATGCGCACGAGGATGTCACCGTCCTCTGTGATGATCCAGGGCTGCACGTCTTCTGCGTCTATGACTTCAGCCGCTGCCGCGAGAGCTTGGCGCAGCGTTGGGAACTCGTGACCCTGCGCGACGTGCGCTGGGCCATGGCCAAGCCACACGGTCAGCGCGGCGCGCTTGTCGAGGTCGGCGCGCGTCATGCTCTGCTCTCGGCCGTTGCGGGAGCGAGAGTGCCTACCGCCGACATGCGGCGAGCGAGAGACAATCTGGTTAACGGTCGGTTTCGCTAGACAGGGATGCCCATGCAGCGGGTGTAGGAAGACGTGACGGCTATGTGCTCTGGTCGGAGATCGAGCATTGTTTGTTGCGTCGCACCAGATTAAGTGTGCGTTGCGGGATCGCGATGGCGTCGCAATTCTGCTGCCCTGAGAAGGGCGTTTCCTCCCTAGACTTTGGGCCGCTCCTTCAGGGGGGGCCTTTTCTTTGTCCGGGGCGGCTTCGGTACCCGGACCGAATGCCGACGGCAAGCAGGATGATGCCGATTGCGGCTGTCCTCTGCAGAAGCTTGAACGATATTGATCACGATGACGTTCAGCCCATGAACGATCGAACCGATCCGTCTGGAGCAAAACGCCATGTCGATTAAGACACTCGCTCTCGCCGCCGCGCTTTCTGTTGCAATGGCGGGAGTAGCACTCGCTCAAACCCCCGCCGGCGGAGGCAGCGCCGAAGGCAACATGAATAACCCGGGCAGCGTGAAGAGCCCGTCTCAAAAGCGGATGGGTGGACAGAGCGGCATGATGGGGCGGCGACACATGACCCGTCACCGGCGTCATCACATGCGCCGCTCCCGCATGTGATTTCATGGTTCAGCCCCGCAGCTGCGAAAACTGCGGGGCCCCTTCCCATCAGACTGGGCGACCGGCGATCTCCGCGGCTGTCCCGTCCGCGACCTGCGCCTCAAACTTGCTAGGCCAAGCCATCCTTGGCTGCCTTGTCTGGATCTTCAGGTTTGCTCTCGGCGTCTTGCACCACGTCTTTGCTCTCAGGCTCGCTCCCCGTCGTCGGGTCGGGCACATTGATGTTTCGGATCGGCACCGTCGGCGGTACGACGCTGATGCCATGAGGTTTATCGGTCTCGGTCATCGCTATGCCGTCCCTCAGTGACACCGGAACGTCGTGCGGACCAGATGACCCGCCCGGCATCATCCCTCAACGTCGCAGATCCTGCACGATTGGCAATCAGGCCCGCGAACCGGGCATCGGCATAGGCGATCGCCTCGGCATCCGTGCGCATCACGATCTGCTCGGCCGCAACCGAGAGACCACTGGCGCAACGCCGGTGGATGGAGCATTCGAGGTGGAACACAGCCATCTCAATGGGCAGGCAATACCCTTGCCAGAATGCACGGGTCGATCGGCGGCGATGCTTGTCCGGAGAAGCCCTGTTCCGTGAGATTGACCGCCTGCACGACGGCGACATGGTCGTGGTTTGCGAGAAGCTCAGCCCATGGCTGGGCGTCGTCTACGGCTCCGCGCTGCTCGGATGCCGGACCACGATCCTCACGCCGATCGAGCAGAGTTACACCGGCCCCTGCGAGCACGGCTGGTTCTGGCGCGCTACATCAGCCTCAGCAAAGATCAAAACTAGCGTCGTTTGCCCAGGCAATAAGCACCGCGACCGCTATTAACCATCGCGTAATGTTCGTTAATAACTCGTTGACGCGATACCGCTGTTTGTGAGGAAATACGTAGGCGGGTCGGTGCCCGCCACGTCTTTCGAGGTCATCATGGTTCGGGTCTCGGCGCTCAGGCTCACGCGTCGCCTGGGTACGCGCTCGCTGGGAAGCCTCGCAGTCTCACCCTTGGCCCTCCTCGCCGGTACGAGCTCCGCCAGCGCTCACGTGAAATGGTTCTGCGCCTACGACGTCGCCGGGCAGCCACGTGGCCTTGAGCAGGTGCTGTGCGCCAACTTCGAGTGGCTCGCTGGTCTGGCCATCCTGTGCCTGATGTTCGGGTGCTTGGCGGAGGGCACGCCGCTGGGCAGTGCCCTGCTCAACGCGCTGGATCGCGTGACCACCCGGATCCGCACCGACACCGAGCTGCTGGTCCGCGTCACGCTGGGCTTCTTCTTCGTCTCGCTGTGGGGGATGGGGGGCATCATCCTCACCCCAGAGCTCAAGACCGACGTCGCCTGGATCCCGTGGTTCCAGCTCGCGCTGGCCGCCTGCCTGATCTGGCGCCGGACCATGCCGCTCACCGGCCTGGGCATCGTCTTCCTGTTCAGCTTCGCCACCGCGCAGTACGGCATCTTCCACCTCGCCGACTACCCAGTGTTCCTCGGGGTGGCGGTCTACCTCGTCTGCCAAGGCCTCAACCTGAAGCCCTTCGGCCTGCGCCCGCTCGACATCGTGCGCTGGACCGCCGCCATCACGCTGATGTGGGCCTCAGTCGAGAAGTGGGCCTACCCGCAGTGGACCGATCCGCTGCTCGCCGCCAAGCCGCAGATGACCATGGGCGCCACCCCGGAACTGTTCATGCAGGCGGCCGGTGTCATCGAGTTCACCTTGGCCTTCGCGCTGCTCTGGACCCCACTGGTGCGACGCGCCGCGGCAATCATCCTGGCCGCGATCTTCGTCTCGGCGGTGTTCGAGTTCGGCAAGGTCGACGCGATCGGGCATTCCGGGATCATCGTCGTGCTGCTCGGCATCGCGGCCGACGACATGCGCACCGCAGTGCGGGTCCGCGACGTCACGTGGGCGCCGGCGTACTACGGCGGTGCGCTCGCGACCTTCCTGGCGCTGTACTACGTCGGTCACGAGGCCCTGTACGAAGGCCTCACCCGCTTGCCGGTGATCTGAGGCCGTCCGCTAGACGGAGCTTGGTCGCCACCTTCCTACTGGACGTGGAGGGTGAGCTTCATCTTCGGGTGGATACCGCACTCGATCACGAAGTCGCCGGGCTCCTTCAGCGTCAGCGGGGCCTGCTTGCCCGGCTCTTGGTCGCCGGCGTCGAACGCGAACCGATCGGCCTCGATGAAGGCGTGATGGATCGCGCCGTCGTCCCCGTTGACCAGGACGATGGTGTCACCTCGGCGCAGGAACAGGTCGGTGGGGGCGTATTGCCGACCCTTCTGCAGCACGACGCGGACGACGTTGGCAAGATCGGCTTGGGCCGGTCCGAGTGCGAATAACCCTGCCATGAGCGCGATAGGCGTGCCGATGAGAAACGCGCGGCCTAGATTGCATATCGGCACGGATATAACCTGGGTAAGAAATTTTTGTGGGACAAACCTAGCATTACGAGGCTAGGTCCCACCTAACAGAGATCAGTATAGTCGCCTAAAGGTTCCCGGTGCTTCGCGCTCAATTTGTGAAACGTGCGCAATCTGCGCGTTAATATCAATTAATTATTAAGCCTAGGCATTGGTTGCTGGTTCAAGCGTAGGGCCCGCCGAACAGGTCGCCCATCGCCTTCCGCCGGAACAGCGTGTTCCAGTGCCGTCTCCGACGCTCCGATCGGTCATGGATCATGTGGCTGTGCTGGCAGAAGGCCGCGAGATTGGCGTCGGTTTTGTTGGCCGTGATGCGCGCCCAATCACCTACGATCTAGCGTACGACCTGACCCACGGGCACTCTCGGCTTACCTGGGATCGATCCCTCGGCTTGCGATGCATCTGGCCGAGATCCGTTTGGCGATCGTCGCAACGCGAACGGGATGGTTGTGCCGGACCATATGATCGATGTCGTATCGCGGTGTGGGACGATCTCTCCGCCCGCATGGTGCTGGATTTGTGCGACGGTTTGCGCCCCATCCTCCACCTTCCTTCTCGCCCGTTCCGTCATTCGCCTCGATGCGCGAGCGGCGCATGGGACGTGGAACGCTTGCCCCGTGGCTATGGGTCTTCGTTGTCAGCACTCACCACGCACCTCCGGGGCGGTGTTTCCGGCCGGAACACAGAAAAACGATTTTGGCACCGTGACTTAGCGTGGCCACAGACGAGATCGTTCGTCCGCTCCAGGCTCATGATTGACCGCGCGAGGATCTCATCGGCGACGGCGCCGACGAGGGGAAATTATCGGTGCCACAACGGTCCGATACGCCCCTCACACGGTCGGTCCAACGCATCGACAAGCGTGCGACAGCCCCACCGCATTCCACGGACAAGGGACCGTGATGGCGGGGATAGGTCTAACCATAGTCCGGGAGCATGGGTCAGCGCTGCGAAGCACAGCACCAGGCGCGGCGCAGGCAACTCATCCGATACGCATGGAGCCAAGCTGGAACAGCCGGGACGCAAGCGTGAGACAAACGGGAACCAGGGCGATCAAACGTCCGGTGCGTTGCCCCGCTCGAGCTCCGGGGTGGTCCGAAGCTTCGAAGCCATCCGAGGAGGAAGGGGGCAGAGATGAGCCATCACAGGGTGTTGGCTCATCTCTGCCAGTCGCCGCGATCCTCGGCTCGGCCAGGGGATTGAAGCCATGATCGCGGCTCGGGAATGCCGGTCTGATCGCGGGATCGGCGTGGTGGGACACGAGGCCGTGCCGCCGTCATCGACATCTTCAGTGTTGTAAGATGTGATGCCCTCGCGATCGATCCGAACGCGAGGCGGGAGGTTTTGTCCCGGGTTCTGCGTGCGGGAATGGTCGGGGCCACCGGGGGCCACAAAGGGCCACCCGGTACCAGTCGGTGCCAGCGCGTTTGCCAGCTGGATGCCATAAGTTTTGGGTATCACACCTCACGCACTGAAGCGTCGATGCCACCAGGTCGCCGGGAACGCCTCAGGGGTTGAGGCCTGCGAACAGGTCGAGCTGTCCCCCGGCGCCTCGCATGCCGGAGCTTCGGCGGAGTGCGGTCCTTAGGGATCTCGGCATCGGCAAGTCAGGCAGGCCGACACCGGGTCGACCGTAGAGCGCTGCGCCGACGATCCGGCAGCCGTCGCCGTGGTGGAACACGTTGGCGGTGTGGGGACCGGCCCGGAGGATCTCCTGGGTCAGGACCTCGTCCACCGCCATGTCGGCGACAGTCGCGAGCAGGTCGACGAGTCCAGCCGATGCGATGTCGAACGACCGGAATTCGGCGGCGCGCTGTCGCCAGACCTGCCGGACGGCTCCGGCGCTGGTTTGGGAAAACGGGTTGGGCGCCGACTGCGTTGCCGGGTCGGCGATGAACGCCGCGATCGCATGACGGTCGGCGATGTGGGTGGCCGTCATCAGGGATGCGGCGAGCTGGCGTCGGCTGATCGGCATGGCGCTCCGTGGTCCAGCGATCCGTTCTCAGGCCTGCGCGGCATCGGCAAGGCACACATGTCCGCTCGTGCGCGGCGCCTTCGACGACCGCTCGGGTGTCGGCAGTATGCCGAGGCTACGAGCCCTTGGTACGGATCAGCCCTTGGTGGCGGTACTGTTGGCACGCGCGCGCGGGAAGTAGCTGTAGAAGGTATCCCGATTGACCCCGAGGCGTTTGGCGATGTCGGCGACGCTGATCGTGCCGGCCGCCAGCATGGCACGGGCCGCCTCGAGATCGGCCTCCTTGAGCTTCCTCGGCCGGCCACCTTTGCGCCCGCGCGCGAGGGCCGCCTTCAGACCTTCCATGGTGCGTTCGCGGTTGAGGTCGAGGAAGTACTCGGCCATGGCGCCGTGCATCTGCAGGGCGAAGCGGCCGTGTGCGGTGGCGCTATCGAACTGCTCTGTGAGCGAGCGGAAGTGCACGTCCTTCACGCGTAGGCCGTCGATGGTGCGCATCATCTCGACGAGCGAGCGACCGAGCCGGTCGAGCTTCCAGACGACGAGCACGTCCTCAGGCCGCAGGAAGGCGAGCGCCGCCTCGAACTCCGGACGCCTGGTCCCGGCTTTGCCGGATTTCTTCTCCTCGAACAGGCGCTCGCACCCGGCCTTCGTCAGCGCGTCGCGCTGCAGGTCGAGGTTCTGGTCGAGGGTAGAGACGCGGGCATATCCGACGAGCATGTCGGGACAGTGCCAAAAACACGTTTCTCCGGCAATAGAAAAGCCGACACTTTTATCCGACAGAAACACGGCCGTTTGGGTTGGCTTTCGACCTGCCGTTGCTTATTGTCGGGAAAACGATCGTTTTACCGATGCATATAGCTGCACGTGGCAGCGTCCGATAAGGGGGAAAGCTGCCCTTAACCCTTCGCCCCGAAGCAGACGTTCCGCTTCCGATCTAACCTCGCCCTAGAAGCCAATGTACGTCGTTTTGAAAGCTGACGAAGGTGGCGTTCAGACGAAGGCGAGCGTGACACAAGGAATATGCAGCTAGAAGATGTAGATCTGGTTGTATCAAATGCAATCGGAATTGCTATCAGCATGTACTATCAGGCAACGTATCCTGCGATCGCTGGGCGGATGACAGCTTCACGAGCACTCCACGTCTGCCGCTTTACCCTGGATTAGAAAGTTAAGATCGTGCTTGCCCGCATCCTCAGCTCGCTCTGCCTCGGAGCTTTGAGTTCGCCAGCCTTCGGATGGGTGGTGCGCGCGCTCATCGTCTCGGCTTCAAGAGAAGCAGCGTCCTGTCGCGAGGCCACCAACGGCGGATCAGGGAAGATGGTCTTGGTCCGGTAGTCAGGGGGTTCGCCGAGAGGTGGCTTGGTTCAAGCCGCCCGAGCGAGATCGCCCTCGATCGCGGTGAGCGCCCGCTCCAGCGCCGCAAAGCAGAGCGGGTCGAACGCCGTGCCCAGGTCTGCGCGCATGATGCCGAGTGCCTTCTCAAGCGACATGGCCGCACGGTAGGGCCGGTCGGCGGTCAGCGCGTCGAACACGTCGGCGACCGAGACAATGCGGGTCTCGGGTGCGATTGCGTCGGCTTTCAAGCCGCGCGGATAGCCCTTGCCGTCGAGCCGTTCGTGATGGCCGCCGCCGATGCTAGCCATCTCGTGGAACACCGCCGCGCGGGTCAGGATGGTCTCGGAAAGGGAGGCGTGATTGCGCATGTCCCGCCACTCCGCGTCATCCAGTTTACCGTTCTTGTCGAGGATCGCGTTCGAGACCCCGAGCTTGCCAACATCGTGAAGCAGCGCAGCCCGCTTCAGCCAGCGGCGGCGTTCCGACGTATAGCCAAGTTCAGCCGCGATCATGTCGGCGTAGACCGCAACCCGCTCCGAATGGCCGGAAGTGAACGGGCTCTTGGCGTCGATAATCTGAGCAAAGGCACGGGCGATGTCGTCGAGGTAGTCTTCGTCCACGACGATCGGGCTGACCGGCGCCAACGCGAACACCGCCTCCTCGACCTCATCCGAAGCCAGGGTGTCCCAGAAGCCGGGTTTGGACGCGGCCGCCTCGAAGCAGGCGACCACCTGAGGATCGAACCATGTGCCCGAGCGCGCCCGCACCTCGGCAACCGCGGCCGCGGGGCCGGCCGCGGTGTGGAACACGTCCACTACCTGAGCGAGCAGCGCTACCCGTGCGTAGAGTGGGATCGCTGGGCCAGCGAGGCGGTCCGGTCGACCGCCGCCGTTCCAGTGCTCGTCCAGGGCGTGGATGGCCTCGCAGATGCTCGCGGGGAAGTGAAGCTGTCGGGCGATCTGAGCACCACGCTGACAGCGGGTCTGGATCAGGTCGTCGGTAATCGCTCCGCCGTTCTGCAGGATGTTGAGCACGGCACGGAAGCGTTCAGCGAGGCCGGCCTTGAGGCCGGTATGAGAGAAGACAAAGCCGAGCACCTTTGGCAGGCTGTCGCTCACTGTTTTGAAGTCACGTTTGAAGCTGAGATCGTCGGAGAGGTAGAGTTCGCAGATGCGCGCTGCATTGCTGGAGCACCCGAGGTCCTTCAGCATCACCGTGTGGTAGAGTTCCCAGAGCTGCAAGTCCGGTAGGCCCATCTCCCGGCCGATGTTGAAGCCGATCCAGGTCGCGCGCACGCAATGCCCGACGGGCTGACCCTCCGTCAGGTCCAGGGCGTGGCTCAAGGCGCCGAGCACTTCCGACAGCTGGATCGTCCTGGCTTCCTCTTCGCTGCCTGATACGATCCGCATCGTTCTCGTCCAGTCTCTTGCCTTATAGGCCTCTATAGGCGGCAAAACTGCCTGAAGAACCTAATCAAAGCGTTGCGCTGCCTTTCTCTCGCTAGTCAGCCCTAAGCGGACATTTCCAGCTTCCGCAAAGGGCCGAGTGTGTGAAAACGCAGAAGCGGTAGAAGGATCTTCCCGAAGACAAACTGGGCAGCGCCGAAATGGCTCTCCAAACCGCGTCGGAACCGTCCTCCAGCGGGGCCGCTTGTCTGCCGTGTAGACGATTGTTCTACAACTTCGGCATGCGCTTTCGTTTTCACACAGGCTCGGTCGCCAGCGGAATGACCGAGTAGGGTTGGTTTTCAGCCCGTCCGTTTCCGAACGGTAGATGTATCAAAGCGGACATAGGAGCGATGATCGCTCACGACTCATTGCAGAAGGCCGATAGGTCCGCCTCCCGGTATGTTATTGGACAAAGACCTCGGAACTCAGCGTATGCACTCGCGTCTGTTCGCTTAGGAGGCGCATATTAAAGTTTGACCTTCTCAATCGCTAGCGAATTTGATATCCGAATTGCTACACCTAGAAATTGAGCGCACGATGCCAGCGTCCGCTCAGAAGTGATCCACGCGCGGGCATTCAGTGCAGCTTGGAGTGCCCATGGTGGACCGCCCCCACGCAGATCGGTGCCTTGAAGTCGCCCGTGAGTTGCGCGCGGCAGCAGAGGAGACGCGGCGGACGCTTCAGGCTTCCCGCGACCTTGTCCGGCGCTCGCGCGAGCAGGACGCCGGGCCACCGGCCTCCAGCAGCGACCCCGGCCCATCGCAACAGCTAGTGACGTCTCTCATCGAGGCCTACGAGGCCGCGGAGGACGAGCCTGACCTCGAGACCCGCCTGCTGCTGGGCCACGTGCTCCATCATGTCGGGCGTCGCATCGCCGGCGTGATGGGACCGCGGGCGGCCGGGATCGCCGTGCATTGAGGGCCGCCGCGCAGAGATTGGCACGGCGCAGGAATTTGCGGAGGGGCCCGAATGGACGGTGACAATCCGCAGAATGACGACATGACTGCACTGGTCCGCATTGCCCGGACGTTGCGCGTCCCCGTAGCGACCTTCCTGACGGCCTGCCCGGTCGGTACATCGAACACTGATTCCGCCGTGGTGGCCCAGGATCATCCGGCCGAGGTAGTGGCGCTGCTGCGTCTATTTGTGCGGCTGAAGAGCCCCGAGGCGCGGGCACGCTGCCTCGCCTACGTTGTACAAGAAGTCACGAACGACGGCTGATCCGCGCGGCCGTCCTCGACATTGGTCCCGGACGCATGATGCTGGAACCCGACGAACGGCGCGTCATCGATCCGAAGGCTCAGAACGTGGAGATAGACCAGGACCACTTTCCGATCGTCGGCATCGGCGCGTCCGCGGGCGGCATCGAGGCGATGCGGGGCTTCTTCCGCGGGGTGCCAGAGACGCTGGTGGCGGCCTTCGTCGTCGTCACGCATCTCAGCCGGGAGCACAAGAGCCTGCTTCCGGACGTACTGGCCCGCTTCACGCCGCTTGAGGTCGAGGCCGCCGCCGATGGCGTGCGGGTCCGGCCGGGCTGCGTCTACGTCATGCCGTCCGGTTTCGTCGTGGGCATCACGGGCGGCCGGCTGACGTTGACACCGCTCGGGTCGGAAGGCCGCGAGACCAAGCCGATCGACATCTTCCTGACCGCGCTTGCCTTCGACCAGGGCGAGCGCGCGGTAGGGGTGATCCTGTCCGGCGGCGATGGCGACGGCGCCATCGGCGTCAAGGTGATCAAGGAGCACGGCGGCCTGACCCTGGCTCAGACTGCGGATGGCGACGGCCCCGAGACCGCCGACATGCCGCTCAGCTCGCTGCGGACCGGCTTCGTCGATTTTGGCGAGACTGCCGAACTGATGGGCGGCCGGATCGCGGCGCACGTTGATGCGTACCTCGCCGCCGCGTCGGATGCGCAGGCCGACGCGGTTGCGCGGGAGCCTGACGCGGAGCTTCTTACCGAGATCTACGCCATCCTCCGCCGCCAGGTCGGCCACGACTTCTCGGGGTACAAGCCCAGCACCTTCGTGCGCCGCCTCCAACGGCGCATCAGCGTCGTCGGCGCGGCCGGGCCGGACGCTTACCTCAAGCTTCTGCGGGCCGACCCGGCCGAGGTCGGGGTGCTGTTTCGGGACCTGCTGATCGGCGTGACGAACTTCTTCCGCGACACCGCCGCCTTCGAGGCGCTGGCCACCCAAATCATCCCGAAACTATTCGAGGTGCGCGCGGCGACCGATGGTGTGCGGATCTGGGTGCCGGCCTGCTCGACCGGCGAGGAGGTCTATTCCCTGGCCATCCTGGTGCGCGAGCACATGCTCACCCTGGCGGATCCGCCGCGCGTGCAGATCTTCGCCACCGACATCGACGAGCGCGCGCTCGCGGTGGCGCGGACCGGCCGCTACCCGACGGCCTACCTGTCCGCCGTATCGCGTGAGCGGATCGCGCGGCACTTTGTCGTCGCGGGAGATAGCGCGGTGGTCGCAAAGGCCGTGCGCGACCTGTGCACCTTCGCGCCCCACAGCGTGCTGCGCGATCCGCCGTTCTCCCGCCTTGATCTGGTCTCCTGCCGCAACCTGATGATCTACCTCGGCGTCGAAGCCCAGCAGCAGTTGATACCGGTGCTGCACTACGCCCTGCGCCCACGCGGCTACCTGTTCATCGGAATGGCCGAGAACGTGACGCGGTTCGAGGACCTGTTTGAGACGATCAACAAGCAGTACCGGATCTTCCAGGCCCGCGATGCGATCCCGCCGGTCCGGTTGCGGCCGATGTCCGGGGCGGACACGCCGATCTTCGCGAGTGCCGGCCAGCCGCACCGGCGCAACGTGACGACGCATGCGGCCCTGCGGCACGCGGTGGAGAGCCAGATGTTGTCCGAGTTCACGCCGCCCCATGCGGTCGTGACGCGGACGGGCGAGGCCGTGCACTATTCGTCGCGGATCGGCGATCACCTAGAGGTGGTGCCCGGCCAGCCGACCCGGGAGTTAGCCGCGATGGCGCGCAAGGGCCTGCGGTTGGACCTTCGGACGGCCCTGCGCGAGGCGATCGAGGGTAATACCCTCGTCGTGCGCGACGGCATCGGCGTCGCGCTATCGGACGGCCGTCTCCAGTCGATCTCCCTGGTGGTCAAGCCGCTGACCACGCCCGGCGCGAGCGAGCCGCTGTTCCTGGTCGTGTTCATTGAGGCCGCCGCGCCAGTCGAGAAGGAGCGGCAGCAGGCCCTGGAGGCGAACGAGCGGGACTCGGCACTCCAAGGCCTGGAGCGCGAGCTGAACGTGACGCGCGAACGGCTCCAGGCCGTGATCGAGGAATACGAGACCTCGCTGGAGGAGCTCAAATCCTCGAACGAGGAGCTGTCCTCGGTCAACGAGGAGATGCAGGCCGCCCACGAGGAGCTCGAGGCCTCGAAGGAGGAGACGCAGTCCCTCAACGAGGAGCTGCAGACGGTCAATTCCGAACTCACGTCGAAGATCGAGGCGATTGACCAGCTGAGCGACGATCAAGCCACACTGTTCGAGGGCATGAACGTCGCCAGCGTACTGCTGACGCCGGACCTTCACATCCGCATGTTCACCGGAGCCGCGGCGCAGATCTTCGGCCTACAGCCGAACGATATCGGCCGGTCCCTGCGCAACTTCTCGGCGCCGATCCCTCTGGACTGGCTGCAAAATGAGATCCCGGCGGTGCTGGCGGCGAGCCGGCCCTCCGAGCGGACGGTCGAGGGGGCGGACGGCGCCCGCTACCGGGTCCGGCTGATGGCAGCCTCCCGCACGGGCAGCCGGATACCCGGGATCGTCGCGAGCTTTACCAACTTGGCCGAGCCGAGATGATCGATCGGTTCGCACGCCGTGCCTGGGACCTCGGCAGCCACACCCCGGCGTGACATGGCCACGGCTGCCTGCGCGCAGACGGCGAGCGTCGGCACGACTTTGCAGACACCCGCCTCCTCCGATCTTGGGAGAGAGCGGACTGTGTCGCCGACTTAGGCCGAAGATGGAACGTCAACTTTCTGCCAGCAGGCTGACGTTCGATTGCAACTCCGAGCCGAGGTTGCCGGACGGCCGACGAATGGCCGCTTTCGGGAAGTGCCAAGAGCTGTCCGCGTGACTGAGATGGTTCGAGAGCAGCCGCGAATGGCGGTCTGCTAAAGGCGCACCCAAACCTGACTGATCGCTGTCGGCTTGAATGTCCGGTCCCGGCCGCATCGCTAAAGCCCGCTCACCACCCTTAGCCGGACCTGCCGGCTGACCGACTAACGACCGCTTTCTGGCAGAGCTGACGACGGTCCCGACGACCAGGTTGGGTTGGAGGAAAGTGGCCGCTTCAGAACCAAAGGCTAGACGCGGGTTTAGGCGCTCAGTGAACGGTACCAAGCGTTTGATTTCGACCACTACCCGCCGCAGAGCGCTCTGCATCCTGACACGAGGTAATTCCAATCCGATGCTAGTGCCGGTGTCGGCCGCAGGTAGTACCTAGTTTCACCTGATTGTCCGCTGCACGATATCTCGAAGCGTCGCAATATGATCAGCGTCTAATTCGAACTTATCAATTAATATCTTTATGGCAACTTCCATTTGTTCAGCATGGTATATTATGTTAAATATCGGATGTGATGGAGATATAAATCCTAGATCGTCGAACATACGAAGCAACGGATCTCGCTCTTCATCATTGATGGATATCTTCCACGTAAGATGCACGAGCTTAATCCAACTTATGCGTTCTCTACGAGCATCGGTCTCGTTAGGGTCGTTTTGCTTGCCGGGCATTGTTCCTCATCGGCATGATCGAGATAGGTTGTGCGCAATCAAAAACCTAAATGCGGTTTGATGCCGTGTGCTGCCACACAGACCGATCCCAATTCCAAGCTGCCGCCGCAGAATTGGTAGCTGATCCGGCGGGCTGAACTACGTCGGGGTCCGCTTTTGGGAACTATGGAAGTAGCCCGATATGTCCATGTTGGATCGGATGTGGACACCGCTGGCGCGTAACCAAGTGCTAGATTTTCACTGTCAGAAGCTACTCTAACAGCCGGATCTTCTATATAGTCTCAGGACAATAGAGTGGGTATCCGGCAGCACATCGAGCCAATCAGCTTAGGCATAGATCGTCCTCAACGGTGGCAGTTGCCGTTTCCGATGGGGATCGTCATGCCCGCCTCGTCCTGCTCAGTGGTGTCGTTGTTCCGGCTGGTGCCTTCCTCGTCGGCGCGTACGTCGCCCTTGTCAGCCTCGCCCTACCGATGCATTTCGCCTGACCCCTGTCGCACCTCCATCGCGATCGCGCTGCTCATGCGGCATGCTGACCGATTGAGGTAGCCCGGGAACGTCGAAGACAACGCTACGCTTGACCGCACATCGAACGTGGGAGGGTGTAGTGATGAAGGTGTTCCAGATCCGTCAGGGTGCGACCGGCACGATCCTTTGGACCGGATCGGCCTCCGATCCGATCGCCGCGCTGGACGCCATGGCCCACGAGGCCGGGTACTACGATCACGCCGATATCCCGGATAACATGCGGGCTGGTGGTCTGCACGCGGAAGAGATCCGGGTCTGACACCTTTGAGCAGCATGCCGGTAGCTGATCAGCAGACGTGCGAGGTGAAGGTTGATGGCGTGTGGAGCGCCGTTAGCCTGGTGGAAGCACGTACCCTGTACGGGATGATGCCCAAGCGCTGCCCGGCCTGCCATGGCCAGGTGAACATCGCTGGGAACTACACCCCCGGCGGGGGCTACAAACTACAGCACCGCCGCAGCCATTCCGGCTGCCCGCTGACGGCAGCCGCGTTTTCCGGCAAACCATCGCGACACCCGCAGGCGATCGGGTGACGCTGGCTCAGTCGCCGTCATCATTGCCAAGAGCATCATCGAAGGCGTCGAATAACCAAGCGAGAAGGTTGGTCCCAACATCGTCGCCGAAACCGTCAATCGGCTTACCCACCAGCGTCTTAGGGTTCTGCAGGCGAACTTCGACGAGCAGCTTGCGGGCAAGCTGGTCGAGAGCATCACCAGGCGGCACGAGCATTGGATCGATAGGCATGGCGCATCTCCTACCTGTGCGCCGGGCGCTCGGCCCCACCCCGATCTGCTCACGGGGCGGGGGAGCGTCCGATCTCACCAGCGGTGGGTCGATACGCAACGTGACCCAGCAGCAGGATGCCAGATGAGGGTTAGCGCGCTGTCAGCTGGACCGGCTTAGAGCTGTGTCGAAATAGGCCGCGTACGAGCCGGAAGGGCAGCCGCACCAATTTATAGACGGCGTGGGCGGCCATCACTGCAACGACAGCGAGAAGGGCCAAAATGGTATTGCGCAACGTGGTTCACTCCATGACGGAGTGAACCCGGCGATCCGCCATCGCCATTGCAGCGAGGAGGCGCCTCGATCGAGGCGACACTGTGAAGGTGCTCACTCAACAGCGACTTCACGTGTATGGTCCTCGGAATAGGTCGCCCAGAGCTTTCCTCTGGAACAGCGTCATCCACCGTCGACGCTGATGCTCAGGCCGGTCATGGATCATATGGCAGCGCTGACAGAATGCAGCGAGATTGCCACCGGCGTTATTAGCGGTGTCGTGATTTCGGTGAGCGGTAGCGAGCACAACTCGGGTGGTGCGTACGTCTCGGATCATGTCTACCGCGCCAATCTTAACCCGGATCCGTCGACCGCTGCCATCACGCCACGATGCTATCTCGGCGTCCCACCAGCGCCCGTCTCCGAGATGGTGGACCAAGCGGCTATGCGGTCGACCGCAGCCCTCACATCGCCCCTGCGCGCGACCGAAGCGAATAGTGATTGAAAGCTCACGCCAGTCGATTGGGTAGAAGAAGCGGTGCTCACGGCGGATCGGCATGACAGGGTTCGGGTGAAAGCGGCGTCTAATGTTCCCATCATGATCGGGGTTGACGCAACCCGTATCTCAATACCGGTTGGCAATTGCGGCGGGCGGCTGAGTGCCAGGCTAGCCCCGGGTGCCCTGCTTGTGCGTTAGCGCGACGCTGCAACTCGCGGCCCTGCGAGACTGACGTTCCGCTTACCGCCGGTCGAAGGAATAGCATCCACCCACGCGCTCGGGTTTTGTCGAGAAAGATCGTGTAGCGCATTCCCGACAAAACCAGCGACACGCCGTAGGCTGGCGCCCTCGCAGGTCGCTGCGATCTGCACCCCGAGGTGGCGCGTATGACTGCGCCCGTAGAGGTAGATGGCCAACCGCGCTCGCGTGGCTTCCGGGATGCTCTCAAGCTGATCAGCCAATACCTCTGGCTCTGCGCGGTAGAGCCTGCTGAGTGTATCGATCGGCACCGGACAATCGCCGGCGGGATCCTCGGCGCTGACAGGGAAGGCTCGGTTCACGGCGGTACCTGCAGGCTGACCTTGAGTAAGGTGCCGGCGGGATAGTTAACGAATTGCTACGTGGCGCTGGCATCCTCAAACCAGTTTGATCGCCTGCAGGCGGAAGCGCGGCTCTCAGCGATGACCTTATCCGCCCTTTCAGGTTGAGAAGCCTGCATCGCTCCGCCGCGAATGGCTACAGAAACAAGCTACGATCTCGAACCTGCATTGATTTATCCCATCCAGATGTAGAGAATGCGACCTTTCTAAAATCAGGTGCACCGTGGACGAAAACGCAGAAACAATCGACGCCCAGCCTGTCAATTTCATCGAACTGACGGCCGATATCGTCTCGGCTTACGTGTCGAAAAATTCGGTCCGGCCCAGTGACATGCCGGAGCTACTTGCTAGCATTCACAGTGCACTAACTGTGCTCGGCCAGGGAGTTGCCCCCGAGACCCCTACGGTCAACAAGCCCACGCCATCCCAGATCCGGAAATCGATCACTCCCGACGCGCTGATTAGCTTCGTCGACGGCAAGTCGTACAAGACGCTGAAGCGCCACCTCAGCAAGAGCGGTATGACGATTGAGGAGTACCGCGAGCGCTACGGTCTGCCGCGCGACTACCCCTCGACGGCCGCCAGCTACTCTGAGCAGCGTTCGGCTCTCGCCCGCTCGCTCGGCCTCGGCCAGCAGCGCAAGAAGGCTGCCCCGAAGGCGGCTGAGCCGGCAGAGATGGTCTCTGAGAAGCCCAAGCGCGCTCCGGGTCGGCCGCGGAAAGCCAAAGAGGCTGCTGAGGACTGAGGTCGAGCGAAGGGGGCTGCCCGTTCCCTCCGGCGATCCCCATATACGTAACCATCGCGGTGGTTGAGTGCCCTTATACTCCTGCCCGCGAGCGCGCCGGCCGCCGTGTTCCCCCCGTTCACGTATGGCCGGCGCGTCCCTCCCTCAGTACATCCGGTGATCCAGGCTAGGTCGAAGAGTCGTACCCTTGCCTCAGATCGCATCCATGCTACCCGCCCTACGTGCGAAGCCAGGCGGACATTTATGCGACCCACCCTCGCGCTCATAGCCGCCCTGACTGCTCTCACCTGCTTGCCCGGCATTGGCGTGGCGCAGAGCTGGCCGGAGCCTGATGAAGAGAACGCCTCTAGTGCGTCAGCCCTAGGCGAGGAGGCCGCTGACGACGTCGGCCCGGAGGTTTTAGCGGGCTGCCGGCGGCAGGCCGCAGATCAGAAGTTGAAGGGCCCTGCTCGCAAGGCTTTCATGGGGACCTGCGTCACGGCCGAGGATTGATGGTCATCCGTTCGGCAGCAACTCCCGCTATAAAAACCCGCTTCCTGAGTGCCCCTTGAAGGCGTTCGCCCGTCGGATGTACCCGACCATCGAACGCGGAGCCCGGGTGGCCGGATTGGTCTCCGATCCGAGCGAGGTCACCATCCTGAGCAATCTGGTAGCTACCAGCTATCATTTCTTGACGGTGCTTTGCTCCAGCAGCTCAACAGCGCGCTCGAACGCCTCGCCCAAGCCCCACCCGTTCGCATCTGCCACCCGTATGAACGTCTCGATCGTCTCAGGCTTCAGCTTGAGATTTAGCTGAGCCGTACGGCCTGTCCGGCGTCGGCGCTGTTGCCGGGGCGTCGCCGTGATTGGCTCGCTTTTGACAGGTTCTCGGCTTCTGAAACCGGTGGCTTCCGCTGCTTGCCTCGTTGCTTCAGCTGTAGGCTTGTCATCCCGTGGCTTTGGCTTGGCCCAGGCTGAGGGGTCGATATCGTCGAGCTCATCGCCGAACCCGAGCGAAGCACGCTCCTTGCCGGCCATCACGCTGCCGACCTTTCGTTCGCGGCTGCTTTGAGCTTCGACACCACCTCCCCCGCGAACTCGCGAGCGTTCTGGATCGCTTTTTCGAGATTGCCTGTCTGTGCCGCTGCAAGCCCTGCTAGGGTACCGCCGAAATCGAACAGGTCCTTGAAGGCGGCCCGCTCCACGATCGCCGTCTCGAACATGGCAATGCCGCCGGCATGCAACTGCTCCTGCACGTTGCGCAGAGCGCGGGAGGTGACGGCTGCACCGGTGCGCGTGAGCAGGACGGCATGGGCGATGCGTCGGCGGGACAGCTTCTCCGAGTTGCGGATGAGGCGGATGGTCTTGGCCGCACCCTTCGCATCCATGCTGGATCCCTGCGTCGGGATCACCACCAGATCGGCCATGCCGATTGTGTTGGCTACCAACAAGCTAGCTGTTCCCTCCAGATCGACGATGACGAACGCCGCGTCGCGCTCAGCGGCGTCAATGGCGTCGACCACGCTCTCCTCGGTCACATCGCTGATGATGGTGACGTTCTCAGGCTTGCCGGGCAGCTTCGCCCACTGGCTGATCCAGCGCTCTGGATCGGCGTCGATGATGGTGACGGACGCTCCCTTAGTTGCCAGTTCGGTTGCCAACAGCAGCGCGCTGGTGGATTTCCCGGACCCACCCTTCGGGTTGGCAAAGGCGATGACGGGCATGGTTCCTCCGAGCTCGGATGCCTCTACGCAGTACGTCACGTATGATTTAACAGCTAGCTAACAGATACCTTACCATAGACGATAGCTAGCTAGTACCTGTCGAATCGCCAAAAGCTACTTAATAGCTTCTTGGTAGCCGTTTTTAGCTGTATAGTAACTGATAGCTAACTAGTAGCTCTTTTTAATGCCTCGCGCCGATGCGGAGAAGGGCAATTTCATGCCTTTGCCAGCATCCTTTGGATCTGAGCGGCCGACCAGACGCCGCCCCGGGCCGCTGGGATCTCACGGGCGTTCAGAGCCGCAGCGATCTGGCGCAGCGAGACGGCGCCTTCGGCCCGCACGGTGGCGATGACCGGGGCGAGGTCCATGGCTCGTTCCTTGGACCGCTGGGTCTGACGCACCCGGCTGCCCACCTGACCGGCCTCCCGGTTTGATAGGTTCTCTGGCTTGCCCAACTGGACCCCTCGGGCCTTGGCGGCCGCCAGCGCAGCCTTGGTCCGGGTCGATATCATCTTGCGCTCGGCCTGGGCGACTACCGCCATAATGCCGACCACCAATTCGTTCGCCTCCGGCATGTCTGCCGCCACGAACCGGACGCCAGCCTTCTGGAGGTTCAGGAGGAAGGCGGCGTCGCGTGACAGCCGATCGAGCTTGGCGATGACCAGCGTGGCCCCGTGAAGTCGACAGAGTGCCATGGCCTCGGAGAGGCGAGGGCGGTTGTCCCGAGATCCGCTCTCCACCTCGACCAGTTCGGCTACATGGCGCCAGGAGCCGCCTGCGAGGAAGTCGGCCACGGCTCGGCGCTGTGCCTCTAGGCCGAGCCCGGATCGGCCCTGCCGCTCTGTGGAGACCCGCAGATATGAGACGAAGGCGGAAGCCATGCTAATTTCGTGGGGTGTTACGTCCGATCGAACGGACGTTCAACCGGATGAAACATCGAAGCGCGAGGGCGTTGGAGGCACACTATCGCTTCCCCGCGACTGGCTTCGTCCCTATTTCCGGAAAATCGGCCGCGGCCGCGGTCGGGTTGCGCGCAAGGCCGAGCAAGCCGTGATGATATGGCCGCCCGGCCGGTGTGACTGACGGCTCGTTCGGAGCAAAGTTGTCCCTCATGCGTCTGTTGCTGCGGGACGCTTAAGATCCTCGAGACGGATGACCGATGAGCCGAGACGCGAACCGTGACCAGCGCCCGACCGTAGTCGTGACCGGTGCGAGCGCCGGGGTTGGGCGAGCTATCGCCCATGAGTTCGCCCGGTATCGTTGGAATGTCTCGATCTTAGCTCGCGGCGAGGCTGGGTTGAAGGGCACCATCCAAGACATCGAGCGGGCAGGGGGGCGCGCGCTTGCGCACCGGGTCGACGTCGCTGACGCCGATGCCGTCATGCGGGCGGCAGACGAAACCGTCAGAGAGTTCGGCGGCATCGACGTCTGGGTCAACGTCGCCATGGTGACGATCTACGCACCCGTGCAGCAGACGCCGCCTGAGGAGTACAAGCGAGCGACCGAGGTGACCTACCTGGGACAGGTCTACGGGACGCTCGCTGCCCTCAAGCACATGCAACGCCGCAACGAAGGGGCCATCATCTGCATCGGTTCGGCCTTGGCGTACCGCTCGATCCCGCTGCAATCGAGTTACTGCGCTGCCAAAGCCGCCGTCCGCGGCTTCATCGACAGCCTGCGCAGCGAGCTGCTGCATGATGGTAGCCGGGTGCGATTGACGATGGTGCAACTGCCAGCCGTGAACACGCCTCAATTCGATTGGGCACGCACCCGCATGCCGCGTCGGCTGGAGCCGGTGCCACCGATCTATCAGCCGGAGGCCATCGCACGGCATGTCTACCGGGCCGCCCATACCTCACCGCGCGAGCTGTGGATTGGCTTCCCGACCTGGAAGGCCATCATCGGCAACATGATCATCCCGGGATGGATCGACGGCTACCTCGCCCGGCACGGCTACAGGGGCGAGATGACGAGCCAGGCAGCTCTCGAAGGGCGCCCGGACAATCTCTACGATCCCGTCGACACTGATCCCGGGGCACACGGGCGCTTCGATGACCGAGCCGTCGATACGGTCCCCGCAGCTGATCCCAAATGGCTGAAGATCGGCCTTGCCGGGGCATTCGGCCTCGTCGCGGCGACTGCGTTGTTCGCAGCGAGCGCACAAGGCCAAGCCGAGGGTCGGCAACGGGTCATCGGGCGGAGGTAGCCACGGCCTCCGCCTCGACGCGCCAGTGCGGCTTACGGTAGCTCCCCGGCATGTCCAGCACTCCCACCGTGTCCGACCTCCTGAAATCCAAAGAGGTCACTGCCAAGCAAGTGAGCGCTGCGGTCGATGCGGTGCTCGCCAATCCCAAAATCGGTCTGTTTGAGCTGGCCGTCGGCTGCATCGTTGACCTAACTGCAACTGTGCGAGCGGATCGCCACGCATCAGCCGTTCTCAAAGAGCCAACTGCCAAAGCCGGTAGCAAGCGAGCTGCGGTCAAATCCGCGATCCTGCTGACGCATCCGGTGAAGGCATGAGCAGCTCTGACATGCGCAAGACCATGCTGAAGTTGATGGGCATCCTCTCGCACGACATCATCGCCACCGAGGCGATGGCGAATGAGCTGGCGGGGGCAGCGTTAGCCCTGTCCGATCAACCAGAGGCCATAGCGATACGAGATATTGCGGTGTCAAAGCGGGTGAGGGTGATTGAGCTGCAAGGCAAGCTCGCTGCCCTGCGCGAGGACTACGCTGCCCGGTTCCCCCTGAAGCTGTAGATCTGGGGCGCCAGCGAACTGCCCTCCCCGATCGCGAGGCAGCCCATGGTCCAGCGCCTGTAGAAGAGCCCACCGGATCGGACACAAGCCTTGGGGGAGAATGACTTCCGTCCGAGCCGGTGAGTGTCCCTCGTCAGGACGCGCCATGTTGCGCGTCAATGGATCGGGGGTCAAACTTTTGAACGAGCCAGGCCCGCCTAGTTTTCTGAGCAGCTGGCTTGATGCGACTGCCTTTGCTTCGGCATGCCGGGGGCAGGCGAGCTGCGCCGATACGGTCGGCTGGTGCGACACGATTTATGAGGATGGAGGAGTGACCTTCCACTCGCCAACGAGCGTGAGTGTCGCGGCGTAGATCTCTATGCCATTCTCGTCGCGGACGATCGCTCTGAACGTGCCTTGGTCCCCGTCCGGCACTCTGTCTCGGGCCAGGTCCGGTAGCGCGGACAGCGCCATGCGCCGCGCCGCCAAGTGGCATGTCAGGCCCTCGCCGTAGTCGCCCTCGACGTATTGGGCGTCGGCGTCGGTATCGATCGTGTAGTGCGCCACGCCGGCTCTCCTTCACACCGACGTGACGATGCATATTCCTGGCCTGGCCTTCTCCAACCTGTATCAGGCCGTATGTTCGAGGAAACCGACCCGATCGCCGAGGCAGTGACCGTCATCATGTCCCGCGGCCATACCGTCGAGCCCGACGACGACTTCGAGAACTGGCGCGTGGACGGCGGCGACTGGCTCACCGCCGGGGACGTGCTGACCTGGGCTATCGTGCTCGGCCTGAACGGCGGCGTCGGCCGGCTGCAGTAGCGCGATGCCTGAGTCCCTAACCGGCTGGATCCTGATCGCTACCGTCATGCTCTCCGGAGCGGGTGGCGGCTACTCCGCAGCCCGGATCATCACGGGCTTCCTCAATGGCCCAGGGGTCGACCGGCGCGACGTGGTGGCGGCCGTGACCTTCGTTGCAATGCTGATCGTGTCTGCCCTGCTGCTCTTGTTCGTCGACGGGCGCTGACCGGATGCCGACCGAACCTCACGCTCCAATCCGCGGCCGCGCGCTCCTGGCGCTCCGAGCCTGCGCCGCCCATCCGCAGGGGCTCCGGCATCAAGCCTACCCAACTTACATGCCGGTGCTGGCTGAGATGGAGCTGGTGTTGGCCTGCCCCCATTCGGTGGCCCAGGTTCGAAGTTAGTGCATCGTCGGTCGCGTGACGATGGCGGGGTGAGCGAGCGGCCCTGAGCCGCTCGGTTCGGTTGGCCAGATGACGACCTCGGGCGCAGGTGGCTGGTAGCCGAGTGAGGAGTGTGGCCGGATGCTGTTGTAGTGCCTCCGCCATTGCTCGATCACGACGCTGGCCTCTTTGAGGGTGTAGAACACCTCGCCGTTGAGAAGTTCATCCCGCAGCTTCGCGTTGAAGCTCTCGCAATAGCCGTTCTCCCACGGACTGCCCGGCTCGATGTAGGCGGTCGCTGATCCAACCGCCGCGATCCAGTCCTGAACGGCCTTGGCGATGAACTCCGGCCCGTTGTCCGAGCGGATATGCCCTGGCACCCCGCGCAGGCTGAACAGGTCCGAGAGTACATCGATCACGTCCAATGCCTTCAGCTTACGAGATACGCGGATGGCCAGGCACTCGCGTGTGAACTCGTCGATGACGTTCAGCATCCGGTACTTGCGTCCATTGTGCGTGCGGTGCTCGACGAAGTCGTAGGACCAGACGTGGTCGGGACGCTCGGGCCGTAAGCGAAGGCAGGAGCCGTCGTTGAGCCAGAGGCGCGACCGCTTCGGCTGGCGAGCGGGAACCTTGAGGCCCTCGCGGCGCCAGATCCGTTCGACCCGCTTCACGTTCACCGTCCAGCCATCGCGCCGGAGCATCGCGGTGATCCGACGGTAGCCGTAGCGCCCATACTGCAGAGCCAGGGCGACGATAGCAGCCGTCAAAGCAGCCTCGTCCTCGACCATCACGGCGACTTTGCGCTGCGTCGAACGATGCTGACCCAGGACACGGCAAGCGAAGCGTTCGGACACACCGTGCTCGGCAACGACGTAGTCGACACAAGCCCGGCGGCGAGCCGGGCTCAGAAGTTTCCCGAAGCTGCCTCCTTCAAAATGAGCTTCTCCAGCGTCAGGTCCGAGATCGCCCGACGCAGACGCAGGTTCTCCGTCTCCAAGGACTTCAGCCGCTTGACCTGATCACCCTTCAGACCGCCGTACTCGGAACGCCAACGGTAATACGTAACCTCGGTCACCTCGATCGACCGGATTGCTTCAGCAACCTTGCGACCCTGCGAGACCAGGACATCGACCTGCCGCAGCTTAGCGACGATCTCTTCAGCCGTATGCTTCTTCCGTCCCATAAAAACATCCTCCAAATGGCCCAAAGCCATACATCAGGGAGGACCACTTTTCAGGGGGCAGGCCAAAGGCCCATGATCGATCCAGATAAAAAGCCTGCATCCCTCGATGCGACCCTAGCTGCGCAGGTCCAAGCCGCCCGCCTACGCGGCGCCTACTCGATAGAGACCTTGGCAACGCTCGCCCGGGTTGAGCCCGGGGTGATCACCGAGCTCGAGAACGGCAGACAGGTTTTCGATGTCAGCGCCCGAGAACGCGTCATGGATATCCTTGGTCTACGTCCCGACAGCCTTCGCCATCTCAACAGAGCCGCCGATCCTCTTCTGCGCACCCCGGACTGAGATGGACGTCGGGCCGTCGGCAATCACCAGGATTTCATTCCGCCAGGCATCGCGCTCGCCCTGAACCGCCTTGATCAGCGCATGCATGCTACCGGCGTCGATCGCGGTTTCCATCAGCATGTCCTGGGCGATCGCGAGCTGCTACCACAGGTCGGCATTCTCGCGTGCGATGGGGATAAACGCGCTCACGTCATCGCCCAACCTCTGGCCTTCTGCCCGCGCTGTCGCGTGCCATCATAGGCTGGAACTGGAGCACCAGAGGCGGCTTAGGAGGCCCACACTGTTCCGGCGGCAGGCGTTAGGCGATCCGTTCGGTTGTCCCCACGCCTGACAATCCGCTTTCTTTAAGTGGACGTGAAGCAGGACCTCACAGCCGGCGCATAGGGTCTGACACAACTTCAAAATGTTGTAATTTGTTAAGGTTTTGGCTGCACAAATATGGGTCGTCCGTGTTAAAAAACCTGATGATGCATTGGGCCGCCGTTGTCCTCACCGCCTACGTCGTAGGCTTTGTCGAATTCTGGCGCATATGTGAAGCTGCGCCGACTTCGCGGGACGACGTGGGCAAGGGCGTCGTTTAAGGCCACGCAGGTTTGCGACAGCTACCACGCGGCTTAAAGCGGCTCTACCCGCACCCTTCGAGTTTGAGCCAACTGAGTTGGTTTCAAGGGCCACAGCTGGTCGGACATCCGGCATACCCGGATCGTAGCCGCGATGATGTTCATCGCGATGGACACCAAGCCAGCTAAAACGAGCAGCGTTCGACAGGGTGCCTCGTCGGGTTCAGCGTAATCGCACCAGAGCGGGTTGTCGTCCTGCATGGCGTGGTCCCTCGGCGGCACGGCCACGCTACTTGCTGCCGCGCTGGGCGAGCACGGCCGGGACGGTGCGCAGCATGATCGCGATGTCCCGGCGCAGGCTCCAGCGGCTGGCGTAGTCCAGGTCGAGCGCCACGCGCTCGGCGTAGCTGGTGTCGGACCGGCCCGAGACCTGCCACAGCCCGGTGACGCCCGGCGGCACGGCAAAGCAGGTCGAGAACGCCCGGCCGTAGCGGGCGACCTCGGCCTGCACGATCGGGCGCGGGCCGACCAGGCTCATCTCGCCGCGCAGCACGTTCCACAGCTGCGGCAGCTCGTCGAGCGAGGTCTTGCGCAGCACCTGGCCGATGGCGGTGATGCGCGGATCGTCGGAGAGCTTGTGCGTGGCGGCCCACTCGGCACGGGCGCTCGGGCTGGCGGCCAGGTGCGCGGCCAGCACGCCCTCGCCGTCCGTGACCATCGAGCGGAACTTCAGGCAGCCGAAGCTGCGTCCGTCCCGGCCGAGCCGCATGTGCCGGAAGATCGGCGCCTTGCGGTCGCCGGCCCAGACCAGCACGGCGATCAGCAGCATCAGCGGCAGCAGCAGGAACAGCGCGGTCGCCGCCACCCCGATGTCGAGCCCGCGCTTGGCCGCCCAATCCAGCCGAAGCCCACGCGCCACGAACGGCGTATCCGGCAGAACAGCCTCGGTCGCTTCGATCACCGGGCTTGGGACCTTCTCAACATCCACACCAAAATGCGTGATGTCGAGCTTATGCCGCAATGCAAAAACATGCTCGATCTCTTGGTAAATTGCGGTATGCGACATGGCTATGCTTCACAGTAGAGACGGAACGAATGATAAATCATCGGTAAGTTAACGAACTATTACGGCCAACATTCTGTCGATAGTTGAGCATATTAAAAAATATTGGCGGTCGCCTCAGCAGGCTAATGCTGGTTAACGCCGCGGATCATGTCGCGAATGTGGCAGAACCAATCTGGGAGGTTAAGCTGCATTACGGATATGCATGAGACGCGCACAGTAGTCCCATAATAAAACAATTTTAAATTGTGTTTTTTGACGAAATTTCGCCTTTGCGGCGCAACAACAAGATCAATCCTGCCGTGGGATTTGAATGGGTTCGAGGTAGGAGCAGAGGCTGGAGTTCTGTGTCGGGTCACCAGTACTCGTTGAGATCCCTGCGGATTGCCTCCGACGATCAGAGATCCGGGCCGTGTGCCGGCGCTTGCGGTGTCCAGTTCCCCCGCCGCGCCGACCCTCCCGCGACTGCCCGGCCGAGGCTTCACGGGCGCCCTGTGGGGAACTGGCCCGGAGAGCGCCTGTCGTCACGAGCTTGGCCGCCGCACGCTTTGCGGTGTCGCGAACGCCTCAGGCGCACAGACGGAAGAGGCGACGCTTTAGCAAATCCTGAGATGGTCTCAGAGGGCCCCCTCCAGCAAGCGCTCCATCTGCACGTCGGCCAGGTAGTTCATCAGGCGATCGGCCGTGCCAGAGCTAGCTCCCGCAACCCAAGCTGGAACGGGCAACTGGGTTTGCGGGATGGCGGCAATAACGGACTCGGCCTTCAGCGCAGCCTCCCGCGGTGTGGCGGCGACGAGGAACCGTACCCCCTGAGGGGCTTCGATAAGGAGCGCGATGCAGGTCATGGCGTCCTCAACGGGTCGACTGCGAGAACTGTTTCGTTCTCAATCCTGTTTTCTCGTCCGTCTCGCCGAACGGCTGCAGATCCTCACCGCATGGCTCGGCCTGTTCCACCACGCGCGCGCATTCTCGGTTGGCCTGATTGGTCGAGGTCGACAGCCGGTTGTCGGCAGCCCCTGTTTTGGTCCCGCTGGCCTCGTCTTTCACAGATCTGCAGCCTCAGCGGACATACGCTTTGCGGACTTGCACCCTCTCCCCCCGAAAAGCAGGGTGGTGATGACCTTCTCTCCGGACGGGGGAGACTCGGCGGCATTCTCCCTTTGGGCCAGCCGTGGCCGGGCGGTCCATTCGGGCGAGACGATCCGCACGATTTTGGTCTCGCTGCGGAAGCCGGTGATCTGACGCTCCTCGACGGTCAGCAGCTCGAGCTTCCGGGCCTCGCAGATCGCGTTGCGCACCGTGGTCTCGGCGACGCCTACGAACGCCGCGAAGCGCCCGACTGCCAGCCGGCAATCCTTCCTACGAATCACCTCGGCGGCCACCAAAGCGAGATCCGCCTGACGTCGCGAAGGTCCTTCGCGGCGCCGGGGCGAGCGTCGCGGTGCTGGGCCGTGCGGTTCGTTTCAAGCCCAACGTCGCGGGTGGCGCGCCCGCGCCCGAGCCTGCGAGTGCGAAGCCGCCCGGCCCTGATGTCAACGATTCTCGATCCTGCAGGCGCCCTGTCCGCGCTGCTGGCCCTGAATGCCGCAGCGGCGCTGAAGCTTCAGCCGCTGGTCCAGTCGAAGCCGGATCCGCGGCACGACCACGGCATTCGACACGGCCGCCCCCCAGAAGCCGATGGGCGTCGCACCTGCGCAAAGCCAGGTGATCTCCTGGATCGAGCGGGCCGTTCTCGCCTCCATCGGCGAGCATGCGGAGGATGCCGCAGTGTCGGCCGGATCGCGCGACGGAAGCGGGACCGCCACGAGCTTGCCCGCCGAACCCTGCCGATGATCGCGACGGCCATCCGGGAGAAGCTCGAGCGCGCGACCGCGGCCGCCGTGCAAGGCCGGACCCATGCCGATCCGACGGCTGGCGGCGTCCCGGACGGGCCGCTGCGCGTCCTCAAGATCCGGCTTCGGCCGGACGATCTCGGGGTCGTCACCCTGGAGGTGCAGCTCTCCAACGGCCAGTTTTTAACCCATCCGCGCGCCTCGCAGTCGGAGACCGCCACGCTGCTGCGCGAGCATACGGCGATCCATACCGACCTCCTGAGCCACGGCAGCTACCAAGCCGGGGGCATCGTCGGGCAGGCGCGTTCAGCCGAGGCATCGACCGCGTCGGACGGCTCACAATTTCACGCGTCGCCATCGTTCAACGACGGGGCCCGCGCGGGCAACGAGGGCACCAGACAGCAGCAGGACGAGCAGCGCCAAGCGGGCAACAGACGCAAAAGGGAACGGACGGATGAAGTGGTACGTCTTCGTGAGAGCGGCATTTATCTCTAGCGTTGTCACGGCAGTGGCGAATGTCTGCGAGGCCGAGATGGCGCGCGCCTCCGCCCGCTACTGCGTGCCGCTGGGCGTGCTCTACGCCGTCGGCCTGACCGAGGATCAGCAAGCGCGGCTCCCTTCAACCCTACGCCATGAGCTTCGCCGGAACCGCCTATTTCGGAACGGGGCCGCGGGACGTGATCGCTCGCTTCACGGAAGCGCGCAGCAAGGGCATCCGCCCGATCGACCTCGGCTGCATGCAGATCAACCACCTCTATCACGGCGGCAAGCTCGGCTCGGTCGAGGCCATGATCGACCGGCTCGCGAACGTCCAGTACGCCACCCAATTCCTCCAAGAGTTCAAGAAGCGAGAGGGCAGCTGGACGATGGCGGTGGCGCGCTACCATGCCGGGCCGAACAACAATGCGGCGCAGAAACAGTATATCTGCCGGGTGGTCGCCAACATGGTCGCGACCGGATTCAGGCAATGGACCCCGGCGGCGACGCAGTTCTACCGGTGATGCACCCTTCGACCGGGGGCGGCCGCGGGCACGCTCGATCACGGTGGCCGGCGCCGATCCCCTCGAGGCATGCCACGTCCCTTCCGGCTAGGCGGCGAGAGATGCAGACGAGGAACGGTTTCTTCAGTGCCAACAGCGCAGATTACCGACCACTCTATGCGGATGCTGCCTATTGGCCGCTCATACGTTGAGCAAGACGGCAAACGCCACCATCCTTCCGGGGCTGGGAGAGCATGATGAACGACGCACCAGACCCGCCCGACGGCGCGTTCGCCAGGACGCTTCTGCTGTTCGCGGTGACCATCGCGGTCATCGCGGTCTCGGCCTACATCCTGATCCGGATGGATTGAGCGCAGTCAGAGGATCTTGCAGCTTCCGTAGCTCATCTTGATCTCGCCGCGATCCTCCGGATTGAGCTGCGCCTCGACGAAGTTCAGCTTGTTTAGGTCGATCAGAAGAAAATATACGCCGTTCTGGCACTTGATCGCGTTGCGCGGGGTCCGTTCATTCAAGCGCGGCGACGCCACCTGACATTCGTAATAGTCGGACCGCCCGGCGGAGAGGACGGTCAGCAAGCCGCCGCCGGAGACCAACGAGAAGGTCCGCGCCCGGTGCGGCTGAGGCTTTGCACCCTCGGGGCCGGGGGCCGCGTCGAGCCCCACCGAGACGTCCTCCGTACAGGTCATCGGGCGGCGCAACTGAGAGGCTGCCGGTGCGATGCTCAGAATGAGGACCGCACCAGCGAGCGCTACCCTGTGGGCAATCATCGGCGGCAGATCCGTGATTCGTGGGTAGTTCTAACCGACAAGCTAAGGCGTCGCCCGTCGATGTAAATCTCGCCTCCGCGGGTCACGGAGCCAATCAACAGATTTACCGCCGCGCGCGATGTCACTTCATCTGCCATGACCGGTCAAGATGGTGCGATCGACAGCACCGCCTCGTTCTATGCCGGTCGATCCGCGTCCCTGTCGGGAGCCGCGTCCCGATGTATGGCTTGCGGCGGCTTCCGCCGGCCCGCGTGGTCGCGGGCGGCCACGCTCGCAGCGGGATGGACACGCGCTGCGAGCGGGTGGTGCCGGGGCGCAGGCTTGCGGCAAGGGGAGGGACCCGCGCCGGAAGCGCGATCCGGATCCGGCAAGGCCGTTCGGATCGTTGTGCGCAGCGCTAACGCGTCGGCGCAGCCGGGCCGGCCGCGTAGCTCGACACCGTCGGGGGCAGGGCGGCGGGCGCCGGCGTTTCCGCCTTGGCGGCGCGGGAGTTGCGCTTCTCGTAGAAGGCATTGCCGCCGGCTACGGCCACGTAGTGCATGTTCGTGTACGGGAAGTGGTGGCCGGCCGTGTGGAAATACATCGCCTTCCCGACCTTCGGGTGACGCTCGCCCGCCAGCACCGCGTCGGCGGCATCCGCCACCTTTTGGAGGTCGCGGTCCTGCATCGGCTTGGTCAGGACGCCGGGGGCGAACTGCCCGGGCTGCCCGACCACCGCACAGATGCCGCCCGGGAAGATCGCGGCCTCCATCCGGTTCATGACCACGGTGCCGACGGCCAGCAGACCGGATTCGTCGCTGCGGTTCGATTCGAAATACATGGCCCGGCCGAGGCAGTCGCGCTCGGCGTCGGTGACCACCATCGACGGCTTGCGGCCGGGGATCGATCCTGTGGTCAGGGGTGACGCGGTGTTGCACGCACCGAGGCCGCCGGCGAGCGCCAGCGCGACCAGCCCCGAAACGGTCTTGATCCTCTCGCTACCCTGCATGCATCAGCGCTCCGTCCTCCGGCCTCGGGGCAGGGCGATCGCCCTGCCCGGCGTCGCCACTCTCGATCGTTGTACGCGCCAAGCTTGTGTGCACGTTCGCGGCGAGGATGTGGCGGGCCGGCATGCGTGGATCGCCCCGAACGCCGGTCGGCCCGCGCTGGCGGACCACGGACAGCCCTGGAACGCGGCCCCTCGCGGGACGGACCGGAGCCGCAGCGGGAGCCGCAGGTCCGGGCGGAAAAGCTTCGCGATACCATTAGCGTAGCATCGCCCGGAGCCGTCCGGGATCGGAGGGACGAGTCCCCCGGTCGGCGGCCTCGTTCGGCTGGAACGAGAGCCGGCCGAGGGCCCGGTGTCATCCGATAGACACACACGCCGCCAACCGGTGCCGGGACGTTGACGGGACCCAAGCCTTGGCTCGAAGGTGGCCGGGACGGTTCCCTTCGGGGATCAAAAGGGAACGCGGTGAGGGGTCTTCCCCGAATCCGCGGCTGCCCCCGCAACTGTAAGCGGTGAGCCTTCTCGTCACCACGTCACTGGGCCGCCTCGCCCGGGAAGACGACGAGAGGGCGGCGACCCGTGAGCCAGGAGACCTGCCGTCAGTCGTGGTCACACGCGAAACGCGCTGGGCGGGGTGTCCTGGCGGGTGCCGGGACGCCCGCGCGAGCGCGGTCGGCGCGGTCTCGTTCGCGGTGACGTGCCACTGCCGTCGCCCGAGGTCCCGTGTCCCGTCCTGTCCCGCGCTTCACGCTCTCGAAACTGGCCGTGCTGACGGCCCTGGCGCTGCTGCCCCCTGCGGCCTCCGCCCGGGACGGATCCCGGCCGGGCCCGGACACCGAGGCGACGCTCGACGAGATCTCGGTCACCGCAGAGCCTTCCGGGGCCCCGCGGGGCGGTGCCGCCGCGAGTGCGGGCTATGTCGGCGGCGTGACCGGCATCGGCGGCCCGCTCCTGCCCGTGGCTTCCGCCAGCGCGGGGGTGATCACGGGCGCCCAGCTCAACAGCCGGCCGGTGACGCGTCCCGGCGAGGTGCTGGAGGCGGTGCCGGGCCTGATCGTCACCCAGCATAGCGGGGAGGGGAAGGCCAACCAGTTCTTCCTGCGCGGCTTCAACCTCGACCACGGTACCGACATCGCCCTGTTCCTGGACGGCATGCCGCTCAACATGCGCACCCACGCCCACGGGCAGGGCTATGCCGACATCAACTTCCTGATCCCCGAACTCGTCGGCGCGGTGGAGTTCCACAAGGGGCCGTACTTCGTACGCGACGGCGACTTCGCCTCCGCCGGCTCCGTGCGGATCGACTATCTCGACACCGTCCAGAAAAACCTCGCGCTCACCGCCATCGGCAGCTTCGGCTACAAGCGCGCGCTCACCATCGCCTCGACCCCGATCGGGGACGGCAACCTCCTGGTCGCGGCCGACGCACAGGTCTACGACGGTCCGTGGGTGGTCCCGGACGCCCTGCGCAAGATCAGCACCGTCGCCCGCTACAGCCAGGGCACGGCGCTCGACGGATTCTCGGTCACCGGCATGGCCTATGCGGGCCGCTGGACCGCCACCAACCAGATCCCCGAGCGGGCGGTCGCGCAGGGGCTGATCGGCCGCTACGGCACGATCAACCTCACGGATGGCGGCGATACGAGCCGCCTCTCGCTGTCCGGCCGCTTCAGCAGCACCGACGAAACCGGCTTGACCCGGGCCTCGGCCTACGTGATCCGCTCGCAGCTCAACCTGTTCAACGACTTCACCTATTTCCTCAACGATCCGGTCAGCGGCGACCAGTTCCACCAGCTCGACCAGCGCATCATCGGCGGCGGCGAGGCGCTGCACATCTTCCAGGGCGACGTGTTCGGGCGTCCGATGGAGAACGAGGTCGGCGTGCAGACCCGGACCGACAGCATCCGGGTCGGGCTGTTCAACACGACGAACCGGCAATACCGCTCGGGCGTGCTCGACGACCGGGTGCTGGAGACGAGCGGGGCTGTCTATTTCGACAACCGGGTGCGCTGGACCGACTGGCTGCGCACCAGCCTCGGCTTCCGTGCCGACGGCTATGATGCCCGCGTCGCCTCGGACACGCCGGCCAATTCGGGCCGGGCCCGCGACGGCATCGTCAACCCGAAGCTCGGCCTGACCCTCGGACCGTGGTTCGACACCGAGCTCTACGTGAATTACGGCGGCGGCTTCCACTCGAACGACGTGCGCGGGGTGACTGCCACGGTCGATCCGGCAAGCCCCCTGTTCAACATCGGCCGCGCGCCGTTCCTGGTGCCCTCGACCGGCTACGAGGTCGGGCTGCGCAACCGCTCGATCGCCGGGCTGGAGACGAGCCTCGCCTTGTTCCGGCTCGACTTCGCGTCCGAAAACCTGTTCCAGGGCGACACCGGCACCACGGAGCCGAGCCGCCCGACCCGGCGCTTCGGCGTCGAGTGGACGAACCGCTACGCGCTGACGCCGTTCCTGTCGCTGGAGGGCGATCTGACGATCACCAACGCCCGGTTCTCCGATTCCGACCCGGTCGGCACCCGGGTGCCGGAGGCGCCCACCACCATCGCGTCGGCCGGCATCACCTTCGGCGCGCCGCTCGGCTGGTTCGGCTCCCTGCGGTTCCGGTATTTCGGGCCGCGCCCGCTGATCGAGGACAATTCCATCCGCTCGCGCCCGACCGCCCTGTTCAACGGCCGGGTCGGCTACGCCTTCGAGAACGGGGTCAGCGTCTCCCTCGACGTGCTGAACCTGACCAACAGCAAGTCCGACCAGATCACCTACGCCTACGTCTCGCGCCTGCCCGGGGAGCCCGCCGAGGGCCTGACCGACCGCGTGTTCCACCCGGTCGAGCCCACGGCCGTGCGCCTCACCATCGCAGGCCGGTTCTGAGCGCGGCCGATTCTGAGCGCGACCCGGGGGCCCGGAGGGGATCCGGCTCAGTGCTGGCCCTGCCCGGACGCCAGGATGGCCACGCCCACCGCGATGATCGCGATCCCGACCAGCATGGTCGGGCTGATCGCCTCGCCGTACAGCCACGCGCCGCCGAGCGCGGCGCCGATCATGCCGACCCCGGACCAGATCGCGTAGACCACCCCGATCGGCAGCATGTCCATGCTGCTCGACATCAGCCACAGGGCGGTGCCGTAGCCGACCGCCACGATCAGGGTGGGGCCCGGCTTGGTCAGGCCGTCGGCGGCCTTCAGCGCCAGGGTGGCGGTGACCTCCGCGCCGATCGCGAGCCCGAGGATCAGGAAAGGGTTCATCGCGCGGAAGACCTTTTGTGCAGGCGCGGAGCCAGTCTCAAGTGAAAATCGGTTCTTCGGATCGGCAAGGACGATCAGGGGAGGGCGGCGGGTTGCAGTTTGTGCGCGGCAGCCCCCCATAAGGGGCCGCCGACGTTCGGGAGCCCTTGTCCATCGAATCGATGAAGATTTTCGAAGCCTCCGCGCCGGGCACGCGCGGCTGAGCACCGAATTCGACGTCCGACCGAGTTGGCCCTTCGTTAACGCCTCCTCATCATGGTCGCCGCCCGTGCCGAGGCCCCGGTCGACGGCGCCACGGCAGTACCGATCCAGAGCGATACCGATCCACCATGACTGCGTCGCCCGCGATCCCGGAAGCTTCGGCCCGCCCCCGTCCGGGTCGCCGGCGGGGCATGCGCTGGGGTGCGATCGCCGCGGCCGGCGGCGTCGTGGCGGCGGGCTGCGCCTGGACCGCCACCGCACTGATCAACGTCCCGGATCCGGTCACGCTGGCGGCCCTGGCGGTCATCGAGCCGTCCGCGATCGGCCCCTGGTTCCCCAGCCGGGTGGTGCAGGCGCCCGAACGGGCCCGCGACCTGGCATTCCGGCCGAGCCCGATCCTGGAGCGCGTCTCCTGGAAGGGCCGGACGGTTCCGCTCGCGACGATGCTGGCGGAGACGCACACCAACGCCTTCCTGGTGGTGCAGGACGGCGTCCTGATCCACGAATGGCAGCGGCCGGGCACAGGACCGGCGACGCTGTTCCCGTCCTGGTCGGTGGCGAAGTCGATCGTGTCGCTGCTGGTCGGCACCGCGGTGGCGGGCGGCAAGCTCGCGGAGACCGACCGGGTCTCGGCCCTGCTGCCCGAATTGCGCCACGGCGCGGTCTTCGGCCAGATCACCGTGCGCGACCTCCTCGACATGACGAGCGGGATCGCCGTGCCGGAGAACTACGACCCGCAGCATCCGCTGACCGGTACCGCCGGGATGTACCTGACGCGCGACATCACCGCCTTCGTCCGCGACAACGCCCACCTGGCGTTCAAGCCCGGCAGCCAGGGCCGCTACCGCAGCATCGACACCGAGCTGCTCGGCCTGATCCTGGCGCGGGTCGAGGGCAAGCCCCTGGCGGACCTGCTCTCGGAGCGGATCTGGAAGCCGATGGGCGCCCAGTCCGACGCGACCTGGAACCTCGACCGGGCCGGCGGCATCGAGAAGGCGTTCTGCTGCATCAACGCCACGCCCCGCGACTTCGCCCGCCTGGGGCTTCTGGTGGCCGACCAGGGCCGCGCCGGGCAGAACCGCATCATCCCGGCCCGCTGGATCGACCGGATCGAGACGCCGGCCCGCCGGGAGGTCGATGGCTGGCAGTATTCGGCCCAGTGGTGGCACGCCCCCGGGGGCGACGACAGCGACATCTCGGCGATCGGCGTCTACGGCCAGTACGTCTACGTCGACCGCGAGACCGGGACCGTGATCGTGAAGCTCAGCGACCACGGCGCCGAGCAGGACGAGGTCGACACCCTGTCGGTGATGCAGGCCATCGCCCGCGATCTCGCCGCCCGCCGCACGGCCCGCTGACCCGGGCGCGCCGTCGGCGGCCCGGAGGGCAGGAGGGCACGAGGGCAGGAGACCCGGGGAGGGGCCTCAGTCGGGCCTCGGTCAGGCCTCGGTCGGCCCCGCGCCTGATGCGGGCCGGCGCCGGGCGAGGTGAAACAACCGGGTCAGGGACCCGGCCCGCCCGTTGCGGATGAACCGGCGGCCGACACTGGCCCAGGCGATGGACGTCATCGGTGCGGCGGGGTCGACGAGGGCGCTGAGCGCGCGCGTGTAGTCGAGCACCAGGCCGGGGGTCCAGGTCATCGACCGGGCACCGTTGCGCAGCAGCGCCGCGGCCCAGAATTCCGGGCTCGTCAGCGCGTTGGCAAGGCTCCGCCAGGGATGCCCCCCGCGGCTGAACGCGCCCTCCACGGCGACATCCAGGGCGCGGGCGACCGTGGTCGAACAGTTGCGGCTGATGAAGTTGTAGGTCGTGTCGCGGTGATAGACGTCCCAGAACGCCCGCAGCCGGGGGCCGTCGACGCCGTTGAGCGTGACCGCGACGGTGGCCTCGCACCAATCCGCGACCTCCGCGCGATGCGACGGCAGGAACCGGCCGGGGACGTCGTTCTCGGGACCGGCGCGCAGGCTCGACCGGAGGTTGGCCGGCGAGCGGTCGATCTCCACCGCGGGGTAGTGGCTGATATAGAGGTCGCCCGCCAGCTCGAGGGCGGCGTGGCCGGTGGAGTACCGCCCCGCCACGTCGACGGAGGCGACGTAGCGCCGGACCAGCCGCTGCGTGGCCGGCGTCGTGGCCTGGCCGGTCGGCGTCCAGACATAGACGGTCAGGCTGTCGGAACCCGGGGCCGACGCCCCCTCCGGCACCGGCTCCGGGGCCGTCCGCCGGGTCCGCAGGCCCGCCAGGGCCAACCGCAAGCCGTTGATGACCAGGAACATCCCGATGCAGTAGCCCACGGTGCCGACGTACCAGGTCGGCCAAGGCTGCAGGTGGAACACGCCGAAGGCGACGCCCAGCGCGCCGAGCGCCACCGAGGTCCGCCATTCGGGGAACTTCAGCAGGTAGGCGAGGACGATCCGGATCATGCCGTCGACCAGGAAGACGGTGCCGAACAGCATCGCCAGCAGGAAGAAGCTCGAGGCCGAGGCCATCATGATCAGGATGGCCGCCAAGGCCAGGAACAGGCCCTTGAAGATCCGCAGCCGCCGGGCCGCCCCCGCGGCGATCAGGCCGGCGCCGAGCGAACCGAGGGCGTCCACCAGCAGGAGCAGGCCGAACCAGCGCTCCGGGATATGGACCGCCCCCGCGAGGGCATCGATCATCACGGCGACGCCCAGCAGGGCCAGGGCCACGCCGGCGGCCAGGATCAGGTGGGCATGGCGGCGCACCGCCTCGCCCCCGACCAGCACCTGCCACAGCGGCGCCATCCGGGCGTTGCCCTCCCGGATCGGACGATCCGGATCGAGGCCGCCAGGATGGGTTTCCAGGAATGAACGATGGGACATGACAGGTCGTCTTCGGAAGCGCGCGGGCGACCCGCACCTTTCACGACTCGCCTGATGACTTTGTTAAAGCATGCGCGGCCGCCGCCCGTCCCGGGATGGTCTCCCGGGGATGGTCTCCCGGGGATGGTGTCGACGGGGCACATTCGGGCCCGCCGAACCATCCGGCACGGCGAGGTCCCGGACCTGGCGCGCGTTCCGCTCGAACAAGGCGCCGCCCCCGAACCTCGACCCCGCGCAGATCAGTCTTTGCGGACGCGAACCGGCGGGCCGTCCAATCCCCCGAGCCCCAGATCCGACAGCTTGTAGGCGATCTGGGCGAAGGCGCCGTACCGGTCGGTCTCGAACTTGGTCGGGCTGCCCGGGGAGAACGGGAACCTGATACGGCCCGAACCGGTCTGCATCC
The DNA here is from genome assembly GCF_008000895.1 of Methylobacterium sp. WL1. Lineage (NCBI taxonomy): Bacteria > Pseudomonadati > Pseudomonadota > Alphaproteobacteria > Hyphomicrobiales > Methylobacteriaceae > Methylobacterium > Methylobacterium sp. WL1. Next base: position 1,659,755 of record NZ_CP042823.1, on the reverse strand, counting down.
GCCAGTAGCGGCCGCCGACACCGACGCTGACGGCCGGCCTCAGGTCGTACGAGAGGATACCCTCCGCGAAGTAGCCATCCCCGTGCCCTTTTTGCGGAAGCGGGTTGATGTCGGGCCGGAGCCAGTGGCGATCGACGCCGGTCACGGCGGAGACGGGCAGATAGGCGCCCTCCAGGCTCAGCTTGAACCGATCGAACCGCGCCGCGCCGATGAGGCCGATCCGAAGCGCGTTCCAGCGCAAGTTCTCGCTCAGGACGTTGATGTCGGTCGGAACGGGGCGGCGCGCGCAAATGGTGCCTCCAGCCACCTGGCTGCAGCCATAGCCGTTGGCCAGTTCGGCGTCGTACTGGTAGCCGACGAACCCGCCCAGGCTGAAGCCGTCCCGGCGGAGCGCCGTGTAGCCGAGATCGACGACGCCATAGCCGATGTCGCCGTCCTTAATCCGCGAGAGGGTCTTCGTGTAGGGACTTAAGGCCGGCGGAAAATCCTCGTCGTAGAGGCGACCGGAGGTGACGACGCCCGAACCGAGGAAGCCCTTGGCGAACAGGCCGGTCGGGTTGTGGTCGACCCGGACGAAGCTCTCGCCCGCATGGGCATCGGTGCTCTGGTAGGTCAGGCGGGAATTGACCTGTCCCGGCCTCCGGTCGGATCCGAGCGTATAGCGGGGGCCGCCGGAACTGTAGAAGTAGCGCAGGCCGCCTTCGAAATCCCAGATCCCAGACCCTGCACGGGGGCCTGCGGGCGGCAGGACCGGGAGCCCGGCGCCGAACCGGTAATTGAGGCCGACCCGGGTCAGGATGCCGTCCGTGGTCGCCCGGGTGCCGAAGCGATACCGGGTGGTGTCGTCGAAAATCACGCGGTGCCCGAGATCGTAATAGAGGCCCTCGATCTTGGCGGAGAGATGCGCGCTGAACGCATATTCGAGGCCGCCGCCGACCACGTAGCCGAGGCGGACCTCCCCCCGACGAGCGTCGAAATCACGATTGCTCAGGAAGCTTTGCGTCGTATCGATGCGAACGTTGCCGACCGCGAGGCCGCCGGTGGCGTAGGCCAGCGTCCGGCCGGCGGCGAGGCCCACCTTCCCGCGCAGCGTCGCGAGGTCGTCCAGCCGCTGCCCGGCATGCGCGGTGCTGAAGCGAAAGGCGCCGCCGCCGACGGCCGGAAAAGTCCCTTCGCGGGATCCGTAATCCCAGAGGCGGGTGAACTGGTAATCCGCCGCGCCGCCGATGAGCAGGTGCGCCCCGAACAGCCTGTTGTAGCCGACCTCGCCACCCGCGATGAAGGCACCATCCGCTCCCTTCCGGGTCTGGATGATCGGGCAGCCGGCCGCGCAGCGCCGCCCCGTCGGTCCGATGCAGTCGAACCGCGTCGCGCTGTCCAGGACCCCGTATCCCGCGAACAGGCCGCCATAGAACCCAGCCCATGCGGGTACGGGACGGCCGCCCGATTCGACGACCGGTGTGGTCGCGAAATCTGCTGAATAGGCTTTATTCAACAGGACCGTCTCCATAAGAGCGGCCACTATCAATTTCTTCATTGAAAAACTCAGGTCTTAAATCTTGCCTCGATCCAAATGATCACACCGCATTCAACACACCAGAAACGCCAAGCAACCCCGGATGACTTTAGTTACTCTATTTCATCGAAGCTACGCTACGCACTGCGCACAAGTAAAAATCGATCCCGGTAGGGCCATTCATGTTTCATCACGTCATAGATCGACATTTGAACCGAAGATCTAATCCTGGCACTGATGTCGCCGCACTTCGCGCAATGCGCGTAATTCCCTGCAGCGACGAGCAGGTGAGCTTTTTGGGCCACCCCAGGTAGCCATCGACGCTGACTTGGACTGCATCGGCCCGTGCGACTGAACATTATCTGTCTGGATCCAAAGAACGAGCAACCTCGTGTTGGATTTGTAGGACAAATTATGTTCAAAGACTATCCAAGGTAAACCCTAGACAATTTGCCGCAGTTTCGTATTGTTAGTCGCCAATTCTGGCGGAGCATCAGCAGTCGCGTAGAAGTCCGCACGGGACGATCCGGCAAACTTATCCGTATCCCTCCCAGCCGGACTTGTAACGCCGCGGCAACCTGAAGCGAGGGGAACATGACGACTATCGAACTGCACGAAAAACTGCCGGAACCGAACTACGACTTGATCAAGTGCACGGCTTCACTGGTCGCTGCTTATGTATCGCGGAACGCCGTCGGTGTTGGGGAACTGCCGGTTCTGATCGATCAGGTGCACACGGCCATCTCGGTGCTTCAGGGCAGCACCGCCGGCTCGACCTCGGTGTGGACCGGCCCGACGGCGGCGCAGATCGAGGCCTCGATCGGCCAGGACGGCCTGATCAGCTTCATCGACGGCCGTCCCTACAAGACGCTTAAGCGGCACCTCACCGCCCACGGCCTCACCCCCGAGCGCTACCGCGCCAAGTTCGGCCTGCCCGCCGACTACCCGATGGTCGCCCCGAGCTACGCCGAGCGGCGCTCGCAGATCGCCAAGGCGATCCAGCTCGGCCACAAGGTCGCCTGACTCAAGCGTGCGCGTCCCGACGCGGACCGGGCCCCGGTTCGGGCCGACCGGACCGGTTGCACGGGACGCGCACCTTGAGCGCCGCGATGCCGGGGCTCGCACCGACTGGCATGCGGGTGCCTCCGGCGCAGATCCAGCTCGCTCGCCGGCCGCCGCGCGCCCAGCGGGCGCGGCCGTCCGGGCGGCCGAGGGCGGGCCGGCTCTTATGGCGGGTCCATTCCCGAACCGTTCAGCGCCTGCCCACTGCCAGCGTGCCGTCATCCATCGGGATGAACCGGATGCCGGATCGACGCAGCGACGCGACGGCCTGAAGGCGCGATCGGCTTCCCCGATGCTCGCTGCCCTCCTCCAGGCGGCGGACGGTGGAATGCGACAGGCCGCTGGCCTGGGCCAGGTCCATCATCGACCAGTCGAGCAGGGCGCGCGCGGCGCGCAGATGGTGGCCGGTCACGCACTGATCGAGCCCCTCACCCACAGCCGCCGAGATCGGCATGGGACTGCGGACCGGGTGCTTCAGCCCACAGCGGCCGAGATAGGTGCCGTCCGGATCCTGGACCGGGACCGTGATGATCTTGAAATGCCAGAGCTCGCCGTTGGCGAGGCGCTCGTGGACCGTGCCTTGGAAGAACTGCCGCCGCTCGATCTGCGCCACGGCCGCGTCCTGAAAGGCCGCCCGCTCTTCGGGAACGATCATGACGTAGGGATTGATGCAGATCTCCTCGTGCGAGACCCCGTGCACCTGCGCCACCTCGGAGGGGAACTCGAAGCGGCGATCGAGCCCGAGCGAGAAGCACGCGATGCGCTCCATGAGATACAGGGCCCCCCGCCGCCGCCGCTCCGTCTGGCGCATCAGCACCCGCTGCTCGCGGTCGGTGACATCGAGGGCCGTGCCGTTCACGGCCACGGGCCTTCCGTCCCCGGAGAAGCGCGCCTCCATCATCAGCGAGAGGATGCGGAGCGTCCCGTTCGGGCGAATCACCCGGACGATCGTCTCGCGGGGAACATGGCCCTGCCGGACATCGCCGAGCGTCGGCAGCCGGTGTCGATCCTCCGGATGGACCAAATCCAGGAGCAGATCGTAATGCGCCTTGGCGGCATTGGGGACGAGGCCGAGCAGGCGGAAGAACCCCGGCGACCAGATCTGCTCGCCACCCGCGAGCACCCAGCTCCAGGCTCCGCTCAACCCCCGACTCTCGGTGAGCGTCAGGAATTCCCCGGACGAAAACGTCAGCGCGCTGAGGGCGGAGTGAAACATCTCAATCCCTCTCGGATCTATGCGTGGACGCCGTCGTGTTAGACCCTTCCGTATCGGGCCGAGCCGGCCGCAGGCTGTCGTTCGAGACCAGCCATTGCGCCAGAGGTCGCGCGCACGGGGCTTCCGACGCGCGCACAAAGCCGTGTCCCCGGTCTCCGGGCACGTGCGATTTGCCCCCGCTGTCCTCCATCAGACTTGAACGCATCCCTATACAAATCGATGCCGTCCGGCTTCGACACGGTATCGACCCGCATAGGATATACAGATTCTCCCGCCGATTCACCCTGCTCGTCCGGTAGATCGGCTATGCTTCAGTGACGGCATCAATCATTCAAGATCATTAAAATTTACCCCATCCATATTACAGTCGTTTATTCAAAGGTCTCTCCGCATCAAATGGTACCGTGATTGAGCCATGACAGAAACAAACGCCTGTTACGAACTAAATTTGAATACAATCGATACGTTTCCTCCCGAGACCGCGAACGATGTCCGCTTGCGTTGTCGTCGTACCGAAATTTATCTTCTCGATATCGTTCGACGCAGATTTTCATCACACCGATACGGTCTCTGCCCCGCCCACCCAGGAACATGCACTGGACGACGGCGTGCGACGCTCCCAAACCGGATGCGGGATCGGGTCGATGGGCGTTATTGCGAAACGGGTTCGCGTCCGCGAGGCGGCCGCGCGATTGACAGGCCAGGCCGGACGGGGCCGGTCCTCCACCGGGCCCGTCGAGGCTCCGCACAGGGAGAAACCGCATGAGGGTCGCCTGCGTCGGCGAGTGCATGGTCGAGTTGTCGGAGCGGCCGGACGGGAGCCTGGTCCGCGGTTTCGGCGGCGACACGCTCAACACCGCCCTCTACCTCGCCCGCCTCGGCGTGACGGTGGATTACGTCACCGCCCTGGGGGATGATCCCTGGAGCGACGCGATGGTGGACGCCTGGGGCCACGAGGGTATCGGCCTCGAGCGGGTCCGCCGCCTGCCGGGCCGGATGCCGGGGCTCTACATCATCCGCACCGACGACGCGGGCGAACGCAGCTTCCATTACTGGCGCGACAGCGCCGCCGCCCGGGACCTGTTCTCGGAGCCGGGCGCCGCCGAGACGCGCGCCGCCCTGGAGGCGGACGACCTCGTCTACGTCTCCGGGATCAGCCTGTCGCTCTACGGCGAGGCCGGCCGCGCCGCCTTGGCCGAAACCCTGGCGGCCCTGCGCGCCCGGGGCGGGCGGGTCGCGTTCGACACCAATTACCGGCCCCGCGGCTGGCCGGACTGGGAGGTGGCCCGGGCGGCGTTCCGCGCCGGCCTGGCGCAGGCAGACCTGATCTTCGCCTCGGTCGAGGACCTGGACTGGCTGTTCGGAGAGGCCGGAGAAGAGGAGGTGCTGCGCCACCGCTCCCGTGCCGAGATCGTGCTCAAGACCACGGACGGCCCGGTCCCGGTGGCCCGGGTGCTGCACGGGACGTCGGACGTGAGCGTACCGGCCGGCCCGGTGGACCGGGTGGTCGACACGACGGCCGCGGGCGACAGCTTCGCGGCCGGCTACCCTCGCGGCGCGCATCGCCGGGCTGGCCCCGGAGGCCGCCGCCGTCGAGGCGCACCGCCTGGCGGGCGCCGTGATCCGGCATCGCGGCGCGGTGATCCCCGGGACGCGATGCCGGACTCCGCCATCCGACGTCCCGAATCCGGGACCCGGCGGTAGCGGCGGGGTTGGAGCGGCGGACCCGTAGCCCGCCGCCCCGCCTCACTGCGCGGCCGGCTTGGCGGTGCTGACCGTGGTGTGTCCGGCCTCCGGCTTGGGCGCGGCAGCCGCCTTCGGCACCGTAGTCGCGTCGATCGTATCGAAGCGCACGCCGTCCTCGACCTGCTTCAGCGCGACGTTGGCCTGGTAGTACTGGCCGTCGGCGATCAGCTTGGCGGCCTGATCGACGTCCTGGGTGGTCTTGACCAGCGGCACCACCGCCATGGTGAAATCGACATCGACGCCGGCAAGCTTGAGCCGGTCGACCGCGCCGGTTCGATCTCCGGCCCGCAGTTTGTGGTTGGCTTCGTCGATCGCGGTGGACTGATCCTTGGTGCGGGCTACGAAGTCGTCGGCCAGGACCAGTTGCGCGTCGACCGGCAACCACGTGACCGACTCGGTCGCGCGCGGGGTCCCGGCCTTCGCCGGCGGCGTGTCCTTGGCGCTCGCTTGCCCCATCGCGGCGTCGCCCGCCGGGGCGCCCCCTGCCATCGTGGCCGTCGTGCGCATGCCGGACGGCGGCTTGAGGTCAGCTTCGGCCTTCGTGAAGGCGGTGGAGTCGGTCTTGGCCTTCTCCAGTGCGGATTGGGCGTGACTGACGAACATCCGCGCCTGCTCGGGCTTCGCCTCGTAGATCGCGAGCCGCGCCAGGTGGACGTCGCGATAGGCGTCGATGCCGTCGGTCGACAGCTTGCCGGCCTCCGCGGCGGCCTGCTTCTGCTGCGCGCCGGTCACGTGCGGTGCCGCGCGGTCCGGCTGCGCGGCTTGGTCGGCGGCCGCGGCCGCGCCGGCGAGCAGGGTCGATGCGGCCAGGGCAGCCGCCAGCGTCTTCAGTCTGGTCATATCAGGATTCCGGTCTGGCCCGGTGGGCGTCGGCGGCCGGTGTCGGTCGTCTTCAGCGCGCCGTCGGGACTGCCGGAACAACCGCCTGCCGGGGGCGGCCGTTGCGTGAAATTTCGGTCATGGCTCGGCCACCGGACGGTCAGGCGGCGAGGCCGCATGCGGCTATCGCCCTTGAGGCGGACAAGCGCAGCCGCTACCTGTGCCTTCGGGGGACCGATCGCCCCCAGGCAGGATCGCCGCAGGTCGAGCGGCCGAGAGGGCACCCGTGGCGCCGAGTTCCCCGCCGATTCAGGCTCCCGAGACCGACGCATCCGCGCCCGGCCCCGCCACCCCGAAGACGCGCGTCAGCGCGCGGGGGCGGCTGCGCACCTATTTCCTCACCGGCATCATCGTGGCCGGACCGCTGGCGATCACCGCCTACATCACGTGGTGGTTCATCGCGCTGATCGATTCCTTCGTGAAGCCGCTGGTGCCGGCGAACTACCTGCCGGACCATTACCTGCCGTTCTCGATCCCCGGCCTCGGCCTCGTCATCGCGTTCCTGGCGGTGACACTGCTGGGCTTCCTCACGGCGAACCTGGTCGGCCGCTCGGTGATCGAGTTCGGCGAGGTGCTGCTGGCCCGCACCCCGGTGATCTCCGGCCTGTACAAGGGCCTGCGCCAGATCTTCGAGACCCTGTTCTCGGCCAACGGCACCTCGTTCCGCACGGTCGGCCTGGTCGAGTTCCCGGTGAAGGGCACGTGGTCGGTGGTGTTCCTGTCGGCTCCGGCCTCCCCGGAGGTCGAGGGCGCGCTGCAGGCCCGGAACGCCGCCGGCGCCGACGAGATGGTCGGGGTGTTCCTGCCCTGCGCGCCCAACCCGACCACGGGCTTTTTCTTCTACCTGCCGCGCTCGGCGGTGGTGGAACTGCATATCAGCGTCGACGACGCGGCCAAGCTGGTGATGTCGGCGGGCGTGATCCAGCCGGAGGACCCGCAGGGGCGGCTTCATGCCATGGCGGCGTCCCTGCGGACGGCGCAGCAGGCGGGCGACCCGGCGGCTCACCGGGAGCCGCAGGACGCGTGAGGCCCAACGGAAAGGGCCGCCCCGCGCGCGGGCCGGCCCTGAAATCCGTCACTCACCCTGGGATCGGGCGGCTCAGCGCTGCAGCGAAGCCGTCTGCGGCGCGATGGTCGGCGGGGTGGCCTGAGCGACCGTCACGGCGCTGCGGGTCGGAGTAGGGGTCCAACCGGTGGCGCACTGGATGGTCAGGGCCAGGCCCAGCGCGATGCAGATCCCGTTGGCAGCGAGCCAGAACGGACGCGCGGCCCGCCGCACGGCAGCCTGCAGATCCTCCGACGTCTTCGTCACCGCTGCGACGGCACCGTCCGAGATCGGCAGCAACCAGGGCTCGGTCGGCAGGGCTTGGATACCGGCCATCTCGTGGGAGCCCGGCAGGTTTTGGAACAGTCCGTTCGACATGTCCGTCCTCCAGATTCGTCCGTGATGTCCCGGCTTACCGGGCCATTCGTTCATCTACAGTTAAGGGACGATTGTGGCTGATGCAAGGTCAAGGCGCATGCCTACGCGCTCTCCCGCCGCCGAGAGGCCGGCCCCGGAGCGCCTACTGCTCAGCACAAGTCCTTCTCAAACAAAGATCTTTTTCGCAAGACGTGTTCCGCGTGCATCAGCAGGCGGCTTCGTGCGGTTTGTTCCCGGGCACAGAGGGCGAGGTGGCGCTTTCCTGAACGGCGAGCATTCCTGAACGCGCCGTTCAGGAATGCCACGTCCCACCCGGGCCGTTCAGCCGGCCCCGATCAACCGGCCCCGATCAACCGGATCGCGGCATCGCGCTCGAACAGGTAGAGCAGCACCCGCAGCGCCTGGCCGCGCGGGCTCTTCAGGCCGGGATCGCGCTCGACGATCATCCGGGCGTCGTCCCGGGCGGCCACGAGCAGGTCGCCGTCGCTCTCGAGCCGGGCCAGCCGGAACGCGGCGAGGCCCGACTGGCGGGTGCCGAGCACCTCGCCCTCGCCGCGCAGCTTCAGGTCGGCCTCGGCGATGCGGAAGCCGTCCTCGCTGTCGCGCATCATCTCGAGCCGGGCCCGCGCCACCTGCCCGAGCGGCCCGCGGTAGAGCAGCAAACAGGACGACGCCTTGGAGCCGCGCCCGACCCGGCCCCGGAGCTGGTGCAGCTGCGCCAGGCCGAACCGCTCGGCATGCTCGATCACCATGATGGTCGCCTCGGGCACGTCGACCCCGACCTCCACCACCGTGGTCGAGACCAGGACCTTGGTGTCCCCGGCGGCGAACCGGGCCATGGCGGCGTCCTTCTCGGGCCCCGGCATCTTGCCGTGGATCAGCCCGACCGCGTCGCCGAAATGCTGTTTCAGGTCGTCGAAGCGCTCGGCCGCGGCGGCGAGGTCGATGAACTCGGATTCCTCCACGAGCGGGCAGATCCAGTAGACCCGCTCCCCCGTGGCGATCGCCCGGGCGAGCCCCGCCACGACCTCGTCGATCCGCTCGGTCGGCAGGGTGATAGTGCGGATCGGCTGGCGGCCGGCGGGCTTCTCGTCGAGGACCGAGACGTCCATGTCGCCGAAGAAGGTCAGCGCCAGCGTGCGCGGGATCGGCGTCGCGGTCATGACCAGGAAGTCCACCGCCTCGCCCTTGGCGCCGAGCGCCAGGCGCTGGTGCACGCCGAACCGGTGCTGCTCATCCACGACGGCGAGACCGAGGTCCCGGAACGTCACCGCCTCCTGGAACAACGCGTGGGTGCCGACCAGGATGTCGATCTCGCCCGCCGCGAGGGCGGCGAGCGTGCTCTTGCGCTCGGCCGCCCGGTCGCGGCCGGTCATCAGGCGCAGCCGCAGGGAGCCGGCCAGCGGCTGGAGCCGTTCGAAATGCTGCCGGGCCAGGATCTCCGTGGGCGCCATCAGGGCGGCCTGCCGCCCGGCCTCGACGGCCGAGGCCAGGGCGAGCAGGGCCACCGCGGTCTTGCCCGAGCCGACATCGCCCTGGAGCAGGCGCAGCATCCGGCGCGGGGCGGCGAGATCCTCGCGGATCTCCGCCACCGCCCGGGCCTGGGCGCCGGTGAGCGCGAAGGGCAGGGCGGCCCGGATGCGCCCGCTCAGCGCCCCGTCGCCGGCGTTGACCCGGCCGGCCTTGCGCCGCTGGCGGGCCCGCATCAGGGCGAGCGCCAGCTGCGAGGCGAGCAATTCGTCGTAGGACAGCCGCCGCCGTGCGGGGGTGGCCGGCGGCGGCTGGAGCGGATCCTCGGCCTTCGGCAGCGGTTCGTCGGGGCGGTGCTCCACGCGGAGCGCATCCGCGAAGGCGGGCAGGCGGTTCTTCTCCAGCCAGGCCGGATCCTGCCATTCGGGCAGGGTCGGCAGGCGATCCAGGGCCGCCACCGCGAGCTTGTTGATCGCCCGGGACGTCAGCCCCTCCGTGGCGCCATAGATCGGCTCGACGGCGGGCAGCTCGGCCAGGCCCGCCTCGTCCACGATGCGGGACGGGTGGACCATCTGGCGGGTGCCGTCCCACAGGTCGATCCGGCCGGTGATGTAGCGATGCGCACCCAGCGGCAGCATCTTCTCCACCCGGGCGCGGGGCATGCCGAAGAACACCAGGGAGATGTCGCCGGTGGAATCCTCCACCAGCACCCGGTGCGGGCGCTTGCCCGATCCGATCTGGGCCGGACGGTGGGCCACCACGGTGACCCCGACGGTCACCGGCTCGCCCACGGGCGCCTCGCTGACCGAGCCCATCAGCCGGCGCGGGACGCCGCCCTGGGGCAGGTGGAACAGCAGGTCCACGATCCGGGCCTCCCGCTCAGGCGTGCCGAGCAGCTTCTCGATCAGCGGCGCCATCTTGGGGCCGACGCCCGGCAGGGCGCGGGCCGGGGCGAACAGGGGATCGAGGATGCTCGGACGCAGCAGCGGCGCGCGGACGCCCTCCGGCGCCTCCGCGGCGTCGGGGTCGTTCACGGCCGCATCCCGGGGGGCGGCGTCCTGAGAGGCGCGTGCATCTGTCATGGTGGCTCGGCGGACATCGTGCCGGAGCCGCCTTATCATCCGGTGCATCCCGGCGCGCCAGTGCGGCGCAAGGCACGGGCGCATGGCACCTGGACTCACGGCACACGCGTTCGCGACACGGAGGCGACCCACCCGCATGACGACGGATTTTCTGCCGGGCTTCGACCGGCACCGGATCGAGACCGCACCCGGCGTGACGATCCACGCGCGCTCGGCCGGCTCGGGGCCGCCGGTGCTGCTGCTGCACGGCCACCCGCAGACGCTGTCGACCTGGCTGCACGTCGCCCCGCGCCTGGCCGAGCGCCGCACCATCGTGGCGATGGACCTGCGTGGCTACGGCGATTCGGACAAGCCCCCGGGCGGCGAGCGCCACGCCGCCTACGCCAAGCGCGCCATGGCGGCGGACGCGGTGGCGGTGATGCGGGCGCTCGGCCACGACCGGTTCGCTGTGGTCGGCCACGACCGCGGCGGCCGCGTCGCCCACCGCCTGGCCCTGGACCATCCGGAGCGGGTCGAGCGCCTGGCCCTGTTCGACATCGCCCCCACGGCGACGATGTACGCCCGCACCGACAAGGCCTTCGCGACGCGCTATTTCTGGTGGTTCTTCTTCATCCAGCCGCATCCGCTTCCCGAAACCCTGATCGGCGCGGACCCGGAATACTTCCTGCGCCACCACATCGAGGGCCAGTCCAAGACCCCCGGCTCGACCCCGCCGGACCTCTTTTCGGAATACCTGCGCTGCTACAGTGACCCGGCCTGCCGCCACGCGATCTGCGAGGATTACCGGGCGGCGGCAGGCATCGACCTGGAGCACGACGCGGCCGATTCGGGGGCGCGGATCACGGCGCCGCTGCTCGCCCTCTGGGGTGCGCGGGGCGTGGTCGGCCAGACCTACGACGTGCTGGAGACCTGGCGCGAGAAGGCCACAGCCGTCTCGGGCCGGGCGCTCGATTGCGGGCATACCTTGCAAGAGGAGCGGCCCGAGGAGGTGTTCTCGGAGCTGTCGGCGTTCCTCGGGTGAAACGGCGCGCTCGGACGGCGAGGGGAGGCCGAGGCGCGAGGCCATTGCTCGGCTCCGGGCTGCGGCTTTGTGGCCTCCGCAGATCGGACTTGGCAGGGATGCCGGAAAACTCAGATAGGAGCAGGAGCGGGCGACCGGATCGGTAACGGGCGAGGAATCGTGCAGGGCAACAAGGCCGAAGGCGCAACGTTCGACGTCGCCGTGGTGGGCGCGGGAGCCGCGGGGCTCGCCGCCGCGCTGGCGAGCGCCCAGGCCGGCATCCGGACCGCCCTGGTCGGCCGGCACGCTCCCGTGGCGGACGGGCGCACCGTGGCGCTGCTGGACGGGTCGGTGCGCTTCCTGGAGGCGCTGGGCGCCTGGGAGGCGGTGGCGCCGCAGGCCAGCCCGCTCTGCACCCTGCAGATCATCGACGACACCGGCAGCCTGTTCCGGCCGCCGCCGGTGCGCTTCCAGGCCGCCGAGATCGGGCTGGACGCCTTCGGGTGGAACGTCGAGAGCGCCCGCCTGGTCGAGAGCCTGCGCATCCGGGCCCGCGCCCAAGAGAATCTCACCCTGGTCGAGGCGGATGCGGCCGGCGCCGCCCCGGCGAGGCGGTCTCGCGCCTGACCCTGGCGGATGGCGGCACGGTCGCGGCGCGTCTGGTGGTGGGCGCCGACGGGGCGCGCTCCCCACTTCCGGGCCGCCAGCGGCGTGCGCGTGCGCGACTGGACCTATCCGCAGAGCGCCATCACCACGATCCTGGCGCATGACCGCCCGCACCGGGACGTCTCCACCGAGTTCCACACCCGCTCCGGCCCGTTCACCCTGGTGCCGCTGCCGGGCGGCCACCGGTCGAGCCTCGTCTGGGTCACCGCGGAGTGCGCCGCGCGGCGCCTCGCGGCCCTGGACGACGCCGCCCTGGGCCAAGCGGTGGAGCGCCAGGCCCGGGCGATGCTCGGCGCGATGCGGATCGACGGCCCCGGGGCCTCGTGCCGATGCGCGGCCTGTCCGTGTCGAGCCCGGTGGCGCAGCGCCTGGCGCTCGTCGGCGAGGCGGCCCACGTCTTCCGCCGATCGGCGCACAGGGGCTGAACCTCGGCCTGCGCGACGCGGCCGCCCTGCGCGACCTGCTGGTCGCCGCCTCCCAGGACGGCCGCGACCCCGGCGGCCGGCCGGTGCTCGACGGCTACGCCCGGAGCCGCCGCCGCCTCGACGCGGCGGCCCGCACGGCCGCGGTCGACCTCCTGAACCGAAGCCTGCTCACCGACCTCGTTCCGGTCGACGCGCTGCGGGGCCTGGGACTGCTGGCGATGTCGCATCTCGGTCCGCTCCGGCGGATCGTGATGCGCGAGGGCGTGCTGCCGCGGCTCGGCGCGCCGGAACTGATGCGCGGCGCGCGCTGAGCGCGCTTCCAATCGCCGCCGATGAAGCGCCGTGGGCCCTTGGCCGAATCGGACACGATCGTCCGGGCAGATCGTCCAAGGCCGTCATGGCGCGCAGCGCAGCGACCCAGTGCTGCGCTGCACTCCGGGAGGGCGCGCGGCCTGAGGTTGCCTCGCGGCACCCGCTAGGGCGGCGGAGCTTTGAACGAAAACTTAGCGCTTAGAGATCGGGCTGGGCGGCCACGTAGGCGCCGAGACGGGTGGCGAGGTCGACCGGGCCGCCGGCCCGGCCCTCGGCCGCGTCGCCGATCAGGAGGACCGGGATGCCGCGGTCCCGCAGTTGTGCGCGCAGGCGTGCTGCGCGGCGGGCATAGGCCGGGTCCCGACGGGTCGGGGCCTGGAGCAGCACCGCCGCGGGGCGGGCGATCACGGCCAGGACATCGTCCGCCGCCTCCATCGAGGCGGTGACGCTCGCGTAGCCGAGGTTGGCCAGCTCGCCCGAAAGGGACCGGTCCACGGCGCGAACACCGTCATCGACCACGAGCACTTGTTGCAGCGCACCCATAGGCTTGAGCGGTACCTCATGAAGCGTGGCTTGGGAAGATAGCCAGAACCACAATCCGAAGCGAAACCCGCGAAGAAGCGGATCGGATCCGTCCGGTTGTGTGCGCGTGCGAGATTATCCGTCGTGCCTGAGCGCTGGATGAACCGAATGCCGTCCGCCGGTCAGGCGGTCTCGACCCCGGTCACGGTCCCGCCGGCCGAGACCGGTCGGTAGCCCGAGTTCCGCCAATCCTGGGGGTCCAGGTCGGGTACGCCGCCGCGGGGGAGGGGCGCCGCCGCGCAGGCCAAGCCGCGATAAACCAGGCCCCGATAAACCGGGCCGCGATCGAGGAATGCGAGATCGAGGAGCGCCCGGGGCAGGGGCGCCCGCTCCGGATGGGCCAGTGTCGCGGCGAGGTCGCGGCCGCCCGGTCGCGTGAGGACTACGTCTTCGTCGAACACCAGCGAATCGAGGCGGCGCGGGCCGGCCGATTCGGCGACGGGGCCCGGGATCAGGTGCGTGGGCGCCCGGTGGACCACGTGGAGGGCGCGCACGGTCCAGGGCAGGGGCAGGGCGGCGAGCGCCGCCTCGATCAGGGACGGCACCACGAGGCGCGTCGGCACCGGCCGCATCAGGCCGGCCCGGAACCCCGCCTCGTCGAAGGGAATCACGGTCTCGAGGCTGGCCCCGGCCGCCAGCGCCGCGCCGAGGCCGGTGACCAGCCCGCGCAGGTCGTGGGCCGGCAGGAGCGTCAGGATCCGCTCGTCCGCCGTCACCGGCAGCACGTCGAGGTGGACGTCGATCGCCGCGGCGAGCGCTGCCGCGCTGCGGTAGACCGGCCGGGTCGGGTCGGCCGCCGCGAAGGTCACGAGGCCGCGGCTCGCGACCGGCTCGACGATCCCGCGCTCCAGAGCCATCGCGTCGAGGCTGATCACGCCGTCCGGGACGCCGGGCCCGAAGGCGGCGAGGTAGCGCAGGCCGAAATGGCCCATGGCCGCCTGGGCGAGGTCCTCGGCCGGACGGCGCGCACCGCGGCGGCCCTCCGTCAGCACCGCGACCAGGCCGGCGGACGCGATCCCGGCCGAGAGCTGCCCGGCATCCCAGAGGGCGGGCATCGGCAGGGCAGGTGGCCGGCCGCCTCGACGGCCAGATGGGCGAGGGCCGATTCGGCGCCGCCGGAGAACCACAGGCCGACCCGGCTGCCCGCGGGCAGCCGCCAGGCGCCGATCCCGCGCGCGAGCCGGCCGACGATCTCCGCCGCCGCCGCGTAGGTCCAGGTGATCGGCGGGCGCCCGCACCACGCCGCCCGGTCCCCCGAATCACGCAGGGCCGTGCGCTGCGGGCCGGACCGAGCCGCCGCGAACAGGCTGGCGGACAGCCCGCCGGACCGCGCGGACGCGTCCGGCGCGGCGTCGGCCGTCCTCTCCGCCACCGCGAACGCGCTCAATCCGCCCCCCGCTCAAACCGCAGATCCATCCGCATGGTCGGCCGGCCATGGTTAACCCGCGCCTAAGATGCGCTCACTTGAAACCGGCTCGCTTGGGCGAGGCTGTCGCCAGCCCTTGGGCGAGGCTGTCGCCAGCCCTTGGGCGAGGCTGTCGCCGCGCCACACGTCCGGATCACGGTGGCGCGTGGGGGCCGTGCACGCGGGCACGGCCAACGTCGCGCTTGCGGCCGGGGAGGCAGGAGCCTATCGGAGGCCGCTGCGGCACGACGCGCTCCGAGGGCGCTCGATGCCGTGGTGTCATGCCTTCGCCTCATTCGGAGGGGACAGGCAGGCCGCCCGGTCGCTGGGGCGGGCGATGCGCGCATGAGGCGCCCATCCTCGCCCGATGGTCGGACCGATTCATCCGGAGCCCCGGGAGGCACGCCACGGCGGTGCGTGCCCGGGCGGTCCGGCGGACCAGCCCGTCAGGCCGGCTCCGCATTCCGCAAGCCACACCACGTTTCTTCAAAGGGGTCAGAGCCGATGTCCTTCACCCGCCCCGCGACGCTGGCACGCGCCGCCCTCCTCGGCCTTGCGGGCCTCGGCCTCGCGGCCGCCCGGCGCTGTCCCAGGCGAAGAAGCCCGCGGCCCCGCGCCGACCGCGCCCGCCCCCACCGCGCCGAACACCCCGGCCGCCAACACCCCGCCGGCGGCGCCGCGCAGGCCGGTCCCCAGATCGTGACCGTGAAGTCCGAGCCGAGCCAGGCCGACTGGACCAAGGTCTGCGGCAAGGACCAGGGCTCCGGCACCGACATCTGCTACACGACGCGCGATTTCGTGTCCGACCAGGGCCAGCCCGTGCTGGCGGTGGCCGTCTACGAGATGAAGAACGCCGCGCAGAAGCAGGAAGTCCGCGTGGTGCGCTACCTCCTGCCGCTCGGCCTGCTGCTGCAGCCGGGCATCCGCTTCAACGTCGACGGCCAGGCCGCGACCCCGGGCCGCTTCGCGGTCTGCTTCCCGAACGGCTGCTTCGCCGAGGCGGGCGGCGTCGATGCCGGCGTCGTCGCCGCGATGAAGAAGGGCACGACCCTCAACGTCTCGGTCCAGAACCAGACCCAGCGCGAAGTCACCTTCGCGGTGCCGCTGGCCGGCTTCGGCAAGGCCTTCGACGGCCCGGCCATCGACCCGAAGGTCCTGGAAGAGCAGCAGAAGAAGCTGCAGTCGGAGCTGGAGAAGCGCTCCGAGGACATGCGTAAGAAGCTCGAGCAGCAGGGCAACGCCGCGCCGGCGGCCGGCGCCGCGCCCGCTCCGGCCGCGAAGTAACGCCCCGGCGGATTGAGATCGGGGGCCGGACCGCGAGGGCCGGCCCCTTTTTCATGCGCGATCGCCGGCGCCAAGCGTCCGGGCTCCGCCAAAGGCTTCCGAGCCCGGACCTGAGAAGCACAGCCTCAACCGACCGGACCCCACGGGTCCGGGGCCGGGCACGGCGTGCCGGCCGGTTCCTTCGAAGACCTTCGAAAAAATCAGTTCCGGACGCGGTCGCGCACGCGGTAGCCGCCCACGGCGTCGCGCTCGAACATCTCGGCGATGCCGGCGTGGCGCAGCGCCTCGCCGGAGGTGTCGGGCAGGAGGTTCTGCTCCGACACGTAGGCGACGTACTCGGTCTCGGCGTTCTCGGCGAGCAGGTGGTAGAACGGCTGGTCCTTGCGCGGCCGGACATCCTCGGGGATCGCCAGCCACCATTCCTCGGTGTTGTCGAACACCGGGT
Source organism: Methylobacterium sp. WL1 (assembly GCF_008000895.1). Classification (NCBI taxonomy): domain Bacteria; kingdom Pseudomonadati; phylum Pseudomonadota; class Alphaproteobacteria; order Hyphomicrobiales; family Methylobacteriaceae; genus Methylobacterium; species Methylobacterium sp. WL1. The sequence continues at coordinate 1,643,242 of NZ_CP042823.1, read as the reverse complement.
CGACGTCGAACACGATACCCCGGAACGGGTAGATCCTGTGACGCACCACGGCGCCGATCGCGAACTTCGCGGTTCTCAGTGTTACGTCCGTCATGACTCTGCCCGCCCAGAGCGGACAGATAGGACCGATGCCGAGTCGTGTCACCGGGCCGGCGTCATCTCCCGGTGACCGGCGTGCGATTTGGCAAGTCGTGGATCTCGGGATCCGAAATGCCGAGCTCGGCCGCGATCGCCCGGGCGGTGGCCTCGCGCCGGGCGGTGATCCCGGCCGCCGCCTCCCGGGCCTGCGCCAGGATCGCCGGCGGGGCGCTGCGCGGCGTGCCGCTGTCGAAGGGCGGCTCCGGGGCGTATTGCATGCCGAGCTGGATCAGCCGCGCGGCATCGTCGCCGCGCAGCGCGGCCGCGAGTTGCAGCGCGCCGTCGATCCCCGCGGTGACCCCGGCGGCGAACAGCCAGGTGCGGCCGTCGGCATCGGGGTCGATCACCACCCGCGCGTCCACCGCCTCCGCGCCGAACCAGGGCAGCAGGTGGACCGCGTTCCAGTAGGTCGTGGCCCGCCGCCCGACCAGCAGACCCGCCGCCCCGAGCAGCAGCGCGCCGGTGCAGACCGAGAAGACGTGGGAGGCGCCCGAGGCCTGGCTGCGGATCCAGCCGAGCACGGCGGCGTCGCGCATCAGCGCCTCCTGGCCCTGGCCGCCGGGGATGTGCAGCACGTCGAGGCGCGGCGCCTGCGCCAGGGTGGCGTCGGGGGTGATCCGGAGGCCGCGCACGTCGCGCACCGGGTCCAGGCTCGGCCCGTAGATCCGGTAGGTCGCATTGGGGATCCGCGACAGGACCTCGAACGGCCCGGTGAGGTCGATCTGGTCGAGCCCCTCGAACAGGAGCGAACCGATCTGCAGGTGGGTCTCGGGGGGAATCATGCGGGCCTCCGTGCTGGACAGGGAGACCTTACCGCGCCACGGTCTGGCCGAGATGCCAAAGACCCCTCGTTTCTCGCCAGATACCCCGCGCCCCGTGGAGCTGCTGGCCTTCCCGGCGGTGCAACTGCTCGACGTCGCCGGGCCGCTCCAGGTCTTCGCCACCGCGAACGACCTGAGCGGCGGGCTTGCGCCCTACGCGCCGCGGGTGATCGCGGCCGACGACGGGGCGCTCACCGCCTCGGCCGGCCTGCGGCTGGTGGCCGAGCCGCTGCCGGAGCGCGGCGCGCCGGTGGACACCCTGATCGTCGCGGGCGGGCCCGGCGTCACGGCGGCCTGCGCCGACCCGGCGCTGGTGGCCTGGGCGCGGGACCGGGCCGGGCGGGCGCGCCGGGTCGCCTCGGTCTGCACCGGGGCTTTTTTGCTCGGGGCCGCCGGGCTTTTGGACGGGCGGCGGGCCGTGACCCACTGGAAGCATTGCGGTGCCCTGGCCCGGCGCTATCCGCTGGCCCGGGTCGAGCCCGACCCAATCTTCGTGCAGGACGGCCCGGTCTGGACCTCCGCGGGCGTCACCGCGGGGATCGACCTGGCGCTGGCCCTGGTCGAGGCCGATCTCGGCCGCGACCTCGCCCTGGCGGTGGCGCGCCACCTCGTGATGTTCCTGAAGCGCCCCGGCGGGCAGGCGCAGTTCAGCGCGGCCTTGGCCCTGCAGGCCGGGGAGGACCGCTTCGCCGCCCTGCACGCCTTCATCGCCCAAAACCTGTCGGGGGACCTGTCGCTCCCGGCCCTGGCGGAGGCCGCCGGGATGAGCGAACGCAGCCTGAGCCGGCACTACCGGGAGGCGACCGGCCTCACCCCGGCCAGGGCCGTGGAGCGCCTGCGGATCGAGGCGGCCCGGCGGGCGCTGGCCGAGACCGCGCAGCCGGTGAAGCGCATCGCCCGGACCTGCGGCTTCGGCTCCGAGGAGACCCTGCGGCGCAGCTTCCTGCGGCACGTGGCGGCGACGCCGCAGGATTATCGGGCGCGGTTCGGGGGGTGAGGGGGCTACCCCAGCTGGTACACCGCCGCCAGCTCCGGATCCTTCGCGGCGACCAGCTTGGCCAGGTCCACGATGACCTTGGCCTGCTTCCAGGTGGCGTCGTCCTGCATCTTGCCGTCGAGCATCACGGCGCCGGTGCCGTCGGGCATGGCCGCGACGATGCGGGCCGCGAACGCCACCTCGGCGGGGTCGGGGGCGAAGACCCGCTTGGCGATCGTCACCTGGCTCGGGTGCAGCGTCCAGGCGCCGGCGCAGCCCATCAGGAAGGCGTTGCGGAACTGCGCCTCGCAGGCATCGCCGTCGGAGAAGTCGCCGAACGGGCCGTAGAACGCCTTGATGCCGTTGGCCATGCAGGCATCGACCATCTTGGCGATGGTGTAGTGCCACAGGTCCTGCTGGGCGGTGGCCCGGGGCGCGTCGCCCGCGGGATCGCTGAGCACCCGGTAATCCGGGTGGCCGCCGCCGACCCGGGTGGTCTTCATGCCGCGCGACGCCGCCAGATCGGCCGGGCCGAGGCTCATACCGTGCATCCGCGGCGAGGCGGACGCGATGGCGTCGACGTTGGCCACGCCCTCGGCGGTCTCCAGGATCGCGTGGATCAGGATCGGCTTGGTCACCCCGTGCCGGGCCTCGAGCTGGGCGAGCAGCTGGTCGACGTAGTGGATGTCCCACGGCCCCTCGACCTTGGGCACCATCACGACGTCGAGCTTGGATCCCACCTCGGCGACGATGGTGAACAGGTCGTCCAAGATCCAGGGCGAGTTGAGGGCGTTGATCCGGGTCCAGAGGCCGGTGCCGGTGGCGGCGAAGTCGGTCGCCTGCGCCATGGCGACGAAGCCCTTGCGGGCGGCCTCCTTCTGGTCGGCCGGGACCGCGTCCTCCAGGTTGCCCAGCACCACGTCGACGGTGCCGGCGAGCTCGGGCACCCGGGCGCGGACCTTGTCGTTGTGGGGCGGGACGAAGTGGATCATCCGCTCCAGCCGCACCGGCAGCTCGCGGAACGGGGCCGGCGCGCCGGTGGCGAGGGGCTGGAAGAAGCGGCGGGGCAGTTTCATGATGGGCCTCTTGTAACGGGCTTGGCGTCTGGCCCGTTAAGGCAGGCTTGGGGCGGCGCGTAAAGGCGCTGGCCGTCCAAGCCCCCTCCGACTTTCGGGGCAGCCGCCCGGAGCCGTTCCCGGCCGTGGTGCGATCGGGAGACCGGCCCGCGATCCCCGCTACGACGTGCGCGCGTCAGCCCCGCCGGCCCGGGCGGTCGGCCATGCCGACCCGGCTGCCGAAGAAATCGCCGCTCTTGCCGGCCACCACCACGAGGCGGCGGACCTCGCCCCGCAGGAACGCCTGCAGGAAGCGGTTGTAGTCGCGGAACGAGACGCAGCCGTTCGAGGCGCCAGGCTGGCGCAGCATGTAGGTGTGGGCGAGCAGGCCGTCGCGGCCGTGGATCGCGGCGCTGCCGCCGACCGGGTTGAGGCGGATCGCCCGGACCCCGTGGAACAGGCGCTCGCGCTCGGTCAGGTCGTAGGTGCCGGGGGGCGTCGAGCCGCGCATGCGCAGGTGGACGTAGCGCGGGTCGTCCATGGCCTCGCCGAGGCCGGAATGGGCCTCCAGCACATCGCCGGAGGGGAGGGTCACGGTGCGGGCGGTGATGTCGTAGACGGCGGTGCCGGCGACCGAGTCCGGGGCGGCGCTGATCCGGGTGCGCGGCGCCTCCTGCGGCAGGGCGTCCGGGCTGGCATAGGCGAGCGCCTGACGCGACTCCGCGCGGGGTGCGGCGGCGCCGACGCCGAACAGCGTCTCGAGGAAGGACGGCTCCTCCGCCATGGCGGCGCGGAACACGTCGCGGGTGCGGGCAGGGCGCGGGCCGCCACCCGGGGCGCCAGGGGCCACCGCGGCCGGGCGCCGCAATTCGGACGGCCGGGCGACCGGCAAGGGGACGAGATTGGGCACGCGGGCGGCGGGCGTCGGCTCGGCGGCGGCGATCCGGACCGGCGCCTGGACGGCGCGGCGGCGGCCTGCGTGATCGGGGCCTGAACGACGGGAATCGGGGCCGGCTCTGCCGATGCCATCCGGGCCTGGACCACCTTGCGGGCGACCTTCTGGGCGATCTCCCGGACCGCCGGGGACGGCTCGGCCACCGCGACCTGGAAGGACGCGGCCGGGGGCGGCGCCCCGAAAGCGGTGGCGGCGCCGGAGCCGAGCGCCGGGCTGGGATCGAGCATCCAGGCGATGCTCGGCCGCGGCGCGGGCCGGGATGCGGGGGCGGGCTGTGCCTCGGTGGCCGGGGTGGTCTCGCTCCGGGTGGTTGGCCAAGCGGTCGACCAAGTGGTCGGCAGGCCGTGCGGCAGGGTCAGCACGGTCCAGCCGGCCATGGACAGGGCGGCCAGCGAGATCAGCGCCGTCAGCCGGGCGCGGCGGCGGGCGCGCCGCATGGCGCTCGGGTAGGGGGCACGGCCCGGGGGCGCGTAGGCCGCCTCATAGACGAGGCGCGGGTAGGGCGCCGGCACGGAGGCCAGGAGAGGGGCCGCGTCGCGGTACGCGGGTCGGGAATACGCAACCTGGGCCATGCGGGAACTCGCGTACGCGCTTCCCCGTATGGCAGCCGTCGCCGTTCGCCCGCGGAGGCTTTTTCCGCGCACGTGGCCTGGGCTGCCCGTCTGGGGAGGACATCAACCGTCCAGCCCATTAGGCCTCGGCGTGGTTAATCTTGGCTAAAGAGCCGGCGGCGTCGGACGCACCGCCCTGGAACACGCTCGGACGGCGTGCGGAACACCGGACACGCGCCCCGAAAACCGATCGCCGGCGCGCGAAGACTGTGGAGATCGCGCACGCGTCCGCGGGCCGTCACCCGGCCGGCGCCTCCATGGGCCCGTGGCGGCGCGCCACCAGGAGGCACAGCAGCGCCACCGGCACGCCGATCAGCGAGGTGCCGATGAAGAACCACGTGAAGCCGGTCTGCTCGATGACGAATCCCGACAGCCCGGCGAGCAGGCTGCCCGGCAGGGCGCAGAGCGAGGTCAACAGGGCGTACTGGCTGGCCGCGTGCTCGGTGGCCGCGAGCCGGGACATGTAGGTGATCAGCACGATCGACGCGAAGGCGTAGGCGAAGCCGTCGATCCCGACCGTCACCGCGAAGGTCCAGAACGCCGCCCCGCCATGGCCGCCGTGCCAGGCGAGGTAGGCCAGCGCGAGATGCGACGCGGAGGCGACCACGGTGCCGATCAGCAGGCTCGCCATCATGCCGATCCGCGGGATGATCGCGCTCGCCAGGAAGGTGCCGCCCAGCGCGATCCAGAAGCCGAACAGCTTGGTCACCGTGGCGATGTCGGTGTTGGTGTAGCCCAGCGTCTTGAACAGCGGGATCGCCATGGTGCTCGACACGTAGCCGGGCATCCGGAAGCCCGCCACCAGCGCCAGCACCGGCACCGCCAGGGGCCCGAGGCGGGCCAGCAGGTCGCGGATCGGCGCCCAGACGGTCTCGACGAAGCCGCCGGGCGGCAGCGGCGCGGCGGGGGCTCGGGGCCAGCAGCGCCGCGATCGTGCCGGGGCGAGCAGCACCGCCATGCACAGGTAGGCGGTGCGCCAGCCGTAGGCGTCGGACAGGTAGAGGGCGCCGGCGCCGGCCGCGAGGTTGCCGACCCGGTAGCCGATCTCCGACCAGGACGACATCAGCGCCTGCCGCTCGGGCGGCGCCGCGGTGATGCGCCAGCCGTCGATCACCACGTCCTGGGTCGCGCCCGCCACCCCGAGCGCCAGGGAGAACGCCACCGTCCAGCCGAGCCAATGCGCCGGATCGCCGAACGCCACCCCGGCGAGCGCCAGCGCCACCAGGATCTGCGTGGCGACGATCCAGCCCCGCCGCCGCCCGAGCCAGCGCCCGAGCAGGGGCGCATCGTGACGGTCGAGGAACGGCGCCCAGAGGAACTTGAGCTTGTACGCGATGGTCAGCTCGCTCATCAGGCCGATCGTCGCCAGCGGCACCTTGGCCTGGACGAGCCACGCCGACTGCGTCGCGTAGACGAGCAGGAACGGGATGCCCTGCGCGAAGCCCAGCCCCAGCACCGCCACGACCCGCCGGTCGGTGAACAGGGGCGTCAGGAAGGCGTTCGTTTCAGACTTGGCCGGACCGGACGCACCGGTGGCCTGCGCCGGGTTTGCCATCCACGCGTCTCCTGGGGTTCGCGACGGTGAGAGCAGAGATGGGCGGGAGGCGCAACACGCGACGGTCCCAACCCATCCTGAGGCGCCCGCGGAGCGGCTTCGAAGGTGGGATGCAGGGATCGCGTGGCCGGCTGGAGGGCTCCTTCGAGGCCTCCGCTCCGCTTCGGCACCTCAGGATGAGGGGGTTTGTTGGGAGGAGCGGTGTTGCGCGGCGGGTCGCTTGGCGAGCCATTGAAGAGCCTCCCAATCCTCGCGGATCAGCGCCTCCTTCTCGGCCCGGCTCCAGCCCTTGATGCGCCGCTCGGCCGCGATGGCGTCCGTGATGCGGTCGAAATGCCCCGCATAGACCAGCGTGACGGGCCGGCGGCGGCTCGTATAGCCGCCATAGGTGCCGGCCTGATGCTCGCTGAGACGCCTGTCGAGGCTCTCACCACGGGCAGAGCCGACATAGTAACTGCCGTCCGCGCATCGCAGCATGTACACGAAGGCGCTCACGGACCGATGCGTCCTGTTGAAGGACGCAAAGCCTAACAGACGCTGCTGGTTCGCTCACTCCCACCCACGCCCTCATCCTGAGGTGCCGGAGCGCAGCGGAGGCCTCGAAGGAGGGCTCCAGGGAGCGCGGGGCTGGCTGGAGCCCTCCGTCGAGGCCCGCTGCACGCTCACCTCACGGTGAGGGGGATCGTTGGCGGGGCCCTAGTCCCCACCCCGCCCCTCACGCCGCCTTCTTCACCCGCTCGGCGATCTTCACCAGGCTGCGCAGCACCTCCGTGGCGGTCTTGAGCCGGGCCGGGATCGTGGTCAGCTCGCGCACGAACACGACGCTCATGTCGGGCCGCACCTTGGCGAAGGAGGCCTGCTCGGCCACGAACGCCACCAGACCCTGCGGGTTGGCGTAGGATTTGCCCCGGAAGTGGACGACCACGCCCTTCGGGCCGGCCTCGACCTTCTCGACGTTGGCCTTGAGGCACAGGATCTTGATCGTGCCGATCTTGAGAAGCTGCTCCACCTCCGGCGGCAGAGGCCCGAACCGGTCGATCATCTCGGCCCCGAAGCTCTCCATCTCGGCATCGTCCTGGAGGGTGGCGAGCCGACGGTAGAGGGACAGCCGCGCGCCGAGATCCTCGACATAGGTCTCCGGGATGGTCACCGGGGCGCCGAGCGCGATGGTCGGCGACCACGCCTCCTCGGGCACGTCCTCGATGCCGGCCTTGAGCGCCGTGACCGCGTCCTCCAGCATCTGCTGGTAGAGTTCGTAGCCGACCTCCTTGATGTGGCCGGACTGGGCGTCGCCCAGGAGGTTGCCGGCGCCGCGGATGTCGAGGTCGTGGCTGGCGAGCTGGAAGCCCGCGCCCAGCGTGTCGAGGGTCTGCAGCACCTTGAGCCGCTGCTCGGCCTGGGTCGTGAGCTGGCGGTTGGCCGGCGTCGTGAACAACGCGTAGGCCCGGGCCTTCGAGCGGCCGACGCGGCCGCGCAGCTGGTAGAGCTGGGCCAGGCCGAACATGTCGGCCCGGTGCACGATCAGCGTGTTGGCGGTGGGGATGTCGAGGCCGGATTCGACGATGGTGGTCGAGAGCAGCACGTCGAACTTGCCCTCGTAGAAGGCGGTCATCACGTCCTCGAGCTGTCCCGCCGCCATCTGGCCGTGGGCGATCGCGACCTTGATCTCCGGCATCTCGGCGTCGAGGAATTTCTTCACGTCCGCCAGATCTTCGATCCTGGGCACGACATAGAACGACTGGCCGCCGCGGTAGCGCTCGCGCAGCAGCGCCTCCCGGATGGTCAGCGGGTCGAACGGGGTCACGAAGGTGCGCACCACCAGCCGGTCCACCGGGGGCGTCGCGATGATCGACAGCTCGCGCACGCCGGTCATGGCGAGCTGGAGCGTGCGCGGGATCGGGGTCGCCGAGAGCGTCAGCACGTGGACATCCGCCTGGAGCGCCTTCAGCCGCTCCTTGTGGGCGACGCCGAAATGCTGCTCCTCGTCGACGATGATCAGGCCGAGATCCTTGAACGCGATGGTCTTCGCCAGCAGCGCGTGGGTGCCGACCACGATGTCCACCGTGCCGGCGATCAGGCCGGCCCGGGTCTGCTTCATGTCCCCGGCCGAGACGAACCGGGACAGCTGGGCGATCTGGATCGGCAGGCCCTTGAAGCGCTCGGTGAAGGTCCGGAAGTGCTGGCGGGCGAGCAGGGTGGTCGGCACGATCACCGCCACCTGCTTGCCGGCGATCGCCGCCGCGAAGGCGCCGCGCAACGCCACCTCGGTCTTGCCGAAGCCGACATCGCCGCAGACCAGCCGGTCCATCGGCCGCCCGGCATTGAGGTCGTCCAGCACCGCGTCGATGGCGTTGGCCTGGTCCTCGGTCTCCTCGAACGGGAAGCGGGCGGCGAACTCGCCGTAGAGCCCCTCCGGCGCCTTGAGGACCGGGGCCTTCCGGACGAAGCGCTGGGCCGCGACCTTGATCAGCTCGCCCGCCATCTCGAGGATGCGGCGCTTCATCTTGGCCTTGCGGGCCTGCCAGGCGCCGCCGCCGAGCCGGTCGAGGGCGACCTCCGAATCCTCCGAGCCGTAGCGGGTCAGGAGCTCGATATTCTCCACCGGCAGCAGCAGCAGGCCGCCGGTGTAGCTCAGCTCCAGGCAATCGTGCGGCGCGCCGGCGGCGTGGATCGTCTTCAGGCCGGAGAACCGGCCGATGCCGTGGTCGGCATGGACCACGAGGTCGCCGGGCTGCAGCGCCTGCACCTCCAGGATCACGTCCTGGGGCCGCTTGGCCTTGCGCTTCTGGCGCACCAGCCGGTCGCCCAGGATGTCGCCCTCGGAGACCACGGCGAGCTCGCCCACCGTGAAGCCCGCCTCCAGGCCCCAGACCGCCACGGCGGAATCGGCGCCGCGCTTGAGCGCGTAGACGTCCGACAGGCGGGTGATCGCCACGGGCTTCCTCAGGCCGTGGTCGGTGAGCACGCCGCAGAGCCGGTCGCGGGAGCCGTCGGACCAGGATCCCAGGATCACGTGATGACCGGATCCCTGGAGGTCGCGGATATGGGCCACCGCCGCGTCGAACACGCTGGCGCTCTCGTTCGCGCGCTCCGGGGCGAAGTTTCTTCCGGATTTTGCGCCGCAATCGATGACCGCGCGCTCGGGGGATTCGGGCTGCGCGAACGGGGTCAGCCGCGCCACCGTGGCGGCGGCGATCCGCTCCTTCAGCTCGTTGGGGGTCAGGTAGAGGGCGCGCGGCGGCAGCGGCTTGTAGGGGGCGACGCCGGACTGGGGCGTCTTCATCGCGCCCTCGCGGGCTTGGTAGTAATCCTGCACGAGGCTGATCCGCTCGGCCGCCGCGTCCTCGACCTGCGGATCGAACACCAGCGGCACGCCGCCGAGATAGTCGAACAGCGTGTCGAGGCCGTCGTAGAACAGCGGCATCCAATGCTCGAGGCCGGCATAGCGGCGGCCCTCGCTGACGGTCTCGTAGAGCCGGTCGTCGCGGGTCGCCGCGCCGAAGCTCTGGATGTAGCCCTGGCGGAAGCGCCGGATCGTCTCGGTGGTGAGCTGGACCTCGCTCATCGGCATCAGGTCGAGCGAGCGCAGCTGGCCGGTGGTGCGCTGGGTCTCGGGATCGAAGGCGCGGATCGATTCCAGCGTGTCGCCGAAGAAGTCGAGGCGGATCGGCACCGGCAGGCCCGGCGGCGACAGGTCGAGGATGCCGCCGCGCACCGCGTACTCGCCCGTGTCCCGCACCGTCCCGGTGCGCAGGAACCCGTTGGCCTCGACCCAGGCGACCACGTCGTCCATCGCCACGACGTTGCCGATCGCGGCCGAGAACGCCTCCTTGGCGATGTGGCCCCGGGGCGGCACCCGCTGCACCAGCGCGTTGACCGTGGTGCAGAGGATGCGCGGGCGGTCCTCGGCCGAGCGGGTCCGGGCCAGGCGGGCCAGCGCGGTCATCCGGGCGGCGGCGGTGGCCGTGGTCGGCGAGACCCGGTCGTAGGGCTGGCAGTCCCAGGCCGGCAGGTTCATCACGTCCATCTCGGGCGCGACGAAGCCGAGCGCCGACTGGAACGCCGCCGAGCGCCCGGAGTCGCGCGCCACGTGGACCAGCACCGCGGGGGCGTCGACGGTGGGCGCCAGCGCCCGGGCGAGGTCGGCCACCGCGAGCGCGTCGAACCCCTCCGGGGCGTTCGCCAGGACCGGGCTGTCGCCGCGCTTGAGCGCGTCCAGCACCTGCGCGAGCGCCGAGGACTTCGGCAGGGCGAAGCGCGCGGCCTGCGTGGTTTGGCAGCCGGCTTGGCGGCCGGGGCAGGGGCTTCGGGGAGGATTTCGGCTGGGGCTTGGCCATCGGGTCTTTCGCGGGGAATCCCGCCGGGTACTGGGAGGGCTGACGCGGGCCGGCGTTAGCCCATTGAGCCGCCGTGATAAAGCATCCCGGCGGCCGGCGTTCGGGCGGCTGACGGTGCCCTATATGGCGGCGACGCTCCAGCAGGGAACGTGTATTCGGTTGCGTTTCGGGGACGCGCCCTCTTGCCGGGGGCGCGGCACTTTCGACGCGCTGGTGGATCGGGGGGCGCGTCCGCCATGGCGCATGCCGACGCGATCCTGTTCACGCATCGGGCGGATGGAACGCTGGTTCAGCGCCGGCCCGATGGCGCATCACGGCCGGTGGTTGCCGTGAGCGACCGCGCCCAGCGCGCGGCCCCGCCGGACGATAGAGATCGCGCGCGTGCGCAGGGCCGACCCGGATCACCCCGGCCGCGACGGGGCCTTCTGGAAGCGGGCGATACCGGTTCGAAGCGCCGTCATTCCAGCGCGCCGCAGGCGAGCCCGGAACCCAGAAACGCTGCCCGTGCAGGAGCGTGCCACATCACGCGTCGCGCGATGGCCTGCTCGGAGGTGGAAACCAGGATCGGCCGCCACCGTTGCGCGCGGCCGGGACGGGGCGCTGAGCCCCACCCTACGCGTCGGGCCCCACGAGCTCCGCGAGCGCCGCCTCGACCCGGCCGCGGAAGAAGTCGGCGTTGGGCATGGTCTCGGTCATCGCGGCGGCCCGGCTGGTCGCCTGCCGCAGGATCTCCGCGCGCAGCGCCGGGTCGTCGCGCTCCATCATCTCCAACATGATGCGCACCACGAGTTCGGTCGCGATCGACCGGGCGGGGTGGTCGTAGGGGGGCTTGGGCTCGTCCATCGCGCGCTCTCGTGTCAGGAGTGGATAGGTGCGTCGTGCCGGTGGAACGCCCGCACGCGGCGCCAGACCGCGGTGTCGTAGTTCGACGGCGTCTCGGCCTCGCCGGTGAGCCACTTGAACAGGTCGCGGTCCGGCACCTCGATCAGCGCCTCGAATTCGGTGAGTTCCGACTCCGACAGGGTGCCGATCTCCGCGTCGGCGAAGCGGCCCATGATCAGGTCCATCTCGCGGATGCCCCGGTGCCAGGACTGGAACAGCAGGCGGCGGCGGCGCGGGTCGAGGTCGGCGCTGGTGCGGGTGGTGCCGGACATTGTTCGGGACTTCCGGTCGGAGGGTGGTCGGCCTCAAGATAGGCTGCGCGGGGGGCCGGATCCAGGATTGGGATTCCGGGTTTCGGGTTTCAGATCGGGCCGCAACCGCAGGGCGAACGGCAAAAAGCAATTGCCTCCGGCGGGGCCTCCGTTATCTCGAGTCCGCGACGTCCCGGCGCAACGGGACTTGAGCGGAGTACGATGATGCCGAAGGCGATCCGGGTCTACGAGTACGGCGGCCCCGAGGTGATGAAGTTCGAGGACGTGCCCCTGGCCGAGCCGGGCCCCGGGCAGATCCGGGTCCGCCAAGCCGCCATCGGCGTCAACTTCATCGACATCTACTTCCGCACCGGCGCCTACAAGTCGCCGCACCTGCCCTACACCCCCGGCAAGGAGGGCGCCGGCACCGTCACGGCGGTGGGCGAGGGGGTCTCCAACATCAAGACCGGCGACCGGGTGGCCTACGGCTCGGTGCCGGACGGCTGCTACGCCGAGGAGGCAGTGATCCCGGCCGCGGCGGCCGTTCCGATCCCCGACGGCGTCGACGAGAAGACCGCCGCCGCCATGATGCTGAAGGGCCTGACCGCCGAGTACCTGCTGCACCGGACCTACGCGGTGAAGCCCGGCGACACGATCCTGTGGCACGCGGCCGCCGGCGGCGTCGGCCTGATCGCCTGCCAATGGGCCAAGCAGATCGGCGCCACCGTGATCGGCACCGCCGGCAGCCCCGAGAAGGCCGAACTGGCCAAGCAGAACGGCTGTGACCACGTCATCCTGTACCGCGAGGAGGATGTCGCCAAGCGGGTGCGCGAGATCACCGGCGGCAAGGGCGTGCCGGTGGTCTATGACGGCGTCGGGCAGGCGACCCTGATGGGCTCGCTCGACAGCCTCGCGCCGATGGGCCTGCTGGCGAGCTTCGGCTCGGCCTCCGGGCCGATCACCGGCCTCGACCTCGGCCTGCTCGCCCCGCGCGGCTCGCTCTACGTGACGCGGCCGACCCTGGCGACGTTCTCGTCGAACCGCGCCACCCTGGAGGAGGCGGCCGCCCGCCTGTTCAAGGTGGTCGGCGACGGCGCCGTGAAGATCGCCGTCAACGCGACCTACCCGCTCGCCGAGGCGCAGACCGTGCACCGGGACCTCGCCGGACGCGAGACCACCGGCTCGATCGTGATGCTGCCGTGACACCCGGCGCCGCCGACCTGCTCCTCGTCATCGACGTGCAGGTCGATTTCCTGCCGGGCGGGGCCCTCCCCGTCCGGGACGGCGACGCGGTGGTCGCGCCGATCAACGCGCTCCAGCACCGCTTCCGCCACGTGGTGCTGATGCAGGACTGGCATCCGGCCGACCACGTATCCTTCGCCGAAAGCCATCCCGGGCGGGCCCCGTTCGAGACCGTGGCGCTGCCCTATGGCCCACAGGTGCTGTGGCCTCGGCACTGCGTCCAGGGCAGCCTGGGCGCGGGCTTCGCGCCGGGGCTGGCCACCGACCGGGCGAGCCTGGTGGTCCGCAAGGGCCTGGACCCCCGGGTCGACAGCTATTCGGCGTTCCTGGAGGCCGACCGCATCACCCGCACCGGGCTCGCCGGCGCGCTGGCGGAACGCGGCATCACCCGCGTCGTCCTGTGCGGCCTCGCGACCGATTTCTGCGTGCTCTGGAGCGCGCTGGATGCCCGCGACGCGGGCTTCGAGGTCCAGGTGATGGAGGATGCCGTGCGCGGGATCGACGTGGACGGCTCGCTCGCCCGGGCCTGGGCCCGGATGGAGGCGGCCGGCGTGCGCCGGATCGCGTCGGCCGAGATCGCGTAGCGCGCCATCCCGGCGGCTGGCTGTCGGCGCGTGGGGGATCGGCGGGGGATCGAGAGGCGAACCGCCGCACGGCGACCGCGCGACCGCCCCCGTCCCGACGCGTTGGACTGGCACCAGCCAACAGGAGCCAGCATGTCAGGCAAGCACCCGAAGACCGATACGCCCACGGACGCCGACCTCAAGGGCAATCCCGGGATCGGCACCTCGAAGGGCATGACCGGCGCCGACCCGGAAGATCTGGAGGCGGATTCCACCTTCGAGGGCGACGTCGAGAACGAGACCAAGCCCGACGGCGGCATCGACCCGAACCACCGCCCGCGCAAGAACGCCTGATCCAAGGCGCCTGATTCCAGACGCCTGATCCGAGAAGCCCGGGCCGGCTTGGCCCGGGCCATGGGCGTCAGCGGGCGCGGGTCGGCGCCTTCGGGCGCTGCGGCACGGCGGTCCCATCGGTGAGGAAGCCGGCGCCCGGGCCGCCCGAGGACACGTAGAGCTGCGGCGGGCTCGCGCTGTAGCCCCGCAGCAGGATCGCGTTGGCGGCCCCGAAGGACGCGGTGCTGTCGGCGCGGGCGGCACCCACCGGGACACCGAGCAACAGGGCGGTGGCCAGGGCCAGGGAGATCGATTTCGACATTGGGACGGGACCTTTTGTTTCGTGAGGTGGCGGGCAACGCCGGCCGCACCGGATCGGTCCTATCTGTGGTTGATAAGTCGCACCTGACGTGTGCCGCCGCACAGCCCACGCGACCGCGCTCCATCGACCGGCCGAGGCGGATCAGAGCCCGAGCCCAAGCTGCAGCGGCTCTTCCTTCTCCCCCTGCTCGAAGCCCGAGAGTGCGATCCCGATCAGCCGCGCGCTGCGCCGGAGGGGGAACAGGCCGGAGAGCAGTTCCAGCCCGATCCGCTCCAGGGCGGCCCGATCGGCCACCGGGGCGGGGAGGGACCTCGCCCGGGTGACCTGGGCGAAATCCGAGAACTTCAGCTTCAGGGTCACGGTCCGGGCCCGCATCCCCTTGGCCTCGGCCCCGCCCCAGACCTTGTCGAACAGGGGCGCGAGCCGCTCGGCCAGGATCGTGAAGGCGGCCGTATCCTCCGAGAAGGTGGTCTCCGCCCCGATCGACTTGCGCACCCGGTGGGCGCGGACCGGCCGCATGTCGAGCCCACGGGCGACCGCGTGGTAATAGGCCCCGGCCGACCCGAAGGTCTCGCGCAGGCGGTCCGGATCCCAGGCGCGCAGGTCGGCCCCGGTCTCGATGCCGAGCCGCTTCATCTTCGCTTCGGTGACCGGGCCGACGCCGTGGAACCGACCGATCGGTAGGGCGGCGACGAAATCCGGCCCCATGGACGGGGTAATGACGAACAGGGCGTCGGGCTTCCTGAAGTCGGAGGCGACCTTGGCCAGGAACTTGTTGTACGAGACCCCGGCCGAGGCGACGAGGCCGGTGCGCTCCAGGATCTCGGCCCGGATCGCCTTGGCGACCGCGGTCGCGGTCGGAAGGCCCAGCAGGTTCTCGGTGACGTCGAGATAGGCCTCGTCCAGGGCGACCGGCTCGATCACCGGCGTGTGCCGGGCGAACACCGCCCGGATCTCCTCGGAGACCGCCCGGTAGACCTCGAAGCGCGGCTTGACGAACAGCAGGTCCGGGCAGAGCCGCCGGGCGGTGGCCGACGGCATGGCCGAGCGCACGCCGAACCGCCGCGCCTCGTAGCTCGCCGCCATCACCACGCCGCGCTCCCGGGAGCCGCCCACGGCGAGCGGCAGCCCGCGCAGGACGGGATCGTCGCGCTGCTCCACGGAGGCGTAGAACGCGTCCATGTCGATATGGATGATCTTGCGGAGCGCGACCTCCGGATCCATCGCGGCCTCGGGGTCCGGGCTGAAGTTCCTGCTATGTTCCAGACATGCCGGACCGGACGCCCGGGTCAACCGCTCCGATCCGACGGCGCACAGGGGATTGCGCGCAATCCGGGGCCATCAGGTCACGGTGCCGTAGAGGTCGTAGGCGTCGGCCCGGTCGATCTTCACGGTGACGATGTCGCCGGAGCGCACCGGGCGCCGGAACGCGGCGTGGACGTTGCCGTCGATCTCGGGGGCGTCGGCCTTCGACCGGCCCTTGGCGATCCCGCCCTCGACGGAATCGACGATCATGGCCAGCCGCTTGCCGACCTTGGCCCGCTGGAGCCGCAGCGAGATCGCGTTCTGCGTCTCCATGAACCGGCGCTTGCGCTCGGCCTTCAGCTCCGGCGGCACGAGGTCGCCCAGGGCGTTGGCGGTAGCGCCGGCCACGGGCTCGTACTCGAAGCAGCCGACGCGCTCGAGCCTGGCCTCCTGTAGCCAGGCCAGCAGCTCCTCGAACTCGGCCTCGGTCTCACCCGGGAAGCCGACGATGAAGGTCGAGCGGATCGCGAGGTCCGGGCAGGTCTGCCGCCAGCTGCGGATCCGGTCGAGCTGGCGCTCCTGGTTGCCGGGCCGGCGCATCCGCTTGAGCACGGAGGGGCTGGCGTGCTGGAGCGGCATGTCGAGGTAGGGAAGCACCTTGCCCTCGGCCATCAGCGGGATGACCTCGTCCACGTGCGGGTAGGGGTAGACGTAGTGCAGCCGCACCCAGGCCCCGAGCTCGCCGAGCTCCTTGGTCAGGTCGTAGAACTTCGCCCGCACGCTCCGGTCGCGCCACGGGCTCTCGGCGTAGCGGATGTCGACCCCGTAGGCGCTGGTATCCTGCGAGACGACCAGCAGCTCCTTCACGCCGGCCTTGACCAGCTTATCGGCCTCCCGCAGCACATCACCGGCCGGGCGGCTGACGAGATTCCCGCGCAAGCTCGGGATGATGCAGAAGCTGCAGCGGTTGCTGCAGCCTTCCGAGATCTTCAGGTAGGCGTAGTGGCGCGGGGTGAGCTTGATCCCCTGCGGCGGGACGAGATCGAGGAACGGGTCGTGGGCCGGAGGCACCGCCTCGTGGACCGCCGCCACCACGGATTCGTAGGCCTGCGGCCCGGTCACGGCGAGCAGGTCCGGGTATTTCGCGCGGATCTCTTCCGGCTGCGCGCCCATGCAGCCGGTGACGATCACCCGGCCGTTCTCGGCCATGGCCTCGCCGATCGCCGAGAGCGATTCCGCCTTGGCCGAATCCAGGAACCCGCAGGTGTTGACGATCACCACGTCCGCCCCGTCGTGGCGGCGGGCCAGCTCGTAGCCCTCGGCGCGCAGGTGCGTGAGGATCCGCTCGGAATCGACGAGCGCCTTGGGGCAGCCCAGCGAGACGAACGAGATTTTCGGGGCGGCCCCGGGGACGGCGTCCCGGGGGGCGGGCGTGGCGGTTGCGGTCATGGTCGCATTCGGAAGACGGGTCGGACGCCACCCTCGCGTGCGGCCGGTGGATCGGGTCGCACGGCGCACGAGGACAGGCATTCGGGATCGCGCCCCTATAGCGGTTCTGACGCGCTCGCGCGAGACCGGCCGCCGCAGGGGTACCCGGCCCCGCGCGGGAGGCTCGGCGCCGGAGGTGCGGCACATCGCCGAAACTTGGCTGTTCGCAGGGCTTTGCCGGCGGCTCCTGAGATCCCACATCAGGTGCGGCCCGCCATCTCCCGAACCCGGGACGGACCCCGACCGCCCGCGACGGGCGGGGCCTTGCGCGGAACTGCCGCTTTCCCCGCGGCATCGCCTGTGCAACGGCAGCGTGCGGGGCGCGTGCCCTCAGGACATCAGCCCGAACCCGGTCATGTGGACCCAAGAGATCTGGACCCGAGAGATCCCCTTCGTCGATCCCGTCGCGGCGGCCGCCCGGCTGCGGCCCCTGCCGGATCTCGCCTTCCTCGACAGCGCCATGCGGCACGACGCGCTGGGGCGGCACTCGATCGTGGCCGCCGACCCGTTCGCGCGGTTCCGGTTCCGGGACGGGCGCGCGACGCTGGACGGGCGCCCGGTGTCGGGCGGCCCGTTCGCTGCGCTGCGGGCCTGCCTGGCCCCCTACCGGATCGAGCCCGATCCGGACACCCCGTTCCCGGGCGGGGCGATCGGCTATCTCGCGTATGATCTCGGCGCGCAGCTGGAGCGGGTCGCGGCCCCGGCCCGGCGGGCGGGGCTCACCGACGACATCGCGGTCAACCTCTACGACACGGTGCTGGTGATCGACCACGCCGCCGGGACGTGCCGGCTCGTCGCCACGGGATTTCCCGAGACCGAGCCGGCCGCCCGGCAGGCCCGCGCCGAGGCGCGGCTCGCCGCCTTCACCGACCGGCTCGGCACTGCGACCGAGCCCGAGGAGGCACCGCCCCAACCTGCAAAAAACCTCGCGTGGCACTCGAACTTCGACCGGCAAACCTACGAAGGGGCTGTCGAAAAGGTCCGCGCCTATATCCGGGCGGGCGATATCTACCAGGCCAACATCGCCCAGCGCTTCAGTGCCGACCTGCCGACGGGCTTCGACCGGTTCGCGCTCTACCGGCGCCTGCGCGCCACCAATCCGGCGACCTTCGGGGCCTATCTGGAACTGGCCGGGCTGACCGTCGCGTCGTCCTCCCCGGAGCGCTTCATCCGGCTCGACGGCCGGCACGTCGAGACCCGGCCGATCAAGGGCACCGCCCGCCGGCTCGACGACCCGGAGGCCGACCGGGCCGCCGCCGAGGCGCTCCTGGCCTCGGTCAAGGAGCGGGCCGAGAACGTCATGATCGTCGACCTGCTGCGCAACGACCTGTCCCGGGTCTGCGCGCCGGGCAGCGTCGCCGTACCCACCCTGTGCGGGCTGGAGACCTACGCCAACGTCCACCACCTGGTCTCGGTGGTGACCGGGACCTTGCGCGACGGGCTCGACGCCCTCGACCTGCTGGAGGGCACCTTCCCCGGGGGCTCGATCACCGGCGCCCCGAAGATCCGCGCCATGGACATCATCACCGAGATCGAGGGCGACGCCCGGGAGCTCTATTGCGGCGCCATCGGGCGGATCGGCTTCGACGGCGCGCTCGACACCGCGATCGCGATCCGCACCGTGTTCATGGACGAGACCCGGGCGGTCCTGCAGGCCGGCGGCGGCGTGACCCTGCTGTCGGAGCCGGGCCCGGAATACGACGAGACGCTCGCCAAGGCCGCCCGGGTGTTCGAGGCCTTCGCATGATCCTCGTCCTCGACAACTACGATTCCTTCGTCTTCAACGTCGTCCGCTACCTGGAGGAGCTGGGCGAAGAGGTCCGGGTGGTGCGCAGCGATGCGGTCGACGTCGCCGGCATCCGGGCGCTCGCCCCGGACGCCCTGGTAGTGTCGCCGGGCCCCTGCACCCCCGCGGAGGCCGGCATCTCGCTGCCGGCGATCCGCGACCTGTCCGGCGCGGTGCCGATCCTCGGGGTCTGCCTCGGCCACCAGGCGATCGGCGCCGCGTTCGGCGGCACGGTGGAGCGCGCGCAGCGCCCCCTGCACGGGCAGGCGACCCCGATCGCGCACCGGGGCGAGCGGCTGTTCTCCGGACTGCCCGCGCCGATGCCGGTCGGGCGCTACCACTCGCTGGTGGTCACCCCCGGCCCGGACATGGACAAGCACCTCTCGGTCGACGCGGTCTCGCAGGAGGGCGAGGTGATGGCGCTCTCGCACCGGACCCACCCGACCTACGGCATCCAGTTCCACCCGGAATCGGTGCTGACCGAGGGCGGCCACGCCCTGTTCGCCAATTTTTTAGGACTGGCCCGCGCTTGGCGGGGCGAGCACGGGCGCGACGATGCTGTGGCGTGACGGAGCGATCGTCCCCGGGACGCAGGCATCCCTGGACCACACCGATCGGGGCCTGACGCTCGGCGACGGCCTGTTCGACACGGCGCTCGCGCTGGGCGGCCGGGTGGCCTTCGAGGAGGCCCATATCGCCCGGCTCGTCGCCGGGGCGGAGACCCTCGGGATCCCCGCCGAGGCGGACCGGATCCGCGCCGCCATGCGGGCGCTCGCCGGGCAGGGTAGGGGAGACCCGGACAGGCTGGCGATCCGCACCACCCTCACCCGGGGCTCCGGCCCGCGCGGGCTGAAACCGCCGCCGGATCCGCATCCGACCCTGTTCGCCACTGCGGCGCCGAGCGCCAGGAGCGCGGCCTTCGCGCCGCTGCGGCTGTGGCCGACCGGGATCGCCCGCAACGACACCTCGCCCGCCGCCCGGCTGAAGACCTTAGGGTATCTGGACGCCGTGCTGGCCGCCCGCGAAGCCGCCGCTTCGGGCTTCGACGAATCCCTGTTCTGCAACACCCGCGGCCGCGTCGCCTGCGCGGGCACCGGCAATGTCTTCGCGGTGCTCGGCGACAGGCTGATCACGCCGCGGCTCGCCGACGGCGTGCTCGCCGGGATCATCCGCGCGGAGGTGCTGGGGCTGGCGGGGGCGTGCGGATTGCGCCCGGAGGAGGGCTCCCTGAGCCTGTCCGAACTCCTCGGCGCCGAGGCCGTGTTCGTCACCAACTCCCTGCGGCTGCTGGCCCCCGTGACCGCCATCGGCGCCACCGCCTTCGCCAGCGCGGAACACCCGGGCGTCGCCCGGCTGATGGCGGCGCTCCGAACCGCACTCGCCCGCGCCTGCGGCGTCACGGAAGACAAGGTCGGATGACTGGACCGGACACTGAGGCCTGGCGGCGCCGGCTGCGCTACGGGCTGGCCCTGGTCTATGCCGGGATCGGGATCGTCCACCTCGTGGCCGCCGACGCGATGCTGCCGCTGATGCCGGACTGGGTGCCGGCGCCGCGGTTGATGATCCTGGCCACCGGCCTGTGCGAGATCGCCGGGGCGATCGGGCTTCAGACCCGGTCGCTGCGCCGGGCGGCCGCGATCGGGCTCGCCGTCTACGCGGTCTGCGTCTACCCGGCCAACCTGAAGCACGCCTTCGCGGCCGTCCACGTCGAGGGCATCCCGGATTCCTGGTGGTACCACGGACCCCGGCTGGCGTTTCAGCCGGTCTTCGTCTGGGCGGCGCTGTGGGCCGGCGGTCTGATCGACTGGCCGTTCGGCGCGCGCCGGCGCTGAGGCGCCGGCCGGTCGATCCCCGGGCGGCCCGGCATTCGTCGCGCCCCCAGGACAGGACGGCGAGCAATCCCCGAGAAACCGTGATCACAGGATCCACGGATCGCAGGCTCACGGCAGGCTTTGATCCCGGGATCACTGCGGATAGACTGCGGTGCGGTCGCCGCACGCGCTGGAACATCGCGTCGCACGGCCCCGATACGGGCGAACTGCATGACCAAGCGCCGCGCGGCCGGCCGAACGACACCGCACGCCGATACGCTGCCGGAGCAGGCCGCGGTCGAGCGCGCCATCGAGGCCGTCCTCGACCGCCTGCGTCCCAAGGACCGCCAGGAGACCAAGAATCGCCAGGACACCAAGAATCGCCAGGGCGTCAGGGAGCGCCCGCAACCCAAGTCGGCCGGCCCAGCCACGTCCCGCCGCCCGGCGACCGAGGCCCCCCGGAAGCCCGGTCCGGACCGGAAGGCCGATTGAACGGCCGGATGCGGCCGGGCGCAGCCCCCGTTCCGAAGGGCGAAGATTGCCCCCAGGACGATCGTGTTGCGCACCCTGCCGGGTCTCGGAACCAGCATGGTGCGCATCGATCCGCATCGTTTTTTCCGAAAGGCGGCGGCCGCCTTTCGGCACGATGCGCTAAGCGTAGAAGGCGGGGGCCTTCTTGAACATCGGCCACGCATCCGGATCGTGACCGGTCACGATCTCGGCCCCCGTCTTGTTGGCGATGCCGTGCAGCTTCTGGACCGAGCGGACGCAGTCGACGGCCGAGGCCAGGAAGCCCGGCAGCGCTTTCTGGTTCCAGTGATCGAGCGTGTAGGCCGCGTCGATCGTGAGCAGAACCGGTCTCGAAGCCGGCAACCGCACCAGAACCGATTGATGTCCAGGGGCGTGCCCCGGGGTAAACACCGTCGTCAGCGTGCCGTCGCCGTAGATGTCATGATAATCGTCGGCTGACCCGTTCAGGAAGTGCCACTTGAGATTGGGCCGGTCGAAATCAGCGCGGATATAGCCGCCTCGGGCGAACCAGTCCGGCGTGAACGCATATTCGTATTCCGACCGCTGGACGATGTGCGTGGCGTTCGGGAAGCGGCCGATCGCGCCCGTATGATCGAGGTGCAGGTGGGATTGAAGGACGTAGCGAACGTCTTCCGGATTGATCCCGAGGCGGCGCAGCTGGTCGACGCAGCCCTCCTCCTTTCGGAGCACGGGATAGTAGACGTCGGCGATGCTGCCCCAATAGGCGTGGGGATTTTCGGCGACCTCCACCGCGTTGCCGCCATCGATGATGGTATGTCCGGCCGGATGCGTGATCAGAAAGAACGGCACCGGAATCTCAAAATCCGCACCGTCGCCCTGGTTCATCTTGATGTTGTGAACCTTGCACTTCAGCGAGCCGGACTGGAGCATATATAGCTTTATAGCGCTCATTTTTCCCCCCAAATTCGATGCTTATGCTACATAATTCCTCCTCGGCCGATCGATTTTCAAACGTACTCATAAGGTCGATCGGGATATCAATACTCGGGCCTCGATCACATAGACTGCAGATCCGGGCCACAGAGTGTAGCGCGAAGCCTTCGTCTTCTTCAAGCGCCTTGGCGAACGTCTGTGGCGGCGTGGGCGCGGCCGTGACGCGCCGGCTCGGCGACGCCGGTCCGGGCGTGCCAGGGCACGGCCAAAAAGTTCCTCCACAGAACGAAGATATCGCCCGGAAACGACGGGGCGGACCGGCGTTCCCCGTCCGGAAGCCGCGTCCCCGAGACGGCGGCCCGCACTGGAGACGGACAGCCATGGCCAAGCCGAAGACGCTGCACGACGCCTTCTACGAGACCCTGAAGGACGTCTATTACGCCGAGAAGCAATCCGTGAAGGCGCTCAAGAAGTCCGCCAAGGCGGCCGAGCACCCGGAGCTGCGCCAGGCCTTCGAGACCCATGCCGAGGAGAGCGCCCAGCAGGTCGAGCGCCTGACCCAGGTGTTCGAGATCATCGGCAAGCCCGCCCGCGCCAAGACCTGCGAGGCGATGCAGGGCATCACCTCCGAGATGGAGGAGGATCTGGAGGATTTCGCCGACAGCCCGGCGGCCGACGCGGTGCTGGCCGCCTGCGCCCAGGCGGTGGAGCATTACGAGATCGCCCGCTACGGCACCCTCAAGACCTGGGCCCGCCAGCTCGGCCACGAGGAGGCCGCCAAGCTGCTCGACGAGACCCTACAGGAGGAGAAGAAGACCGACGCGCTGCTCTCCAAGATCGCCGAGACGATCAATGCCGAGGGCACCCCGGCGGACGACGACGCCGAGGCTCCGAAAGGCGAGGCTCCAAAAGGCAAGGCCCCGAAGAAGGCGGCCTGAGCGCGGCTGCGGCGGAGGAGGGGAGTCCGCTCCTCCGCCGGCCCAGGGATCCGCGTTTCCGAGGGGCTCAGCCCCGGCCGTTGTCGGGTGCGCGGATCGGGCTGGAATCGGGCCGACCGTACCCGTCACGTACCACGGCACAGGTCCGAGCTGCCCCCCCCAAAAAGTCACTTCGCGGGCTCGATCGCGCTGAGCGGCGTCCAGTAGCAGCGATCCTGCCCGCTCGTCAGGGCGAGGCACCCGTAGGTCACCGTCCGGTTCTCGAGCCGGACCGCTTCGCCGAGCTTCCACGACCGGCACTCGCCGCTGGCGAGGCTGCTCTTCAGGAGCTGCCCGAACGCCACCTCTTCGCCGGCCATGACCAGCTTGAACAGGCGATCGGTGACCTCCGGGGCGTGGCAGCCGAACCGCTCCTGGACGATGGTCTCGGCGCACGCGTCCCGGGGCAGGGACACCATGACGGCGAGGGCGGCGAAGGCGGAAAGGAGGATGCGCATGGGCCAAGGATAAGCGCCGGCCGCCGCCTGTCGAGCCCTCGGACCAGGGGCGCCATGCGGGGGAAAGCCGCGGCCGCTACCGCTTCTCGTCCCGCTTCACCGCCTGCCAGGCGGCCTCCATGGCGGCGAGATCCGAGCGGCCGAGCGCCCCGCCCGCAGACGTCAGGTGCTCCGCCATGGCGGCGAAGCGGCGCTCGAACTTGGCGGTTCCGTCGCGCAGCGCGGTCTCGGGATCGATCCCGGCATGCCGGGCGAGGTTGGCCACCGAGAACAGCAGGTCGCCGATTTCTTCCGACAGGGCCTGCGGATCGCCGGCTGCGAGGGCCTCGGCGACCTCGTCGGTCTCCTCCCGGACCTTGTCGATCACCTGCGCGGCGCTGCCCCAGTCGAACCCGTAGGACGCCGCCCGCCGGGAGATCTTTTCCGCCCGGGCCAGGGCCGGCAAGGCACGGGCAACGCCGCCGAGGGGATCCGGGTCGCCGGTGGCCGGATCCCGGGTCGCCCGCTCCTGTGCCTTGATCGCGGCCCACTGCGCCTCGACCTGGGCCGGGTCGCGCAGGGCCGAGCCCGCTTGGAGGGGGGCGCCGTCCGGCTCGAACACATGCGGGTGGCGCCGGATCAGCTTGTCGCCGATCGCCCGGGCCACGTCGTCGAACGCGAAGGCGCCCTCTTCCTCGGCCATCCGGGCGTGGAACACCACCTGGAGCAGAAGGTCGCCGAGTTCGTCGCGCAGGTCGTCCCGGTCGCCCCGCGCCACCGCGTCGGCGACCTCGTAGGCCTCCTCGATCGTGTAGGGCACGATGGTCGCGAAGGTCTGCCGGACATCCCAGGCGCAGCCGGATTCGGGATCGCGCAGGGCGGCCATCAGGCGCAGGAGCCTGCCGAGGGAGGCGGGCTCGCCGGCGGCCGGGGGCCCGGGCCGGCTTGAATCGCGTGTGTCGGTCATGCCCGCCGGGTTAGAGCAGGATGCGGGACAAGGAAATCCGGCCGTCCGGAGCGGACGTCCGGTCAGACCCGGGCGTCGCGTTCGCGGACCTGCTCGGCCTGCAGTTCGCTGAGATAGCCGGTCAGGCGGCCGGTGACGCCGGGGTCGGCGCATTGGACCCAGAGCGGAGCCGGCAGCGCCCGCGCGGGCAGCCGCCGCAGGAAGCCTCGGCCGACAGGGCCGCCTCCCCGCCCGAGGTGGCGGCCAGGAGCCGGGCCCCCGCCCGCGTACCGATCAGGATCGCAATCGTGGCCATGGACACCCTCACATCGCATCACCAACCCCGTGAGCGGCCTCGCGTTGCCTGGACCGGCGCCGGCGCCGATGCCGCGGCGCAGGCCGCCGTCGATGCAAGCGGTCGTCGATCACGGGATCCCAACCCGGCCCTTGCAGAACCGGGGAACCGACACTACTTCCGCAATCGTCGCCGGGGCCGCGCATCGCGGGTCGGTGGCTCCCTCGAGTTCGATTCGCGAGCCAGCCGCCCGGCGCAAGCCGGAGCCGTCTTCGCAATGCCGGCAAAGGGGTTGTTGACAGGGGAATGCGGGGCATCTTATACGGCGCCTCCCGACGCGGTGCCCAAGCAACGGCGAGCCGGTCGGACGGACTTTCCGAAGATTTCAGTAGGACTTGACCGGGGCAGCCTGGTGGTTTACTGGTCCCTTCAAGGTACTGGCGCAGGTCAGTTCCGCTCTTTGACAAGTGAATACGAGAAAGAGAAGCGTGGACGGCGCTCGTCCTTGCGGACCCGACGTGAGTTGGGTCGTCAAGAGGATGCGAGCTGTCATGCGCTTTTTGGAAGCTCACACGGTTCGGGTGGAAACGCCCGGATCAATGTGAGCCTTCGTCAAGATGACGTGATCAGCTTTGATCAATCTCTTCAACGTGAGAGTTTGATCCTGGCTCAGAGCGAACGCTGGCGGCAGGCTTAACACATGCAAGTCGAGCGGGCACCTTCGGGTGTCAGCGGCGGACGGTGAGTAACGCGTGGGAACGTGCCCTCTGGTTCGGAATAACTCAGGGAAACTTGAGCTAATACCGGATACGCCCTTTTTGGGAAAGGCTTGCTGCCGGAGGATCGGCCCGCGTCTGATTAGCTAGTTGGTGAGGTAACGGCTCACCAAGGCGACGATCAGTAGCTGGTCTGAGAGGATGATCAGCCACACTGGGACTGAGACACGGCCCAGACTCCTACGGGAGGCAGCAGTGGGGAATATTGGACAATGGGCGCAAGCCTGATCCAGCCATGCCGCGTGAGTGATGAAGGCCTTAGGGTTGTAAAGCTCTTTTATCCGGGACGATAATGACGGTACCGGAGGAATAAGCCCCGGCTAACTTCGTGCCAGCAGCCGCGGTAATACGAAGGGGCTAGCGTTGCTCGGAATCACTGGGCGTAAAGGGCGCGTAGGCGGCGTTTTAAGTCGGGGTGAAAGCCTGTGGCTCAACCACAGAATGGCCTTCGATACTGGGACGCTTGAGTATGGTAGAGGTTGGTGGAACTGCGAGTGTAGAGGTGAAATTCGTAGATATTCGCAAGAACACCGGTGGCGAAGGCGGCCAACTGGACCATTACTGACGCTGAGGCGCGAAAGCGTGGGGAGCAAACAGGATTAGATACCCTGGTAGTCCACGCCGTAAACGATGAATGCCAGCTGTTGGGGTGCTTGCACCTCAGTAGCGCAGCTAACGCTTTGAGCATTCCGCCTGGGGAGTACGGTCGCAAGATTAAAACTCAAAGGAATTGACGGGGCCCGCACAAGCGGTGGAGCATGTGGTTTAATTCGAAGCAACGCGCAGAACCTTACCATCCTTTGACATGGCGTGTTACCCAGAGAGATTTGGGGTCCACTTCGGTGGCGCGCACACAGGTGCTGCATGGCTGTCGTCAGCTCGTGTCGTGAGATGTTGGGTTAAGTCCCGCAACGAGCGCAACCCGTCCTTAGTTGCCATCATTCAGTTGGGCACTCTAGGGAGACTGCCGGTGATAAGCCGCGAGGAAGGTGTGGATGACGTCAAGTCCTCATGGCCCTTACGGGATGGGCTACACACGTGCTACAATGGCGGTGACAGTGGGACGCGAAGGGGCGACCTGGAGCAAATCCCCAAAAGCCGTCTCAGTTCGGATTGCACTCTGCAACTCGGGTGCATGAAGGCGGAATCGCTAGTAATCGTGGATCAGCATGCCACGGTGAATACGTTCCCGGCCTTGTACACACCGCCCGTCACACCATGGGAGTTGGTCTTACCCCGACGGCGCTGCGCCAACCGCAAGGGGCAGGCGACCACGGTAGGGTCAGCGACTGGGGTGAAGTCGTAACAAAAGGTAGCCGTAGGGGAACCTGCGGCTGGATCACCTCCTTTCTAAGGATTTTTGGATCTGCGGTCCGGTTCTGCCGGATCGCTGTGAGCCCAGGCATCACGCTCCGGCTCATCCATCGAAGGTCATTGGATACAAGGGTTCAGTCAGAACCCATTTTGCGGGACGGACGCCGTCCTCGTTTCTCTTTCTCGTTCCGGGCCATCGGGCTCCGCCGCTCCACATCGGGGTGCGCGTCGAGCCGGCCTGGATTGAAGTTTGCCGCGGCAGACGATTGACGAGGACCTTAGGGTTCGGTCGATCGCGCCGATTGGCGAAGACATCAGTGACATCGTGAAGAGGGAATGTGGCCGTTGGGGCGCGAAAGCGTCTACCCTGGCGGTCATGTTCGGCAAGCATACGGTGATTGGATCGGAAACGATCCGATCACTGGTCTTTTGTGACCGTGTCGCGCTGATCGGCCAGCCTTACGGCTGTCGGATCAGCGACGGACATCGATCACGAGAGCGATCAAGTGCCTTAAGAGCATTCGGTGGATGCCTTGGCGCTGAGGCGGCGATGAAGGACGTGGTACGCTGCGATAAGCCTTGGGGAGCTGCGAACGAGCTTTGATCCAGGGATTTCCGAATGGGGAACCCACCTTCGATTTTTTGTCATGTGGCCCTGGAGTTTTGGCTTCCGGTCCGCATGATGAAAGGTCAATGAAGGTATCAGACCTTGAATAAAATAGGGTTTGAAGCGAACCCGGGGAACTGAAACATCTCAGTACCCGGAGGAAAGGACATCAACGAGACTCCGTCAGTAGTGGCGAGCGAACGCGGATCAGGCCAGTGCCTGTGGTGAGTTTACCGGAACGGTCTGGAAAGGCCGGCGTGATGGGTGACAGCCCCGTACGGGACGGACGAACCACAGGACTCGAGTAGGGCGGGACACGTGAAATCCTGTCTGAACATGGGGACCACCCTCAAGCTAAAGTACTCCTCAGCGACCGATAGCGAACCAGTACCGTGAGGGAAAGGTGAAAAGCACCCCGACGAGGGGAGTGAAACAGCACCTGAAACCGGATGCTTACAAACAGTGGGAGCTCAAGGTTTGTCCTGAGTGACCGCGTACCTTTTGTATAATGGGTCAGCGACTTAAAGTTACGAGCGAGCTTAAGCCGATAGGTGGAGGCGCAGCGAAAGCGAGTCTGAACAGGGCGTTCAGTTCGTGGCTTTAGACCCGAAACCGAGTGATCTAGCCATGTGCAGGATGAAGGTGGGTAACACCCACTGGAGGTCCGAACCAGTGCCCGTTGAAAAGGTCTTGGATGACGTGTGGCTGGGGGTGAAAGGCCAATCAAACTCGGAAATAGCTGGTTCTCCGCGAAAGCTATTTAGGTAGCGCCTCGCGTGAATGTCTCACGGGTAGAGCACTGGATGGGCTAGGGCCGCCCACAGCGGTACCAAACCCAACCAAACTCCGAATACGTGAGAACACTGCGCGGGAGACACACGGCGGGTGCTAACGTCCGTCGTGGAGAGGGAAACAACCCTGACCGACAGCTAAGGCCCCCAATTCGTGGCTAAGTGGGAAAGGATGTGGGACTCCCAAAACAACCAGGAGGTTGGCTTAGAAGCAGCCATCCTTTAAAGAAAGCGTAACAGCTCACTGGTCTAAATAAGGGGTCCTGCGCCGAAAATGTAACGGGGCTCAAGCCACGAGCCGAA